>NZ_JBSGSU010000002.1:0-345931 GCF_053607065.1 Cellulomonas sp. NPDC055163 | reverse complement strand
GTGGTGGGGATGCACCACCGATGGGGTTTATGCGGCCCCAACACGGTTTTTGGGAAACCCTCTGATTAGGTGTTTCTTTTCCTTTTGGTTCCCCCCCCCCCCCCACCACCGTGCAGATACCCCGGCGAGGAAGGGCTGACGCCCCATGACGATGACCGACCCGATCGCAGACTTCCTGACGCGTCTGCGCAACGCGAACTCCGCGCACCACGACTCGGTCTCGATGCCGTTCTCGAAGCTGAAGTCGCACATCGCGGAGATCCTTCAGGCCGAGGGCTACATCGCCGGCTGGAAGGTCGAGGACGCGCCCGTGGGCAAGTACCTCGTGATCGAGCTCAAGTACGGCCCGAACCGCGAGCGCTCGCTCGCCGGCATCAAGCGCGTGTCCAAGCCGGGCCTGCGCGTGTACGCCAAGTCGACCAACCTGCCCAAGGTGCTCGGCGGCCTCGGCGTGGCGATCCTGTCCACGTCCTCCGGTCTCCTCACCGACAAGCAGGCCGCCAAGAAGGGCGTGGGTGGGGAAGTCCTCGCCTACGTCTGGTAAGTCCGAGACGGAAAGGAGCTAGCCATGTCTCGTATCGGCAGAGTCCCCGTCCCGGTCCCCTCCGGCGTCGAGGTCACCATCGACGGCGCAGTCGTGACGGTCACGGGCCCCAAGGGCACCCTGGCGCACACGATCGCGTCCCCCATCGAGGTCGCACGTGACGACGCGGGTGCGCTCGTGGTCACGCGGCCCAACGACGAGCGGAACTCGCGCTCGCTGCACGGCCTGACCCGCACGCTGCTCGCCAACCTCGTGACCGGTGTGACCACCGGGTACGAGAAGAAGCTCGAGATCGTGGGCACCGGTTACCGCGTCGCGGCCAAGGACGGCGGGCTCGAGTTCGCGCTCGGCTTCAGCCACCCGGTCGCCGTCACGCCGCCGGAGGGCATCACCTTCGCGGTCGAGTCCCCGACGAAGTTCTCGGTCGTCGGCATCGACAAGCAGCAGGTCGGCGAGGTCGCCGCGAACATCCGCAAGATCCGCAAGCCCGAGCCGTACAAGGGCAAGGGCGTGCGCTACGCCGGCGAGAACGTCCGCCGCAAGGTCGGAAAGGCTGGTAAGTAAGCCATGGCCATCGGGATCAGGGGCAAGGGCAAGGCGATCGCGCGTACGCGCCGTCACCTGCGGCTCCGCAAGAAGATCAGTGGTTCGACCGCCCGTCCGCGTCTCGTCGTGACCCGGTCCGCCCGGCACATCACGGCGCAGGTCGTCGACGACAGCGTCGGTCGCACCCTCGCGTCGGCATCGACCCTCGAGTCGGACCTGCGGGCACTGGGCGACGACAAGACGGCCAAGGCGCGCAAGGTCGGCGAGCTCGTCGCCGAGCGCGCGAAGGCCGCCGGCATCGACGCGGTGGTGTTCGACCGCGGCGGCAACAAGTACCACGGTCGTGTGGCAGCAGTCGCCGACGGGGCCCGCGAAGGCGGTCTGGCCCTGTGACGACGACCACCGACTCCGCATCGAAGAAGAGGACTCACTGATGGCTGCTCCTCAGCGCAGCAACACCGGCGGCGCGCCCCAGGGTGGCGCCGGCGGCGGCGACCGTCGTGACGGCGGTCGTCGTGACGGCGGCGGGCGTCGTGGCGACGCCGCAGAGAAGAGCGCCTTCGTCGAGCGCGTCGTGACGATCAACCGTGTGGCCAAGGTCGTCAAGGGTGGCCGCCGGTTCAGCTTCACCGCGCTCGTCGTGGTGGGCGACGGTGACGGCACGGTCGGCGTCGGCTACGGGAAGGCCAAGGAGGTGCCCGCCGCGATCGCGAAGGGCGTCGAGGAGGCCAAGAAGAACTTCTTCAAGGTCCCGCGCATCCAGGGCACGATCCCGCACCCCATCCAGGGTGAGGCCGCAGCCGGTGTCGTCTTCCTGCGTCCGGCGTCGCCGGGTACCGGTGTGATCGCCGGTGGTCCGGTCCGCGCCGTGCTCGAGTGCGCCGGCATCCACGACGTCCTGAGCAAGTCGCTCGGCTCGTCGAACGCGATCAACATCGTGCACGCGACGGTCGCGGCCCTCCGCGGCCTCGAGCAGCCCGAGGCCGTGGCGGCTCGCCGTGGCCTGCCGCTCGAGCACGTCGCCCCGGCCCCGCTGCTGCGGGCGCAGGCGGCGGGCATCGCTGCGAAGGTGGGTGCGTGATGGCCCGTCTCAAGGTGACCCAGACCAAGTCCGCTATCGGCGGACGGCAGAACCAGCGCGACACGCTGCGCACCCTGGGCCTCAAGCGGATCGGCGACGTCGTCGTCAAGGAGGACCGTCCTGAGATCCGCGGCATGGTCTCCACGGTGACGCACCTCGTCGCTGTCGAGGAGGTCGAGTGATGGCTGACGACAAGAAGGCCACGGACGACGCCGAGGTGACCACCCCGGCGAAGAAGGCCCCGGCCAAGAAGGCGGCGGCCAAGAAGGCTCCGGCCGAGACGGCCGCGACCACGGAGTCCGCCGCGAAGGCGCCCAAGGTCGCGACCACGAAGGCTGCGGCGAAGCCGGCTGCGTCGAAGGTCGTCGCCGAGGAGCAGGGCGCGGGCGGCACGCTGCGCGTGCACCACCTGCGTCCGGCGCCGGGCGCCAAGACCGCCAAGACCCGCGTGGGTCGTGGCGAGGCGTCCAAGGGCAAGACGGCCGGTCGTGGTACCAAGGGCACGAAGGCCCGCTACCAGGTGCCGGACCGCTTCGAGGGCGGGCAGATGCCGCTGCACATGCGGCTGCCCAAGCTCCGCGGCTTCCGGAACCCGTTCCGCGTCGAGTACCAGGTCGTGAACCTGGACAAGCTCTCGGCGCTGTACCCGAGTGGTGGCGACGTCACGGTCGAGGACCTCGTCGCCAAGGGAGCCGTCCGCAAGGGCGCCCCGGTGAAGGTGCTCGGCACCGGCGAGCTGACGGTGAAGCTGTCGGTCGCCGTGGACGCCTACTCGTCGTCGGCCAAGGACAAGATCCTGGCCGCCGGCGGGAGCGTCGCGCAGGACTGATCGCAGGACGGGGTCGGCAGGGCACTGCTCCTGCCGGCCCCGTTCTCGCATCTTGGCGGATGTCCGTTAAGGTGCCCGGGGTTGCTCAGCGTCGCGCCGACAGAACGGCACGCCGCCTGAGACCCATCGGAGACGACCGGATCGGCCCGGCCGTACGACACACCGCCACGGCGGAGCAGGAGGACAGGTGCTCAGCGCATTCGTGCGGGCGTTCAGGACGCCCGACCTGCGGCGCAAGCTGCTCTTCACGATCGGCATCATGGTGGTGTTCCGGGTGGGCTCGTTCCTGCCCACCCCCGGGGTCTCCTACACCAACGTGAACGCCTGCATCGCGCAGACCCAGGACAACGACCTGCTCGGCCTGGTCAACCTGTTCAGCGGTGGGGCGCTGCTCCAGCTCTCGGTCTTCGCGCTCGGGATCATGCCGTACATCACGGCGAGCATCATCGTGCAGCTGCTGCGCGTGGTCATCCCGCGCTTCGAGGCGCTGCACCAGGAGGGCCAGTCGGGCACCGCGAAGCTCACGCAGTACACGCGGTACCTGACGATCGGTCTCGCGATCCTGCAGTCGACGACGGTCATCACGATCGCGCGCACCGGCCAGCTGTTCCCGAACTGCACGGTCGACGTCATCCCGGACGACACGCCGGTCACGATCATCCTCATGGTCCTGACCATGACGGCGGGCACCGGCCTGATCATGTGGCTCGGCGAGCTCATCTCCGAGCGCGGCATCGGCAACGGCATGTCGCTGCTCATCTTCACGTCGATCGCGGCGACGTTCCCGTCGGCCATGTGGTCGATCGCGGGTGGCGACGGTGGCTTCGGCAAGTTCCTCATCGTGCTGGCGATCGTCGTCCTGGTCATCGCGCTGGTCGTCTTCGTCGAGCAGTCGCAGCGCCGGATCCCGGTGCAGTACGCCAAGCGCATGGTCGGCCGGCGCATGTACGGCGGGTCCAGCACCTACATCCCGATCAAGATCAACATCGCGGGCATCATCCCGGTCATCTTCGCGTCGTCGCTGCTCGCCGTCCCGGGCCTCATCGCCCAGTTCGGTGACGTGACGCAGGAGTGGGTCGTGTGGGTGAGCAACAACGTCGCCGACCCGGGCGCACCGCTGCACCTCGCGATCTACGTCGTCCTGATCATCTTCTTCTGCTACTTCTACACGGCGATCACGTTCAACCCGGACGAGGTCGCGGACAACATGAAGAAGTACGGCGGGTTCATCCCCGGCATCCGGGCCGGGCGCCCGACGGCCGAGTACCTCGACTACGTCATCACGCGCATCACGGCGCCGGGGTCGGTGTACCTCGCGCTGGTCGCGCTCATCCCGACGATCGCATTCATCGTGCTCGGCGTCGGGACCAACATCCCGTTCGGTGGAGCCTCGATCCTCATCGTCGTCGGCGTCGGCCTCGAGACGGTCAAGCAGATCGAGTCGCAGCTCCAGCAGCGGCACTACGAAGGGTTCCTGCGTTGACAGCACGGCTCGTGATCATGGGACCGCAGGGTGCGGGCAAGGGGACGCAGGCGGCGCGGCTCGCCGACCGTCTCGGCGTCCCGGCGATCTCCACCGGTGACATCTTCCGCGCGAACATCAAGGACGGCACCGAGCTCGGGCGCCTCGTGCAGGAGTACACCGCCAAGGGCGAGCTCGTCCCCGACTCCGTGACCAACGACATGGTGCGCGACCGGCTCGCGCAGCCGGACGCTTCCGAGGGCTTCATCCTCGACGGGTACCCGCGCAACGCGGCCCAGGTGACCGAGCTCGACGAGATCCTCGCCGGGCTCGGCAGCCGGCTGGACGCGGTGGTCGAGCTGACCGCCGAGCGGGACGAGCTCCTCGCCCGGCTGCGCAACCGCGCGGAGGTCGAGGGCCGCGAGGACGACACCGAGGAGGCCATCGCGCGCCGCCTCGACATCTACGCCGAGCAGACCGCCCCGCTCACCACCGCCTACGGCGAGCGCGGGCTGCTGGTCCGCGTCGACGGGATCGGCGAGATCGACGAGATCACGGCCCGTCTGACGGACGCGCTGACGCCCGCGCTCGGCTGACGCCGGGCCGGCAGAGGAGAGCCCGGTGTTCGGCCGCGAGCGGATCGAGTACAAGACTCGCGCACAGGTGCAGGTCATGCGGCGCGCCGGGCTGATCGTCGCGGACGCGCTCGACGCCGTGCGGGAGCAGGTCCGCGCGGGCATGACGACGGCGGACCTCGACGCGATCGCCGCGGACGTGATCCGCCGTGCGGGAGCGACCCCGTCGTTCCTCGGCTACGAGGGCTACCCGGCGACGCTGTGCGTGTCGGTGAACGACGAGGTCGTGCACGGCATCCCGGGGCCGCGCGTGCTCGGTCCGGGGGACGTGGTCTCGATCGACTGCGGCGCCGTCGTCGACGGCTGGCACGGCGACTCGGCGATCACGGTGGTGCTCCCCGGGGCGGACCCGGCCGACGAGGCGCTGAGCGCGGTCACGGAGCGCGCGATGTGGGCCGGCATCGCCGCGCTGGCGTCGGCGACGAGGCTGGCCGCGGTGGGCGAGGCCGTCGAGGACGTCGTCGAGGCCGCTGCCGCGGACGGCGGGCCGGTCTACGGCGTCGTGCAGGAGTTCGTCGGCCACGGGATCGGCACCGCGATGCACCAGCCCCCCGAGGTGCTCAACTACCGCAGCCGGGATCGCGGCGCCCGCGTGCGCCCCGGACTGTGCGTCGCGATCGAGCCCATGATCACGCGGGGCGACCAGGCCACCCGCACGCTCGAGGACGACTGGACCGCGGTCACGGTCGACGGCTCGCGTGCGGCGCACTGGGAGCACTCCGTCGCGGTGCTCGAGGACGGCATCGTGGTGCTGACCGCGCGCGACGGGGGAGCGGGCCCGCTGGGCGCGCTCGGCGTCGAGGTCGTCGCGCTCGACTGAGCGGCGACGCCGGCCCGAGGCAGTCCGGCTCCGGACGCGCCTGTCGCCCGCTCGGCTCCTCGGCGCGTGGGCTCCGGACGTTCCTGTCGCCCGCCGGGCTCATCGGCGCGTGGGCTCCGGACGCTCCCGTCGCCCGCTCGGCTCATCGGCGCGTGCCGTCAGGTCACCCGCGTGCGGGCTGGCGCCTGCGGGCGTGCGGACGCCGCTGGGCCGTCCGGGGCGGATCTCGCGACAATCGGTGCAAATCCCGGACAGGTGTCCGGTTCGTCGACTACCGTCCCCTATGTACGGGATCGACCGTCCCGTGACCCCACTGCTGCGGCCCCTGTGTCCCCGCGCGGTGGCGGACGGCGACGGTGCGATCCTCCCTCGGGTAGTCGCCTCCCTGCCGCCTGCCCCCGGACCGATTGGTTTGCCCATGCTGCACGGCCTGCGTCCCTCCGCCCACGACCGCGGTGCCACCCCGAGGCGACGGGCGCTGGCCCTCACGCTGGTCTCCGGGGTGATCGCCGCCTCGACGTTCGCGGCTGCCGCGCCGGCGTCCGCGACCGACCGGCCGTACGGCAAGCCGTACTCCGTCGCCGCGTACGTCTACAAGAAGATCGACCCGGCGAAGGACGCGGCCTGGGAGAACTCGACCGAGCAGTTCCTCGTCGCGGCGTGGGACGGCAAGGAGTACCGCCGGGACCTGACGCTCGAGGAGATCCAGGCCGCCGTCCCCGTGCCCGTCTGCGGCCCGGGCTGGGGCATCCAGCAGGACAAGGCCTTCGGGACGACGGCCGTGTTCACGGACCCGGACAAGCAGCCGTGGTACCCCAAGAGCTACATCGGCTGGTGGGACAAGAACAAGGGTGGCTACCAGCCGGGCAAGCTCTATGAGGCCGCGCACTGGAACCTCGAGAGCGGGATCGGCTCGGTCCCGGAGTGCGACGACGTCGCACCGAGCCCGAGCGCGACCCCGGTCGTGACGCCGTCGCCCGTCCCCTCGACCCCGCCGGTCGTGCCGCCGGTCACCACGCCGGCGCCCGAGCCGACGGAGGACCCGACGCCGACGCCGAGTCCGTCCCAGACGCCCTCCGGCGAGGTCTCGGCCGCACCGACGCCGTCGGCCACCCCGACGCCGACCCCCTCGGCGTCGCCGATCGTCCCGGGCGCGAGCCAGGTGCTGTCGGGAGCGCCCACCCCGAGCCCGAGCCCGACGTACACGTCCGAGGTCCTCGCCGCGGCCCCGCCGAGCGGCCGGGTCCTGGCTGCGACGGGTTCGTCCGTCGGTCCGATGCTCGCGGTCGCGGGTGTGCTCGTCGCCGGTGGCGCCGGGCTGGTCGTCGCACGCCAGCGCCGGGCCCGCCAGCAGGGCTGACCCGCACCTCGAGCGACGGGCGGTCCGGGGTTCTCCCCGGGCCGCCCGTTCGTCGTGCACCCGTGCCGGACGTCACGTGGGGGGCGTGCCGGAGCCACCTGGTCGTGGTTTCTTCTGCGGCGCCGATGCCGTAAGATTGTCCGTTGGGTGTGTGCGCCCCTTCGGGCGTTCGACCGGCATGCAGAGCGGCGGTCTCGTGTCCGTGGGAGTCTTCGACCCCCACGGAACGTTCCGAGGGCTCTTGGGTCCAGCGTTCAGGGGCCCGGCGCGTCGGTGCACTCCCGACCACGGAGCGTGTGAGCGGTTCTCGCTGTCCGGGCCACGGCCGGGGCAGCGCAGAGGGCGCGGGCCGACGTGGTGCGTCTCATCCATCAGAGAGTTAGCGGAGGATATGGCAAAGAAGGACGGTGTCATCGAGATCGAGGGCAGCGTTGTCGAGGCCCTGCCGAACGCGATGTTTCGCGTGGAGCTGGCCAACGGCCACAAGGTGCTCGCCCACATCTCGGGGAAGATGCGTCAGCACTACATCCGGATCCTCCCCGAGGACCGCGTGGTCGTTGAGCTGAGCCCGTACGACCTGTCCCGCGGCCGGATCGTCTACCGCTACAAGTAACCGCCACTCGATCACGCCGTCGGTCCGGGCAACCGGGCGCCACGGCGGCGGAGGAACACGCAATGAAGGTCAAGCCCAGCGTCAAGAAGATCTGCGACAAGTGCAAGGTCATCCGCCGGCACGGTCGCGTCCAGGTGATCTGCGAGAACCTGCGCCACAAGCAGCGCCAGGGCTGACGCCCTGACGCTCGGCAGGCCCGAGCAGCACCACCCGGCCCCCGCCCCCGGTTCTCCCGGGAAGGGCCAGCAAGCGCACAGCCACTCCGGCGCAGCACCACGGACCTCCGGGTCCGCGGGACGGCGCCGGCGAACCCTCGGTCGGAGGCCGGGGCCCGCAGAACGCGGGAGGGCCGTGCGGAAGACCTCCGATGCAGTACAGGAGCCACCAGGCACATGGCACGTCTTGTCGGCGTCGACCTCCCCCGCGAGAAGCGGCTCGAGATCGCGCTCACCTACATCTTCGGCGTCGGCCGGACCCGCGCCCAGCAGACGCTGGCCGCGACCGGCATCTCCCCGGACGTCCGCGTGAAGGACCTCGGTGACACCGAGCTCGTCGCGCTGCGCGACTACCTCGAGGGCAACTACAAGCTCGAGGGTGACCTTCGCCGTGAGGTCGCCGCGGACATCCGCCGCAAGGTCGAGATCGGGTCCTACGAGGGCCTCCGCCACCGTCGTGGCCTTCCGGTGCGCGGTCAGCGCACCAAGACCAACGCGCGCACCCGCAAGGGTCCGAAGCGCACCGTCGCCGGCAAGAAGAAGGCCGGCCGGAAGTAGCTCGCGACGGGCAGGCGGCGCGCACAGCGCCGCGGCCCGCGCGTCGGACACCCGACCTCACGACCCCCGCAGACCCGGAAGAGAACCCACATGCCTCCCAAGTCCCGTACCGCCGTGCGCAAGCCGCGCCGCAAGGAGAAGAAGAACGTCTCCCACGGCCAGGCGCACATCAAGAGCACGTTCAACAACACCATCGTCTCGATCACCGACCCGTCGGGCGCCGTCATCGCCTGGGCCTCCTCCGGCCAGGTCGGCTTCAAGGGCTCGCGCAAGTCGACGCCGTTCGCCGCGCAGCTCGCTGCCGAGGCCGCCGCGCGTCGTGCGCAGGAGCACGGCATGAAGAAGGTCGACGTCTTCGTCAAGGGTCCCGGCTCCGGCCGTGAGACCGCGATCCGCTCGCTGCAGGCCACCGGCCTCGAGGTCGGCTCGATCCAGGACGTGACGCCCCAGGCGCACAACGGGTGCCGTCCCCCGAAGCGTCGCCGCGTCTGATCCACCGGTGGGCCGGGTCGCCGCGGGAGCTCTCGCAGCGACCCGGCTCAGCCGTGCACGACTCACCGACCGGGTGGACCGAGACCGGGTCGGCCAGCAGTAGCTGCGCAGCGTCATATGGCGGACGCGCGCTGAGAGGAAACCAGAAGTGCTCATCGCACAGCGCCCCACCCTGACCGAAGAGGTCATCTCGGAGAACCGGTCGCGGTTCTCCATCGAGCCGCTCGAGCCGGGCTTCGGCTACACGCTCGGCAACTCGCTCCGCCGCACCCTGCTCTCCTCGATCCCCGGTGCCGCCGTCACGTCCATCCGGATCGACGGCGTGCTGCACGAGTTCACGACCGTGCCCGGGGTCAAGGAGGACGTCACCGAGATCATCCTCAACATCAAGAACCTCGTCGTCTCCTCGGAGAACGACGAGCCTGTCGTGATGTACCTGCGCAAGCAGGGCGCCGGCGTCGTCACGGCCGCGGACATCGTGCCGCCGGCCGGGGTCGAGGTCCACAACCCGGACCTGCACCTCGCGACGCTCAACGAGAAGGGCAAGCTCGAGATCGAGCTCACGGTCGAGCGCGGTCGCGGGTACGTCTCGGCGAACCAGAACAAGTCGTACGACGCCGAGATCGGCCGCGTGCCGGTCGACTCGATCTACTCGCCGGTCCTCAAGGTGACCTACAAGGTCGAGGCGACGCGTGTCGAGCAGCGCACGGACTTCGACAAGCTCATCGTCGACGTCGAGACGAAGGCCGCGATCACGCCGCGCGACGCCCTCGCCTCCGCGGGGAAGACGCTGGTCGAGCTGTTCGGTCTCGCCCGCGAGCTGAACGTCGAGGCCGAGGGCATCGAGATCGGCCCGTCCCCGACGGACGCCGCGCTCGCCGCCGACCTCGCGCTCCCGATCGAGGACCTGCAGCTCACGATCCGGTCGTACAACTGCCTCAAGCGCGAGGGCATCCACTCCGTGGGTGAGCTCGTGGCGCGCAGCGAGGCCGACCTCCTGGACATCCGCAACTTCGGCGCGAAGTCCATCACCGAGGTCAAGGAGAAGCTGGCCGAGCTCGGACTGTCCCTCAAGGACAGCCCGCTCGACTTCGACCCGACCGCCGCCGCCGGCTACTACGACGGCGACGAGGGCGACTTCACCGAGGACGAGCAGTACTGACGCCCCCCGGGAGGCGTGCGGCCCGTCCGGCCCGCGCACAGCCCTTCACTGACCTCAAGGAGTAAAGACCATGCCTACGCCCACCAAGGGTCCTCGTCTCGGTGGCGGCCCGGCGCACGAGCGGCTCATCCTGGCCAACCTGGCCACGGCGCTGTTCGAGCACAAGCGCATCACGACGACGGAGACGAAGGCCAAGCGCCTGCGTCCCCTCGCCGAGCGGCTCGTCACGTTCGCCAAGCGCGGCGACCTCGCGGCCCGCCGCCGCGTCCTGACGGTCGTCAAGGACAAGTCGGTCGTCCACACGCTGTTCACCGAGATCGCCCCGGCCGTGGCCGAGCGTCAGGGTGGCTACACGCGCATCACGAAGATCGGCCCCCGCAAGGGCGACAACGCGCCGATGGCCGTGATCGAGCTCGTCCTCGAGCCGCTCTCGCCGAAGCAGGCGGTCGTGCGCGAGGCCGAGAAGACGGCTGCCAAGTCCGCCCCGAAGAAGGCTGCGACGACGGAGGCCGCCGCCGCGCCCGCCGCCGAGGAGCCGGCTGCCGACGAGACCGCTGTTGACGAGACCACGGAGGCCCCGGCCGCCGAGTCCACCGAGGCTCCGGCCGAGGACAGCGCCGACAAGGCCTGAGCACCACCGACGCGAGGCCCGGACCGGGGAGACCCGGTCCGGGCCTTCGTCGTGTCCGGTCGACTCGTGGCGGCGGCTCGTCGTCGGGCGCAGGCCGACATCGTGGCCGGGTCGGCGTCGCGCCGGGTCGGGGCCCAACCCACGTGCGGACGCCGCAAGGCCGGTGCGAGACTCCGAGGATGACGACCGACGCATCCCGCGACGCCCGTGGCGGTCCTGGCGCTGAGCCCGGCGCCCGGACCGGCAGCCCGCCGGCCACCGGGGTGCGCGCGAAGCCCGGCACGCTCCCCGTCGTGCTGCTGCACGGGCTGCGGACGTCGTCGACCATGTGGCGCGCGCAGGTGCAGGCGCTGGAGGCGTCGGGCCGTCGCGTCGTCGCGCCCGATCTCCCCGGGCACGGCACGCGCCTCGACGAGCGCTTCACGCGCACCGGCGCGATCGAGACGGTCGCGGAGTCGGTCGACGAGGTCGGCGGCCGAGCGCTCGTCGTCGGGCTGTCGCTCGGCGGGTACATCGGGATGGCGCACGCCGCAACGCACCCCGGGCAGGTCGCGGGGCTCGTCGCGGCGGCGTGCTCGACCCGGCCGGCGCGCCCGCTCGTCGCCGGGTGGTCGCTCGCGGCGCGCGGGATCGTCCGGCTGCCCGACCACGGCGCGGCGCTCAACCAGCTCCTCGTCGAGCGCGCGCTGCCGCCGTCGGCCGCCGAGGACGCAGGCGCGGGCGGGTTCGCCCTGCACGTCGTCGAGGACGTGCTGCGCGAGGTGTCCGCGTGCACGCCGCTCGACGACCTCGCCCGGATCGACGTCCCGGTGTGGCTCGTCAACGGGCGCTACGACCACTTCCGCGGCGAGGAGCGACGCTTCCTGGCGGCCTGCCGGGACGGGCGGCTCGTCGTGGTGCCGCGCGCGACGCACCTCGTGAGCCTCGTCGCCCCCGAACGCTTCACGCGCACCGTCCTCGAGGCGCTCGACGAGCTCGAGATCGGGCCCGGGGTCGGATCGGCTCGCGGTCGACGCGCGCCCGTGCGCGAGACGCCGAAGGCCACGGCTGGCTGAGCGACACGGGACGCCCAGGGGCGCAGGACCCGGGGCGCGCGACGCGAGACGCGAGACGCGAGACGCGAGACGTTGCGGGGCGCCCTGGGCGCAGGACCCACGGCGCGAGATGCGAGACGGCCAGGGCTGCGGGCGCCCAGGGGCGCAGGGCTTGAGGCGCGGGACGCGAGACGCGAGGGTCGCTCGACGCACAGGGGCGCAGAAAGCGAGAGGGCCCAGCGCGTGGGGCGCGGGGTTGCCCCCGGCTCGCGGTGGGCACGACGCACGACGCGCGACGGCAGCATTCGCCGGAGGTCGTCGGGCGCCGCGCCCGTCAGTCCGGGCGGCGCAGGTCCCACGCCCGCACGCCGCCGACGATGCCGGCCTGGTTCGGCACGACGACGACGTCGTCCCCGAGCCGGGCGAGCACCTGCGGGGTGATCTGGCGCGCGTTCCCGCCGCCGAGGTAGAGCCGGTCCCACAGGAACACGGGCCGCAGCCCGTCGACGACCCGGCGCACGCGCCGCGACCAGAGCCCGTTGCCGAGCCGCGCGCGCTCGATCTGGCCGATGTACGAGTCGTAGGTCGTGTCGCGGCGCACGGGTGCGTGCGAGAGCTCGAGGTGCGGCGCGAGCACGCCGCCGTCGAACAGCGCGGAGCCGAGGCCGGTGCCGAGCGTCAGCACGAGCTCGACGCCGGTCCCGGACACGACGCCCGCGCCGTGCACCTCGGCGTCGTTGAGGACGAGCGTCGGCATGCCGAGCCGGTCCTCGAGCAGGGCACTGATGTCGCACCCGGACCAGAGGGCCACGAGCGCCGGGTCGACGCGCGTGTGCGGGCCCGAGCGGGTCACGTAGTGGGGGGTCGCGACGACGACGCCGTGCCGCACCATGCCGGGCATCCCGACGGTCGCGCGCTCGGCGCGCGGCAGGCCCGCGGCGATCGAGGCGATCGTCTCGACGAGCCGCTCGGGGGGCAGGGGGTAGGGGGTCGGGACGCGCACGGCGGGCGCGTGCAGCGTCCCGGCGGCGTCGAGCACGGAGGCCTTGATCCCGCCGCCGCCGCAGTCGACCGCGAGGGTGAACGACGCGCGGCCGCCGGGGGCGACGGGTGCAGGCATCCGTCCACGTTAACGCGGCGGGCGGCGACGGTGGAGGGCCACGGGGCGGTGCGCCGGGCACGAACCGGAGTCGGCACTCGCGCCGAGAGCACAGGTGCCGACGGCGCACCGATGAGAATCCGGTCCGCGCACCGTCTGACGAGCATGAGCCGCATCACCGTGCAGACCCTCGTCACCCTCGACGGCGTCATCGAGTCGCCTCCCGAGGCGCAGCTGCCCTACATGAGCGACGAGGGGAGGCAGGCGACGCTGGACCTCGCCCTGGCCGCTGACGCGCTCCTGCTGGGGCGGCTGACGTGGGAGCAGCTCGCCACGGTGTGGCCGGGGCAGTCGAGCCCGATGGCCGCACGCCTCAACTCGATGCCGAAGTACGTGGTGACGTCCACCCTCACCGACGTCGACGCCTGGGAGAGCTCGACGGCAGTCCGCTACGCCGACGTCGCGGCCCTGCGGGAGCAGCACGACCTCCTCGGCTACGGGTGCGGGACCCTCGCCCGCGACCTGCTGCGCGACGGTCTCCTGGACGAGCTGCTGCTCAACGTGACGCCCGTGGTGGCGGGTCGGGGGAGGCGCCTGTTCGACGAGCCGTCGGACCTGCTGACCTTCGACCTGGTCGACACCCGCACGTACCCGACCGGAGCCGTCCGGCTGGTCTACCGGCCGTCGGCCCGGGCGGGCGACGGGCCCGGTACCCAGCGGTAGCGCACGGCGTCGACCGTCACCCGGGCGGGCGGTCGACGGGACCGACCCTGGGGGGCAGCCCACGCCGTCGACCGCCACCCGTGCGGGCGCTCGACGGGTCGCAGTCGCGGCGGCCGTGGCCCGGACGTCGCCACCGAGGGACCACGGTCCCCGCGCACGGCCCAGGACCTCGGCCTCGGGGCGTTACGGTGTCCGGCGTGAGCAGCGTGCGTGTCCGTCTCGACCTCGCCTACGACGGGACCGAGTTCGCGGGCTGGGCGCGTCAGCCCGGGCTGCGCACCGTCCAGGGGGTGCTCGAGGAGGCGCTCGGGCGGGTGCTGCGGACCGAGGGCCTGCGTGTCGCGGTCGCCGGCCGCACCGACGCGGGAGTGCACGCACGCGGTCAGGTGGCGCACGTCGACGTCACCCCGGAGGTGTGGGAGCGCGTGGTCGGGCGCACGACGCGGACCCCGGCGGAGGCGCTCGCGACGCGCCTCGCGGGCGTCGTGCCGCGGGACGTCGCCGTGCACCGGGTGAGCGTGGCCCCGCCGGGCTTCGACGCCCGCTTCTCCGCGCTGCGGCGCCGCTACGTGTACCGGGTGTGCGACGACGCCCTGGTGCGAGACCCGCTGCGGCGCACGCACGTGCTGTGGCACCGCGCGCGGCTCGACGTCGACGCGATGGACGCGGCGGCGCGCCTGCTGCTCGGGCGGCACGACTTCGCCTCGTTCTGCCGCCCGCGGCCGGGTGCCACGACGATCCGCACGCTCGAGGTGCTGCGCTGGGAGCGGCCCGGAACTGGGGCCGACGCGGGGCTCGTCGTCGCGCACGTCCAGGCCGACGCCTTCTGCCACAGCATGGTCCGGGCGCTCGTCGGGGCGAGCATCGCGGTCGGGGAGGGGCGACGGGACGTGACGTGGCCCGCCGACCTGCTCGCGGGACGGCGGCGCGACCCGGGGAGCGCGGTCGTCGCCGCGCTCGGCCTCACGCTCGAGGAGGTCGCCTACCCGCCGGACGCGGAGCTCGCCGCGCGGGCCGAGCAGACGCGGGCGACACGGGCGGCGGACGACGTCGACGCGCTCCGCGGGCGCTGCACCGACGAGGGCTGACGGCTCCGGACCTCGGACCGCACCCCGGCGTGCCGGTCGACGCTTCGTCGCACGCAGCCCGGACGCGGCCGACCCGTCGGTCGAGCGCGTCTCGGGCACGGCAGACGGTCGGTCGAGTGCGCCCCGCGCACGGCAGACCGTCGGTCGAGCGCGGCGGGCGCGCAGCACGACGACGCGGCACCCACCGGCGGGGTGCCGCGTCGTCGTCCGGTCAGGCCCGGTCGTCGGGTGCGAGGTAGGGCGCGTCGGTGCTGCTCGGGTCCTCGGTGAGGCCGAGGTCGCCCACCACGTCGCGGTCGGTGCTCGCGCCCGCGTCGGCCGAGACGTCGTCGACGAGGACGTCGGTGGCGACGCGGGGGTCCTCGTCCTCGAACGTCTCGTCGCCCGCGTCGGCGGTCTCGAGCTGGTCCAGGACGATCTCCTCGTCGTCGACGACGTGGATCGCGGCCTCCTCGGCGCTCACGGTCCCGGCGGTCGAGCCGGTCTCGACGGCGAACGCGTCGGTGCCGTGCGCCGCGACCGCGTCGCCGTCCTCGACGAGCTGACCCGCGCCGTCGGGCGCGACGTTCGGGTCGACGGGCCGCTGCTCCTCCCAGACCTCGGGCTCCTCCTCGTCGAGCCGCTGCGTGAGCGTCTCGCCGTGGGCCTGCTCCCACGCGGTCTCCCCGAAGTGGTTGGGGCGCGGGTGGTCGGGCGGGGAGTACCCCTCCTCGAGCATCGTGTCGTCGTCGGGCTCCGCGAGCGTGTCCTCGCCGGGCAGCTGGTTCGTGTCGCCCTCGGAGCCGAGGGCCGGGTCGGTGCTGGTGGCCGGGGTGTCTTCACTCATGGCACTCACGATGGCACCGCCGCGCGTGACCTGCGAGGGGAGCGCGCGGCCGCACGGGAGGTCGAGAGCGGGCGAGCGACGGGAAACAGGTCGCCCGCACTGCTCGCCGCCCGGGACACTGGTGGGGTGGGACACCTCGACATCAGCTCCGTGAGCTACTTCCTGCCCGACGGCCGCCCGCTGCTCGACGAGGTCGACCTGCGCGTCGCGGACGGCGCCAAGGTCGCGCTCGTCGGCCCGAACGGCGCGGGGAAGACGACGCTGCTGCGGATCGTCGCCGGCGACGAGGCGCCGCACGGCGGGGCCGTCGCGCGCAGCGGGGGGCTCGGCGTGATGCGGCAGATGGTCGGGCGGATCGACGACGAGCGCTCGATCCGCGACCTGCTCGCCTCGCTCGCCCCGGCGGCGGTCCGGGACGCCGCGACCGAGCTCGCCGCCGCGGAGCTCGGGATCATGGAGGTCGACGACGAGCCCGCGCAGATGCGGTACGCGACGGCGCTCGTCGACTGGGCGGACGTCGGCGGCTACGAGGCGGAGGCCGGCTGGGACCAGGTCACCGACTCGGTGCTGTCGATCCCGTTCGACCGGGCGCAGCACCGTGAGGTGCGCACGCTGTCCGGCGGCGAGCAGAAGCGGCTCGTGCTCGAGGCGCTGCTGCGTGGGCCCGAGGAGGTCCTGCTGCTCGACGAGCCCGACAACTACCTCGACGTCCCGACCAAGCGCTGGCTCGAGCAGCAGCTCGCGGCGTCGCCCAAGACGGTCCTGTTCGTCAGCCACGACCGCGAGCTCCTCTCGACGACGGCCACGCAGGTCGCGACCCTCGAGCCGACCGCGGCGGGCTCGGGCATCTGGGTGCACGGCGGCTCGTTCCGCACGTACCCGCAGGCCCGCGAGGACCGGCGCTCGCGGCTCGAGGAGCTCATGCGGCGCTGGGAGGAGGAGCACGCGAAGCTCAAGGACCTCGTGTTCACGCTCAAGAACAAGGCGGCGTTCAACGACGGGCTCGCCTCGCGGTACCAGGCGGCGCAGACGCGCCTGCGCAAGTTCGAGGAGGCCGGTCCGCCGCAGGTCATGGCGCGTGAGCAGAACGTGCGCGTGCGGCTGCGGGGCGGCCGGACGGCCAAGCGCGCGGTCGTCGCGACCGGGCTCGAGCTCACCGGCCTGATGAAGCCGTTCGACCTCGAGGTGTGGTTCGGGGAGCGCGTCGCGGTGCTGGGGTCGAACGGCTCGGGCAAGTCGCACTTCCTGCGGCTGCTCGCGACCGGTGGCTCCGACCCCGGTCCCGAGCACGAGCCCGCGGGAGACGTGAGCGTCGCGCCGGTCGCGCACACCGGCCGGGCGGTCCTCGGCTCGCGCGTGCGGCCGGGGTGGTTCGCGCAGAACCACACGCACCCCGAGCTCGCGGGACGCACCCTCCTGGAGATCCTGCACCGCGGCGACGGGCACCGGCCCGGGCTCGGCCGGGAGCCCGCGAGCAAGGCGCTCGACCGCTACGAGCTCGTCGCGGCCGCGGAGCAGGCGTACGACACGCTCTCGGGCGGCCAGCAGGCGCGGTTCCAGATCCTGCTGCTCGAGCTCGGGGGAGCGACCCTCCTGCTGCTCGACGAGCCGACCGACAACCTCGACCTGCACTCCGCGGAGGCGCTCGAGGCGGGGCTCGAGGCGTTCGAGGGGACGGTCCTGGCCGTCACGCACGACCGCTGGTTCGCGCGCGGCTTCGACCGGTTCCTGTCGTTCGGGGCGGACGGCCAGGTCGTCGAGACGCCGGAGCCGGTGTGGGACGCGGGGCGGGTGCAGCGCGCGCGCTGAGCGCTGCACCCGGTCCGGTCCGCGGCGGGTGACCGCTGACGTCACACCGGGTTCAGCCGCCCGCGTTTTGACCCTGCCAGCGACCGGCGGCTACTCTGGTGTGTCGTTGTGCGTCTCCCGCCTGCGCTGGATGTGCGAAGAGCAGCCGCTACCTGCTCCCGCCCGGGTCCAGCACGGTCGGTCGTGCCGGTGCGATCCCACTCGCCGGCCAGGGATGCTCCACCGACAGCACTCATCGGCGGGACCCCCTGTGGTCCCACGCCGTGAACACATTCAGCAACACGAGACGAAGGCTTAGACCGTGCGCACGTACACCCCGAAGCCCGGCGACGTCGAGCGGAACTGGTACGTCATCGACGCGACCGATGTCGTCCTGGGCCGCCTCGCCACCCACGTGGCCACGCTGCTGCGCGGCAAGCACAAGGCGACCTTCGCCCCGCACGTCGACGGTGGCGACTTCGTCGTCGTCATCAACGCGGGCAAGGTGGCCCTCACGGGCAACAAGCGTGAGACCAAGCTTGCCTACCGCCACTCCGGTTACCCGGGTGGCCTGCGTGCCACCGCGTACGCCGACCTCCTCGACAAGCACCCCGAGCGGGCGATCGAGAAGGCTGTGCGCGGCATGCTCCCGAAGAACTCCCTCTCGCGCGCTCAGCTGAGCAAGCTGAAGGTGTACGTCGGCGCGGAGCACCCCCACGCGGCCCAGCAGCCGAAGCCCTTCGAGATCACCCAGGTCGCTCAGCAGGCCTGAGCCTGCTGCAGCCAGCCACCCAGACAGGACGCGAGGACACACCAGTGGCCGAGACCACGGTCGACATCGACCTTGAGGGCGACGACACGCCCACCAGCTACACCTCCGAGACCGCTGCGCCCACGGGCCGCGGCCAGAGCATCACCGCTCCCGGCCAGGCCCTCGGCCGCCGCAAGGAGGCCATCGCCCGCGTGCGCCTCGTGCCCGGCACCGGGCAGTGGAAGATCAACGGCCGCACCCTCGAGGACTACTTCCCGAACAAGGTGCACCAGCAGCTCGTCAACTCCCCGCTCAAGCTCGTCGACGTCGAGGGCCGCTTCGACATCGTCGCGCGCATCACGGGTGGCGGCGTCTCGGGCCAGGCCGGCGCGCTGCGCCTCGGCATCGCCCGTGCGCTGAACGCGATCGACGCCGACTCGAACCGCGCGGCGCTCAAGAAGGCCGGCTTCCTCACGCGTGACGCGCGGGTCGTCGAGCGCAAGAAGGCGGGTCTCAAGAAGGCCCGCAAGGCGCCTCAGTACTCCAAGCGCTGATCCCTCAGCCGTGGCCCGATGGCCCCGACGGTCACCAGACCATCGGGGCCATCGGCGTCTCACGAGCCGGCGGGAACCGCACGACGCACGACGAAGGAGTGACCTGATGGGTCTGTTCGGGACCGACGGGGTGCGTGGCCTCGCGAACCGGGACGTGACGGCCGAGCTCGCGCTCGACCTGTCCGTCGCCGCGGCGCACGTGCTCGGCTCGCTGGGCCAGTTCGAGGGCCACCGCCCGCGTGCCGTGATCGGCCGCGACTCCCGTGCCTCCGGGGAGTTCCTCAGCGCCGCGGTCGCCGCCGGGCTCGCGAGCGCCGGTGTCGACGTGCTCAACGTGGGCGTGCTGCCGACGCCCGCCGTCGCGTTCCTCACGGCGTCGCTCGACGTCGACCTCGGCGTGATGCTGTCCGCGTCGCACAACCCCATGCCGGACAACGGCATCAAGTTCCTCGCGCGCGGCGGCCACAAGCTCGACGACGAGCTCGAGGTCGCGATCGAGGCGCGCCTGCGCGAGGACTGGGAGCGCCCGGTCGGCGCCGCCGTGGGCCGCATCCGGATGGACAACGGGCAGGCGGGAGCCGACTACGTCGAGCACCTCGTCTCGACCATCGACGTGAGCCTCGCGGGCCTGCGCATCGCGGTCGACTGCGCCAACGGTGCGGCGAGCGAGGTCGGCCCGGCCGCGCTGCGGGCCGCCGGCGCCGACGTGGTCGTGATCAACGCGTCCCCGGACGGGCGCAACATCAACGAGAAGTGCGGCTCGACGCACCCCGAGCAGCTCCAGGCCGCGGTCGTGGCGTCCGGGGCGGACCTCGGTGTCGCGTTCGACGGCGACGCGGACCGCTGCCTCGCGGTCGACCACACGGGCGCGCTCGTCGACGGGGACCAGATCCTCGGGACGCTCGCCGTCGCGATGCGCGAGCGCGGCACCCTGACCGACGACACCCTCGTGGTGACGGTGATGAGCAACCTCGGGCTGCGGCTCGCGATGACCGCCGCGGGCATCCGCACGATCGAGACGGCGGTCGGGGACCGGTACGTGCTCGAGGAGATGCGCGCGGGCGGCTACGCGCTCGGCGGCGAGCAGTCGGGCCACGTCATCCTCGCGCAGCACGCGACGACCGGCGACGGGGTTCTCACGGCGCTCCAGCTCGCGGCGCGCGTCGCCGGGACGGGGCAGAAGCTCGAGCAGCTCGCCTCGGTCGTCCAGCGGCTCCCGCAGACGCTCGTCAACGTGCCGCGCGTCGACCGGGCGCGCGCGTCGACCGACGAGGTGCTCGCGGACGCCGTGCGCGCCGCGGAGACCGAGCTCGGCGACACCGGGCGCGTGCTGCTGCGCCCCTCGGGGACCGAGCCGCTCGTGCGGGTCATGGTCGAGGCCGCGAGCCAGGACGACGCCGAGCGCATCGCGAACGGGCTCGCGGACGTCGTGCGCGCGCAGCTCGCGCTGTGAGCGGCACGCCGTCCGGGGGCGGGACCCTGCTGCGCGAGCAGGTCCACCGCCTGCTCGCCGCGACCGACGCGCAGGGCGGCGTCGCACCCATCGTCCAGGCCGGTCACCCCGTGCTCCGGGCCGTGGCCGAGCCGTACGACGGCCAGCTCGACGCCGCTGAGCTGACGGCGCTCGTGGAGCTCATGCGCCGCACGATGCACGCCGCGCCCGGGGTCGGGCTCGCGGCACCGCAGATCGGCCTCTCGCTCGCGCTCGCGGTCGTCGAGGACCCGGGCATGCTCGACCCCGACGTCGAGCAGGTGCGCGAGCGGCCCCGCCTGCCCTTCCGCGTGCTGGTGAACCCCCGGTACGAGGCGGTCGGCGACGAGCGCGCGTCGTTCTACGAGGGCTGCCTGAGCGTCGTGGGCTACCAGGCCGTCGTGGCGCGGCACCGCTCCGTCCGCCTCACGGGCGTCGACGAGGCGGGGAACGCGCTCGACGAGGTGCTCACGGGCTGGCCCGCGCGCATCGCTCAGCACGAGACGGACCACCTCGGGGGGACCCTGTACCTCGACCGGGCCGAGCTGCGCTCGCTCGCGCGGACCGACGAGCTCGGCGCCCGCTGGGCCGGCGAGCCGCGGCCCGAGACGGCTGCACGCGCGCTGGGTTTCCCGCTGCGCTGAGGCGAGGAGGTTCGCGCCACCACCCCGGGTCGAGCGCGGCGGGTGCCGCCGGTCGCCGTGAACGCCGCCCTGCGACGCACCTTGGGGCGCCCTCGGTCGCGCGACGAGGTATCAGGTGTCGGCGCGTCGGCCCCTCGGAGTAGCGTCCTGGACGCGATCTCATCCGGTCGACGGACGCGTCACCACGCTCGCGTCGCCCACGATCGAGGGGAGCGGGAGGGCGCACACCCTGGGGTCACCTGGGGGTCGCTGGGGGTCGGCTGGGGGGCTTCCCCCATTCCGGCGCAGGGTGACGGCGACCTACCGTGAGCAGGACGACCTCGCCGGCGGCTTCGCTGCCACGACCTAGTGGAGCTGATGACTGGTGCTGGAGGAGTGGATCCTCGCGCTCGCGGGCTCCGGGTGGATCTACCTGGGGATCTACGTGTTCGCGACGATCGACGGGTTCTTCCCGCCGATCCCCAGCGAGTCCGTCGTCATCGCCGTGGCGGCGACGGCGATGGTCGGGGACGGGCCGAACCTGGGGCTCCTCGTCGCGTCGGCCGCTGCGGGCGCCTTCACGGGTGACCAGATCGCCTACGCGATCGGCAGCCGGGTCGACGTGCACCGCGTCCGGTTCCTGCGAGGCAGGCGCGGCCGGGCGACGCTGGCGTGGGCCGAGCACGCGCTCGCGCACCGCGGCTCGTCGTTCATCCTCGCCGCGCGGTACATCCCCGTGGGGCGGGTGGCCGTGAACATGACGGCGGGCGCGCTGGGCTACCGGCGTCGCCGCTTCGTCGCCCTGACCGCGCTGGCCGCCGTGACGTGGGCCGTGTACGGGACGGCCATCGGGGTCGGCGCGGGCGCCTGGCTGCACGACCACCCGGTCATCGCGGTCGTGGCCGGCGTCGTGATCGGCGTCGTCGTGGGTCTGCTCATCGACTGGCTCCTGCGCCGGTGGCTCCGCCCGGGCGTCCCCGTCCTCGAGCAGAGCAGCCTGCGCGACCTGGCGGCGGCGCCCGACCCGGCCGACGACCCCGCGGCGGACGCCGGCCCGGCGGGCCCGCTGCTGCACGAGACGCGCGTGCCGGCCGGGACCGACCCCCGCGCGGCGCGGCCGATCACGTCTCCGCAACGATCCGCCCACCCGGGTTAACGATCTGGTCTCACCCGGCGCCCTCCGCCGGGGTCGGTCCTACGCTGGTCATGGGACGACACCGCTGTCGTCCCTCCCGCCCACCGGACCACCTCTCGAGGTGCTCCCTCGGTGCGCGGGTCGGCAGGGGGCGAGCGGGGGGTTCGGCATGCGACGACGACACGAAGGGCGTGAGCGAGGGAGTCCCGGGGCGCGCCTCGTCGGGCTCGTCGGGGGCGTGGCGCTCGCGTGCACGGCCCTGCTCGCCGGCTGCGCGGGCGCGGGCGAGCCGCTGCCCGCCGAGGCCGAGACGGCACCGCGGGCCGACTGCCTCGCACCGCAGGTCATCGCGTCGCTCGGTCTGCGCGCCGACGACGCGTCGGGCACCGCGCACCCGGACGTCCCCGAGCCGGGGGCCGTCCCCGAGGCGTTCACGCCCGTCAGCGCCGTGCAGTGCGTGAGCGGGGAGCGGCTCACGGACGCCGACGGCGTGTGGGCCGCGGTCACCGTGCGCCAGCTCGAGGGCGACCTCGCCCCGCTCCTCGACGCGCTGGAGGAGCCGTCCGAGCCGGTGCGCTCCGACCAGGCGTGCGCCGCCCCGGCGTCCCCTGCGTGGGACCTGTGGCTCGTCGACGCGCTCGGGCGCGCGGTGCGGGCGGACCGCCCCGTCGACTCGTGCGGCGCGCCGACCGAGGAGCTCACCGCTGCCGTCGAGCAGCTCGACACGACGGGTGAGGAGCACTTCCCGGTGGACCTGCTCGCGGCGCGGGTCACCGCGCCACCGACTCCGTGAGGCCTGTCACCGGCGGCAGCCGGTCCTGATCGCGGTCGCGGGGCGCCGGGGGTCAGAGCTTGCGGAGCCGGACGCGCTGGACGGCGTGGTCCGGGCCCTTGGTGAGCACGAGCGTCGCGCGGCTGCGGGTCGGGACGATGTTGCGCTCGAGGTTCGGGGCGTTGATCGCGTCCCAGATGGCCTCGGCCCGCGTCACGGCCTCCTCGTCGGAGAGCGACGCGTACCGGTGGAAGTACGACTCGGGGCGGGCGAACGCGGTGGCCCGCAGCGACAGGAACCGGTCGACGTACCACTGCCGGACGTCCGCGGTGCGGGCGTCGACGTAGATCGAGAAGTCGAAGAAGTCGCTCACGGCGAGGTTCGAGACGCCGCCGTCGAGCGACGGGCGGGCCGGCTGCAGCACGTTGAGACCCTCGACGATGAGGACGTCCGGGCGCCGCACGACGACCTCGGCGCCCGGCACGATGTCGTAGGTCAGGTGGTCGTACACGGGCGCGCGGACCTCGGGGCGACCGGCCTTGACCTTGGTGAGGAACCGCACGAGCGCGCGCCGGTCGTAGGACTCCGGGAAGCCCTTGCGGTCCATGAGCCCGCGTCGCTCGAGCTCGGCGTTCGGGTGGAGGAAGCCGTCGGTGGTGAGGAGCTCGACGCGCGGGGTCGCGGGCCAGCGGGCCATGAGCTCGCGCAACAGCCGTGCCGTCGTCGACTTGCCGACCGCCACGGACCCGGCGACCCCGATGACGTACGGCGTGCTGCCGGTGTCCTCGCGCAGGAACGTGCTCGACGCCTCGTGCAGGCCGCGCGTCGCGCCGACGTACAGGTCGAGCAGCCGTGAGAGGGGCCGGTAGACGGCGTCCACCTCGGCGAGGTCGATCGGGTCGCCGAGCCCGCGCAGCCGCGTGACGTCGGCGTCGGTGAGCGGCAGCGGGGTGGACTCGCTCAGCCGTGCCCACGCGGACCGGTCGAGGTCGACGTACGGGGACGGCGGCGCGAGGGCGGAGGGGGCCACGAGGAGCCATTGTGCCGGACGGTGCCGTGCCGCCCGGCACGTGCGAGCGCGTGCGATCGCGTGCGAGCACCGCGGGCGGAGCGGGTGCGGCCGCACGTGCCGGAGATCACCGTGAGCCCCACCCGCGCGCCCGTAGACTCGCCCGCATGTGCGGAATCGTGGGATACGTCGGCAGCCAGGATCCGAGCGGCCGCCCGCTCGACGTCGTGCTCGAGGGGCTCCGACGCCTGGAGTACCGGGGCTACGACTCGGCAGGTGTCGCGCTCACGCGCGGCGACGGCACGCTGACGAGCGCGAAGAAGGCCGGCAAGCTCGCCAACCTCGTCGAGCTGCTCGACGCCGAGCCGCTGGGCCCGGCGACCGCCGCGATCGGCCACACCCGATGGGCCACGCACGGTGCGCCGAACGACGTCAACGCGCACCCGCACGTCGTCGGCAAGCTCGCGCTCATCCACAACGGCATCGTCGAGAACTTCGTCGCCCTCAAGGCCGAGCTGCTCGCCGCCGGGGTCGAGTTCCGGTCGGAGACCGACACCGAGGTCGTCGCGCACCTCGTCGCGCGCCAGTTCGAGCTGACCCCCGACCTGACCACGGCGCTGACCACCGTCGTCCGCCGGCTGCACGGCACGTTCACCCTCCTCGCGGTGCACGCCGACCTGCCCGACGTCGTCGTCGGGGCCCGGCACGACTCGCCGCTCGTCGTGGGTCTCGGGGACGGCGAGAACTTCCTCGGGTCCGACGTCGCGGCATTCATCGCGCACACCAAGGAGGCGCTCGAGCTCGGGCAGGACCAGGTCGCGACGATCACGTCCACGTCCGTCGAGGTCACGGACTTCGACGGACGCCCCGCGCAGGGCCGGCGCTACACCGTCGACTGGGACGCCGCGGCCGCCGAGAAGGGCGGCTTCCGCTCGTTCATGGACAAGGAGATCCACGACCAGCCGCAGGCCGTCGCCGACACGCTGCTCGGCCGGACCGACCTCCGGGGCCGGCTCGTGCTCGACGACCTGCGCATCGACGAGTCGGTGCTGCGGTCCGTCGACAAGATCGTCGTGATCGCGTGCGGCACCGCCGCGTACGCCGGGCACGTGGCGAAGTACGCGATCGAGCACTGGTGCCGCATCCCGGTCGAGGTCGAGCTCGCGCACGAGTTCCGGTACCGCGACCCGGTCGTCAACGAGAAGACGCTCGTCGTCGCGATCTCGCAGTCGGGCGAGACGATGGACACCCTGATGGCGGTCCGGCACGCGCGCGAGCAGGGCGCCAAGGTCGTCGCGATCGTGAACACGCACGGCTCGACGATCCCGCGCGAGTCCGACGCGGTGCTGTACACGCACGCCGGGCCGGAGATCGCGGTCGCCTCGACCAAGGCCTTCCTGTCGCAGATCACGGCCGCGTACCTCCTGGGGCTGTACCTCGCACAGCTGCGCGGCAACAAGTTCCCCGACGAGATCGCGGAGATCTACGAGGACCTGCGCCAGATGCCCGACAAGATCCAGCAGGTGCTCGACCGCGCCGGGCGCGTCCGCGAGATCGCCCGGTGGATGTCGGACACGTCCTCGGTGCTCTTCCTCGGTCGGCACGTCGGGTTCCCCGTCGCGCTCGAGGGTGCGCTCAAGCTCAAGGAGCTCGCGTACATCCACGCCGAGGGCTTCGCGGCCGGCGAGCTCAAGCACGGTCCGATCGCGCTGATCGAGCCGGGGCAGCCCGTGTTCGTGATCGTGCCGTCGCCGCGCGGGCGGGACTCGCTGCACTCGAAGGTCGTCTCGAACATCCAGGAGATCCGCGCCCGCGGTGCCCGGACCCTCGTGGTCGCCGAGGACGGCGACGAGGACGTGCGGCCGTTCGCCGACGAGGTGTTCTACGTGCCGCAGTCGCCCGTGCTGCTCGCTCCGCTGCTGGCGGTCGTGCCGCTGCAGATCTTCGCGTGCGAGCTCGCGACCGCGCGCGGGCTGGACGTCGACCAGCCGCGCAACCTCGCGAAGTCGGTCACGGTCGAGTGAGCGCGGGCCGCGGGCGGGCGCGGGCGGTCGGTGCCGTCCCGCTCGCGAGCCCTGCGCCGGTCGACCGGCAGGCGCCGGCGGGGGCCGCCCGGTGATCGTCGGCGTCGGGATCGACGTCGTGGACGTCGCGCGGTTCGTGGCGACCCTCGAGCGCGCCCCCGGCCTGCTCGAGCGGCTGTTCACGCCCGACGAGCGTCACCTGCCGCCCGCGTCGCTCGCCGCCCGGTTCGCCGCCAAGGAGGCGATCGCCAAGTCGCTCGGCGCCCCCGCGGGGATGAGCTGGCAGGACGCGACGGTCCGGCGCGTCCCCGGGCAGCAACCGGTCGTCGAGGTGGTGGGGACGGTCGCGGCACGCGCCGACGAGCTCGGCGTCGCCCGCTTCCACCTCTCGATCTCGCACGACGCGGGGATCGCGTCGGCGGTCGTGGTCGCCGAGCGCGACCCGGCCTGACGCCGGCCCCACCGCCGCCGGCCCACGAGCGCGCCCGGGTGGCGCCTCGGTTGGCACGGAGTGTGGACCGCCTCGTCCAGGCACGCCCTCCCGGTACTCCTCCCCGGTACGCCACGGGCCGCCCCCCCCCCCCGCAGGAGAGCGGCCCGCGTCGAGACCCGGCCGTCAGCGCAGCGCAGGCACGACCTCGCGCTCGAACAGCTCGATGCCCGAGCGGTCGTACGCGGCCTCCGCGAAGTACGTGATCGCGTACGTCATCCCGAGCGCCTCGAGCTCGCGGAGCTTCTCGACGATCTGCTCGGGGGTGCCGACGAGGGGGCCGTTGCGGAACTGCTCGGTCACCTCGGCGGCCTTGGCGGGGACGGTGCGGCCGTAGTGGTCCGCGACCCACGCGAGCCGGTCCTCGACCTCGGCCGCGGTCGACCCGATGACGACGTTGTAGTTCGACGACCGCGTGATCTCCTCGAACGGCCGACCGATCGCCTCGCAGTGCCCACGCAGCACCTCGGACTTGTGCGTGAACGTCTCGGGCGTCCCGTCGAAGTTCGTGTACTGCGCGTGCTGCGCGGCGATGCGCAGCGTCTTCTGCTCGCCGCCGCCCGCGATCCACAGCGGCGGGCCGTCGGTCTGCAGGGGGAGCGGCGAGAGCTGCGCACCGTCGACCTGGTAGTGCTTCCCGTCGAGGGTCGCGGTGCCGTCCGACCAGAGCTGCCGGAAGATCTGCACGCCCTCGTCGAGCATCGCGAGGCGCTCCCCGGCGCGCGGGAAGCCGTAGCCGTACGCGCGCCACTCGTGCTCGTACCAGCCGGCGCCGATGCCCATCTCGACGCGCCCGCCGCTGATGACGTCCGCGGTCGCGGCGACCTTCGCGAGGTACGCCGGGTTGCGGTACGCCATGCACGTGCACATCTGGCCCAGGCGGACGCGGCGCGTGCTCGCGGCGTAGGCGTTGATGAGGCTCCACGCCTCGTGCGTCGCCTCGCCGTTGGGCTCGGGGACGGCGTGGAAGTGGTCGTAGACCCAGATGGACTCCCACGCGTCGCCGGTGTCGGCGTGCTGGGCGAGCCCGTTCATGACGTTCCAGTGGTCGGCCGTGGCGATCCCGGTGAGGTCCTGCCGCCAGCCGTGGGGGATGAAGAGTCCGAAGCGCATGGGACCAGAACCTACCGCCGGGACGGGCGCGCGCCCGTCGAGCGCGGCGGTGTCCCGCTCCGCGGACGGGCGGGTCGGGATGTGCGCCACGAGCGGCGGGCCTGCACCTCGCGACCCCGCTGCCGCTGGGCTCGTGGCTGGGCTCGCCGCGGGGCGCGCCGCCGGGATCGACGTCGCGCGGCTCGCCGCCGCGGGCCTGCCGAGCGGGAGCGCCCCCGACTCCGCCAAGATGGGCCGGTGATCGTCGCCTACACCGCCGTGGACGTCCGCGCCGCCGAGGAGCCGCTGCTCGCCGCGGGCGTCCCGCTGATGGACCGGGCGGCGTTCGCGCTCGCCGGGGTGGTCGTGCGGGAGCTGCGTGCCCGGCGCGCGCGCGTCGCGGGCAGCCGGGTCGTGGTGCTCGCCGGCGGGGGGAAGAACGGTGGCGACGCCCTGCACGCGGGTGCGCTCCTGGCCCGGCGCGGGGTCAGCGTGCTCGCGGTCGCGACGTCGGAGCGGCTGCACGAGGGCGGCCTCGCGGCGCTCCGGTCCGCGGGCGGCAGCGTCGTGAGCGTCGCCGACGGGGGCCCCGGGCCGCGGGTGTGGCCGGGCGACGCCATCGCCGAGGCGTTCACGGCGGACGTCGTGCTCGACGGCGTGCTCGGCATCGGTGCTACCGCCGGGCGGACCGGGGTGCGGGGACCGGGGGCCGAGGTGCTCGCGCTGCTCGGCGAGCTCGTGACCGACGAGCGCACGGGCGGACGCGGCGACGGCCCGTGCGTCGTGGCCGTCGACGTCCCGAGCGGCGTCGGCGTGGACGACGGCGACGTGCCGCGCCCGGGGTCGTCGAACGGGTCGGGGCCGGCCCCGACGCGCCCGCCCGGCGGGGTGCTGCCCGCCGACGTGACGGTGACGTTCGCGGCCCCGAAGCCCGCGCTGCTCCTTCCGCCGGCGTCCGCGTACGCCGGTCGTGTCGAGGTCGTGGACATCGGCCTCGAGCTCGGCGACGCCCGGCCCGCCGTCGCGCGGCTCGAGCCCCGTGACGCGGCGGCGCTGTGGCCCGTGCCCGGCCGGTCCGCGCACAAGTACACGCGCGGCGTCGTCGGGGTCGTCGCCGGCACCCCCGCGTACCCGGGCGCCGCGGTGCTCACCGTCACCGCCGCGGTGCACGCCGGGGTCGGCATGGTCCGCTACCTGGGGTCGCCGGGGGTGACCGCGGCCGTCGTCTCGCACCGGCCCGAGGTCGTCGCCGGGGACGGGCGCGTCCAGGCGTGGGTGCTGGGCCCGGGGGTCGACCCGACCGACTCCGCGCAGGCCGAGCGGGTGCACGGCGCGCTCGCGGGCGTGCTCGCCCAGGAGCTGCCCGCCGTCGTCGACGCAGGGGCCCTCACCCTGCTGCCCGAGCGGCTCGCCCCGTGGGTCGTGCTGACCCCGCACGCCGGGGAGCTCGCGACGCTGCTGAGCGCCCGCGGCGAGGACGTGGACCGCGCGCAGGTCGAGGCGGAGCCCCTGCGCTGGGCGAGGCGTGCGCGCGAGCTCACCCGCGCGACGATCCTGCTCAAGGGGGCCACGACGCTCGTCGTCGGGCCGGACGACGCCGTGTACGCGCAGGCGGACGGACCCGCGTGGCTCGCGACGGCCGGTGCGGGCGACGTCCTCGCCGGTGTGCTGGGCGCGCTGCTCGCCGGCCGGGCGCAGGACCTCCCGGGCGAGCCGTCGCTCGTCGCGGCGCTCGCGGCGTGCGCGGCGCTCGTGCACGGCCGTGCGGCGCACGTCGCGAACCCCGGCGGCCCGGTCGCGGCGCTCGCGGTCGCCGAGGCGCTCCCGCGCACCGTCGCCGAGCTGCTCGCGTCGTGATCCTCACCGATGCGCTCGCGGAGCGCGTGCGTGGGCTGCTCGCGCGCGGCGGGCGGCAGCTGCTGGGGATCGCGGGTGCGCCCGGGGCCGGCAAGTCGACCCTGTCCGCGGAGCTCGCCGCGACGTTCGGCGAACGGTGCGTCGTCGTCCCGATGGACGGGTTCCACCTCGCGCAGACCGAGCTCGAACGCCTCGGGCGTGCGGACCGCAAGGGCGCGCCGGACACGTTCGACGCGGCGGGCTACGTGGCGTTGCTGCGCCGGCTGCGCGACGCGCGCGACGACGTCGTGTACGCACCCGAGTACCGGCGCGACCTGCGCAACGGTGTCGCGGGCGCCATCGCGGTCCGGGCGACCACACCGCTCGTGGTCACCGAGGGGAACTACCTGCTGCTCGACGACGCGGGGTTCGGTCCGGTGCGGGGGCTGCTCGACGAGGCGTGGTTCGTGGAGCCGGACGACGACGTGCGCCTGGCCCGGCTCGTCGCGCGGCACGAGCGGTTCGGCAAGGACCCGGGTGCGGCGCGCGCGTGGGCGCACGGGCCCGACGAGCGCAACGCCCGGCTCGTCGCCGGGACGAGAGCACGCGCGGACGTCGTCGTCCGGGTCTAGCGGCCGGACCCCCGGGTCGGGCCCCCGGGCCGGGACGCGTCCGAGGCGGACGGAGCGGAAGCGGGATGCGCGCCGCGCGGCAGGATCGGCACGGTGCGGTCCGGGGTCGCCGCCGGGGCCACCCCGGACGGGCGACCGCACGCCGACCGACCGCGAGCGGTCGCCGACCGGTGGGAGACTGGGCGGGTGAGCGACTACCCCGCCCGTGCCGTCGTCGACCTCGCCGCGATCCGCGGGAACGTCCGCGCCCTCGCGCAGCACGCGCCCCGAGCGCAGGTCATGGCCGTGGTCAAGGCCGACGCGTACGGTCACGGCCTGGTCCCGAGCGCACGCGCGGCGCTCGCCGGCGGAGCGACGTGGCTCGGTGCCGCGCAGGCCGCCGAGGCGCTCGAGCTGCGCGCCGCGGGCGTCGGCGGGCGCCTCCTGACCTGGCTGCACGCCCCTGGCGCCCCGTTCGACGCGCTGCTCGAGGCGGACGTCGACGTCTCGATCGCCGGCGCGTGGGCCCTCGACGCGGTCGCCGGTGCGGCGCGCAGCACGGGCCGCACCGCGCGCGTGCACCTCAAGGTCGACACGGGCCTCGGCCGCAACGGCCTGACCCCCGCGGACCTCCCGGACGTCCTGGACGCCGCGCTCCGCGCGCAGGCCGAGGGTGCGGTCGAGCTCGTCGGGATCTGGTCGCACCTCGCGTTCGCCGACGAGCCGGCGCACCCCACGGTCCTCGCGCAGGCCGAGGTGTTCGCCGACGCCGTCCGCCTCGCGGAGTCCCGCGGCGCCCACCTCGAGGTGCGCCACCTCGCGAACTCCGCGGCGACGCTCACGAGCCCCGCGGTGCACTACGACCTCGTGCGCCCCGGCATCGCGGTCTACGGGCTCTCGCCCGTCCCGCAGCTCGGCGGCCCCGCGGACTACGGGCTCGTCCCGGCGATGACGTTCGAGGCGGAGCTCGCGACCGTGAAGACCGTGGACGCCGGCCAGGGCGTCTCGTACGCGCACGCCTACACGACGTCGACCCGCACGGTGCTCGGCGTCGTCCCGGTCGGGTACGCCGACGGCATCCCGCGCCACGCGTCGGGCAGCGACGGGCACCCCGGCGCGCCCGTCCTCGTGGGCGGGCGGCGCGTGCCGATCGCCGGTCGGGTGTGCATGGACCAGGTCGTGCTCGACCTCGGCCCGGGCGCGGGTGAGCAGCCGGGCGACCCCGTCGTGCTGTTCGGCACCGGCGCGGACGGTGGCCCGACGGCCGAGGACTGGGCGCGGTCCGCGGGGACCATCAGCTACGAGATCGTGACCCGCCTCGGCGCGCGGGTGCCCCGCGTGCACGTCGACAGCGAGCGCGCGGCGGACGGCGCTGCGGACGGGACGGCGCTCGCCGCGTCCGGCGCACCCGGCGGGCGGACGGTGCCCGGCGCCGGGGACGCACCGCCGCCGCCCCCGCCGTCCGCCGCTCCGACGGCCGACCGTCCCATGACCACCGAGCCCGCGCGGGCCGGCCGGTGAGCGGGGCGGGCGAGCAGCGCGTCCTCGTCGAGCTGGCCGACGCCGACGCGACGCGCGCGTACGGCCGGGCGCTCGCGGGCGTGCTGCGGGCGGGCGACCTCGTGATCCTCACCGGCGACCTCGGCGCCGGGAAGACGACGCTCACGCAGGGCATCGGCGCCGGGCTCGGCGTGCGGGGGCAGGTCGCCTCGCCGACGTTCATCATCGCGCGCGTGCACCCGCCGCTGCCCGGGCCGGCCGCCGGCGAGGCCGGGGGCGGGCGGGCGACGACGACGACGGGCACGTCCCTCGTGCACGTCGACGCGTACCGGCTCGGCTCGCTCGACGAGGTCGACGCGCTCGACCTCGACGAGAGCCTCGACGAGTCCGTGACGGTGGTCGAGTGGGGTGAGGGGCTCGTCGAGGCGCTCGCCCAGGACCGGCTCGAGGTCGCGCTGCGCCGACCGCGCGGCGACGCAGCGACCGGGTCGGACGACGACCCGTCCGCCGGGGTGCGGACCGTCACGGTGACCGCCGTGGGCGAGCGGTGGGCCGGGGTCGCGCTGCCGCACTGAGTCCCGGCCCGCGGCCACCCGGGCGGGGATGGGATGCTGGACCCGTGCCCGTCCTCGCCCTCGACACGTCCAGCTCCGTCGCCGTCGCTCTGATCGACGCGGCCGGCCGCACGCTCGTCGCGTGGTCCGCCCCCGAGCAGCGCCACCACGCCGAGCTCCTCGCCCCGATGATCGACGCCGTCCTGACCGAGGCCGGCGTCGACCGGACCCAGGTCACCGCGGTCGTCGCGGGCACGGGGCCGGCGCCCTACACCGGGCTGCGCGTCGGGCTCGTCACGGCGCGGACGCTCGCGCTGGCCCTGGGGGTGCCGGTGCACGGCGTGAGCAGCCTCGACGCGCTCGCAGCCGAGGCCGCCGACCGGCTCCGGCTCGCGGCCGGCGACGAGGTGCTCGTCGCGACCGACGCCCGGCGTCGCGAGGTGTACTGGGCGCGCTACCGGGTCACCGCGCCCAGCCCGGCTGCGGACGGCGCCCCGGGCGCCGGTGCGCTCGTCGAGCTCGTCGCCGGCCCGTCCGTCGCGAGCGCCGCCGCTGTCTCCGCCGAGGGTCGTGCGGCCGGTGCGGTCGTCGTCGGCCGCGGCGCCCAGCAGTACGCGGCCGAGCTCCCGCCCGCCGCCGACGGACCCACGGACCCCGACCCGGCGGTGCTCGCACGCCTGGCCCTCGCCCGGCTCGCCGCCGCGCCCGCGGGGACGCTGCTGCCGTCCGAGCCGCTCTACCTGCGCCGGCCCGACGCCGTCCCGCCCGCCGAGCGCAAGCGCGCGCTGGCATGACCGTCGGGCACCCGGGCGTCACCCTCGACCGTCTCGTGGCGACGGACCTGCCCGTGCTCGCCCGGCTCGAGCGCGAGCTGTTCGGGGCCGGAGCGTGGTCGCTCGCGTCGCTGGCGGACGAGATCGCGGGCGAGGACCGTTGGTACGTCGCCGCGCGCGGCGCGCGTGGAGAGGTCGTCGGGTACGCAGGGCTGTGGTTCGACGGCGAGGACGCCCAGGTCATGACCATCGGCACGGCGACGACCCACCAGGGACAGGGCGTCGGGCGCCTGCTGCTCGACGAGCTCCTGGCCCGGGCGCGCGCGCTCGGCGCGGTGCGCGTGCTGCTCGAGGTGCGTGTCGACAACGAGCCCGCGCTCCGGCTCTACGAGCGCGCCGGCTTCGAGCGGCTCGGCCGGCGCCGCGGGTACTACCAGCCGGAGAACGTCGACGCGTGGACGATGGGTCTCGCGCTCGACGCCGCCGCCGTTGCGGACGCGGTCGAGGTCGGTGCGGCTGCGGGTGCGGCTGCGGGCGCGGGTGCCGGTCCGGCTGCGGATGCGGACGACGACGGGTCCGACGCCGAGCCCGCCGCGGCCCGGTCCGCGGTCCTCGTCACTGCCGCCGAGCTCGCCGCGCTCCTCGCGCGGGACGACGACGCACGCCCGGTCGTGCTCGACGTCCGCTGGGCGCTCGGGCGGTCCGACGGCGCCGAGCAGCACCGCGCGGGCCACGTCCCCGGCGCCGTGTACGTCGACCTCGAGACCGAGCTCGCCGCGCCCCCGACCCCGCAGGGCGGCCGCCACCCGCTGCCGGACCTCCCCGCGCTCGAGGCCGCGGCCCGCCGGTGGGGCGTGCGTGCGACCACACCGGTCGTCGCCTACGACGCGGTCGGCGGGATGTCCGCCGCGCGTGCGTGGTGGCTGCTGCGCTGGGCGGGTGGGGCGGACGTGCGGCTGCTCGACGGCGGGCTCGACGCGTGGGTCGCCGCCGGGGGAGCGCTCGAGCAGGGCGACGTCGTGCCCGGGCCCGGTGACGTCGTGCTCTCGGCGGGACGGCTCCCGACGGTCGACGCCGACGGGGCGGCCGCGCTCGCGCGCACCGGGACGCTGCTCGACGCCCGCGCCGCCGAGCGGTACCGCGGCGAGGTGGAGCCCGTCGACCCCCGCGCCGGGCACGTCCCGGCCGCGCTGAGCGCGCCGACGGCGGGCAACCTCGGCCCCGACGGCCGCTTCCTCGCGGCCGGCGCGCTGCGGGAGCGCTTCGCGGCGCTCGGTGTGCACCCGGGCTCGGGGGACGTCGCCGTGTACTGCGGGTCGGGTGTCACCGCGGCGCACGAGGTCGCGGCGCTCGCGTCGATCGGCGTCGAGGCCCGGCTCTACCCCGGCTCCTGGTCGCAGTGGTCGAGCGCCCCCGACCGTCCGGCGGCGACGGGTCCCGAGCCCGGCTGACGCGGCGGGCTCGTGCTCGGGCCTGCCGAGGCGCTACCGGGCCGGTGTGCGGCGGCACCGGTGGGCGGCCGCGTCGGTGGGCTGTCGGGCGGGCGTGCCACCGCCACCGCCACCACCACGGCGGCCGGCGCAGGAGCGCCCCGCGCGCCGCCTATCCTGGGCGGCATGTCTGGTGGACCGCTCGTGCTGGGGATCGAGACGTCGTGCGACGAGACGGGGGTCGCGCTCGTGCGCGCGCACGACGACCGCAGCGAGCTGCTCGTCGACGCGGTCGCGAGCTCGATGGACGAGCACGCACGGTTCGGCGGGATCATCCCGGAGATCGCCTCGCGCGCCCACCTCGAGGCGATGGTGCCGACGATCGAGCGTGCCCTCGACGAGGCCGGGGTCGCGCTGACGGACGTCGACGCGGTCGCGGTGACCGCCGGCCCGGGGCTCGTCGGGCCCCTGACCCTCGGGGCGTCGGCGGCGAAGGCGCTCGCGCTCGGGCTCGGCGTCCCGCTGTACGGCGTGAACCACGTGATCGGGCACGCGGCCGTCGACGAGCTCGTCGACGGGCTGTTCCCGGACCGGGTCATGGCGCTCGTCGTCTCCGGCGGGCACTCGAGCCTGCTGCTCGTCGACGACGTCGTCACCGGCGTCACGGAGCTGGGGTCGACGCTCGACGACGCGGCGGGCGAGGCGTTCGACAAGGTGGGCCGTCTCCTCGGGCTCCCGTACCCGGGCGGCCCGCACATCGACCGGCTCGCGCGCACCGGCGACCCGACGGCGATCCGCTTCCCGCGGGGACTGACCGCGCCCAAGGACCAGGCGGCGCACGCCTACGACTTCTCCTTCTCGGGGCTCAAGACGGCGGTGGCGCGCTGGGTCGAGGCCCGGCAGGACGCCGGTGAGCCGCTCCCGCTCGAGGACGTCGCGGCGTCGTTCGCGGAGGCCGTCGCGGACGTGCTGACCGCGAAGACGATCGCCGCGTGCCGCCGGCACGACGTGTCGACCCTCGTGGTCGGCGGTGGATTCTCGGCGAACTCGCAGCTGCGCGAGATGGCCGCGAAGCGCTGCGCCGAGGCGGGCATCGAGCTGCGCATCCCGCCGATCCGGTACTGCACCGACAACGGCGCGATGATCGCGGCACTCGGCGCGGCGGTCGTGCGGCGCGGGCTGCCGGCCTCGTCGCTGGACCTCGCGGTGGACTCCTCGATGCCGCTCACGCAGGTCCTGGTCTGAGCTTCGGGAGCGCACGCCGGCCGTGCCGCCTCGACCGCTGCGGGTCGACTGTCCCGAGTCGACGGAAGCGGGTCGACGGAAGCGGGTCGACGGAAGCGGGTCGGCGGGGGCGGACGGCCGACGAGGGCGCCCGCCTCACTCCGCCGGCGCCGTGCGACGGGGCAGGAGCCGCCAGAGCCGCGAGCCCAGCGCGAAGCCGACGGCGGCGAGACCTCCGACGAGGAGCGCGCCGCGCAGCGTCAGGCTCGTGCCGAGCGACAGCTCGTCGTCGGTCGCGGTGACCGTCGTCGGCGCGCCGAGGTGCTTCAGCGTCACGGTCCCGCCGCCCTGGGCGAGAAGGGTGTCGACCGCTCCGCCCCAGTACGCGAGCAGGCAGACCCATGCGCCGAGGAGCACCAGGCCGAGGACGAGGCCTCCGTCCCAGTAACGCGGTCGCTCGCGGCCGAGCTCCGCGTGGTAGCCGGCGGCGAGGCGACGCGGCGAGCCGAGGTCGCCCAGGGCCCGCTCCATGCCGATGTCCGCCGCGGCGGCGTCCATGTCGGTGACGAGGGACCGGGCGATCCGGCGGTACTCCTTCGGGGGGTAGTCCTGCATCGCGAGCTCGAAGCGCAGGCGGTACCAGTCGCGCCGGAGGCGGTCGCGCAGGCCGAGCCGGGCGGGGGCGGTGACGGTCATGGGGACTCCTTGCTGGACGCGGGGGTGCCCGGGAGGGCCCGGGTCAGCACGGCGTCGACGGTGGCGACGAGCTCGCGCCACGCCGTCACGGCGTCGTCGAGCTCCGTGGTGCCCGTGGGCGTGGGGACGTAGTACTTGCGGGCCGGGCCTGCGGAGGACGCGACGAGCCGTGAGGCGATCAGCCCGTCGCGCTCGAGCCGGGTCAGCACGGGGTAGACGGTCCCGGTGGTGATGTCGGTGAGTCCGTCCGCCTGGAGCCGGGTCACGAGCTCGTAGCCGTAGGACTCGTGCTCCGCGAGGAGCGTCAGGACGAGGATCGGCAGCACCCCCTTGAGGAGCTGAGGATCTCGGGGAGCGGTGGGCACGGAGTCAGGTTATACCCACTAGTCGGCATAACCAAGTAGCGGGAAGGGCTCACCTGGGTCGGGTCGGTGAGGAGCTCACGGCCGTCGGGGCCCCCGGCACGTGCGCGGTCGGCACGCGCCGTCGCGCCGCCGTCAGAGCGGGCGGCCCGCCCGCATCTCCGCCACGAGCGCCGCCACCACCGCGTCGAGCTCGCCGCCGTGCCGCCGGGCGACCGCGCGCTGGCGCTGGTACGACGCCCCGCGCCGCAGGATGACGCGCACCGCGTCGAGCTCCGCCGTGCAGCCGAGCCGCTCCGCGACCGGCGCGAGCTCGACGAGCAGACGCTCGACCGCGTCCGTCACGAGCTCCTCGTCGCCCGCGGCGTTCACGATGACGATCGCGTCCATGCCGTAGCGCGCCGAGCGCCACTTGTTCTCCTGGACGAACCAGGGCTGCATCGTCGGGAGCGCCTCGCCGCGGTCGAGCATCGAGGAGAAGTGCTCGACGAGGCAGTGCGTGAGCGCCGCCAGCGCCGTGACCTCGAGCAGGTTCGAGGCGCCGTCGCACACGCGGGTCTCGATCGTGCCGAACCGCGGCGACGGCCGCACGTCCCAGCGCACCTCGTCGAACGCGTCGATCACGCCCGTGTGCAGCATGTCGGCGACGTAGTCCTCGAGCTGCTCCCAGCGCTCGAACTGGAACGGCAGGCCCGCGGTCGGCAGCTGCTGGAACATCAGCGCACGGTTCGACGCGTACCCCGTGTCGCGCCCGCCCCAGAACGGGCTCGACGCCGAGAGCGACTGCAGGTGCGCGAAGCACGTGAGCAGCGCGCGCGAGATCGGCAGGACCTTGGCGCGGTCCTCGATGCCGACGTGGACGTGCACGCCGTAGATGAGCATCTGCCGGCCCCACCACTGCGTGCGGTCGATGAGCGTCGCGTACCGCTGCTTGTCGGTGACCTTCTGCTGCGCCCACCGCGCGAACGGGTGCGTGCCCGCGCACATGAGCTCGACGCGCAGGGGGTCCGTGACCGCGCGGACCTCCTCGATCGCGCGCGCGAGGTCGGCGCCGGCCTCCCCGACGGTCCGGCACACGCCCGAGACGACCTCGACCGTGTTGAGCAGCAGCTCCTGGCGGATCGCCGGGTGCTCGCGGCCGTCCGCGGGCCGCACCGCGTCGAGCACCGTCTGGGCGACCTGCCGCAGGTCGCCCGAGTCGGCGTCGACGAGCGCGAGCTCCCACTCGAGCCCGACCGACGAGCGCGCCGACCGCGCGAACGGCAGCTCGAGGCGGTTCATGCGCGGTCCTCTCCCGAGCCGGCCGCGTCGCCGCCGGCTGTCTGCTCGCCCCCACCGGTCGAGAGCACCGGCTCGACGACGAGCACCTGCTGCGTCCCGGCGACGCGCGTGAGCACGATCGTCGACTCGTGCGGGCCGCGCAGGTCGAGCTGGCGCCGGAGCTGCTCGGGCACGACCGCGGTGCCGCGCTTCTTGATCGTGAGGCGGCCGACGCCGCGCTCACGCAGGTAGGTGCGCAGCCGCTTGAGGCCGAAGGGCAGCGTGTCGTGCACCCGGTAGGCGGTGGCGACGGGGCTGTCGTGGAGCGCGTCGGACGTCACGTAGGCGATGGTGCGGTCCACGAGCCGTCCGTGCACGCGCGCGGCGACCTCGCCGACGAGCCCGGCGCGGATCGCGGCGCCGTCGGGCTCGTAGAGGTAGCCGCCGACAGGCCCCACGTCGGGGACCGGCGGGCCGTCGGGTCCGCTGCGGAGCACGTGCGTGCCGCCGGCGCCGAGCACGAGCGCGCTGCGGCCCGGCCCCTCGGGCGCGAGCGGGCCGAACCAGAGCCCGACCTCGACGACGTCGCCGTCGACCGAGACCCACTGCGCCTCGGCGTCGTCGGGCAGCGCGCTGTGCGGCAGCCCGGGCCCGAGCTTGAGCCCGAGCGACGGCACGGTGGCGCGCAGCGCGAGCAGGGCGTCGAGCGAGGGCGCGTAGGCGTTCGGGTCGAACACCCGGCTGCCCAAGGAGGTGCGCCGTGCGGGGTCGGCGTAGAGCCCGTCGACGCCTTCCCCGGCGAAGTCGGTCACGAGCCCGTCGCCGTGCCGGACCTCGGCCTCGGGGAAGTGGCGCAGGTTGACGGTCGCGACCGACGCGGTGACCTCGTCGACGTCGGTCGCGAGCACCGTGAGCCCCATGCTCGCGAACGCCATGGAGTCGGCCCCCACGCCCGACGTGAGGTCGGCGACCTTGGTGATCCCGGCGGCGGTGTAGCGGCGCGCGTGGTGCGCGGCGACGACGAGCCGGGTCGCCTGCTCGAGGCCCGCGGGGGTGAAGAGCATGCCGTCGGCGAAGTCACCGAACTTGGCGTGCGCCTTGGCCCGGAGCCGGGACTGGGTGAGCGCGGCGGCCACGAGCTCGGCGTCGACGCCCTCCTTGCGCAGCCGCTCCGACAGGGCCATCGCGCGGTGCTCGTCGTAGGGGGGCAGGGCGCTCAGCAGCGCCCAGCCCGTCGGGCTCAGGAGCTTGGCGAGGCCGGTGGCGTCCATGCGGCGATCCTTCCACGCCCGCTCCGGCAGGGCTGCCCGGCGTGGCGCGCAGGCCGGGCCGCCGCACCGGTCTGGCACTCGCCTTGACCGAGTGCTAACCGCTTCCTAGAGTGAGGCGCGCTGGCACTCTCAGGTCGAGTGTGCCAGCAGCACCGGCCGGCTCCCCGGCACCCGCGACGACGGGCGAGCCACACGGTGCGTCCTGGACATCACTGAAGAACTCACATGCGAAGGGGAGGTCCGCTGTGTCGGTCTCCATCAAGCCGCTCGAGGACCGCATCGTCGTCAAGGCCCTCGAGGCCGAGCAGACCACGGCGTCCGGTCTCGTCATCCCGGACAGCGCCAAGGAGAAGCCCCAGGAGGGCGAGGTCCTGGCGGTCGGTCCCGGTCGCGTCGACGACAACGGCAACCGCGTCCCGCTGGACGTGGCCGTGGGCGACAAGGTCATCTACAGCAAGTACGGCGGCACCGAGGTCAAGTACTCCGGCGAGGAGTACCTCATCCTCTCGGCGCGCGACATCCTCGCGGTCGTCGTCAGCTGACGCCCGGTCAGCGCTGCTGACCGCGTGACGAAGCCCCTCCCGGCCTGGCCGGGAGGGGCTTCGTCGTGCACGGGTCGAACGCATCGCCAAGGGCCGAGCGCGCCGGGGCGTGCGAGCCGCGGGTCGTGGCCGGCGACGTGCGTGCCCGTGGCCCGACTCGGCGCGGAGCCCAGCGGGCCCGGACATGCACGAAGCCCCTCCGGCAGAACCAGGAGGGGCTTCGGCGACGTGGGCCCGCGGTGAGCGGGCGGTCGTGCGGGTGCGGCGCGTGCGTCAGACGGCGGCCTGGCGCGTCGACGGCCGGGCGAGGATCGCGGCACGCTCGTCCTCGGAGAGCCCGCCCCAGACGCCGTACGGCTCGCGGACGGCGAGCGACTGCTCGCGGCACTCCTTGAGCACGGGGCACGTGGCGCAGATGGCCTTGGCGGCCTCCGCGCGGCGACGGCGGGCCGAGCCGCGCTCACCCTCCGGGTGGAAGAACAGGTTCTCGTCGGCGTCGCGGCAGGCGCCCTCGAACTGCCACTCCCACAGGTCCATCACCGGTCCGGGCAAGCGCGAGATCTCAGCCATGAGGTCCTCCTTGACGAGCTGTGCGCCGGCGGGGGTCCCGCGGGCGGAAGTTGTGTCGACGAGAGATCCGGGCTGGGAAGCCCTGATCTGCTGCGTCTGAAGCGAGACACTACAACCGCGTCAGAAGTTGTTCAAGCCCCCTGTTCGATAACGCTTCAGGGACGGGGCGCACCTGACCAACTTGGTCACGTGCCCGACTCGCTCCCGGAACGCGTTGGCGACCGCGTCAGGACCTGGGCACAATCGCTTCATGGCAACCGCGGACGAGTCCGGCTCGGCGTCCGCAGACCCGTCGCCGCCCGGCGCGGGTGAGGCTCCGGCGCTGACCGTCGCCGCCGTCGCCCGGCGGCTCGGGGTCGCCCCGGCGACCCTGCGGACCTGGGACCGGCGCTACGACCTGGGACCCTCAGCGCACTCCGCCGGCTCCCACCGGCGCTACACCGCCGAGGACGTCGCGCGCCTGCTCGTCATGCGCGGGCTCACGCTCGACGGCGTCGCGCCGTCCGAGGCCGCCCGCGTCGCGCGCGAGTCGCACGTGCACCCCGACGTCGACGGCCTCACGGCCCCCGCTGCGCCTCGCCCCGCCGCCCCGGCCGGACATCGCGAGACCGCCGCACCCGCGAGCCCCACGCTCGTCGTCGACGCGGCGCTGCGCGGAGACGAGGCCGGGGTGCGGCGGCTGCTCTCGCCGCCCGAGCCCGGCGGCGTCATGGCGTGGTGGACCGAGCTCGTCGAGCCGGCGCGGCACGCCATCGCGTCGCGCACCGTCCTCGCCCGGGCGGGGGAGGACGCCGACGGCCTCGTCGTCGCCGCGGTGCTCGCCGGGCTGCGCGCGCGCACGGCGCCGCTGCAGAACGCCCACGTCGCCGGACGCCGGGTCGTGCTGCTGCTCGCTCCGCCGGGGGAGGAGCGCCCCCTCGTGCTGCACATGCTCGCCGCCGCGTTCGCGGAGCGGTCGGTCGACGCGCGCATCGTGGCCGGGCGCGTCGAGCAGAACCGTCTCGTGGAGATCGCCACCATGACGCGGCCCGCGGCGGTCGTGCTCGTCACCACCCAGACCGCACCCGAGCTCGCCGTCGTCGCGGCGCTCGCGGCGGCGCACCCGCACGTCCCGCAGTTCGTGCACGTGCCCGACGACGCCGCCGCGGAGCACGTCCCGCTCGACCGGACGGTGCACCGGTCGCGCTCCCTCCCGGGCCTGTTGCACGAGGTCCTGGCCGTGAGCTCGTGACGGACATCTGTCCAGCTTTGGGCCCCCGGACCCGTCCTTTCACCCGTTCGGTGGACTAACCTTGCGGAGCGCTGCGTCGATACACAGTCGACGGCCGACGGATGCTCCGCGGCCAGGAGGAGGGATCTGATGGCTGGAGTCGTGGTCTGTCACGGCTCGACGACGGTGCGCGAGCGCCTCGTCCTGACGGCCCTCGGGGTCCCCTCGCTCGCACCTGTCCGGGCCGCGGCCTCGGTCGACGAGCTGGTGACCCTCGCGAGGCGCATGCCGCCGACCATCGTGCTGCTCGACGCGCACCTCGGTGGCGTCGGTCCCATCGAGGCGATCCGCCGGCTGCGCTCGGTCTCGGGCGCCACCACGGTCGTGCTGCTCGCGACGCCCGGTGACGAGGTCGCCCTCGACCGGGCCATCGCGATCGGCGCCCGCGGCTACCTCGCCCCCGACGTCGGCCGCGCGGAGCTCTCCGCGGTCGCCGCGCACGTCCTCGCGACCCCGGTCCTGCCCGCCGCCGTCCCGGTCGGCGCGCGCACCGAACCGGCGACGGGCGTCATCGAGGCGCTCACCGAGGTCCCCGCGCAGGCGCACGCACCCGAGACGGTCTCGCTCACCAAGCGCGAGATCGAGGTGCTCATCGGCATGAGCAACGGCCGGTCGAACTCCCAGATCGGCGCCGAGCTCTTCCTCTCCGAGGACACCGTCAAGACGCACGCACGACGGCTGTTCCGCAAGCTCGGTGCGGCCGACCGCGCGCAGGCCGTGGCGATCGGTCTGCGCCGGGGTCTCATCCGCTGACGCGTCCCAGGGCCGGTCGCGACCCGTCCCGCGGCTCGGCCGTGACCCGTCCCAGGGCTCGGTCCTGACCCGTCCCGCGGCTCGGTCCGGTCCCGTCCCGCCGCTCGGTCGGGGCCCGTTCCGGGCGCTGTCCGTGTGACGGGCGGCACCGCGGACGGCCGGACCCTGCGGCGTATCATCGCCGGATGAGCGACGCTGGCACCCCCGGATCCGTTGCGCCGGCCGACCCGTTCGGCTACATCGGCCTCACCTACGACGACGTGCTCCTCCTCCCCGGGGAGACGGACGTCATCCCGAGCGAGGTCGACACCACGACCCGCCTCACGCGCGAGATCTCGATCGCGATCCCGCTGCTGTCGGCGGCGATGGACACCGTCACCGAGTCGCGCATGGCGATCGCGATGGCCCGCCAGGGCGGCATAGGGATCCTGCACCGCAACCTCTCGATCCACGACCAGGCGCACCAGGTCGAGCTCGTCAAGCGCTCCGAGTCCGGGATGGTCACCGACCCGGTCACGGTCGCGCCGGACGCGTCGCTCGCCGAGCTCGACGCGCTGTGCGGCAAGTACCGGGTCTCGGGCCTGCCGGTCGTCGACGACGGGCAGCGCCTGCTCGGCATCATCACCAACCGCGACCTGCGCTTCGTGCCGTCCTCGGAGTACGAGACGCGCACCGTCCGCGAGGTCATGACCCCGATGCCGCTCATCACGGCGCCCGTGGGGATCGAGCGCGACGACGCCGCGGCCCTGCTCGCGAAGCACAAGATCGAGAAGCTCCCGCTGGTCGACGCCGCGGGCGTCCTGCGCGGGCTCATCACCGTCAAGGACTTCGTGAAGTCCGAGCAGTACCCGCTCGCCACGAAGGACAGCGAGAGCCGGCTCGTCGTCGGTGCCGCGGTCGGGTTCTTCGGCGACGCGTGGGACCGCGTCACGACGCTCGTCGAGGCGGGGGTCGACGTGCTCGTCGTCGACACCGCCAACGGGCACGCGCGCCTCATGCTCGACATGGTCCGCAGGATCAAGTCCGACCCCGCGACGCGCGGTGTCCAGGTCATCGGCGGCAACATCGCGACGCGTGAGGGCGCCCAGGCGCTCGTCGACGCGGGCGTCGACGCGGTCAAGGTCGGCGTCGGGCCGGGCTCGATCTGTACGACGCGCGTGGTCGCCGGTGTCGGTGTGCCGCAGGTCAGCGCGATCTACGCGGCGTCGCTCGCCGCGAAGCCCGCCGGGGTGCCCGTGATCGGCGACGGCGGCCTGCAGTACTCGGGCGACATCGCCAAGGCGCTCGTCGCCGGTGCGGACTCGGTCATGCTCGGCGGGCTGCTCGCCGGGTGCGACGAGTCCCCGGGCGACCTCGTGTTCGTCAACGGCAAGCAGTTCAAGCGCTACCGCGGCATGGCGTCGCTCGGTGCGATGCAGTCGCGCGGCGACCGCCGCTCGTACTCCAAGGACCGCTACTTCCAGGGCGACCTCGCCGACGACGAGATCATCACCGAGGGCATCGAGGGCCAGGTCCCGTACCGCGGCCCGCTCGGGGCGGTCTCGCACCAGCTCGTCGGCGGCCTGCACCAGTCGATGTTCTACGTCGGCGCGCGGACCGTCCCCGAGCTCCAGGAGCGCGGCAAGTTCGTGCGCATCACGTCGGCGGGGCTCAAGGAGTCGCACCCGCACGACGTGCAGATGATCTCCGAGGCGCCGAACTACGCCTCGCGCTGACGCCTGCCGACGCCGGGTCGCCCCACGCGGGCGGCCCGGCGTCGTCGTGCTCGGGGCCCGCTGAGTGCCCGCGTCCTGCGGGGCGTCCGGAAGCGCACCGGGTCGTGCGCCGGACGCGTCCCGGGCTGCGCGGCCGAACGCCGCCGCTCAGCCCACGGGCGCCGGCACGCCCACGGGTGCCTGCACGGCCGGGGTGCGCGTCGGCCACGTCGTCTCCGCGCCCGGGCCCTCGAGCCCGCGGCCCGCGCGCCACGCGTTGAAGCTCTCGGCCCACGCCCGGTGCGCGGTCACCTGGTACTCGTGCAGCGTCTCGAGGTCGAGCGTGCGCAGGTGCGGGAACCGGCCGACGAGCCGGTCGAGCACGTCGAGCGTCGCGACGACGTCGACGTCGGCGGTGTGCAGGGCGCCCGGGTCGACGACCTCGTAGTGCCCGCACAGGTCGACGAGCTTGCGCCGCCCGGGCCGGTAGCGGTCCTCGTGACGGTCCAGCACGAGCGGGTCGATCACGGGCCCGACGGCGCGACCCAGGCGCGCGGAGACCGGGCGCAGGCCGTGGCGGTGCAGCTCGGCGTCGAGCAGGCACAGGTCGAACGACGCGTTGTAGGCGACGACGGGCGTGCCCTCGCGCAGCGCGGCGGCGAGCTCGGTCGCGATCTCCTCGAGCGCACCCGCCGGTGCCGCGCCGTGCGTGCGGGCGTGCTCGGTCGAGATGCCGTGGATCGCGGCCGCCTCGGCGGGGATCTCGACGCCCGGGTCGATCAGCCAGGTCCGCACGTGGGTCCCGTGCGCGTCGCGGCGCACGAGCGCGGCGGTGACGATGCGGTCGTGCTCGACGTCGACGCCGGTCGTCTCGGTGTCGAAGCCCACCAGCGGGCCCTGCGTCCAGCTCATCGTCGTGCTCCTCGCTCGCCCTGCTCGTCCTGCCCCCGCGGCCGGCCGCGCGGTCCGCGCCGTGGCGGGCCACCCGCACCGTGAGCCGCGTCCACCCGCGTCCACCCGCGCCCACCTGCGCCCACCTGCGCCCGGCCCACGGCCACCTGCGCCGCGGCTCGCGCCCACAGTGCCAGCGGGCACCGACACGGAGCGGGACGGCACGCCGGTAACCTGGACCGGTGAGCAACGAGATCGAGATCGGCCGCGGCAAGCGGGGACGCCGCGCGTACTCCTTCGACGACATCGCGGTGGTGCCCTCGCGGCGCACGCGCGACCCCGAGGAGGTCTCGGTCAGCTGGCAGATCGACGCCTACCAGTTCGAGCTCCCGGTGGTCGCCGCGCCGATGGACTCGGTCATGAGCCCCGCGACGGCGGTCGCGCTCGGCCGGGCCGGCGGGCTCGGGGTGCTCGACCTCGAGGGCATCTGGACGCGCTACGAGTCGCCGGAGCCGCTCCTCGCGGAGATCGCCGAGCTCGACAGCGCGGACGCGACGGCCCGCATGCAGGAGATCTACGCCGCGCCGATCGACGCCGACCTCATCGCGCTGCGCCTCAAGGAGATCCGCGCCGCGGGCGTGACGGTCGCGGGTGCGCTGTCGCCGCAGCGCACGCGCGAGTTCTCCAAGGTCGTCGTCGACGCCGGCGTCGACCTGTTCGTCATCCGCGGGACCACGGTCTCGGCCGAGCACGTCTCGGGCCGCGCGGAGCCGCTCAACCTCAAGCGCTTCATCTACGAGCTCGACGTACCGGTCATCGTCGGCGGCGCCTCGACGTACACGGCGGCGCTGCACCTCATGCGGACCGGCGCGGCGGGGGTGCTCGTGGGCTTCGGCGGCGGCGCCGCGCACACCACGCGCACGTCGCTCGGCATCCACGCCCCGATGGCGACCGCGGTCGCGGACGTCGCGGCGGCGCGGCGCGACTACCTCGACGAGTCGGGCGGGCGCTACGTGCACGTCATGGCCGACGGGGGCGTCGGGCGCTCGGGCGACATCGTCAAGGCCATCGCGTGCGGCGCGGACGCGGTGATGCTCGGTGCGGCGCTCGCGCGCGCGACCGAGGCGCCAGGCCAGGGCTGGCACTGGGGGCCCGAGGCGCACCACCCGGAGCTCCCGCGCGGTGAGCGCGTCCGCGTCGGCTCGTCGGGCACGCTCGAGCAGGTGCTCTTCGGCCCCGGCCACACCGCGGACGGCACGCTCAACCTCATCGGGGCGCTGCGGCGCTCGATGGCGACGACGGGCTACTCGGACCTCAAGGAGCTCCAGCGCGTCGAGGTCGTCGTCTCGCCGTACCAGCCGCACTGACGCACGTCGGGGCGCCCGCGCGGCCGGGCGCGGGGCGAGCGCGGCGGGTCGCTGCCGGTCCGTGCCGGTGCCTGCCGGTGCCCGGGATGCCCGGTTACGCTGGCCGGATGGCGCACGACGACGAGCACGTCCAGCTGATCGACCCGGAGACCGACCCGCTCGCGACGTACGTGCTCGAGCCCGACGACGTCCGCACGCTCCTCGCGCGCGTCGTGACGTCGCCGGGCCACGAGACGCGCACGACGTACGCACCGTTCACGGGTGGCCCGATCGCGGCCGTACCGCTCTCGACGCCCGACGACGTCGCGCGCGCCGTCCGGTCCGCGCGCCGCGCGCAGCACACGTGGGCCGCGCTCCCGCTGCGCCGTCGCGCCGAGGTGCTCCTGCGCCTGCACGACCTCGTCCTCGCGAACCAGAGCGACGTCCTCGACCTGGTCCAGCTCGAGAACGGCAAGTCCCGGGCCAGCGCGTACGAGGAGGTCGTCGACGTCGCGCTCGTCGCGCGGCACTACGCCGTCAAGGCCCGCGCCTACCTCGCGGCCCGGCGCAGCGGCGGCATCCTTCCCGGGCTCACGGGCGCGCGCGTGCTGCGCCACCCGCTCGGGGTCGTCGGCGTCATCGCGCCCTGGAACTTCCCGCTGACCCTCGCTCTCAGCGACGTTCTGCCGGCGCTCGTCGCGGGCAACGCCGTGGTGCTGCGCCCCGACCCGCAGACGGCGCTCACGGCGCTGTGGGCCGCCGAGCAGCTCGAGGCCGCGGGCCTGCCGCCCGGGGTGCTGCAGGTCGTGGTCGGCGACGGGCCGTCCGTCGGCGCTGCGGTCGTCGAGCACGTCGACCAGGTCAGCTTCACGGGGTCGACCGCGACCGGCCGGGTCGTCGCCCGTCAGGCCGCGGAACGGCTGATTCCCGCGACGCTCGAGCTCGGCGGCAAGAACCCGATGTACGTCGCGGACGACGTCGACGTCGAGACGGCCGCGGAAGGTGCGGTGCGGGCGTGCTTCGCGAGCACGGGCCAGCTGTGCGTGTCCATCGAGCGCCTCTACGTGCACGAGGCGGTCGCCGACGAGTACCTCGCGGCGTTCGTCCGCCGCACGCGCGCGCTGTCGCTCGGCGCCGGGCTCGACTACGTGGCCGACGTCGGGTCGCTCACGTCGGCCGCTCAGCTCGCGACCGTCGTCGAGCACGTCGAGGACGCCCTGACCCACGGCGCGCGCGTGCTCGCGGGCGGCGTGCACCGCACCGACCTCGGGCCGTTCTTCTACGAGCCCACGATCCTCGACGGGGTCACCGAGGACGCCCGGGTGCACCGCGAGGAGACGTTCGGGCCGGTCGTGTCCGTGTACCGCGTCGCCTCCGACGACGAGGCCGTCGCCGCGATGAACGACAGCGAGCTCGGCCTCAACGCGAGCGTGTGGACGCGCAGCGGCCGGCGCGGGGCCGCGCTCGCCGCCCGGGTGCGCGCGGGCACGGTCAACGTCAACGAGGGGTACGCCGCGGCGTGGTCCTCGCTCGGTGCGCCGCAGGGCGGGCGGGGGCAGTCCGGCATGGGGCACCGGCACGGACCCGAGGGCCTGTGGGCGACGACCGCGCCCCAGACCGTCGCCGTGCAGCGCGGCGTGCACGGGTTCGCCGGGCTGCCGGGCGTGGGCCTCCGGCGGGTCTACGAGCTCGACGCCGAGCAGTGGACGGCGATGCTGACCGGCGCGCTGCGGGTCATGAAGGCGCTGCGCCGGCCGTGACGGGTGGTTCGGCGGACGGCGGCGCGGCGGAGGGCGGTGCGGCGGGCGGCGGTGCGGCGGCTGCGACGGGCGGTGTGGCGGGCGTGACGGGTGGTTCGGCGGACGGCGCTGTCGCGGAGGGCGGTGCGGCGGGCGGCGGTGCGGCTCCTGCGGGCAGCGTCCAGGCGGGGTGGCAGGCGACCGCCGCGGCGGACGCGCGCGGGCCGGTCGACCTGTCCGGGTACGCGGTGCCGACGTTCGGGCGGAACCTGCTGCCCCCGCACGTCGCGGGGGTCGTGCCGGGTGCCCGGAGCCGGCTGGACGTCGCGTACTCGCTGATCCGCGGCGTCCGCCCGCTGCTGCTCGACCTACACGTGCCGGCCGGCGACGTGCCACCGACCGGCTGGCCGTGCGTCGTGTGGGTGCACGGCGGCGGGTGGGAGGAGGGGCACCGGCGCTCGACCCCCGAGGGGTGGCCCGAGCGGTGGCTGTTCGCGGCGCTCGTGGGCGCGGGACTGGCGGTCTCGACGGTGGACTACCGGCTCTCGGGTGAGGCGCGGTTCCCCGGGCCTCTCGACGACGTGTCGGCCGCGGTCCGCCACCTGCGCCTGCACGCCGTGCCCCTGGGGCTCGACGCGGACCGGTTCGCGCTCGCGGGCGAGAGCGCCGGCGGACACCTCGCCGGGGCCGCAGCGCTCGCGGGGTACGGCAGCATCGGGGGCCGGGTCCAGGCGCTCGTCCTGCTGTACACGCCGACGGACCTCGTCGCGCAGGTCGCGAGCAAAGGGCTCACCCCGGAGCAGGAGGCCGACACCCCGGAGGCGCGCCTGCTCGGCGGGCGCCCGGCCGACCTCGCGGACGACGAGACGAGCCAGCGCGCGTCGCTGCACCTGTTCGCCGGTTCGTGGGGCGCGCCGCAGCCCCCGGTCCTGCTCGTGACCGGCGACGCCGACCGCACCGTCCCGCCCGCGCTGAGCCGGCGCCTGCGCGACGACCTCGTCGCCGCCGGCGCACCCGACGTGACGCTCGACGTCGTCCCGGGCGCCGACCACTGCCTCGTCGGGGTCGACCCCGTGCCGGTCCTGGAGCGTGTCGTGGCGTTCCTCGCCGACCGGCTGCGACCCGAGGTGGCCGCGCGCACCCCGCGCCACGTGCCGGCGTTCGAGCAGCCGGCGGACGACGAGGACTGACGAGCCGAGCCGGTTCCTCGGCCCGGCGCACGCCCACGCGTGGGGCGCGCACGCGGACTGCCGCGACCGGAGGATGTCCGGACGCGACCATGGGCATGCACGCCCGCCCGTGCAGCCTGGTGCGGACGTCAGCCCGCCGAGATCGTCTCGACCGCCTGGCGGGCGATCTCGAGCTCCTCGTTCGTCGGGATGACGAGGACGGCGACCTCGGCCCCCTCGGGCGAGATGACGGTCTCCCCGGTGATCCGGCCCGCGTTGCGCTCGGGGTCGACCTCGATGCCGAGGCGCTCGAGGCCCGCGAGCGCGCCGGCCCGGACGTGACGGTCGTTCTCGCCGATCCCCGCGGTGAACACGACCGCGTCGACCCGGCCGAGGTGCGCGTAGTAGCTGCCGACGTAGCCCTTGATCCGGTGGTAGTACACGTCGAGCGCGGTGCGGGCGTTCTCGTCGCCCGCGTCGACGGCCGCGTGCACGTCGCGCATGTCGGTGTGCCCGGCGAGCCCGAGCATCCCGGAGCGGCGGTTGAGCAGGTCGTCGAGCTCGTCGATCGACATCCCGGCGACGCGCGCGAGGTGGAACAGCACCGCGGGGTCGATGTCGCCCGAGCGCGTGCCCATGACGAGGCCCTCGAGCGGCGTCAGGCCCATCGACGTCTCGACCGACCGCCCGCCGCGGACCGCGGTCGCCGACGCGCCGTTGCCGAGGTGCAGCACGATGACGTTCAGGTCGGCCGGGTCCTTGCCGAGGAACGCGGCCGTCCGGCGCGAGACGTACAGGTGCGAGGTGCCGTGCGCGCCGTAGCGGCGGATCGCGTACCGGCGGGCCACCTCGCGGTCGATCGCGTACTCGTACGCGGCGGGTTCGAGCGTGCTGTGGAACGCGGTGTCGAAGACCGCGACGTGCGGGGTCGACGGGAACGCGTGCCGCGCGGCCTTCACGCCCGAGACGTTCGCGGGGTTGTGCAGCGGCGCGAGCGACGAGAGGTCGTCGATCTGCTGGAGGACCGCGTCGTCGATGACCGCGGGCCCGGCGAAGATGCTGCCGCCCTGCACGATGCGGTGGCCGACGGCCGTGAGCTCCGACTCGACGAGCCGCGGGCCGTGCTCCTCGAACAGCCCGAGGACCATCGCCATGCCGGCCTCGTGGTCCGGCACGGGCTGCTCGAGCTCGGTCGTGCCCGCGGGGCCGGTGTGCTTGAGCTTCCCGGTCGGCTGCCCGATCCGCTCGACGAGCCCCGTGGCCAGGGCGTCGTGCGTGTCAACGTCGATCAGCTGGTACTTGATCGAGGACGAGCCGGAGTTGATGACGAGGACGTGGGTGCTCACTGGGGGCCTTCCGGGTCGTTCGCGCGGAGGGCGTCGAGCGCCTGCGCCTGGATCGCGGTGATCGCGACGGTGTTGACGATGTCCTGCACCAGGGCCCCGCGCGAGAGGTCGTTGACCGGCTTGCGCAGGCCCTGCAGCACGGGGCCGACGGCGACGGCGCCCGCGGAGCGCTGGACCGCCTTGTAGGTGTTGTTGCCGGTGTTCAGGTCGGGGAAGACGAACACCGTGGCCCGGCCCGCGACCGCGGAGTCGGGCATCTTGGTCTGCGCGACCGAGGCGTCGACCGCTGCGTCGTACTGGATGGGGCCCTCGACGCTGAGGTCCGGGCGGCGCTCGCGCACGAGCTCGGTGGCGCGGCGGACCTTGTCGACGTCCGCGCCCGAGCCCGACGCGCCCGTCGAGTACGAGAGCATCGCGACGCGCGGCTCGATGCCGAACTGGCTCGCGGTCGCCGCCGAGGAGATCGCGATGTCGGCGAGCTGCTCGGCCGTCGGGTCCGGGTTGACCGCGCAGTCGCCGTACACGAGCACCCGGTCCTCGAGGCACATGAGGAACACCGACGAGACGATCGAGACGCCCGGGACGGTCTTGATGATCTCGAACGACGGCTTGATCGTGTGCGCCGTGGTGTGCAGCGCGCCCGAGACCATGCCGTCCGCGAGCCCGAGCTGGACCATCATCGTGCCGAAGTACGACACGTCCGCGACGATCTCGCGGGCCCGGTCGAGCGTCATGCCCTTGTGCCGGCGCAGCTCGGTGTACTCGGCGGCGAAGCGCTCGAAGAGCTCGCCCGACGCGGGGTCCACGACGTGCGCGTCGCCGAGCCGCAGCCCGAGCTCGACGCCGCGGGCCCGGATCGCGGTCTCGTCGCCGAGCAGCGTGATCTCGGCGACGCCGCGCTGGAGCAGCGTCGACGCGGCGCGCAGGATGCGGTCGTCGTTGCCCTCGGGGAGCACGATCTTCTGGCGCGAGGAGCGCGCCCGGTCGAGCAGCTCGTACTCGAACATGAGCGGCGTGACGACCTCGACGCGCGGCACCTCGAGCGCCGCGAGCAGCGCGGGCCCGTCGACGTGCTTCTCGAACAGCGCGAGCGCGAGGTCGACCTTGCGCTGCGAGTCGCCGCTCAGCCGGCCCCGGGTGCGTGCGGCGGCGCTCGCGCTGCGGAACGTCCCGAGGTCCGTGCGGATGATCGGCAGGCGTGCACCGAGGCCCTCGACGAGGCGCGCCACGGTCGGCGGCGGGTAGAAGCCGCCGTTGAGGATGATCCCGGACAGCGACGGGAAGCCGTCGGCGGCGTGCGCGGTGAGCAGGCCGAGCAGGATGTCGGAGCGGTCGCCCGGGGTGATGACGACGACGCCGTCGTGCAGCCGGTCGAGCAGGTGCTCGATCGACATCGCGCCGACGAGCACGTCGACGACCTCACGGGACAGCAGCTCCTCGTCGCCGACCGTGAGGTGGCCGCCCACGGACTCCATGAGCTGGCGGACGGTCGGCGCCGAGAGGAACGGCTCCTCGGGCAGCGCCCACGCGGGGACCTGCGAGCCGAGGGCCGCCCGCACCGTGTCGAGCGCGCCGGGGTCGCAGCGGTTCGCGACGACCGCGATCGCGTGCGCGTGGTTCGCCTCGAGCTCGGACAGCGAGACCTCGGCGGCCTGGCGCACCGCGTCGGGGGTGCGGCCGTAGCCGCTGACGACGAGCAGGACGGGAGCGCCGAGGTTCGCGGCGATCCGCGCGTTGTACGCGAGCTCGGTCGGGCCGGCGACGTCGGTGTAGTCGGTGCCCACGATCACGACGGCGTCGCACTGGCGCTCGACCGCGTGGTAGCGCTGGACGATCTCGGCGAGCGCCGCCTCGGGGTCCGCGTGCACCTGCTCGTAGGTCACCCCGACGCAGTCGTCGTACGCGAGGTCGACGCCGTCGTGCGCGAGCAGCAGCTCGAGGACGTAGTCGCGCGTGTCCGTCGAGCGGGCCACGGGCCGGAACACCCCGACCCGCTGCACGGTGCGCGTGAGGAGGTCGACGAGCCCGAGCGCGACGGTCGACTTGCCGGTCTCGCCCTCGGAGGAGGTCAGGTAGATGCTGCGGGCCACGGGACGGCTTCTCTCTGTGCTGGTCCCCGGGGTGCCGGGGACGGGGGACGCGGACGGGGCGCCGGGACGGTGGTCCCGACGCCCCGGTGCGTCACTCGTTGTCGCCGCCGGTCGCGGCGGTCGCGCGGTCGTACTGCGTGCCGCTCTCGTCCCGGCCGGTCTCGCCCGCGTCGGGCCAGACCCAGTCGCGCACCTCGGGGATGTCCTCCCCGTGCCGGCGCGTGTACTCGCGGGCCTCGATGCGCCGGTCGTCCATGCGCTGGCGCAGGCTCGCTGCCTTCGAGCGCAGCCCCGGGGTGTGGTCGATGACGTCCATGACCAGGTGGAAGCGGTCGAGGTCGTTGAGCATGACCATGTCGAACGGCGTCGTCGTCGTGCCCTCCTCCTTGTACCCGCGCACGTGGATGTTGGAGTGGCCCTTGCGGCGGTAGGTGAGGCGGTGGATGAGCCACGGGTAGCCGTGGTACGCGAACACGACCGGCTTGTCGGTCGTGAACAGCGTGTCGAAGTCGCGGTCCGAGAGCCCGTGCGGGTGCTCACGCTCGTCCTGCAGACGCATGAGGTCGACGACGTTGACCACGCGCACCTTGAGGTCCGGGAGCTCCTGGCGCAGGATGTCCGCCGCCGCCAGGACCTCGAGCGTCGGCACGTCGCCCGCGCAGCCCAGCACGACGTCCGGGTCCTCGCCGGGCCGCTCGGTGCCGGCCCAGTCCCAGATCCCGAGGCCGCGCGTGCAGTGCGCGACGGCCTGGTCCATCGTCAGGAAGTTCGGCGCCGGCTGCTTGCCGGAGACGACGACGTTGACGTACTGCCGGCTGCGCAGGCAGTGGTCGTACGTCGAGAGCAGCGTGTTCGCGTCCGGCGGCAGGTAGACGCGGACGATCTCGGACTTCTTGTTGACCACGTGGTCGATGAAGCCCGGGTCCTGGTGGCTGAACCCGTTGTGGTCCTGGCGCCACACGTGGCTCGACAGCAGGTAGTTCAGGCTCGCGATGGGCCGGCGCCACGGGATGTCGTCGGTGACCTTGAGCCACTTCGCGTGCTGGTTGAACATCGAGTCGATGATGTGGATGAACGCCTCGTAGCAGTTGAACAGGCCGTGGCGCCCGGTCAGCAGGTACCCCTCGAGCCAGCCCTGGCACTGGTGCTCGGACAGCATCTCGACGACCCGCCCGACGCGGCCGAGGTGGTCGTCGACCTTGTCGCTGACGTACTCCGCGTTCCAGACCTTGTCCGTCACGTCGAACACGGCCTGCAGGCGGTTGGACGCCGTCTCGTCGGGCCCGAAGATCCGGAAGTTGTCGGGGTTGAGGCGGATGACCTCGGTGAGCCACTGGCCCAGCACGCGCGTCGCCTCGCTGATCGAGCCGCCCGGCACGGGCACGTCGACCGCGAAGTCCCGGAAGTCGGGCAGCCGCAGGTCCTTGAGCAGCAGGCCGCCGTTGGTGTGCGGGTTGTCGCTCATGCGCAGGGTGCCCCCGGGGGACAGCGAGGCGACGTCCTCGACGAGGCGCCCGCCGTCGTCGAACAGCTCCTCCGCGCGGTACGAGCGCAGCCAGCCGTCGAGCACCTGGAGGTGCTCCTCGGTGTCGCGCGCGCTCGCGAGCGGGACCTGGTGCGAGCGCCACGAGTCCTCGACCTGCTTGCCGTCGATGACCGGCGGGCACGTCCAGCCCTTCGGGGTGCGGAACACGATCATCGGCCACTGCGGCCGGGTCTCGTCGCCGTCCGCCGCGCGGGCCTTGATCGCGGCGATCTCGTCGAGCACCTCGTCGAGCAGCGCCGCGAACCGGGCGTGCACCGCGGCGTGGTCCTCCTGGTCGAACCCGCCCGTGAACACGTACGGCTTGTGGCCGTAGCCCCGCATGAGGTCGAGGAGCTCCTCCTCGGGGATGCGCGCGAGGACCGTCGGGTTCGCGATCTTGTACCCGTTGAGGTGCAGGATCGGCAGCACGACGCCGTCCGTCCGGGGGTCGACGAACTTGTTCGAGTGCCAGCTCGTCGCGAGCGGGCCGGTCTCGGCCTCGCCGTCGCCGATGACCGTCGCGACCAGCAGGTCCGGGTTGTCGAACGCCGCGCCGTACGCGTGGGACAGCGCGTAGCCGAGCTCCCCGCCCTCGTGGATCGACCCCGGCGTCTCGGGGGCGACGTGGCTCGGGATGCCGCCCGGGAAGGAGAACTGCCGGAACAGCCGGCGCACGCCCTCCTCGTCCTGCGTGATGTCGGAGTACACCTCCGAGTACGTGCCCTCGAGGTAGGAGTTCGCCACCAGCCCGGGGCCGCCGTGGCCGGGTCCCGTGATGTAGATCGTCGACTGCTCGCGCTCCGCGATGACCCGGTTCAGGTGCGCGTACAGGAAGTTGAGGCCCGGGGTCGTGCCCCAGTGGCCCAGCAGGCGCGGCTTGACGTGGTCGCGGGTCAGCGGCTCACGCAGCAGCGGGTTGGCGAGCAGGTAGATCTGCCCGACCGAGAGGTAGTTGGCGGCGCGCCACCACGCGTCGATGCGACGGAGCGTCTCGTCGGAGACGGGGGCGCCGGTGCCGGTCCGCCAGGAGGTGTGCTGCGAGGTCGTCGTGCTCATCTGCTCGTCTCCCCGTGGGTGCTGGGTGCTTGCTCGTCGTTCGTTCCTGCGTGCCCCCGGCACCACGCACGCGCGGCGCGAGTGGTGCCGGTCCCAGCCTTGCGCGGACCAGGACGCCGAGCCGGGACGTCCGACCCAGGCACGACGCCCGACGGTGCGGTGCGCCCACGCGCGCCGCGTCGTCGGTCCTCGCCCATACAACCTCATCGGGGTCCGCGCCGCACGGTCGTGCCCCTCGGCCCCGGGTCGGCCCGCTGCGGCCACGCGCGGGCGTCTGCCCTGGTCAACGCGGTCGTGGGCGTGCGGCGGGCACCTCGTAGGTCCGCCCGTGCGGGCCGCCGGTCGGAGTTCCTGACGGCTGCGCGAGGTACCGTGCAGGCGTGCTCGAACCCGCCGGCCCGGACCGCCTCGACGCTGCGCGCGCGGGGCGTGACGTCGGTCACGCCGCCGAGCCGGGTGCGGCGACTGCGGTCGGTGCCGGGGCTGCTCCCGGGCGGGACGGTGACGCGCGCGACGCGGGCGTCGGTGCGGACGAGCCCGGTGCCGGGGCCCCACCGACGACGTTCGTCCGTGCGGCGCTGCGTCCGCGGATGCTCGTCCTGCTCCTCGTGCTGCTCGCCGCCGCCGCGGTCTGCGCGCGCCTCGGTGTGTGGCAGCTCGACCGCGCCGAGATCCGCGGGGCCTCCGAGGCGGCCGAGCGGCGTGCCGAGCAGGCCGCAGCCGAGCCCGTCGGGATCGGGACGGTGCTGGCGCCGCAGACGACGTTCCGCGGCGAGCTCGTCGGGCGGCACGTCACGGCGAGCGGCGTGTACGAGCCCGCGGGTCAGCTGCTCGTCGAGGGTCGTGCGCTCGACGGACGCACCGGCTACCTCGTGCTCACCCCGCTGCGGGTGCACGACGCGGACCCGGGCGGCGCGGCGTCGAGCCGGGCGGGGTCGGGGGACGCCGGGTCGGCGGAGGCGGGGTCGGGGTCGGGGGGCTCGGGTCAGGCGGGCGCCGGCTCGGGCGACCCGGTGCTCCCCGTCGTGCGCGGGTGGGTCGCGGAGCCGGACGACGCCGCCGCGCTCGCGGTCCCCGACGGCGAGGTCACGGTCTCGGGCTACCTGCAGTCGTCGGAGGGTGCGGGCGACGGCGGCTCGGCGCCCGGACGCACCGACGCGATCAGCTCGGGCGCGCTGGTCAACGCGTGGGGCGGTCCGATCTGGAGCGGCTACCTGGTGCTGACCGGGTCCGACCCCGCTCAGGGCGACGGGCTCGCGCAGCTGCCGCCGCCGACGCGCTCGGGTTCGGGCCTCAACGTCCAGAACCTCGCGTACGCGGCGCAGTGGTGGATCTTCGGCGGCTTCGCGCTCGTGCTGTGGATCCGGATGGTGCGCGACGAGGCGCGGGGCGGCGTCCCGGGGATGCCGGAGGGGGCTCCCACGGCGCCTTGACGTGCTCGGGGAGGTGCCCTAGCGTCACCCGCGTCCGGAAAGCGCTTTCTACAGTGAGGTAGAGATGCTCGCACGACGACGCACCCGACTGCTCGCGATCCCGGTGGCCGTGCTCGGCCTCGTCCTCGGAGCGCTCGCCCCGACCGCCTCCGCCACCGCCCCGGCCGCGTCCGGCGAGGCGGCGCCCGACGGCGCCCGCGCCGGGTCCCTCCCGGCCGGCAGGCCCGCGCACGGGGACGGCCACGACCGACCCGACGCGACCGTCTCGGCCGACGGCCGCGCCGACTTCACGAGCGTCCAGGCCGCGGTCGACGCCGCGCCCGAGGGCGCGACCGAGCCGTGGGTCATCGCGGTCCGCCCCGGCGAGTACCGGGAGCTCGTCAAGGTCCCGGCGACCAAGCCGTTCCTCACGCTCGTCGGCACCGGACGCCGCGCGCAGGACGTCGTCATCGCCTACGACAACGCGAACGGCACACCCAAGCCCGACGGCACCGGCACCTACGGCACGAGCGGCAGCGCGAGCGTGACGGTGGACGGCGCCGACTTCACCGCCCGCAACCTCACCTTCGCCAACCTGTTCGACGAGGCCGCGCACCCCGAGATCACCAACCGCCAGGCCGTCGCCGTGCTGACCCGCGCGGACCGGCTCGTGTTCGACGGCGTCCGGTTCCTCGGCAACCAGGACACGCTCTACGTCAACAGCGCGTCCGCCGCGGTCGTCGCGCGCGCCTACTTCCGCGACTGCTACGTCGAGGGTGACGTCGACTTCGTGTTCGGCCGCGCGACCGCCGTCTTCGAGGGCTGCGAGATCCGCTCGCTCACGCGCGGCTCGACGACCAACAACGGGTACGTCACCGCGCCGAGCACGATGATCGCGAACCCGTACGGCTTCCTGTTCACGCGCTGCCGCTTCACGAGCGACGCGCCCACGGGCACGGTCTTCCTCGGCCGGCCGTGGCACCCGAGCAACGACCCCGACGCGATCGGCCAGGTGCTCGTGCGGGACTCGTGGATCGGCGCGCACGTCGGCGCGACCGCGTGGAGCGACTTCTCGGGCGGCTGGTCGTGGCGCGACGCGCGCTTCGCCGAGCACCACAACCGGGGGCCCGGCGCGCTCGTGACGCCCGACCGTCGGCAGCTCACGCGCGCCGAGGCCGCGGCACTCACCCCGCGGACGTACCTCGCGGGCGACGACGGCTGGGCGCCCTTCCGGCGGAGCTGACGGCACCCAGCGGCACCTGGGCCACGCTCGCGAGAGACGTGTGTCGCTCGACGCGGTCGCCGGGCGCGGCTCGGGCCGGCGCGGGCGGCCCGGTCAGGCGTCGGGGCGGCGGCGCAGCGCCTTGACCTCGCGCCGGCGCCGCTCGTCCGCGGCACGCCGGACCCGGGAGGCCCGGCTCGGCCGGCTCGGGCGCCGCGGCGGGGGCGGCGGAGCGAGCGCACCGTCGAGGAGGGTCGTGACCCGCTCGAGCGCCGCCTCGCGGTTGCGCAGCTGCGAGCGGTACTCGGACGCGGCGACGACGAGACGGTCGCCGTCGAGCCGGGCGGCGAGCCGCTCGCGCACCCGGGCCTCCTGCTCGGGCGAGCGCCAGAGGACCGCGGAGAGGTCGACCAGCAGCTCGGCGCGCGAGTCGGCGGTGTTGACCGACTGGCCGCCCGGACCACCCGACCGGGAGAACCGCCAGGCCAGGGCGTCCGGGGGCAGCACGACGCCGCCGCGCAGCGGGACGGGAGCGAACATGACCCCAGGATCCGGCATCCGCGCCCCCACGTCGCCGGGATAGTCTGCGTCGGCCGTCCCCGCGCGCCCCCACGCGATCCGGGGGCGGGGTGGCGGCGCAGCCCGGCCCGCCTGGAGGAGGTTCCGGTGGCGTTCATCCGGCCGTACGAGGCGTTCGACCGCGCCGACGTGTACGACGTGTGCGTGCGGACCGCGGCCGCGGGTGGCGACGCCCGCGGCGTGTACCGCGACGACGACCTCATGCCCGACGTGTTCGCGGGTCCGTACCTCCTGCTCGAGCCCGATCTGGCCTTCGTGCTCGACGACGGGGACCGGGCCGTCGGTTACGTGCTCGGCACGGCCGACACGGCGCACTGGGTCGAGCAGCACCGCCGCCGCTGGCTGCCGCTCGTCGCGGCCCGGCACCCGCTGCCCGCCGAGCTCGGCAGCGCCGACGCACCGTTCGTCGAGCTCCTGCACCAGCCGGAGCGCAACCTCCACCCCGAGCTGGCGGGCTACCCCGCCCACCTGCACATCGACCTGCTCCCGGAGCACCAGGGCGCCGGTCACGGCCGTCGGCTCGTCCGGGCGTTCCTCGGGGCGCTGCGCGAGCGCGGCGTGCCGGCGCTGCACCTCGGGATGGACCCGGCGAACACGTCGGCACGCGCGTTCTACGAGCGGCTCGGGTTCCACGGCGTCCCGGTCGCCAACTCAGGAGCGGCCTACTTCGGCATCGCGACGGACGCGCCGGTCTGAGCCCGCGGGCCGTCCCCACGGCCGGGTCATCACCGGCGACGGGGCCGGGCGACCCGAGACGCGACGCCGCCGGTCGCGCGGCGGGCCGGGCGACCCGAGACGCGACGCCGCCGGTCGCCCGAGGAGGCCGCACCGCGCCGGGCGGCCGGCTGCCGACGCCGCCCACGGCGAGGGCGGGTGGCCGTCGCGTCGGCCACCCGCCCCCCGCACCCGTCAGTCGCGCTGCCAGGACCGCCACAGCGCCGCGTAGTCGCCTCCGGCCCCGACGAGCTCGTCGTGCGAGCCGATCTCGGTGATGCGGCCCGCGTCGACGACCGCGACCCGGTCCGCGTCGTGCGCAGTGTGCAGGCGGTGCGCGATCGCCACGACCGTGCGCCCCTCGAGCACCGCCGAGAGCGAGCGCTCCAGGTGCCGGGCCGCGCGCGGGTCGAGGAGGCTCGTCGCCTCGTCGAGCACGAGCGTGTGCGGGTCGAGCAGCACGAGCCGCGCGAGCGCGACCTGCTGCGCCTGGGCCGGCGTCAGGACGGTGCCGCCGGACCCGACCGCGGTGCCGAGCCCTTCGGGGAGCGCCGCGACCCAGTCCCACGCGTCGACGGCCCGCAGCGCCCGCTCGAGCTGCTCGTCGGTCGCGGCGTCGTCCGCGAGCCTGAGGTTCTCCGCGACGGTCCCCACGAACACGTGGTGCTCCTGCGTCACGAGCGCCACGTGCCCACGGAGCTCGTCGAGCGGGAGGTCGACGAGCGGCACGTCGCCGACCGTGACGGTGCCGCCGGTGGGCGGGTGGATGCCCGCGAGCATCCGCCCGAGCGTCGACTTCCCGGCGCCCGACGGGCCGACGACCGCGAGCCGCTCCCCGACGCGCAGGTCGAGGTCGACGCCGTGCAGCACGTCGTGCCCCGCGCGGTAGGCGTACCGGACGCCGCGGCCCTCGACGTGCTCGTCCGCCGGCGTCGCGGGCCGGGCCTCGCGGTCCGGTGCGACGGCGGCGACGCCGATGATCCGTGCGAGGGACGTGGCGCCGACCTGGATCTCGTCGAGCCAGAAGATCAGCTCGCCGATGGGGTGCATGACCTGCGTCGCGTACAGGGCGACGGTGGTGACCGCCCCGATCGTCGCGGAGCCCGTCGACACGAGGTACGCGCCCCAGACCAGGACCGCGATCACGGGCAGCAGGAACGCGACGTCGATCCCGGGGAACAGGATGGTGCGCAGCCAGAGCGTGTGCCGCTCCGCCTCGAACGCCTCGCGCAGGTCCGAGTCGACGCGCGCGCGGCGGCGGGCGCCGAGGGAGAGCGCGTCGATGGTGCGGGCGCCCTCGACCGACTCGGTGATGGTCCCGTTGAGCCGCGCGTAGGACGCCGACTCGCGCAGGTACGCCGGGGCGGCGCGCCGCAGGTACCAGCGCGTGACGCCGAGCAGCAGCGGCACGCCGGCGAGCAGCCCGAGCGCGACGAGCGGGTGCGTGAGGAACGCCGCGACGGCGGTCAGCACGATCGTCGCGACGGTGACCAGGACGCGGGGGACCCCGAACCGCACGGTGTACTGCACGCGGTCGATGTCGGTCGTGGTCCGTCCGACGAGGTCGCCGGTGCCGGCCCGCTCGACGGTCGAGAGCGGCAGGCGCGTCACGGTCGAGACGAACTCCTCCCGCAGCTCGGCGAAGACCCCTTCGCCGAGCACCATCGCGGCCCGCTGTGCGTAGCGGATCAGCACGGTCTGTGCGAGCACCGCGACGACGAGGACGGCGACGGTGCGGTCGACGTGCGCGTTCGTCGTGCCCTGGGTGACGGCGTCGACGAGCCCGCCGAGCAGCCAGGGCGCGGCGAGCCCGGCGGCCGCGGCGAGCGAGTGCAGCACGACGACGAGCAGCAGGCCGCCGCGGTGCCGCCGCAGCAGCAGCCCGGTGTGGCGACGCAGCGCCGGTGCGTCAGCGACGGGCAGCTTCACGGTCCTGCTCCTTCGTGTCGTGCAGGGTCTCGTCGAGCTCCTCGGCGAGGTCGTCGGTCAGGTCGCCTGATCCGGGCGTGGCGGGCGACGGCTCGGCGGTCGAGCGCGACACCACCTCGCGGTACGCGCGCGACGCGGAGTCGGTCCCGTCCAGGAGCGTCCGGTGGGCACCGCGGGCCACGACGCGCCCGCCCGACACGAGCGCGACCTCGTCCACGACGTCGAGCACGAGCGGGCTGGCGGTGACCACGACCGTCGTGCGGCCGCGGCGCGCCTCGACGAGCCGGGCCGCGATGCGGGCCTCGGTGTGGGCGTCGACCGCGCTGGTCGGCTCGACGAGCACGAGCACCTCGGCCTCGGTGAGCAGGGCCCGGGCGAGCGCGACGCGCTGACGCTGCCCGCCCGAGAGCGAGCGGCCCTTCTCCTCGACCTGGCCGCCCAGCCCGCCCGGCACGGAGTCGAGCACGTCGGCGGCGTCCGCGACGTGCATCGCGCGCAGCAGCGCGGCCTCGTCGGCCGTGCCTCGCACGTCGAGCTCCTCGGCGAGGACACCCGTGAACAGGTGCGGGGTCGACTCGGCGACGACGACGCGGTCGCGGACCTCGCGCAGGTGGAGCGCGTCGAGCAGCGTGCGGCCCCACCGGACCGAACCGGTCGGCGCGTCGTCGTCGGACCCGGCGAAGCGCCCGAGCCGCGTGGCGACGCGCGCCGACTCGTCCGGGTCGGCGCTCACCAGCGCGAGCACCTCGCCGGGCCGCACGACGAGCCCGCTCGCCTCGTCGACGAGCTCGGCGCCGTCCTCGACGACGGGTGTCGCGCCGGTCCCCACGGCCGCCTCGCGTGCCCCCGTGCCCGCCACCCCGCCGGCCTCGGGGACCGCGAGCACCGCGAGGATCTTGCGCGAGCCGACGACGGCCCGGGTCAGCACGCGCATGGCCTCGGTCGCCGTCCACAGCGGCTGCGTCAGGAACGCCGCCAACCCGTAGAACGCGACGAGCTGGCCCGCCGTGATGTCGCCGGCGATCGCGAGCCGCGCGCCGGTCCACACGACCGCCGCGACGAACAGCCCCGGCAGCAGGGTCTGCAGCGCGTCGAGCAGGGACTGGGTGCGCGCCACGTCGACGCCCGCGGCACGGACCCGCTGCGACTGCGTGCGGTACCGGCTCGCGAAGACCTCCTCGCCGCCGATCCCGCGCAGGATCCGCAGGCCGGAGACGGTGTCGGCGCCGAGCGTCGTGAGGCGCCCGGCGGCCTCGCGCTGCGCGGCCTGACGGCGCTGCAGCGGCTTGACCAGGAACGCGAGCACCCCGACCACGACGGGCAGGCCGAGCAGGACGAGCAGGCCCAGCACGAGCGACGTCCGCAGCAGCACCACGCCCACCGCGACGTACGCGACGAGGCCGCCCACGAAGCGCGCGGCGATCGCGTAGACCTCGCCGAGCCGCAGCGCGTCCGAGGCCACGGTCGAGACGACCTCGCCCGTCGGAAGCTCGGCCGTGACCGCGTCGCCGGTCCGGGTGATGTGGTGCCCCACGAGCTGGGACGTGGCGAACGCCGCGCGCAACCAGTTCTCGACGTCGAGCCGGTGCCCCCACATGTTGCACACGACCTGGACGAGCCCCACCGCGGCGAGCGCCCCGCACCCGACCCACAGCTCGGCCGAGAGCCCCGCGGAGAGCCCGCCGTCGATGATGCGCCCGAGCACGTACGGCATCCCGGCGGCCGCGAGGTTGCCGACGACGCCGACCGCCACCGCCCCGAGCAGGAGCGGCAGCTGGCGCCGGGCCTGCCACACGAGCAGCGCCCGGGGCGAGCCCAGGGGAGGGGTGCCGGGATCCGGCAGCGGGAGGGTGCGCACGGTCACCCACGGTAGGCGTCGCCACCGACGTCCCCGCACCGTATTTCTCCGACCGGACCGGCCGGGCCCGCCCCCGCGGGGCCGGGACCCCGCGCCGTGACCGGCGACACACCTCGGGGCTGCGCCGGATGAGCGACGATGGACCGACCACCGAGAGAGGACCCCGCACCGTGAGCCAGCCCCGCCCGACCGCCGCCCCGACGACGACCTCCGCGCGCGCCTGGGCGGACAAGGCCGACGGGTCGCTGCGCCGCTACCGGGTGATGGCGTGGGTCACGGGCGTGATGCTGCTCGTCCTGACGGTCGAGATGCTGCTCAAGTACGTCGTCGGTGTCGGCGAGGACGTCCTGCGCTGGATCGGCTGGGTGCCGTTCGCCCACGGGTGGATCTACGTCGTCTACCTCGTGACGGTCCTCGGGCTCTGGTCCGCGATGCGCTGGTCGTTCGGGCGCCTCGTGACGATGGTGCTCGCGGGCGTCGTCCCGGTCATGTCGTTCGTGCTGGAGAAGCGCGTGCACGCCGAGGCCGCGGCGCGCATCTCCGCCGCACGCTGACGCACCGGCCGCGCGCCCACGGCGACCCGGCCGGCCCCTCCCCCGGGCAGCAGGGCCTGTCCAGCGCCGGACGGGGCCCTACGTCCCGTACCCGACGGGTTCGCCGTGCGTGGCGGCGGAGCGGCTCGCGGCGAGCGCGGCGAGCGCACCGACGCTCACCCATCCGAGGAGGTCGAACGCCGCCGTCAGTACACCCGGAGGAGTGATGAGCTGGGTGAAAAACGCCTGGCCGTCCCACGCCAGCGGGTTCGCGGCGTAGCCGAGCGCGGTGCCCAGGACGCCCGCGGCGAGCAGCGGACCGCGCCGGTCGTCGAGCACGTGGCGCCGCACGAGCACGTACGGGACCGCCGCGAGGAGCGCGAGAACGGTCACCGCGCGGACGACGAGGCCGGCGCGCAGGTCCGTCGTCGACTCCGCGGCCCACGACGCGAGCAGCCCCGAGGCGAGCCCGCCGGCCGCCGTCGCGAGCGCCACCTGAGCGGTGAGTGCGGTGCGCATGTCATGACCCCCGAGACCGTCGACGAGGCCCCCTCGACCCCGACTCGATCTTCACCCGGCGTGCGGCGCCGGTTCTGGGCCCGCGGGCCCACGAGGGCCCGCGGCGGCGTGGGCCCGGACGTGAACCTGCAGGCCCGGCCCGTCGCCCGAGGGCGGCGGGACGATCGTCGCGTGCCGGTTCAGGGGGTCGCGGGGTCGTCGGGAGCGTCGCCGACGGACACCGTGCTGCCCACGCGCAGACCCCACCGCTCGAAGCTCCCGACGGGCGCCTCGAGCACCGCAGTCACAGCCGGGCGCGGGCGGGTCACGGCCCAGGGCCGCAGGACCTGCACGGCGAGCACGACGCCGCGGGAGTCGAGCAGGGCGACGTCGAGCGGCACCCGCATGCCCGCGCCGTGCACCGAGCTCTCGGGCGAGAGCAGCAGCGCCTCCGGGAGCGTGCGCCGCCCGAGGAGGCCGCGCAGCCGGCCCGCCCAGGTGTCCGCGACCTCCGCGCGGGCCACCGGACGTCCGTCCAACCACAGTCCGGTCACACGATTCATCCCGGCTCGTCCCCCCTATCCTGACCGCGCCCTCGGATTCTCGCGCCACGGCGCACCCGGCCGCTCGCGGCGGGTGGAGACCGTTCGGGGGAAGCGCTGCGCCCTGCCGAGCCGTTCGGCGGGCGCCAGTGAATCATGTCGGGCACGTCGAAGGGGGAGTGGGTCGTCCATGCAGCAGGTCGTCGTCGGAGCCGTGGTCCCACCCACCACGGAGGTCCTCGAGCTCCTCGGCGGGGAGGCCGTCGTGCTCGCCGGCCCGGACGACCTCGACGGGATGTGGGCCGCGGTGGCGGACGGCACGACGCACCTGCTCCTGCTCGGCGAGGACCGCCACGAGACGCTGGTGCGCCGGCACGCCGCGCTCGTCTCGGACCGCGGCGTCGCGGTCTCGTGGCTCACGCTCCCGCACGGCCCGGCCGCGCTCGTCGTGCTCGCGCTCCAGGCGGCGTCCGTGTCCCTCGACGCCGGCCTGCTGCCGGAGTTCGTGCGGCAGCTCGCGGCCCGGACGTGGAGCGGGGCGTGGACCCCCAGCGTCTCCAAGCTCGTGGACCCCGCGCCGAGCGTGGGCCAGCACCTGCGCTCGTGGGCGCCCGGCGGCTCGGGCTTCGTCGTCACGCTGTCGGGCGACCGCGGCGTCGTCCCCGTGGGCGGCAAGGGCGTCGCGACCGGCGAGGGCGGGGGCGGCTCGCTGTACTGCGCCGGGTCCGGGATCCCGGCCGAGGCCCGCGACCACCTGGTCGCGGCGTCGCGGGCCGCGGACCTCGTCGAGATCGACGCGCTGCGCCTGGACCCGGAGGCCCGGTTCGGGCACGCCCGCGCCGTCGAGGTCGTCGCCCTGCCGTCCGACGAGCGCGTGCCCCTGCCGCCAGCGTCGTCGCTCGCCGGCTGCGTCGTGTGCGCGGCCGTCGTGCCCGGAGAGTTCTGCTCGTACTGCCACGTGCGGCCCGCCGGGCTGCCCGCCGACCCCCAAGGAGTCACGCTGTGAACCCCCGCCAGCGCCGCGGCGTTCTGTTCATCCTGATGTCCGTGCTGCTCGCCGTCGTCGTGTTCATCGCGATCGCCGCGTACGTCGGCAACGTCGCGACGCAGGTCGGGTCGGTGGTCCAGGTGTACCGGGTCGCACGCGACCTGCCCGCGTACACGACGCTCGAGGAGTCCTCGCTCGAGGTCGACGAGGTGCCCGCGCGTTGGCTCTCCGACTCGGCCCGGGTCACGCAGGAGGACCTGGTCGGACGCAAGATCGGCGTGAACCTCCAGGAAGGCACGATGGTCACGGACGACATGCTCGTGCCGCCGTCCGACCTGAGCCCGACCGAGCGCGAGATCGCGATCAAGGTCGACCAGATCACGGGTGTCGCGGACCGGGTCCGGCCGGGCGACTACGTCGACATCTACGCGGTGTTCGCTGACGTCCCGGGCCTGCCCAAGCAGGTCCGCGTGCTCGTCCAGAACGTCCGCGTCGTGTCGGTGCGCGGCAGCCAGGTCGAGATCGACGAGGAGAGCGACAGCGGGCAGCAGACGGTGGTGCCGGTGACGCTCGCGCTCGAGCCGAACGACGCGCTCGCGGTCACCTACGCGGCCGCGTTCGCGCAGGAGGTCCGCCTCGTGGGTCTGCCCACCGGCGCCGGCGAGGACCGGACGGGTGAGCAGGGTGACTTCGACGCCGAGGACCTCGGCGGCCAGGCGATCCCCGAGGGGGTGGACAACTGATGGCCGGCACCGTCGTCATCGGCTGCGCCGACCAGTCGCTCGCGTACGAGCTGCGCTCGCAGCTCGCCGAGGCGGCCGACGTCGAGGTCGTCGGGGTCGCGGAGACCACGACCGAGCTCACGTCGCTCGTCGTCACGCACGAGCCGAACGTCATCCTCGTGCACGACCAGCTCGGTCCCGAGCCCGTGCACCAGGCGATCCGCGACCTCGGGCTGCGCCGGCCCGCGACCGTCACGATCGTGGTCTCGAGCGACAACGAGCCCGAGGCGCTCGCGTCCGCGATGGACGCCGGTGCACGCGGTGTGCTCGCGTACCCGCTCTCGTTCGCCGACGTCCAGCAGCGGGTCGTCAGCGCGCTCGACTGGTCGCGCCACCTCACGTCGCTGCTCGCGTCGACCCGCGAGGGCGACGCAGGGCCGCGCGGCCGGGCGAACGTCGTCGCGGTCACGGGCTCCAAGGGTGGCGTCGGGACGAGCACGATCGTCACGCACCTCGCGTGGGACATCCGCCGTGAGGTCCCGTCGTACAAGGTCCTCGTGATCGACCTCGACCTCGAGAAGGGTGACGTCACGAGCCTGATCGAGGCGCGCTACCGGACCTCGATCGCGGACCTCGCGAAGGTCTCCGACGACCTCTCGGTGCGCACGGTGGCCGACGCCGTCTTCGAGCACGAGTCCGGGCTGCACATGCTGCTGCCGCCCGAGGACGTCCGGGACGTCGAGTGGGTCACGCCCGCGGCGATCCGGCAGATCATCGCGCTCGTGCGCCAGCAGTACGACCTCGTCATGGTCGACCTCGGCTCGCACGTGACCCCCGTCCAGGCCGCGGTCGTCGAGATCGCCGACGAGGTCGTGTCGGTCGTCACGCCCGGGCTCATCAGCCTGCGTGCGCTGCGCCGCAACCTCGGGTGGTGGGAGTCGCTCGCCGTCCGCAAGCCCGACGCGGTGCACGTGCTGCTCAACCGGCACTCGCGCGTCGACGAGGTCCAGCCCGAGACGGCCCGGCGCCTGTCGCCCGCGCCGCTGCTCGACACGGTCCTGCCGGACCTCGGCCGCAAGCTCGAGACGTCCGCGAACTCGCGCTCGCCCGAGCTCGTCGACGACCCGACGTGGTGGAAGGCGCTGCGTGCGCTCGGCCGTGAGATCGGGCTGGTGCGCGTCTCCGCGGAGGCGCCCGCCCCCGCCGCCTCGGCCGCGCCCACGGCGGCGCCCGCCGCGGCCACCTCGCTGCAGAAGCCGGGCCGGGCCGCCCTGCCGACCCGCCGGCGTGCGCGCGGCGGGGACGACACCGGCTCGGCCTCCGTCGAGCTGCTGGGCGTCCTGCCGTGGCTCGCACTCGTGTGCGTGCTGCTCTGGCAGCTCGGCGTCGCGGGCGTGACCTACGTGTGGACGGGGCACGCCGCGGCGGCCGCGGCCCGGTCGGTCTCGCTCGGCGAGACGACGGCGCAGGTGCGTGACGCCGCCGAGGACCGCTTCCCGTCGGGCATGCGGGACGGGCTGCGCGTGAACCTCGACCCGAGCGACGCGGGCGGCGTCTCCGTCGTCTCCCGGGTGCCGCTCATGATGCCGGGCGTCTTCAGCTCGCCCTGGGACGTCCGCGTGGACCGGTCGGTGGTGAGGGAGCCGTGAGGCGCGTGACCCGCGAGGACCGCGAACGGGGCAGCTCCGCGGTCGAGATGCTCGGCGTGATGCCCGTCGTCGTCCTGGTGATCCTCGTGGTGCTGCAGGTGTGCGCCGCGGCCTACACGACGCAGGCGACGAACCAGGCGGTCCGCGACGGCGCCCGGGCCCTGAGCCTGCGCGAGTCCGTCCCGGCCGCGGTCGAGCGCTCGCTGCCGGGCGGGCTGTCCCCGGAGTCGCTGACGTACCCCGGCGGTGACGGCGTGCGCCTCGAGGTGCGCGTGCCGCGCGTCGCGATCTTCCCCCCGTTCACCGTGACACGTGAGGCGGTCATGCCATGAGGGCCGGGTTCGGTGAGTGGTCGGGCGAGCGTCGCCCCGAGGCGCCCGCGGCGGCGCCCGTGGTCGAGCAGGCGTCGGCGCCGCTCGCGCGCAGCGACCTCGACGAGGTCCTCGTCTCGACGTTCAAGCGCAAGCTGCTCGACGAGGTCGACCTGCACGAGCTCGGGCGGCTCGACGCGGGCCAGCGGCGCATCCGCCTCGAGCGGGTCGTCGCGCACCTCGTGTCGACCGAGGGAGTCATCCTCACGACGCGCGAGCGCAACGCGCTCATCCGCCGCGTCGTCGACGAGTCGATCGGCCTCGGCGTGCTCGAGCCGCTGCTCGCGGACGAGACCGTGTCCGAGATCATGATCAACGGGCACGACACGATCTACGTCGAGCGGTTCGGGCAGGTCGAGCGGGTCTCGGCCGCGTTCGCGTCCGAGGAGCAGCTCCGGCAGACCATCGACCGCATCGTCTCGACCGTCAACCGCCGCGTCGACGAGTCGAGCCCGATGGTCGACGCGCGCCTCCCACCGGACGAGCGCATGCCGCGCGGTGCGCGCGTGCACGTCGTGCTGCCGCCGCTCGTGCTCAACGGCCCGACCGTGACGATCCGGCTCTTCCCGAAGGCGTACGGCCTCGACGAGCTGCTCAACCGCAACAGCCTCGACCCCGCGACCGCGGAGCTCCTCGCGGCGTGCGTGCGTGCGCGGATGAACATCATCGTCTCCGGCGGCACGTCCTCCGGGAAGACGACGATGCTCAACGCGCTCTCGGCGTTCATCCAGTCGCGCCAGCGCATCATCACGATCGAGGACGCCGCCGAGCTCTCGCTCTCCCAGGACCACGTGGTCCGCATGGAGACGCGCCCGGCGAACGTCGAGGGCCAGGGCCAGGTCACGATCCGCGACCTCGTCCGCAACGCGCTGCGCATGCGTCCCGACCGGATCATCGTCGGCGAGGTCCGCGGCGGCGAGGCGCTCGACATGCTCCAGGCCATGAACACCGGCCACGAGGGCTCGCTCGCGACCGTGCACGCCAACACGACGGTCGACGCGCTCGTCCGCCTCGAGACGCTCGCGTCGATGAGCGACGTCGAGGTCCCGTTCCACGCGCTGCGGGACCAGGTGAACAACGCCGTCGACCTCGTGGTGCAGCTCCTGCGCGGCTCGGACGGGACCCGGCGCGTCGTCGAGGTCGGCTACGTCGCCTCGCGGCACCGCGAGGACTTCCAGGTCCAGCCGCTCATGCGCTGGGACCCCGAGGCGCCCAACCCGCCCGGCCCGCCCGGGCGGTTCGTGCAGTACCCGATCCCGCAGCCGATCCTCGACCGGCTGCGCATCGCGGGCGAGCCGATCGGGATGGCGGCCTCCCCGCCGCACGCCGTGCCGCGGCCCGCGGCCGAGCCCGGTGCGGCGGCGCACGGCGCGGGAGCCGCGTCGTGATCGTCATCGTCATCCTGGTCGGGGTGCTCGGCGCCTGCCTGCTGTTCCTCGCCGGGGTGCGGGAGCTCGCGTCGGTCGCGTCGCGGCGCCGTGCGCTCGTCGCCGGCGTCGCGGACGACACCCCGCTGACCGGCGGCGCCCGCATCGCCCGCTGGGACCGCGCGTTCCGGCAGACCGCCCCCGGGCGGTGGGTCGAGCGTCAGCTGCTCCTCGCGGGCGAGGAGGGCCGTCCGGCCATCGTCGTCGCGGGTGCGGCCGTCGCCGGGGGCGCCCTGATCGGCTGGGTCCTCGCCGTCGGGCTCGCGCCCGTGTTCGGGCTCCTCGGCATCGTCGCGGTGGTCGTGGGCATCCGGGTCTACCTGGCGCGGGCGCGCGAGCGACGCAACGAGCAGTTCATCGCGCAGATGCCCGAGCTCGCGCGCACGCTGTCGAACGCCACGAGCGCAGGCCTCTCGATCGCGGCCGCCATCGCCATCGCGGCCAGCGAGCTCGCTGCGCCCGCGGGACCCGAGCTCGCGCGCGTCGCGTCGCGCATGCGCTTCGGCGACAACCTCGACGCCGCGATGGGCGGTCTCGAGGAGCGTCTGCCGTCGCGCGAGGTGTCGGTGCTCGTCTCGACGCTCCTGGTGAGCGCGCGCAGCGGTGGCTCGCTCGTGTCCTCGCTGCGGGACATCGCCGACACGCTCGACGAGCGCAAGGAGATCCGCCGCGAGGTGCGCACGACGCTCGCGCAGTCGACGTCGACCGGGTACCTCGTCATCGGTATGGGCTTCGGCCTGCTGTTCCTGCTCAACGCGATCCAGCCCGGGACGGTCGAGGCCATGACGTCGCAGTGGATCGGGCGGGCGGCGCTCGTCGTCGGCGGCGGGCTGTTCGTCGGCGGGTTCCTGCTGATCCGGCGGATGACGAGGTTCGACGGATGAACGCGCTCCTCGCCCTCGGGGCGGCGGTCGCCGGTGCGCTCGCCGTCGTGCTCCTCCTCGTCGGGTACCGGCAGATGCGCACCGACGCGCTCGACAACCTCGACGTCGAGGACCTCGCGCTGCTGCGCGGGCAGCAGCGCCGGCGCGCGGAGGGCGAGACGCCGATCCAGAAGCTCGCGCGCCGCCAGGTGCCGCAGCTGCGCCGCCTGCTCGGCCAGCGCCGGCTCGCCGCCCTCCAGCGCCGCATCGACGAGGCGGGCCGTCCCGACGGTCTGACGGTCGACCTGTACCTCGAGCGCACGGCGTGGTGGGCGGTGCTCATCGCCCCGGTGATCCTGCTCCTGCTCGTGCAGGGCAACGTGCTGGTGGCCCTGCTGAGCCTCACCGTGCCCGTCGTGCTGCCGCTCAGCCGGGTCGCCGCGGCGCAGCGCAAACGGCGCGAGCGCATCGACCGGGACCTGCCGGACTTCCTGGACGTGCTCGCGGTCACGGTCATGGCGGGCGTGAACTTCCGTGCGGCGCTCGCGCGGGTCTCGGAGCGCTTCAAGGGCCCGCTGGCCGACGAGATCACGCTCACGCTGCAGCAGATCGCCAACGGTGCGTCGGTGCGGCAGGCGTTCAGCGACCTGCGGCGCCGGAGCAGCTCCGAGCCTGTCGGGCAGTTCGTCTCGACGCTGCTCCAGTCGCAGGAGCTCGGCGCGCCGCTCGCGGAGTCGCTCAAGCAGATCGCCGAGGACATGCGCCGCGACAGCGGGCAGCGTCAGCGGCAGGCCGCAGCCCGCACGGCCCCGCGCGTGACGCTCGTGACGTCGATGGTGCTCGTCCCCGGTGCGCTCATCTTCATCGTCATCGGGCTCTACGTCGGGGCGGACGTCGACCTGGGTGCGCTGTTCGGGTCGCTGGGATGAGCGCCCCGCAGCGCGACTTCGCGCACCAGGTCGTCTCGGTGGGGCTCGTGGTCCGGCTGATCTCGATCATGGTCGCGCTGGTCGGCATGGTCGGGGACACCATGACGGGCCCCGTGCTCGCGTGCGTGCTCGTCCTGAGCGTCACGAGCTTCGGGTTCCTGGTGTACCCGAAGGTCTCGGACTTCGTCGCCCGGCACCCGCTCGCTGTCGTCCTCGACGTCCTGGTGAGCCTCGCGGTGATCGCGTTCCTGGGCGTGGAGAGCCCGCTCGTGCTCGCGACCTTCTCGACCGCGCTCATCATCGGCGTGATCTTCGACCGCCGGATCGCGCTGCTCGGTGCGGTCGTGCTCGTCGCGGGCTACCTGCTCGTGGCGGGGGCGTCGACCAACGACCTCGGCTTCATGGTCGGCCTCGGTGTCCCCGCGCTGTACCTCGGCTTCGTCGCCGTCGGCTCCGCGGTGCGCGGGGCGCACGAGCAGTCGGTCGCGGCCGGTCGTGACGCGGCGGTCGCCCGCGAGGCGGTCGCGGCGGCCGACGAGCGGGCCCGGCTGGCCCGCGAGATGCACGACTCGCTCGGCAAGACGCTGCACGGGATCTCCCTCGCCGCGCAGGCGCTGCCCATGTGGGTCGAGCGCGACCCCGCGGCGGCCGTCCGGCACGCGCACGGCCTCGCCCGCGGCGCCGACCAGGCCGCCGACGAGGCGCGCCGGCTGCTCGTGCGGCTGCGCGCCGACGAGCCCGACCGCCCGCTCGTCGAGGTGCTCGCGGAGCTGTGCGCCCGCTGGGAGGAGCAGCACCGCATCCCGTGCCGCTTCACGTACGAGCACGCCGTCGACCTGCCGACGGACACGCGCTACGAGCTGCTGGCCGTCCTGGGCGAGGCGCTCGAGAACGTCGCCCGCCACTCCGGTGCGTCGCAGGTCGACGTGTCGATGGTCGGGGACCCCGACGGCTCGGTCCGGATCACCGTCGAGGACGACGGCCAGGGGTTCACGCCCCGCGAGGACGGGACGAGCCCGCGCGGGCACTTCGGCCTGACCGGCATGCACGAGCGTGCCCGGGAGGCGGGCGCGACCGTCGCGATCGAGTCGGCACCGCGCGCCGGGACACGCGTCGTCGTCACCCACCCTGCGAAGGAGCTCCGTGATGCCAGGACCTGAGGGCGGCCCCCTGACCGACGCCGAGCCCGCCGGTGCCGTGGTGCCCGCCGACCACGGCGCCCTGACCCGCGTGAGCGTCGTCATCGTCGACGACAACTCCGTGATCCGGATGGGCCTGCGCAGCCTCATCGAGGCGTCCGACCGGCTGCGCGTCGTCGGCGAGGCGGGAGACGGCGAGGAGGCCGTCCGCGTCGTGCGCGCGACCCTGCCGGACGTCGTGCTGCTCGACGTGCGCATGCCGCGGCGCGACGGCGTGCAGGTGGCCGCCGAGGTGAAGCAGTGGACCAAGGTGCTCATGCTCACCTACTCCGAGGCGCCCGAGGTCGTGCGCGCGGCGGTCGACGCCGGCGCCAACGGCTACCTCGTGCACGGCACGTTCGCGGCGCACGAGCTCGAGCGGTCGATCCTCGCGGTCGCGGAGGGCTCGTTCCTGCTCTCCGAGACCGCCGCCGCGGCGATGCGTGCGTCCTGGGCGACGCCCCCGGAGCCCGTGGCCCCGCAGCGGCCCGACGCGGGCCTCTCGGACCGTCAGCGCGAGGTCATGGAGCTCGTCGCGCTCGGCCGGAGCAACTCCGAGATCGCGAGCGCGTGCTTCCTGTCGGAGAAGACCGTCAAGAACCACATCAACCACATCTTCGCCAAGCTGGGCGTCCGGACCCGGGCCGAGGCCGTCTCGGTGTGGCTGGGCGGGGCCCAGGACCCGGGCCGCAGCCACCCGTAGATGGGCCCGGAGATGGGCCCACGGGCCCGTCGAACGGTGACGAGCCGACCGTAACGTTCTCGTTGTCAGGACGAGGCCCACCGGCTCCGACCAGGCCCCAGGACAGTTCAGCACCACCCACCAGGCGTCGACCGGAACCGGTCGGCCGGCAGATCGGAGAGCACCATGACCCGCATGCTCGTCAGCACCAAGATCCGTCTCCAGAAGGCGCTCGAGGCCCGCGAGGCCGGTCAGGGCACGCTCGAGTACCTCGGCATCGTCATCGTCGCCGCGATCCTCGTCGTCGCGCTGGTCGGGGCGTTCAACACGTTCGACCTCGGCACGAAGATCTCGACGCAGCTCACGAAGATCGGGAACGCGGGCGCCTGATCCCGTTCCAGCAGGACACGACGGCGGTGCGGTGGCGGAGGGGCCACCGCGCCGCCGTCGAGGCGTGCCCGGGGTCCGCCAGGACCGGCCCAGCAGAGAGGTGACCCGCATGCGGAGATCGTGGACGTCGGTGCTCCGACGCCGGCGTGGGGACGACGGGCTCGTGACGAGCGCCGTCGTCGTCGTCGTCGCGGTCGCGGTCGTCGCGCTGCTGTTCCTCGCCGTCCTCCCGCTGCTGCGCGGCACGGACCAGGCGGGGCGCACCCAGACGTCGGCGGACGCGGCGGCGCTCGCGGGCGCCGAGGCGGTCCGGGAGCACGCGCTCGCGAACCTCGGCTCCGTCATCGTCCTGACCGGCGGGGTGTCGTTCGCGGACCTGCTCGGCCCGTCGCGCGGTCTCGGCGAGGCGACGGTGTACGCGTCGCGCAACGACGCGTCGGTGGCGCAGTACCGCTACGACGCGCTCGCCGACGAGGTGTACGTGAAGACGGCCTCGAACGACGCACCGCCGCGCTCGGGCAACAACGCCCCGGGCGTCACGCGCACCGAGTCGGAGGCGACCGCGGAGCTCGGCGTGCCGCTCGCGCGCTGCGCGTTCGACGTCACGCGTGTCATCACCGGCTACGAGCCGGTCCCGACGCCGACCCCCGAGCCGACGCCGACCGACCCGGCGGCCCCGACCCCGACGCCCACGCCGACCCCGACACCGGTGCCGATCTACGGCAACGAGTTCCGGTTCCGCTGCCCGGGCTACGACTCCGGCGCCTCCGAGAGCCTCGCGGACGTGCTGGACGACGCGCGCGACTGGCTCGACGACGCCCTCGAGCCGAGCCTGGTGCGATGATGCAGCCTGGCCCCGCCCGCCCCACCGGAAGGTCCGAACGATGACGCCCAGACCCGCGCACCCGCGCCGCAGGCCGGTGGTCGTGGCACTGACCGCCGCCGCCGCGGTGCTCGTCGCCTCCGGAGCGGCCGTCGCGTCGACCGACCGCGACACGCTCCCGTACGGCACGGCCACCATCGAGGGGCAGGAGACGCCCGTCCTCGGCTCGTTCGTCTACCACCAGTTCCACCTGGACACGAACCCGGAGATCCGCGGGCTCGTGCACGGGGTGCGCCGGGTCGACGGCGGCACGGCGGTGTACTACTCGATCGGGACGCCCGAGGGCGGCGACGCTCCGGCGTTCACGGGAGCGATGGCGTTCCCGAACTCGAGTGCGCCGTACTCGCTCTCGCACGGCACGGACCTCACGCTCGTGGACTCCGCGGGGCTCACCGCCTACCGCCCGCTCTACTCGGGCTCGACCACGTTCACCTCGCAGGTCGCGGACCTCGACGGCGAGGCGGGGACGCTGCGGGTCGGCTGGGCCGTGTTCCCCGAGCTCACCGAGGACGCCGAGACCGTCCAGGTCATCATGCCGTGGGGTACCGCGGTCGGAGACGTGCCGGTCGAGGACGGTGCGCTCGAGCCCGTCGCGAGCGAGCCCGGGCCGCTGCTCGGCGAGGGCTGGCCCGAGGTGCCGTCCGGCGCCGACCTCGCGGGCGCCGACCCGGCCGCGGTGACGTACTCGCTCACGCGGCGCACCGGGGACGAGGAGGGCACCGCGCAGGTCGAGGAGTCCGTCGAGCAGGTCGCGGTCACGCTCGACGCGAACGTGCTGTTCGCGAGCGGCTCCGCAGAGCTGTCCGGCGAGGCGCAGCAGGTCCTCGGCACCATCGCGTCCGACATCGCCGCGCGCGGCACCGGCGAGGTCGTCGTCACGGGGCACACCGACTCCGACGGCTCGGACCCGTTCAACCAGACGCTCTCCGAGCAGCGCGCAGCCGCGGTGCTCGCGGTCCTCCAGCCCGCGTCGGGCTCCGCGGTGACGTTCGCGGCCGTCGGCAAGGGCGAGACCGAGCCCGTCGCCGGGAACGACACCGACGAGGGCAAGCAGGCGAACCGCCGGGTCACCGTCGTCTACAGCGTGCAGGGGGACAAGTGAAGCGCTCGAGGATCGCCGCCGCCGTCGGGGCTGTCGCTGTCGTCGCGGTCGGGCTCGTGGTCTTCTCCTCGTGCTCGGCCGACGAGGACCCGGGCCCCGCGCCGACCACCGGGGAGAGCACCGCGCCCGCCGGCGACGACGAGGGCTGGACGCGCGCCGAGCTCGAGGCGCTCGTCTTCGAGGGCGACATCGGCACGTCGACCGTGCTGGGGTCGGCCACGGGCGAGGTCCGCAGCCGCCCGACACCGTTCCCCGCGGAGGTCGAGGTGACCGAGGTGACGGCGGGCCCCGCCAGCACCCTCGTGCGGTTCACGCTCAAGAACGTCGACGACTCGACCCCGCTCCTCGGTCTCGAGGCGTTCAACGCCCGGACGCCGCTCACGCGGGACATCCGGGACATCGCCATCGTCGACGGCACGCTCGGCCAGCGGCTCCAGCCGTTCATCGGCGTCCAGGCCGACAAGCCCGACACGTCGATCTGCACGTGCGCGGCCGCGCCGGGGCAGATGTCGACCGAGGGTCAGCTCCTCTCGGGGACGTTCCCGCCGCTGGACCCGGGGACCACGACGGTGACCGTCGAGATCCCGGGCTTCCCGGCCGTCGAGGACGTGCCGGTCACCCGGCGCTGAGCCGCACCACCCGCCGCACCGTGCGCCGCACCCCCGCCGGGGTGCGGCGCACGTGCGTGTCCAGGTGGGCGTGCACTGCGCCCCCGGGTACCGGGCGCGACTGGTGGCGCGCGCCTCGCCGGGGTCTCGGGGGTCAGCGCGCGGCCGGCCGCCACGACGCGACGCGGCGGAGCGCCGCCCGAGCGAGGTGCCCGGCGCGCGCGTACGTCGCGTCGCGGACGAGCACCGCGTCGAGCGACAGCATCGCGAGCGAGAAGAACGGCAGCCCGAGCAGCACCGCGATGCCGACGTGCATCGAGACGGCGGCCGCCAGGACGAGCGCCCGGGTCGGGCGCCAGAGCAGCAGCACCGGGAACAGCACCTGGAGCGCGACGCTCCCGACGGACGCGGCGACGACGACGCCGGGCAGCGAGACGACGAGCTCGTTGAGCGCGGGCCACGGGGCGTACCGGTGGTCGCCCAGCGCGTACGCGACGGCGGTGCCGCCGAGCCAGGTCGACCCGACGAGCTTGGTGAGCCCCGCGACGAGGTAGATCAGGCACGCCTGGAAGACGAGCAGCGCGACGGCGAGGTTGTGGACGAGCGTGCCGACCCAGCCGTCGGGCACGCCCTCCGTCCCGGCAGCGTCGTGCCCGCGCACCTCCCGCCGCCGTGCCCGGCGCGCGTCGAGCGACCAGCGCGCCCCGCTGCGGGCGAGGCACAGGTACACGAGCGTGATGCGGGCGACGTCGTCGCCGGCGTCGGCGGCGAGCGGGTCGAGCCGCAGCACCGCCGAGCCGAGCACGAGCAGCGCGACGCCCGACCAGCGGGTCCGCCAGCCGAGCAGGAAGGCCGCCGCGGCGAGCAGCGCCGCGGCGTAGAGGACGTCGAAGCCCGCGCGGGGGAGGTCGGGGCCGAGCACCGTGACGGGCCACCCCCACGCGTCGTCGTCGGGCCACGTGCGGGCCCAGCGCGCCCCGGTGCCCCACACGTAGTGGCGCACGGGAAGGTTCACGAGGAGGGAGCCCAGCGCGGCGGTGCCCACGAGGACCCGGGCCACGGCGACCCCGGTGAGGGCGTGCGGGGGGCCGAGCAGCCAGGCGACGACGTCGAGCCGTCGGCGGTCGGGCTCCCGCACCGTGACCGCCTCGACGCGGACCGGGGCAGTCACGGGACCCACCGCCGCAGCGCGTCGGCGAACGCGTCGGAGGACTGCCCGGGCTGCACCGTCGCCGGGCGCCAGCCGTGGTCGACGACGACGCGGGGGAGCCCGGCGTCGTCGGGCGCCGTGCGGGCCGGCACCCCGATCGGCACGGAGCGGACCTGGGTCTGCACGGCGCACGGCGGCCCGGTCGCCGACGTCGCGGCGAGGTGCTGCGTCGCGTACCCGGCGGCGACCTCGTCGAGACGCAGCGCGTCGGCCGCGGTCGGGGCGAGCTCGAGCCCGGTGCGCGAGCCGAGCGCGAGCGGTGTGCCGAGCTCGGCGGGCTCGACCCCGAGGTCCTCGGCGAGCTCCTGCCTCGCGTCCGCGTCGGGGCGGTCGCTCGCGAGCACCGTGCGCACGTCCTGGGGCAGGGCACGGTGCGCGCGGTCGAGCTCGGTGGCCAGGTTCGTCGTGAGCCGTCCGGCGCGCACGGGCGCCGGCGAGCCCTCGACCAGCGACCACTCCTCGCGCGTGGGGGACCGCCACGGTGTCGTGGCCCCGTCGCACGTGCGGCCGCGCACCCACAGCTCGGACTCGGTGGTGAAGGGATCGGGCGCGAAGAGGTTCCAGGACTGCGCGAAGAGCGGCAGGACCCACGCGCGCACCGGCGCGGGCGCCGGGACGCCCAGCGCGGACCCGCCGACCCAGAGGACCGTGACGACGGCGTGCGCGACGGCGACGGCGAGCGCGGCGCGGGCCACCCGCCGCTGCCGGGCGGTCGGCGCGACGCCCGCCGCGGCGGCGGCGCGGGAGCTCGTCTGGTGCACGGGGCCGCCTTCGTCTCGATCCGGGCCGGTGGCGACCGATCGTAGGGGAGGACCGCGGGACGCCCGATGCCGACCCGTCGGTAGGATGCGGGCCGACGTCCGCCCCCGCGGAGCGCCGCCGGTCCCGGTGGCGCGACGTCGACGAGCAGCACGGAGGAAGGCAGGACGGACGACGGTGCGCTGGCTGTCAGGACGCGGTGACGCGCGCACCTCCGGCGTCCCGCTCGTCGGGCTCGCGCTCGTCGCCCTGGTCTCCCTGCCGGTGTCCGCCGCGGTCGTCGGGGTCGCGACCGACCCCGCGGGCGCGGAGCTGGGCCTGTGCCGGTTCGTCGCCGCCGTGAGCCTGCGCGCGGGCGCGTGCGAGCCGCCCGAGCTCCTCGGCGCCGACGACGACGCCGCGCGCGTGTACGGGCCCCCGGTGTGCCGCGTCTACGCCGAGGCGGACGAGCGCGGGCGCTCCGTCCGGACGTCGCGCGTCGCGACGCGCACCGGTGACGTGCTCGTGCAGGAGAGCTCGGGCGGCGCCGTCCGGGTCGTCGCCGTGGCACCCGCGGACGAGGGCACGGCGCTGCTCGCGGTCGGCGAGCCGCGGGACGGCAGCCGCCCGCCCGCGGTCGGGACCCGGGAGGTCGGCGACTCGTGGGAGGTCCCGGACGCGGACGCCTGGGAGGAGCTCCGCACGGCCACCGACGTGCGGGACGCCCAGCTCGACCGGCTCACGTCCGGCGTCCCCGTGGCGGAGGCGTGGTGGCTCGCGGAGAGCGGGCAGCGCACCCCGCCGCCGCCGGCGCCGAGCAGCACCCTGGTCCGCGGGGTCATCGACCTCGACGAGGCGACCGCGCTGGGCGTGGGCCCGCGGCCGTCGGTGCGGCGCGGCCAGGACGACGACCCGCTCGCGCTCGCGGCGGGTGCCCGGGGTGCCGTGACGATCCTCACGGGCGCCGACGGCACGCAGACCTGGACCTACCACCTCGAGGGCGTCCGCGGTGCGGACGTCGACGAGGGGGCGCTCGGCGTGACCCGCGACGCGGTCGGCGACGTGCGCGAGCTCGTCCTGCGGAGCGTCGCGCCGGGCGAGCGGCGTGACAGCGAGGTCACGACCACGACGCTCGGGGTGGACGACGACGACCGTGCGGCCGTCGACGCGTGGCTCGGCGAGCGCGCACCGGCCGGCCGCAGCGACGGCGTGCGGGTCGAGGGCTCCGCGCTCGTCCCGGGACTGCCCTCGCCGCGCACGTTCGGCGACCTGCTCTACCGGGGCTCCACGACGAGCGTCATCACCTACCGCGGGGTCCGGGACGACACCGCGTTCCGGTCCGCCGTCCGCGACGGCTGGGCCCTCGGCCTGGCGGTGCGCGCCCGCGACGTCGGGGCCCGCACCGCGGACGCGACGTACCTGGGGTCGCCGAGCCGGACCGGCGAGCGCCTCATGATCCCGGAGGCCCGCTGCACCGGCGGGGCGTCGTTCTGATGTGCGCGAGGTCCGCCCGTGGTCGATGACCTGATCCGCCGCCCCTCGCGGCCCGCACGCCGCCCCGTGCCACGCGGTCGCCGAGGGCCGGTCGAGCGCTGGCACGAGGTGGAGCGGACCGTCGCGGGGCTCGTCGACCGCCACCGGCACGCCCGCGCGTGGCTCGTCGGGCTGCTCGTCGGCGTCGTCGTGCACTCGCTCGCCGCCGCGCTCGTGGCGGTCGTCGCGCTCGGCGGTGCCGCGGGCCCGGTGGGCCTGCTGCCGGCGCTGGCCCCGGCCGTCCTCGGCGCGGCGGCGGGCGCGGCGGCGTTCCACCCCCGGACGCGGCCCACGCTGCTCGACGTGGCCGTCGTCCCGATGCCGGTGGTCGGGTACGTGCTGCTCCTCGCCGGGCAGGTCCTCGGGCGCGTCGGTGCGGACGTCACGCACGGCACGGCGGCGACCGCCCTGGCCGTTCCCGCCACGACGGCGCTGGTCGCCGGGGTCGTCGCGGGCCTGGTCGCGCGCAGCCGGTGGGAGCCACCCGCAGGACCGGTCGTCGCCGTCACCTACACGACGCCGCGCGTCTGACGATCAGGTGGTGGGCCCGCAGACGGGCCCGTCGACGGGTCCGTGGGCCCACACCGCACCGCGGACGGCGACGTAGCGTCGTGGTCCGCCACCCCCGCCCGACAGGAGCCGTGCCGCTGTGATGACCCGCCTCGCCCGCGCGGCGCACCCGTCCGACCGCGGGGCGAGCACGCTCGAGACGCTCGGGATCGTGGTGGTCGCGGCCCTGCTCGTCACGGGCGTGACGTTCTCGATGGCGGCGTACCCCGGCATGATCACGAACGCGCTCTGCCGGTTCACCACCGCGGTCGGGCTCGGGCCGGGCGGCTGCGAGGGCAGCGACCCGCAGGCCGAGGACCCCGTGACCGACGACGACTTCCGGCCCCCGGTCTGCATGCTCTACGAGGAGAGCGAGCAGTACTCCGCCGAGTTCAAGGTCTGGTTCTTCACGTTCGGCGAGAACTCCGGGTTCATCGTGCAGGAGTTCGCGGACGGGACGGTCCGGGTCACGGCGACCGACGGCGCGGGCATCGGCGCGGGCGGCTCCGTGTCGAGCTCGACGTTCGACGCGGGCAAGCTCGGGGACGGCGACAACGCGGGCCTCGACATCGACCTCGGCGGCGGCGTGAAGTTCTCCTACGGCGACACGTGGGTCTTCGACGACCGCGACCAGTGGGAGGAGATGGAGGAGCAGCTCGACGACTACCTCCTCCAGCAGGAGATGCTCAAGCACGAGGGCGGCGTCTGGGCGGCCAAGTCGATGGGCTGGAAGGAACAGCCCAAGGACCCCGAGGTCTCCTACGTGCGCACCGAGCTCGAGCTGTCCCTCGAGGCAGCGCTCGGACTGCGTGACCCCGTCGGACCGGTCGGACCGAAGGGTGAGCAGGAGTTCTTCGACCCGAACGTCGGCCTCACGCTCGAGGCCACCGCGGGCGGCGCCGTGATCGTCGAGACGAACCACGACACCGGCGACCAGAGCTGGACGTACGAGGTCAGCGGCTCGGCGGCTGCGGGCGCCGAGGTCGTCGTCGGGCAGGGCTCGGTCGAGGGCTCCGTCAAGGGTGCGTTCACGGTGACGCGCGGCGAGGACGGTGACGTCACGCAGCTCGTGTTCCAGAGCACCCGTGAGGTCGGCGTGAACGGCGGGCTCGGCAACGACTCGTTCGAGCAGGCCGGCGGAAGCACGGGCCGGTCCGAGACCGACTCCTACGTGACGACGACGACGCTCGACGTGACCGACGAGAACCGCGACCTCGTCGACGCGTGGCTCGCCGAGCGCAACGACGCCGGGGTCGCGCTCACGCTGCCGTTCGGGGCGATGGAGCCGCGCAACCCGTCCGACGACCCGTTCCTCCAGCTCATGTACGAGGAGGCGACGATGAGCCAGCTGACCTACCACAACGTCAAGGACAAGACCGAGTTCGAGGCCGCCATCAAGAAGGGCTGGGAGTTCGGGTTCGCGGTCAGCGCCGAGAACGCCACCGCGAGCCTGACCGACGCCGACTTCCTCGGCGCACCCGGCCAGGACGGCACGCGCGTCATCCTGCCCGACACCGAGTGCAAGTGACGGAGGGGACGACGGTGACGTTCGCGAGCTTCGTGCGGCCCTGGGCGGCCGGACTGGTCGGCTTCCTGGTGGGCGAGTACGGCGCGGGCGCGCTGCTCGCGTCGCTCGTGCGGTCCGGTGACCGCGAGCAGGCCCTCGCGCTGAGCTGGCTGCCGTGGGTCGCCGCGCCCGTGCTCGGCGCGGTGCTGGCGACGCTCGCGGTGCGGGTCGTCGCGACGACCCGGTGGTGGCACTGGCTCGTCGCGGTGCTCCCGGTGCCGCTCGGGGCGATCGGCGTGACCGCCGCGGTGATCGTCGTGACCGGCGCCGCGGCGACGGGCTTCGCGCTCTCCGTCGTCGCCCAGCTCGTGCTCGCCGCGGGCGTCGGGCTCGGCCTCGGTACGCTGCGCAGACGGGCCTGGCGACCGCCGGCCCCGGCCGAGCCGCCCGTGAGCTACGTCGTCGACCGACCGGAGGACCTCCCCGCATGAGCCGCCCGAACCTCGCCCGACGCACCCTCCTGGCCGCCGCGGGCGCCACCGTCCTCCTCGGGCTCGCCGCCTGCTCCTCGGGCAGCGGCACTCCCGAGGGCTGGACCCGCGTCGAGGACGGCTGGCTCCAGGTGGACGTCCCTGAGGGCTGGGTGGAGACGGGCGGGCTCAGCGACCGCTGGACGACGTCCTGGCAGGACTCCGAGGGCGCGGACGCGACCGTGCAGCTCGCGGCGAGCCCCGCCCTCGGCTACTACCGGGCCGCGGAGGCGCGCGGGATCATCCTCGCGAACGCGCAGGTCGGTGGGCTTCCCGGCTTCGCGGTGACGAGCCAGTCGGACCCCGTCGACACCGACGCGCTCGAGGTCACCCGCACCGACTTCACGTACGAGCCCGACGACGGGGGCACGTCGGAGGGCGTCCTGTGGGTCGCGGCGGACCGCGAGACGAAGAAGTCGGTGGCCCTGCAGCTGACCGGCGAGGAGCTCGACGAGGCCGTGGTCGAGCAGCTCGAGGCGAGCATCCGGGTGCTCGACACCGAGGCGACGCCGAACGCCTGACCGGCCGCCGCCGAGCGCCTCGGCGGACGCGCACCCCACCGCCTCGCAGTCGCACCCGCACCGCCCTCACGTCCTACCGGGACGGGCGCACCCCGGAATCGCCCGGGCCGAGCGCTCGCAGGCCGGACCGCACCGGCCCCGACCGCCGGCGACGGCCTACCCTGGCCGGGTGCTCCACGCCGCCCGCGGTCCCGTCCCGACGCCCCGCCGGCCCGCGCGCACGCGGCCCCCGGAACCTCGCGTGACCCGGCTCGCGCGCCCCCACGGCGCCGCGCGACCGCGCCCTCGCCCGGTGGCCGGCGCCGCCTGCGGGTCGGGCCGATGAGCGCCGGCGGCCACGTGCCCGTCGCCCGCGAGCCGCTCGTCCCCGAGGGACCGCCGCTCGACCCCGCACGGCTCGCGCGGTACGCCCGCCACCTGACGCTCCCCGGCGTCGGGGTGAGCGGCCAGCGCAGGCTCGCGGCGGCGCGCGTGCTCGTCGTCGGCGCGGGCGGCCTCGGCAGCCCCGCGCTGCTGTACCTCGCGGCGGCGGGGGTCGGGACGCTCGGGGTCGTCGACGACGACGTGGTCGACGAGTCCAACCTGCAGCGCCAGGTGCTGCACGGCCGGGCGGACGTCGGGCGCCGCAAGGTCGACTCGGCGCGCGAGGCCGTGCTGGCCGCGAACCCCGACGTCACCGTCGAGGTGCACCCGGTGCGCCTGACTGCGGCGAACGCGCTCGAGCTCGTCTCGCGCTACGACCTCGTGCTCGACGGCTCCGACAACTTCGCGACCCGCTACGTCGTGAGCGACGCGACCGCGATCGCGGGGGTGCCGCACGTGTGGGGGGCGCTCGACCGGTTCCAGGGTCAGGTCAGCGTGTTCTGGTCGGCGCCGCCGGAGGGTCTCGAGCCGGTGACCTACCGCGACCTCTTCCCCGACCCGCCCGCACCCGGGACCGTCCCCACGTGCGCCGAGGGCGGGGTGCTCGGGGCGCTGTGCGCGACGATCGGCTCGGTCATGGTCACCGAGGCCGTCAAGCTCGTCACCGGTGCGGGCCGCTCGCTGCTCGGGCGCCTCGCGCTGTACGACGCGGCGGACGTGCGCTGGCGCGAGCTGCGGGTGGCCGCGGACCCGACGCGGGCGCCCGTCACCGAGGTCGCCGAGCCCGCCGCCGAGCTGTGCGAAGTGCCCCCGGGCGGCTCCTCGGCGGGCACCGCGATCTCGGCCCGCCAGCTGCGGGACCTGCTGGACTCGCCCGCGCCGCCGTTCGTGCTCGACGTGCGCGAGGAGCACGAGCGGGCCGTCGTCGCGATCCCGGGGTCGGTGCTGCGGCCCGCCGGGACGCTGCTGCGGCCGCCCGGCCGGGTCGCCGCGGGGCGCACCGGGACCGCAGAGGCGCTCGGGGGTGGGCCGAACGCCGTCCCCGACGACGCCGATCCCGACGACCCGTTCGCCGAGCTCCCGCGCGACCGGCTCGTCGCGGTCTACTGCAAGTCGGGGGCGCGCTCGCAGCGGGTCGTCGACGCCGCGCACGCGGCCGGGCGCAGCAACGTCGTCCAGGTCACGGGCGGCGTGCTCGCGTGGGTCGAGGACGTCGACCCGACGCTCCCGCGGTACTGACGGGTCACAGCGCGAGGTCGAGGTTGCCGGGCGGGCCGCCCACGAGCCCCGTCGTCGGCGACGACGCGAGCGCGTGCTCCCGTCGGGGGATCCGCCCCGCGAGCCGTGCGGCGCGGCCGGCCTCGACCGCCAGGGCCATCGCGCGCGCCATGCGTGCCGGGTCCGCCGCCCGCGTGACCGCCGACGCGACGAGCACGCCGCTGCACCCGAGCTCCATCGCGAGCGCCGCGTCCGACGCCGTGCCGATCCCGGCGTCGAGGATCACGGGGACCTGCGCGTGCTCGGCGATCGCCGCGATGCTGCGGGGGTCGAGGATGCCGAGCCCCGAGCCGATGGGCGAGCCCAGCGGCATGACCGCGGCGCAGCCGACGTCCTCGAGCCGGCGCGCGACGACCGGGTCGTCGCCCGTGTACGGGAGCACGGTGAACCCCTCGCGCACGAGCCGGTCGGCGGCCTCGACGAGACCGAACGGCTCGGGGAGCAGGGTCACGTCGTCCGCGAGCACCTCGAGCTTGACCCACGACGTCCCGCACGCCTCGCGCCCCAGCTCGGCCGTGAGCACCGCCTCGCGCGCGGTGAAGCAGCCCGCGGTGTTCGGCAGCGCCCGGATCCCCAGCCGGGTCAGCAGACCCCAGACCGACTGCTCGCCGCCGGGGCGGACCCGCCGCAGCGCGACGGTCGTCAGGCGCGTGCCCGACGCGACGAGTGCGTCCTCGAGCCGGTCGAGGCTCGGCGCGCCGCCCGTGCCGAGCACGAGCCGGGGGCCGACGACGGTGCCCGCGACCACGAGCGGGTCGGTGCACGCGGGCGCCGCGCCCGCGCCGGGGTTGCCGGACCCGGTCGACCCCGTGCCGCCGGTCATCCGCCCTGCACCGCCGTCACGACCTCGACGCGTGCACCCGCCCGCACGAGCGTCGTGGCCCACAGCCCGCGCGGGACGATCACGTCGTCGACGGCGACCGCGACACCGGTGGGTGCCGCGCTGCCACTCGCCGCAGCCGGGGGAGCGGCGTCGCCGGGGGCGTCGGCGAGCAGCGCGGTGACGAGCGCGGCGACGCTCGTGGGCTCGGTCAGCGGGCGTCCGACGCCGTTGAGCGTCACGGTCGGGTCCGTGCGGGTGGAGGTCATGCGGGTCCTCTCGGGGGAACGGTGACGAGGTGGGCGTCGGGGACGGGCCCGGCAGCGGGGGTGGGGACACGAGCGCCGAACCTCGCGGGGTCGCACGCGCGCGCCTCGTCGGGCACCGGCCCGCCCGCGTACAGCGCGTCGAGCGCGGCCGCGGTGAACGGGGTCTGCAGGACCCCGTTCCGGTGGTGGCCGGTCGCGAGCACGAGGCCCGGGACCGGTCCGGGGCCGACGAGCGGCAGGTGGTCGGGCGTCGCCGGCCGGGCCCGCGTCGTGACGTCCACGAGCGGGAGCTCGTCGAGCCCGGGCAGCAGCGCCCGGGCGTCGCGCAGCAGCGCGAAGACGTCGCCGGAGCGCGTCCCCGCGGCGGGTTCGCGCTCGTCGCTCGTCGCGCCGACCACGACCTCGCCGGACGGGCGCGCGACGACGTACACGGGCCGGTGCTGGACCGTCCCGCGCACGACGGGCAGGTCGCGGAAGCCCCGCACGTGCCGGGCGTCGAGCCGCAGCGTCGTGCCGAGCACGGGCCGCACGGGGACCGGCACGTCCGGCGCGTCGCGCACGACGGACGCCGACGCCGCACCCGCCGCCAGCACCACGAGACCGGCCGGGTGCACGCCGCCGCGGTCGTCGCGCACGCCGACGACGTCGACGCCCCGACCCCGCACGAGAGCGGTCGCCGCCGCCTCGACGACCCGGAGCCGACCGCCGACCGGCGCCGGGCCGCCGGCGCCGAGACCGAGCGCGGTGCGCAGCGCGGTCACGACGGCACGGGGATCGACCTGCCGCTCGCCCGGGGTCCACGTCGCCGCGCTCACGTGCGGGCCGAGGAGCGGGACGCGCTCGCGGGCCTCGGCCGGCGTGACCTCGCGCACGTCGAGCGCCCAGGACCGCTGGAGCGCGAGCAGGTCGCGGCAGCGCACGGCGTCCGCGGCGTCGTACGCGACGGTGAGAGTCCCCGACGCGACGAGCCCCACGTCGACGCCCGACGCCTCCTCGAGCGCCCGCGCGAACCCCGGCCAGAGCGCGGCCGATGCGAGGTTGACCCGGGCCAGCGCGTGCTCGCCGTGCTCGGCCTCGGAGACCGGCGCGAGCATCCCGGCGGCGGCGTGCACCGCCCCGGCAGACCCGCGCGCGCCGTCCGGGTCGAGCAGGGTGACGACCAGCCCGGCGTCGACCGCGCGCCACGCGGCGGTGAGCCCGACGACGCCCCCGCCGACCACGAGCACGTCCGGCGGGGACCCCGGGTGCGGCGCGGACGGGCCGTGGGACGTGCGGGTACGGGCGGCGCTCATCGCGCGTGCTCCCTTCGCTGGCATGACCCAGATCAGGTTCGACGGTCGGCTGCGACGCCCTCTCAGCCCCGCTCTCGTGCGGGGCTCCCGTGCGGCGGTCAGACTACGCTGCCCGGCATGTCCGATGTCCAGGCGCGGACGGCGCTGCGCGCCCGGCTCGCCGACGCCCACCTGTACCTGTGCACCGACGCCCGCCGGGAGCGCGGCGACCTCGAGCCGTTCCTGCACGAGGTGCTCGCGGGCGGCGTCGACGTGGTGCAGCTCCGCGACCGCACGCTCGACGTCGCCGACGAGCTCGCCCTCGGGGCCCTCGTACGGGACGTCGCCCACGAGCACGGCGCGCTGTTCGCCGTCAACGACCGGGCCGACCTCGCGCGGGCGCTGCGCGCGGACGTGCTGCACACCGGCCAGCGGGACCTGCCGGTCGAGGTGGCGCGCGAGGTCGTCGGCCCGGGCGTCCTGCTCGGGCGCTCGTCGGGCGGCGGCGGCCAGGCCGCACGCGCCGAGACCGACCCCGAGGTCGACTACTTCTGCGTCGGCCCGGTGCTCGCGACGCCGTCGAAGCCGGGCCGCGAGGCGGTCGGCCTCGGCGCGGTCCGAGCGGTGGCCGACGCCGCGCCCCGCACGCCGTGGTTCGCGATCGGCGGGGTCGACGAGGAGCTGCTCGACGAGGTCCTCGCGGCCGGCGCGCGGCGTGTCGTGGTCGTCCGGGCGCTCACCGACGCGCCGGACCCCCGGGGCGTCGCCGAGCGCCTGCGCGCGCGGGTCGCCGCGGCCCGCGACACGGCACGAGCGCCCGGCTGACGGCACGCGACCCGGCGTGCACCGCCACCGGGCACCCGCGGACGGGCGCCCGCGAGGCCCGCCGTGCCGCCTATCCTTGGCCGCGTGACCTCCGACGCGCAGACCACGCCGCCGCCCGCAGCAGACCCCGTGTCGCCCGCGACCCTCGCGGACGCGCCGACGGAGCACCGCCCCGTCCTCGTCGTCGACTTCGGCGCGCAGTACGCGCAGCTCATCGCGAGGCGCGTGCGCGAGGCGAACGTGTACTCCGAGATCGTCCCGCACACCGCGAGCGTCGAGCAGATCCTCGCGAAGGACCCGGCGGCGATCATCCTCTCCGGCGGCCCGTCGAGCGTGTACGCCGCGGGTGCGCCGTTCGTGGACGCGGCCCTGTTCGAGGCCGGCGTCCCCGTGCTCGGCATCTGCTACGGCTTCCAGGCCATGGCGCAGGCGCTCGGCGGCACGGTCGCGCAGACGGGCGCGCGCGAGTACGGCGGGACCGCGGTCGAGGTCGTCGCGGGCGGCACGGTCCTCGCGGGCAGCCCGGACGCCCAGACGGTGTGGATGAGCCACGGCGACGCGGTGCATGCCGCGCCCGAGGGATTCCAGGTGCTCGCGACGTCGGCGGGCTCGCCGGTCGCGGCGTTCGAGGACACCGCGCGCCGGCTCTACGGCATGCAGTGGCACCCCGAGGTCAAGCACTCGGTGCTTGGGCAGCGCGCGCTCGAGAACTTCCTCTACGAGGGCGCCGGGCTCGCGCCCGACTGGAACGCCGGCAACGTCGTCGCCGAGCAGGTCGAGCGCATCCGCGCGCAGGTCGGCGACGCACGCGTGATCTGCGGGCTGTCGGGCGGCGTGGACTCGTCCGTCGCCGCGGCGCTCGTGCAGAAGGCCGTCGGTGACCAGCTGACCTGCGTGTTCGTCGACCACGGGCTGCTGCGCTCGGGGGAGGCCGAGCAGGTCGAGGAGGACTTCGTCGCCGCGACCGGCGTGCAGCTCAAGGTCGTCGACGCGCGCGAGCGGTTCCTCGCGGCGCTCGCGGGCGTCAGCGACCCGGAGACCAAGCGCAAGATCATCGGCCGCGAGTTCATCCGGGTGTTCGAGCAGGCGGCGCGCGAGGTCGTCGCGGACGCCGGCGAGCACGGCACCGAGGTCAAGTTCCTGGTCCAGGGCACGCTGTACCCCGACGTCGTCGAGTCGGGCGGCGGCGAGGGCGCGGCGAACATCAAGAGCCACCACAACGTCGGCGGCCTGCCCGACGACCTGCAGTTCTCGCTCGTCGAGCCGCTGCGCACGCTGTTCAAGGACGAGGTCCGCGCGGTCGGTCTCGAGCTCGGCGTGCCCGAGGGCATCGTGTGGCGCCAGCCGTTCCCCGGCCCGGGCCTGGGCATCCGCATCGTCGGCGAGGTCACCGCCGACCGCCTCGAGACCCTCCGCGCCGCGGACGCGATCGCGCGCGAGGAGCTCACCCGCGCCGGCCTGGACCGGGAGATCTGGCAGTGCCCGGTCGTGCTGCTCGCGGACGTGCGCTCGGTCGGCGTGCAGGGCGACGGCCGCACCTACGGCCACCCGATCGTGCTGCGCCCCGTCTCGTCCGAGGACGCGATGACGGCCGACTGGACGCGCCTGCCCTACGACGTGCTCCAGGTCATCTCGACGCGCATCACGAACGAGGTGCCCGAGGTCAACCGGGTCGTCCTCGACGTCACGAGCAAGCCGCCGGGCACGATCGAGTGGGAGTGACCGCGGGCGCCCTGGGCTGACGCGCCGGTCGCCGGCGCAGGCCTCGACGCCCGCGCAGGCCTCGACGCCCGCTCAGGCCTCGACGCCCGCGCGGGTCCCGGCGCGCGCCGCGCTGCGCCGCCGCTTGTCCTCGTACATCTGCTGGTCGGCGCGCGCGACCGCCTCGGCGGTCGTCTCGCGCTCGCCGGCCGCGACGTGGTGCACGCCGATCGACGCGCCGGTGCCGAGCACCAGGTCCCCGAACGGCACCGGGCGGTCGAGGGACGCGCGCAGGCGGGTCACGAGGTCGTCCCCGGCCGCACCGCCCTCGTCGACCACGAGGAACTCGTCGCCGCCGAAGCGCACGGTGCGCGGCCCGGGGCCGAGGGCCCCGACGAGCCGCTCGGCGACCGTGGCGATCAGGGCGTCGCCCGCGCCGTGCCCGTGCGTGTCGTTGATCTCCTTGAGCCCGTCGACGTCGAGGAACAGCACCGTGACGCCCGTCGAACGGCCGTCCGCGACGCGGTCGAGCGCGTGGTGGAGCTGCTCGAGGCCCGCCCGGCGGTTCTCGAGCCCGGTGAGCTCGTCGTGCGTCGCGAGGTGCGCGAGCGCGCGCTCCGCCTCGAGCTGGCGACGCGCGAGCCCAGCGATGCGTGCCACGACGAGCGGGACGATGAGCACCGTCCCGACGGTGAGCAGCAGCCAGTCCACGTCGCCGTGGAACGCCTCCTGCAGACCCGCGAGCAGCGGGTTGAGGCCGAGCGCGACGCCGAGCGTGGTGAGCCGGGCGGGTCCGAGCCGGTCGCTCGGGGGCTCGGCGCCCTCCGCGACGAGCGCGTGCGTCGGGTGGACCGCGGCCGCGGCGAGGCAGCTGTAGCCGAGGATCCACAGCGTGGCGACCCAGGGCGCGTACAGGCCGGTGGCCGCGTCGGTCGTCAGGACGATCGCGACGTTGCCGGCGAGCGTGAGCAGCACCGCGGCGCACACGTAGACGAGGGCCGGGCGCGCGGCGCGGTGCACGAGCGCGGCGCGGAGCACCATGCCCGCGATGCCGCTCACCAGCACGATGAGCAGCAGCGTGTACAGCCGGATGCCGACCGGCGCACCGGTCGACTCGAGCGCGGGGTGCACCACGACGGTCCACAGGAGGCTCGCGCACGCGAGCCACAGCACCGCGGCCTCGACCAGGCCGCCGCTGTCCCGGCGGGCGAACGGCAGCAGGATCGCGATCGCCGCGGCGAAGAGCAGCAGGTAGCCGATCGGGAGGGTGACGTCGACGACGAGCCCGGGCTGCGCGCGCGCGACGCCCTGCCGGATCACGTCGGCGACCCACGCGATCCCGTTCACGGTGAGCACACCGAGCGCGGCGCACAGCAGGGTCCAGGACGCCGCACGGCGGACGCGGCGCCGGGCCAGCAGGACCAGCACGATCGTCAGCGGGATCGCGCTCGCGAGCACGAGGACCGACGCCCGGAGGACACCCGTGGACGCGAGGAACGTCACCACCAGCGCGACGCCGGTCAGCACGAGCGCCGCGTGCGCCGGGACGCGGTCTCGAGGCTTCACGTCCCTCTCATCGGTCGGGCGGTGCCGCCGTGTGACGCGTGCGGCGGATGAGATCGACGGCGACGCGTGAGGGCCCCCGACCGACCCGGCCGGGGGCCCTCACGACGGTGGGTGCCGGCTCAGCGCGAGGTGCACGCCTCCCCGTCGAGGAACGCGAGCGGCGACACCGCACCGGACACGCCCGCGCCCGTGTAGCCGAACGTGGCCGTGGCGCCGGGCCGGAGCACCGAGTACGGCTTGGCCGTGACGGTCACGACCGCGCCGTCCTGCGCCCAGCCCGCGCTCCAGAGCTTCGTGATCCGCTGGCCGCCGGTGAACGCGAACCGCAGCTCCCAGTCGCGCAGCGGCTCGGTGCCCGTGTTCGTGACCCACACCTGCGACGTGAAGCCGGTGGCCCACGAGCCGTGCACGGTCGTGCGGACCTGGCAGGACGGTGCCGCGACGGGCGGCTCGGCCAGCTCGAGGAGCTCGCGAGCCTGCTCGACGAACCAGCCACCGGCACGCGGGTCCTCGATCCCACGCTCGGGGTCGAGCGGGCCGCCGGTGCCGCGGTAGCACTGCCCGTCGGACTCGCCGGGGATCTTGATCCAGAGGAACCCGTCGACGACGTCGTCACCCGTGTCGAGCGTCGGACGCACCCCGAGCCCGCGACCCGGCGGGTTGCACCAGACCTCGGGGTCCGTGTACTTGCCCGCGGGAGCGGTCCACGCGCCCTGGCCGTTGCGGCTCGTGTCGATCACCGCGTGCTTCTGCGCCGCCCGGTCGCGCGCGAGCCCGGTGTCGGCGAACGCCTGGTCGTACGCGGCGTCGGACAGGCCCCAGGTGCTGATGTCGTCGGGGGTCGCCGGGTAGTACTGGCTCGCGCACCACGCGGGCTCCCACCACGTCTGCGTCGAGAGCGCGATGCAGTCGGACACCCAGCCCGCGTACCGCTCGACCTTGTCGGTGGGCTGGTAGTTCGACGCGTTGAGGAAGAACCCGTCGGCCCGCTCGACGCCGGCGCGGATCAGCCGGTCGGTCGCGTCGCCCACGCCGAGCCAGCCGTTGTGGGTGCCGTCGAGGTACGTGCGGGTCGCAGGGAGCGCCGCGAGGGCGTCGACCGCGTGGTTGAGCTGCTCGAAGCGGCTCGCGGCGGACGTCGCGGGGTCGGCCTCGGCGGGCTTGCACCACTCCGCCTCGCCGTTGACGTTCGTGTACCAGGGGATGATGCCGAGGCCGTCCGGCTCGACGACCACGATCGCCTCGCGGTCGCCGATGCCCGCGGCGAACGCGTCGACCCACGCGGTGTACGACGCGGTGTCGAGCGCGCCGCCCGCGGAGTACTGCGCGCAGTCGCGGTACGGGAGGTTGTAGGCGACGAGCACAGGCACGGCGTCCTCGGTGTCGGCGGCGGAGACGTAGGTGTCGACCGCGGCCTGCACCTCGGCGGGGGTCCCGGTCGTGAACCAGCGCGCCGACGGGAAGCTGCCGAGCAGGAGCGCGTCGTCGCGCGCCTGACCGGTCAGGGTGCCGGCGGCCTCGACGGTCGAGCTGGTCCAGTCGACGAACAGCCGCTCGTCGTCGTAGGGCGCGGCGGTCGCGGAGAACGGCGCCGCGACGAGCGCGGTGGCGGCGATCGCGGTGCTGGTCAGTGCGGCGGCGAGCGCGCGGCGGCGCGCCGGGCGCCGAGCCGGCCGGGATGGAGCTGACGGCATGGTGGGTCCCCTCGGTCCTGACCGGCCGGGCGTCGTTGCCTGGGCGGGCCGGTCCGGCGGTGGTCCGCGCGCGCGGATCCCGTCCGGCCCCGGCCCGGGCTCGGTCGTGCGGTCACGCTCGCCGAGCGGGGTGGGACGCGTCAACGGACGCACGAATGCCAAAACGATTCGGCAACGGCGCGGTACACGTCCGGGTGGGGCTCGTGGGGCGCTGGAACGCGGCCGTCGCCACGACGACCCCGGACCCGCCTCCGGCCGCGGCCCGGGCGGCTACCCTGTGCCGGTGCGGATCGTCCACGTCTCCGACTGCTACGCGCCCCGGACGGGCGGCATCGAGACCCAGGTGAGCGACCTCGCCCAGCACCAGTCCCGCGCGGGTCACGAGGTGCACGTCCTCACGGCCACGCTCGGCGAGGCGGGGGAGCGCGGCGGGGTCGTCGACGTGGTCGGGGGCGTCCACGTGCACCGGCTCGGAGCCCGGCTGCCCTTCGACCTGCCGGTCAACCCCGTGGGTCCCCGGCTGCTGCACGCCGCGCTGCGGGACGTCGCGCCCGACGTCGTGCACGTGCACGCGGGCGTGCTCTCGCCGTTCGCGTTCGACGGCGCCCGGATCGCGCTCGGGCACCGCCTGCCCACCGCGATCACGTGGCACTGCATGCTCGACGGCACCGTCCCCGCGCTGCGCACCGCGGTGCGCCTGACAGGGTGGGGCACCGCCCGTGCCGCGCTGAGCGCCGTGAGCACCGCGGCGGCGGCCCGCGTGCGGGACGCGTTCGGGACCGAGGTCGGGGTCGTGCCCAACGGCATGGACCTCGACACGTGGGCACCGCTCGAGGCGGTGAGTCCTGCCGGAGCCCGCCCCGGGCGGCCGGGCGACAGGGTGGCGCTCGACGACCTCGCGGCGCCCGACGGCCCGGTACGGCTCGTCGCGACCATGCGCCTCGCCCCCCGCAAGCGGGCCGTCCCGCTCGTCGAGCTCGTCGGCGCCGCCGCACGCCGGCTGCCGCGAGGACGCCTGCACCTCACCGTCATCGGCGACGGCCCCGTGCGTGGGCGCGTCGAGCAGGTCGTCGCCGCGCAGGGGCTGCGCGACGTCGTGACGCTGCGCGGCCGGCTCCCGCGCGAGCAGGTGCGCGCCGCGTACGCCGACGCCGACGTCTTCCTCGCGCCCGCCGAGCTCGAGGCGTTCGGCATCGCGGCGCTCGAGGCGCGCACCGCGGGGCTCGCGGTCGTCGCGCGCCACGGCACCGGGATCGAGGAGTTCGTGGTCGACGGCACCGACGGGCTCCTGGTCGCCGACGACGCCGAGATGACCGAGGCGATCGTCCACCTCGCGCGGGACGAGCGGCTGCTCGCCGGGATCCGTGCGCACAACCGCTCGGTGCGGCCGGCGTTCGGGTGGCCGCGCGTGCTCGAGGCGGCCGACGCGGAGTACCGCCGGGCCGTCGCGCTCGCGCGCTGACACCTGGTCCCCGGGCCCGGCCCGCCGTCCCCGAAACGGACAAAAGCCCTGGTGAGGGGCGTGTGACCGCCTGAGCCGGGCGGATCCCGTGCATGACCAACGTCCCTGCCCGAGCTCCTGACGGCGGGGGACTCTTGTCATGTCAGCCCCACGGGGCGACCGGATCTGGTACCTGCCAGAGCCGCATCCGGGGGTAGTCGGGAAACGGAGCAGGACAATGAACAACGGGGCCAGGACCGCTCGCATCATCGGTGCCATCACCGCGATCGCGGGGCTCTTCCTCATCATCGCCGGTGGCGTCACCTGGGGCACGGTCTCGGGTCGCCTGGCCGACGAGAAGATCACCGTGGCCGAGGACGCCGCGAGCTTCGCGGGCCAGCCCGTCACGAGCCCGTGGACGGCCTTCGCCGAGGCCGACATCATCGCCCACCACTCGCTCGAGGCGACCGAGGGCAAGACGTACGCGGAGCTCGACCGCGAGGACCCGCTGCGCGCCACGGCCATGAACGGCTCGTTCCTCCGCGCGTCGCTCTTCACGTCGGTCGTCGCGTTCGGCGTCGCAGCCCTGGTCATGGGCCTGGGTCTGCTCTTCATCCTCGTCGGCTACGCCGTGTGGGTCCTCGCCGGTCGCTCGGCGGTCACCCCCGAGACCGCGGCGCAGGGCGTCCCGGTCACCGTCTGACGTTCCTCACGCACGGCCTCGGGCCGGTCACGACAGCCCTCCGCTGTCGGGACCGGCCCGAGGCCGTGCGTGCGTGCGGCTCCGGCCGCGTCAGCGGCTCCCGCCGCGCCGGCCCTTGAGCAGCGAGCCGACGAGCATCGCCGCACCCGCCGCACCGAGCAGGACGATGAGCGCGAGCTCGACGTCGAGCGTGTAGCCCGCCGAGAGCGCGAGCACGCCGATGCCGACCGCGACGATCACGAGGCCCCAGACGAACGTGCCGACACGCACACCCCGTCGCACGGGTTCCTCGGCCTCCGGCGCCGGTGCCGCGGCTGCGGCCGGTGCGTCCGGTCCGGGCGCAGCGCCCGAGGCCGGTACCGCGGCCGGGCTGCCCGGTGCCGGGGCGGGCTCGTCGAACGCGCTGAGCGGGTCCGTCGAGGCCGTGGGGTAGGCGGCCGTCGTCGCCTCGGGTGACGTCCCGTACGCGCGCTCGGAGCCGGGTGCCGCCGGGTCGGGCGTCGTGCCGGCTGCCGGGGTCGTGGGGATCTTCTCGGTGGGTCCGTCGGTGCTCATCGTGCCTCCTCGATCGTGATGTCTCCTGCGCCGAGGGTCACGACGAGCGCGAGCTCGGGTGCGGTCCCGTCGACGACCTCGTCGCTGCGGTAGCTGCGCTCGCCGAGACCCACGCCGCCGCTCTTCTCGTGCGGCTCGTCGACGGCCCAGGTGATGTCGCCCGCGCCGAGCGTCACGTCGGCCACGACCGCGGCGCCCTCGGGCACGATCACCCGGAGCGTCCCGGCGCCCATGTCGACCGGCACGCGCAGCGTCTCGTCGGTGAGGTCGATCGCCGAGAGGTCGACCGTGCTGTCGCCGAGCCCGAGGTCGTAGCCCCGGGTCGCGATGTCGCGCTCGGTCACGACGAAGTCGGTGTCGGCGATCGCGGCGTGCGAGTCGCCGTCCCAGCTCCAGTCGCGGTCACCGGCCCACGCGAGGGGCAGCACGACGAGGGTCGTGAGCACCGCGAGCGTGCCGAGGCCGCTGCTGCGCCGGCCGCGCAGGCCCGACACCATCGTGGCGAGACCGAGCAGCACGATCGCCACGGCGCCGCCGGTGAGGCCGACCGAGCCGGTGAAGTCCCCGGTCCGCTCGGCCGCGAGCAGGACCGCGAAGGTGAGCAGGACGAGCGCGGCGACGACACCGAACGTCGTGCTGCCCGGTCCGGGCGTGGTCGCCCGCGGGGCGCGCGGCGGGGGCGGCGGTGCGGGGGCCCAGCCCTGCGTGGGGTACGGCGGGGTCGGGTACGGCTGTGCCGCGTACGGCTGGGCGGGCTGCGGCTGCCCGTACTGCGGCTGTGCGGGGTAGGGCGGGGCCGGGTAGGACTGGGCCGCCGGGTAGGGAGCCGTGGGGTAGGGGGCGGACGGCGCCGGCTCGGACGCCTTGGTCAGGCGCACGGGACCGTCGGACATGGTCCCGGTGGCGTCGGAGCCCGGTCCCGTGGTGCCGGATCCTGCGGTGCCCGGGCCCGCGGCGCCGAACCCGGTCGCGCCGGGCGCCGCGGGAACCGGGATCCCCGGGTAGGGACCGTAGGGCGGGGGTGTCCGGCGGCTGCTCGCGGCCTTCACGACGAGCACGACCGCGACGACGACCGCCGCTACCCACAGCAGGCCGTTGAGCCACCCGAAGTCCCGGCCGCCCCACCAGCCGAACCAGTGGTCGTTGCGGTTCAGACCCACGACGAGCAGCGCGACCGCCCCGAGCAGCGCGGCGTCGAAGCGGCCCCGGATGGTCTCCTCGAGGTGGATGCGCCCGTCCGCCTGCTCGGGGAGCAGCGCCCAGCCGATCCCGTACAGCACCATCCCGAGGCCGCCGAGCAGCACGCTCGCGCCGAGGATGCCGCGCACCAGCAGCGGGTCCACGCCGAGCCGCAGCGCGATGCCGCCGGCGACGCCGCCGATCCAGCGCTCGTCGCTGCGGACGAGCCCCGAGCGGCGCACGGAGGCGAAGAACGCGCTGCCGCCGGGCGGGGCGGGCGGCGGCGCGGTCGCGGGGGAGGTGTACGACGAGGGCGCCGGTCCGGGCTCCGAGGGTCGGGGCTCCGCCGGGTCGGGAGTCTGCGTGTCCATGGATCGATCGTGGTGCCCGGGCGTGCCCCCGGGCATCGGGGGGCGCCCCTGACACGACCCTGATTCCCGTCCGCGGTACCCCTGATCCTCCCCCGGACGGGGTCTCGGGGGAGCCGGGACGTGTGACGATCAGGGGGTGAGCACCTCTCCTGCCCCGGCCGGCCGGGCGCCGGCGCCCGGTGTGCCCCGGGGGGCCCCCGGTGCCGGCGTCGTGCGCCTGCCGCTGCGCCGCCCGCCCCACGGTCGGCGGCTCGGCGGCGTCGCGCTCGGGATCGCGGCGCACCTGGACGTGCGGGTGTCGCACGTGCGCCTCGCACTGGTCGGTCTCGCGCTCGTGGGGCTCGGCGTCCCCTTCTACCTGTTCCTGTGGCTCACGGTCCCCACGGGCGACCCGGCAGCCGCGGCGGGCGAGGTCCGGCCGGCGACGCTGACCCGGCTCGCGCAGCGCCAGCTCGGCCCCGAGGGCGCGGCGGCGCGCTGGCCCGTGACGGACATCGCCGTCGCGATCGTGCTGCTCGTCGGTGCGGGCGCGCTCGTCGCGACGCGGCAGGGTGCCGAGCTTGGCATGACGTGGGTCGTGCCGTCGATCATCCTGCTCGCGGGCGCCGGGCTCGTGTGGAGCCAGCTCGACTCCGTGCAGCGCGGGCGGTGGCGCGAGCGCGCGGGCGGGGGCCGCATGCCCGTGAGCGTCCTGCGCCTCGTCGGGGGCCTCGTGCTGACCGGGGTCGGGATCCTGCTGCTCGTCGCGCAGGAGGTCGCGCCGGGCGCGCTCGTCCAGTCGACGATCGCCGCGGCCGCAGTGCTCGCCGGGGTCGCGCTCGTCATCGCGCCCTGGTGGCTGCGGCTCGTGCGCGAGCTCGGCGACGAGCGGGCGGCGCGGGCGCGGGAGTCGGAGCGCGCCGACATCGCCGCCCACCTGCACGACTCCGTGCTGCAGACCCTCGCACTGATCCGGGCGCGCGCGGACGACCCCGCCGAGGTCGCTCGCATGGCGCGCGCGCAGGAGCGCGAGCTGCGCGAGTGGCTGTACGACGACCGGCCCGCGCCCGGTACGTCGGTCGCCGCGGCACTGCGGGCCATCGTCGCCGAGGTCGAAGACGGGCGCTCCGGCCCCGGGGGCGAGGTCGTGACCATCGACACGGTCGTCGTGGGTGACCGGGTGCCCGACGCGGCGACCGAGGCTCTGCTGCAGGCGACGCGCGAGGCGCTCGTCAACGCCGTGGTGCACGGGCGCCCGCCCGTGTCGCTGTACCTCGAGGTCCGGCCCGACGTCGTCGAGGTGTTCGTGCGCGACCGCGGCGAGGGCTTCGACCTCGACACCATCCCGTCCGACCGGTTCGGCGTGCGCGAGTCGATCCTCGGGCGGGTGCGCCGGCGCGGAGGTACGGCGACCGTCCGGTCGAAGGACGGCACCGAGGTGCACCTGTGCGTGCCCGTCGACGGGACGCACGACGACCCTGCCGCCCCGCCCGACCAGCGGACCGCCGCGTCCACCCCGGCGCCGCCCCCCGCCGTCGTCCCCCCGACCCCCGCACCCGGCGCGCCGCCCCGCGGCCCCGGTGCGCCACCCACGGCGTCCGGCGCGGCCGGCACCACCAGAGAGGCATCCGTATGAGCGCACCGGTCGACGTGGTCCTGGTCGACGACCACCTCATGTTCCGCACGGGGGTCAAGGCGTCGCTCGACGACCGTGTCCGGGTCGTCGGCGAGGCCGCGTCGGTCGACGAGGCGGTGCGGGTCGTGCGCGCGCTGCGCCCGCCGGTCGTGCTGCTCGACGTGCACCTGCCCGGGGGTGACGGGGGCGGCGGCGCCGAGGTCATCCGCACGTGCACCGACCTGCTCGGGGAGACGCGCTTCCTCGCGCTCTCCGTGTCCGACGCGTCCGAGGACGTCGTCGCGGTGATCCGCGCCGGCGCGCGCGGGTACGTCACGAAGGCCATCTCGGGTGCCGACCTCGCGGACGCCGTGCAGCGGGTCGCGGGCGGCGACGCCGTCTTCTCCCCGCGGCTCGCGGGCTTCGTGCTCGACGCGTTCGGCACCGCCGCGGGCGACGTGGCGATCGGCGACGACGAGCTCGACCGGCTGTCGGCACGCGAGCGCGAGGTCATGCGGCTCATCGCGCGCGGGTACTCCTACCGGGAGGTCGCGAGCGAGCTGTTCATCTCGATCAAGACGGTCGAGACCCACGTCTCGGCGGTGCTGCGCAAGCTCCAGCTCTCCTCGCGCCATGAGCTCACGCGCTGGGCCGCGGCCCGGCGGCTGCTCTGACGGCGACGACCCCGGGCCCGCCCGCCGCGTCCGTGCGCCACCGCCTAGGGTGTGGCGCATGACGACCCTGTACTACGTCCTGCTCGTGCTCCACCTCGTCGGCTGGGCCCTCGTGCTCGGCGGCGTCCTCGCGACGATGCGTGAGCGCGTGCTGCCCAGGGGCGCGCTGCACGGCATCCTGACGGCGCTCGTGACGGGAGTGCTCATGGTCGGGCTCGCGTCCTCGGGGGCCGCGGACGTCGGCGAGCCGGACAACTCCAAGATCGCGGTCAAGCTGCTCGTCGCGGTCGTCGTCACGGCGCTCGTCGTGCAGGGTGCCCGCAAGCCGGCCAAGGTGACGACCGGTCTGCTCGGCGCGATCGCGGGGCTCACCGCGCTCAACGTCGCCATCGCCGTGCTGTGGCGCTGAGGGGCCGCGCGTGAACCCGGTCGGTGAGGTCGTCGTCGGGCTCGCCATCCTCGTCGGCCTCGTCGGCGTCGTCGTGCAGGTGCTGCCCGGGAGCCTGATCATCCTGGGCGCGGTGCTCGTGTGGGCCGGCGAGACCGGGGGCGCGGTCGCGTGGGTGACGTTCGCCGTCGGCGTGCTCGCGATCGCCGCCGCCTCGGTCGGCAAGTACCTGCTCGCGGGGCGCCACCTCAAGGTCGCCGGGGTGCGCAACGCGACGCTCGTGTGGGGCGGCGTGCTCGGGGTGGTCGGCTTCTTCGTGGTCCCGGTCGTCGGCCTGCCGCTGGGGTTCGTGCTCGGGGTCTACGCCGCCGAGCGGGTGCGCCGGCGCGAGCACCGCGCGGCGTGGACCGCGACGGTCGCGGCGCTCAAGGCCACGGGGATCACCCTGCTCGTCGAGCTCGCCGGGGCGCTCGTCGCCGCCGGAGCGTGGGCGCTCGCGGTCACCGTCACCTGAGGGGGTGACATCGGGTGCGGTCGCTCACACCCGGTGCCGCCCGGGCGATAGGGCGTCGACATCCCCTGACGTCGTGGAGCCCCTCATGAGCAGACTCGCCTCGCTGTCCATCCGTGGACGCCTCCTGGCGCTGGTCGTCGTGACCGCGCTCGGCCTCGTCGCCGTCGTGACGCTCGCCGTCGGGCAGGCCGAGGGCCGGATCCTCGAGGAGCGCCAGGCCGCGACGCGCGCGGTGGTCGAGACCGCCGTCGGTGTCGTCGCCGCGTACGGCGAGCGCGCCTCGTCGGGTGAGCTCACCGTGGCCGAGGCGCAGGGTCAGGCGATCGCAGCGGTGCGCGAGCTCCGGTACTCGGGCGACGAGTACTTCTGGATCAACGACATGGGCCCGACGATGGTCATGCACCCGATGAAGCCCGAGCTCGACGGCACGGACCTCACCGCGAACGCGGACCCCGACGGCAAGCACCTCTTCGTCGAGATGGTCGAGGTCGTCGAGGCGGACGGTGCGGGGCTCGTCGCCTACCAGTGGCCCAAGCCCGGCGCCGACGAGCCGCAGCCCAAGATCTCCTACGTCGCGGGCTACGAGCCGTGGGGCTGGGTCGTCGGCTCCGGCGTGTACGTCGACGACGTGCGGGGTGCCGCGGTCGCGGACGCCCGCGGGCTCGTCGTGGGTTCCGCCCTCGTGCTCGCACTGGTCGTGGGCCTGAGCCTCGTCGTCGCGCGCAGCATCGTGCGCCCCATCGGCGTGGCCGCGGGCGTGCTCGCGAGCGGCGACCTCGGGGCGCGCCTCGACACCGGCCGCGGCGCGACCGAGCTCGACCGGCTCGCGGCGGCGCTCAACGCGACGCTCGACCGGACCTCCGCGGTCGCGGCGAGCGTCACCGACGTCGCCCGGGACGTGCGCGCGGCCGCCGGGCGTCTCGCGGAGACGAGCGACGCGATGGGCTCGGTCGTCGAGGGGTCGGCGGAGCGGACGGCGGAGGCCAGCACCGCCGCGCACGAGGTCAGCGGGGGCATCGACGCCGTCGCGTCCGGGACGACCCAGATGGGCGCCTCCATCGCGGAGATCGCCGCCAACGCGAACGCCGTGGCGAAGATCGCCGCCGAGGCGGTCGAGGTGGCCGAGCGGACCAACCGCACGGTCGCCCAGCTCGGGGACTCCTCCGCGCAGATCGGCAGCGTCGTCAAGGTCATCACCGCGATCGCCGAGCAGACCAACCTGCTCGCGCTGAACGCCACGATCGAGGCCGCCCGCGCGGGGGAGGCGGGCAAGGGGTTCGCGGTCGTCGCGGGAGAGGTCAAGGAGCTCGCGCAGGAGACGGCGCGCGCGACCGGCGACATCTCCGCGCGCGTCGACGGCATCCAGGGCGCGGTCGACCAGGCCGCCGCGGAGATCGCGCAGATCGCCCGCATCATCGACCAGATCCACGACTACCAGGGCACGATCGCCGGCTCCGTCGAGGAGCAGACCGCGACGACCAGCGCCATGGCGCACGCGGTCGCGGACGTCGCGACGAGCGGGCGCGGCATGGTCGCGACGCTGAGCGACGTCCAGGCGGCCACGGCCCGCACGACGGGTGACCTCGACGGCATCCGGGACGCGGCGCGCGAGCTCGAGGCGACGAGCCGGCGGCTGCAGGAGTCGGTGCAGGTGCTCCAGGGCTGAGCTCCGACGGGCTCCGCGTGGGCCGGCGGACGGCAGGGGCTGCGCCGGCGGCAGGCAGGGGCTGCGCCGGCGGCGGGCGGGGGCCGCGCCGGCGGAGGTTGCTCCGGCGGCGGAGGCGGCTCCGGCGGCGGGCGGAGGCTGCGCCGGCGTCGCACCGCACGTCAGGGGCCGTGCGGGGCGGGCGGTGACGCCTCGCGAGCAGGGCGTGCCGGCGGTGCGGGGGACGGGCGCGCGGCGGTGCGTGTACGGGGTTGTCGGTGGCGTTGCCTAGGCTGGTGGTGCCATGACGTCGCTCTTCGAGAACCTCCCGCTGCCCGGGTTCGGCGCAGCCGACCTCGCCCGTCCGACCGCCGCCGCGCCCTCGCGCGGGCCTGGAGCGGGGCCCGGCGCCGGGTCGGGCGCCCCGGGGGCGCGCGGGCGGTCGTTCACCCAGGCGACGCTCGACGTGCCCGACGGGACGCCCGACGACGTCGCGCTGCCCGGCCCGGTCCGCGGGGACGGTGAGCCGGACGACGGCCGGGTGCACGGCGCCGGCTCGGAGCCAGGGCGCGGTGCCGGGGCGAGGGACGGCGGCGGAGGCGACCGCCGCGACCACCACGACGGCGGCGGGCGCGACCATCGCGACGACGAGCACGCCCGCGGCCCGCGGCGCCCCCGCGTGGACCCGGACACGCTGCTCGAGGGCCTCAACCCCGAGCAGCGCGAGGCCGTGCTGCACCGCGGGAGCCCGCTGCTCATCGTCGCCGGTGCAGGCTCGGGCAAGACCCGGGTGCTCACGCACCGCATCGCGCACCTGCTCGCGACCCACCAGGCCCGCCCCGGCGAGATCCTCGCGATCACGTTCACCAACAAGGCCGCCGCCGAGATGCGCGAGCGGGTCGAGGCGATCGTGGGCCCGCAGGCCCGGATGATGTGGGTCTCGACCTTCCACTCGGCGTGCGTGCGGATCCTGCGCAAGGAGGCCGCGACGCTCGGCCTGCGGTCGACGTTCTCGATCTACGACTCCGCCGACTCCCAGCGCCTGCTGACGATGGTCGCGCGCGAGCTCGACCTCGACTCGAAGAAGTACCCGCCCAAGGCGCTCGGGGCCAAGATCTCGGCGCTCAAGGACGAGCTCGTGGACCCCGAGACGTTCGCGGCGACGGCCCCGAGCGACGCGGGCTCGTTCGACGCGGTGCTCGCGCAGGTGTACCAGCGCTACCAGACCCGGCTGCGCCAGGCCCACGCGCTCGACTTCGACGACCTCATCATGACGACCGTCCACCTGCTGCAGGCGTTCCCGGCCGTCGCGGAGCACTACCGCCGGCGGTTCCGGCACGTGCTGGTCGACGAGTACCAGGACACCAACCACGCGCAGTACACGCTCGTGCGCGAGCTCGCGGGCGTCGGGGCGGCGGGGCGCGCGGCCGAGGGTGCGGCGGCGGACGGTGCAGGCGACGCAGCCGGTGCGCGTGCGGGCGGCGGGGTCGCGGACGGTACGGCGGCGAGCGGGTCGGTGGAGGCCGGATCGGTGGAGCCCGGGCACGACGAGCTGCGCGGCGAGCTCACGGTCGTCGGCGACGCCGACCAGTCGATCTACGCGTTCCGCGGCGCGACGATCCGCAACATCCTCGAGTTCGAGGCCGACTACCCGGACGCCCGCACGATCCTGCTCGAGCAGAACTACCGGTCGACGCAGACGATCCTCTCGGCGGCGAACGCCGTGATCAGCCGCAACCCGGGCCGGGGGCCCAAGCGGCTCTGGACGGACTCCGGCGCGGGCGCGCAGATCGTCGCGTACGTCGCGGACAACGAGCACGAGGAGGCGCGGTTCGTCGCCGAGGAGATCGACCGCCTCGGGGACTCCGCGGGCGTGCGCCCCGGCGACGTCGCCGTGTTCTACCGGGCGAACGCGCAGTCCCGCGCGCTCGAGGAGGTGCTGATCCGCGTCGGCCTGCCGTACAAGGTCGTCGGGGGCACGCGCTTCTACGAGCGGCGCGAGGTCAAGGACGCGGTGGCGTACCTGCGCGCGCTCGCGAACCCCGACGACGACGTCAACGTCCGCCGCATCCTCAACGTCCCGAAGCGCGGGCTCGGCGACCGCTCGGAGGCGATGGTCAGCGCGTACGCGGAGCGCGAGCGCATCTCGTTCGGTGCGGCGCTCGAGCGGCTCGACGAGGTGCCGGGTCTCGGCACGCGGGCCGTCACGGGTCTGCGCGGCTTCGCGACGATGATGGCCGAGCTGCGGGCGCTGGTGGACTCGGGTGCCGGCCCCGCGGAGGTGCTGGGCGCGGTGCTCGACCGGTCCGGGTACCTCGCGGAGCTGCGCGCGAGCGAGGACCCGCAGGACGCCTCGCGCGTCGAGAACCTCTCCGAGCTGCACGCGGTGGCGTCCGAGTTCGAGGAGTCCGAGCCCGAGGGCGGTCTCGCGGACTTCCTCGAGCGCGTCTCGCTCGTGGCGGACTCCGACCAGATCCCCGGCGACGGCGAGGGCGGCGCCGACCAGGGTGTCGTGACGCTCATGACGCTGCACACCGCGAAGGGCCTGGAGTTCCCCGTCGTGTTCCTCACGGGCATGGAGGACGGCACCTTCCCGCACATGCGCTCGCTCGCGGACACCGACCAGCTCGCCGAGGAGCGCCGGCTCGCGTACGTCGGCCTGACGCGCGCCCGGGAGCGGCTGTACATCTCGCGCGCCGCGGTACGCACGGCGTGGGGCGTCCCCAACGAGTTCCCGGCGAGCCGGTTCCTCGACGACCTCCCCGACGACCTCGTCGACTGGCGCCGGCGCGAGTCGAGCATGGACGTGCTGCGGCGCCCGGGCAGCGGCTCCGGCTACGGGTCCGGCAGCTACGGGTCAGGCGGCTACGGCTCCGGCGGGTACGGGTCCGGCGGCTCGCGCTCCGGCACGGCGTCGAGCGGCGGGTACTACGGCTCGAGCGGGAGCGCCCGCTCCGGCCAGGGGGCGCGCGGCGCGGCGTCGTCGCGCGCGCGCTCGACCGCGCCGAGCGCGTCGGGGTCGGCGGCCGCGGACGGACCGAGGTTCGGCTCCGCGACCCCGCGCCCGGACGCCGCCGTGCCGAGCCTCGCCCTCGGCGACAAGGTCACGCACGACGCGTACGGCATGGGCACGGTCGTGGCGCTCGAGGGCTCGGGCCCGAACGCCGTCGCGAAGGTGGACTTCGGCACCGAGGGGACCAAGCGGCTGCTGCTGCGGTTCTCGCCCGTCACGAAGCTCTGACCGGGCCGCGCCGGGCCCGGCGCCCGCTCCCCGCACACCGCGCCGTGCTCGCCGCGCACACCGCGCGGTGCCGAGCGCGCCGCGCCGTGCTCGCCGCGCCGGGCCGTGCACACCGCGCCGGGCCGGGCACACCGCGCCGGGCCGTGCACACCGCGCCGTGCACACCGCGGCCACCGGAGCCCGCCGGCACCACCGCGCGTCGTGCTCCGCGCACGCCGCGTGGGCCCAGGGGCTCATGCGGGGTGAACGGCCAGGTCCCGGGGCCCTTCGTCGCGGACCCTGCCTCGCCCTAGGGTGAGCGCGGCGAAAGGGTGGACATGACGTCGATCGATGCACGGGCGGCCGGAGCGGGTGCCGTCAGCGGGGTGGTGGCCTACCTCGTGGCCACGGTGACCGTGCTCCCGCTCCTCGCGGGTGGCCTGCTGCGGACGGACGGGCTGCTCGCGGCGACCGTGGTGCTCGCGCTCCAGGTGCTCGTGCTCGCTGCGAGCGGGGTCGTGACCGCCCTCGTGATGCGCCGGCGCGGGAGCACGACGACGCGTCCGGGCGCCCTGCCGAGCGCGGTCGCGGGAGGTCTCGCGGGAGCGGTGGTCGTGCTGCTGCTGGGCGCCGCGGCGGCCGCGGCGACGGCGGCGAGCGCGTCGAGCGGGCTCGGGGTCGGCGCGGTCCTCTCGACGCTGCTGCTCTGGACCCTCGCCCCCGCGGCCGGCGCCCTCGTCGTGCCGCCCGCGCGTGACCCCGCGACGAGCGGGTACGGGGCCGCCGCCCGCTCGGCGTCGTTGCGCGGCGACGCCGGCGCCTCGACGCTCGAGACGCTCGGTGGCGCGACGGTCGCCGCGATCCTCGTGGTCGCGATCGTCGCGGTCGTGGGCCCGCGGGGCTCGTGGCTCGGCGACAACGTGCGCTGGGGCCTGTGCCAGATCGCGACGGCGGGCCAGGGCGGCTGCGGCAGCCGTGTGCCGGTCGAGGCCGAGAAGCACCGTCCCACGAACGCCTGCGTGCTCGAGAACACCGCCGACAAGCGCAACGCGTCCGTCGCGGTCACGTTCATCGCGGTCAAGGGCGGCGGCATGATCCGCGTCGAGAAGATGTCCGACGGCACGTACCGGGTCTCGGCCGAGGGCTCCGGTGGCGTCGGGGTCACCGAGGGGCTCGGCGGCGGGGTGAGCGTGACGGTCGACGACTACATCCACGGCGGCGAGGCGCAGCTGTCCGGCTCCGCGTACGTCGAGGCGGCGGGCGGCGCGACCTGGGTGGTCGACGAGGCGGGCAAGGACCAGCTCGTCGACTTCCTCAAGGAGCAGCGCGACTGGGCCACGCTCCAGGCCGGGCTGAGCAGCACGGGCCCGGTCGGCGGGATCGCGGCGGGTGCGGCCTGGGCCGGCAAGGAGGTCTGGGACTGGCTCACCGGCGACAGCTACACGCCGCCCGCCCCGGACGAGGTCTACGGCCAGGCCGGGATCGGTGGCGACGGCAGCGCCAGCGCCGCGGGGATCGTCAACGGCGGCGCGGTCAAGGGCGCCGCCGCGACGGCGCTCGGCTCGCGCGTCAACGTCAAGACCGGCGAGACGACCGTGTACTACACCTCGACGATCAGCGGGAGCGCCGCCCTGACGGGTCACGACCCGATCACAAGCTCCCAGCTGCAGGCCGGCGGCGAGATGAAGGTCATGGTCGCGGTCACCGTCGACTCCGAGGGCAACCCGGTCAAGGTCTCGACGCAGGCGCTGGCGGTCGGCGACGCGAAGGCGTTCGCCGAGAACGTGTTCCTCGGCGAGACGTTCAACGAGCACCCGTCGGGCGGCAGCCTGCTCGAGGCGTCGGTCGAGCTCACCGGCCCGGAGACGGAGCGCATCGCGCTGGACCTGCTCGGCGCGACCGGCATCATCCCGCCGGGGACACCGGGCCAGCGGGCGGCGAGCGCGTACGACGCGTTCACCACCTTCACGGGCGCCGCACGCGACCGCGGCATCATGACCCGCCAGGACGTCACGCTCGACACCAACACGTCGTTCGGCATCCAGGCCGGAGGTAAGGTCGGGCCCGTCGCGCTGGGCGGGACGTTCGAGAACTCGACGTCGACCGTGACCTCGGGCGACGCCTACTTCTTCAACGGATTGGGGTGGCAGCCGTGGACCGAGTGCGCCGCGTGAGCCTCGCACTGACCGCGGTGGCCGTGCTCGCCGTCACCGGGTGCTCCGCCGACGAGCCGGCACCCGCGTCGTCGCCGGGCACGGGGTCGACCGCGGAGCCCACGGCCGCCTCGGTCATGGCCCCGACCGGTGCGCCCTCGGAGCTGACCCCGGCGGAGGGCACCGGCGAGGAGATCGACCTCGGCGGGTACGGCTCGTTCCGGGCGCCCGAGGGCTCGACGACCGAGCCGGGCGGCACCGAGATCCCGGGTGCCGAGCAGGTCCTCGTCCGGATGCCGGACGCGACGGAGCGCGGGGTGCCCGCGATCCAGGTGACGTGGCAGGCCGACGCCCCGGCCGGTGCCGTCGAGCAGTCCTGGTCGACCGAGCAGTCCCGCACCATCGACCCGTCGGTGTCCGACTACGTGCGCTCGCCGGTCGAGTGGCCGGGCTCGGAGTCCTCGGTCGTCGCCACCTGGACCGAGGACGTCGCGCTCGCAGAGGGCGGCACCACGGAGGTCGACGCGCTCGGGCTGTGGCTCGAGACGGCCGACGGCACGGTCGTCCTCGCGATCGCCTTCGCGCCCGGCGGCGAGCTCGACGGCTCGACGTCGCTCGAGGCGCTGCGCTCGCTGGCGGTCTCCTGACGTGGCGGCCGGTCCCGGGCTCGGGCTGTTCGCCGTCGTCGTCATGGTGCTGACGCTCGTGCCGGCCGTCGCCCTCGTCGTCGGTGGCCTGGCCACGCGCCGCCGCTCCACGACGGCCGGGCTCGTCCCGGTCGAGGCGGTCGTCGTCGACTTCAGCAACGCGACGCGCTCCAACCGGGTCACGTTCGACTACCCGGCGCCCGACGGCTCGTGGCTGCGCGCCACGCGCGTCGAGGGCGTCTCGACCGTCCGGCGCAGCGGGCTGCTCGTGCACCCCGGGGACCGCCTCACGGTCTACGTCGACCCGGCCCGTCCGGCGGACGTCCGCCTGTCGCAGGGCGGCAGCGCGGCGGGGCTCGCGGGGCCGGTCATGGTCGTCGCGGGGATCGTCTGGGGCGTCGTCGGCGTCGTGTTCCTGTTCGCCGTGCTGCTGCTGGCGCGCTCGGCGTCCTGACGCCGGGACCGGGAGGTGTGGCCCAGCCGACATCTCTCGATGTGAAGATACTTGTGATCCACGGCTACGATCGACGGGGCGCTGCGGCCAGACGAGGTCGCGATCGCGGGTCGACGGAAGGACCAAGCCAGGTGGACCTGTTCGAGTACCAGGCACGTGACATCTTCGAGAAGCACGGCGTTCCCGTGCTCGGCGGCGTGGTCGCCACGACCCCCGAGGAGGCCCGCGCGGGCGCCGAGCAGCTGCTCGGCGGCCAGCCCGGCGTCGTCGTGGTGAAGGCCCAGGTCAAGACGGGCGGCCGCGGCAAGGCCGGCGGCGTCAAGCTCGCGCGCTCGGCCGACGAGGCCGCGCAGCACGCCGAGGCCATCCTCGGCATGGACATCAAGGGCCACACGGTCCACCGCGTGATGATCGCGGCCGGCGCGAGGATCGCCAAGGAGTACTACTTCTCGGTGCTGCTCGACCGGGCCGAGCGGCGTTACCTCGCCATGGCGAGCGTCGAGGGCGGCATGGAGATCGAGCAGCTCGCGGTCGAGCGGCCCGAGGCCCTCGCGAAGGTCGCCGTCGACCCGCGCACCGGCATCGACGCGGCGAAGGCCGACGAGATCGTGCAGGCCGCCGGCTTCGACGCCGACGTGGCGCCCAAGGTCGCCGCGGTGCTGCAGAAGCTCTGGGACGTCTACGAGAACGAGGACGCGACGCTCGTCGAGGTCAACCCGCTGGTCCTCACGGAGGACGGCGAGATCGTCGCGCTCGACGGCAAGGTCACGCTCGACACCAACGCCGCGTTCCGTCACCCGGACCACGCCGCGCTCGAGGACGCCGACGCGGCGGACCCGCTCGAGGCCGCCGCGAAGGCGAAGGACCTCAACTACGTCAAGCTCGACGGCGAGGTCGGCATCATCGGTAACGGTGCCGGGCTCGTCATGAGCACGCTCGACGTCGTCGCGTACGCCGGCGAGGCGCACGGTGGCGTCAAGCCCGCCAACTTCCTCGACATCGGGGGCGGCGCCTCCGCGGAGGTCATGGCTGCGGGCCTTGACATCATCCTCTCGGACCCGCAGGTCAAGGCCGTGTTCGTCAACGTCTTCGGCGGCATCACCGCGTGCGACGCGGTCGCCAACGGCATCGTCGCGGCGCTCGAGATCCTCGGGGACCACGCGACCAAGCCGCTCGTGGTGCGCCTCGACGGCAACAACGTGCTTGAGGGCCGGCGGATCCTCGCCGAGGCGGGCCACCCGCTCGTCACGCTCGCCGAGACCATGGACGGCGGCGCGGACAAGGCCGCCGAGCTGGCGCACGCCGCCGCCTGAGCCCGGCCGCCCCTACCCGCGCAGACGCGAGAGACGAGAGAACAGCAGACATGGCGATCTTCCTGACCGAGGCATCCAAGGTCATCGTCCAGGGCATGACCGGCTCCGAGGGCCAGAAGCACACGACGCGCATGCTCGCGAGCGGCACGATGGTCGTCGGCGGCGTGAACCCGCGCAAGGCCGGCACGTCCGTCGAGTTCCCGACCGGCTCGGGCGCGCACGCCGCGACCGTGTCCGTGCCCGTGTTCGGCTCCGTGGCCGAGGCCGTCGCGCAGACCGGTGCCGACGTGTCGGTCATCTTCGTGCCGCCGGCCCACACCAAGGCCGCGGTCGTCGAGGCCGTCGACGCGGGCGTCCCGCTCGTCGTCATCATCACCGAGGGCGTGCCGGTCGACGACACCGCCGAGTTCTTCGCGTACGCGCAGGACAAGGGCGTGCGGCTGATCGGCCCGAACTGCCCCGGCCTGATCAGCCCCGGGAAGTCGAACGTCGGCATCATCCCGGCGGACATCACGGGCCCCGGCAAGGTCGGCCTCGTGTCGAAGTCGGGCACGCTGACCTACCAGATGATGTACGAGCTGCGGGACTTCGGGTTCTCCACGGCCATCGGCATCGGTGGGGACCCGATCATCGGCACGACGCACATCGACGCGCTCGAGGCGTTCGAGGCCGACCCCGACACCGAGCTCATCGTGCTCATCGGCGAGATCGGCGGCGACGCCGAGGAGCGGGCCGCGGCCTACATCCAGGAGCACGTCACGAAGCCGGTCGTCGGCTACGTCGCCGGCTTCACCGCGCCCGAGGGCAAGACGATGGGCCACGCCGGCGCGATCGTCTCCGGCTCGGCCGGGACCGCGCAGGCCAAGAAGGAGGCCCTCGAGGCCGCCGGGGTCAAGGTCGGCAAGACGCCGAGCGAGACGGCGGCGCTCGCGCGGGAGCTGCTTTCCTGACACACCGCACCTGACAGCGCCGACGGCGCCGTGCCCTCGCGGGGGTGCGGCGCCGTCGGCGTCCGCGCGACATTCCCGGCACGCCGTGCCGCCTGGCGCACCGCGGGCCGATCGGCAGCGACGATGGACCCCGTGAGCACCCCGACCGGAACCGAGCGGCTCCAGCGCGTGCGCCGTCAGCTGCTCACGGCCGACGACGGCACCTCCCGGTTCGGCGCCTCGCGCCGCGGCGACGGCGAGGGACCGGCCCGCTGGGTCGCCGGCCTGCTCGCGGGGCTCCAGGGCGCGATCCTGTCGCTGCTCGTGGTGGTGCTCCCCGCGGTCGCGGCGTACGTCGTGACGTCGGCGGACCCGTCGAACGCGGAGGTGCCCTGGACGCGCTCGCTCGAGCTCGGCACGGGGCTCTGGCTGCTCGCGCACGGTGTCCCGCTCGCGGTGGGGACGGACGTCGTGACGCTCGTGCCGCTCGGCCTCACGCTGCTCGCGCTGTACACGTGCCACGCGTCGGCCCGTCGCTCGGGGTACCCGACGTCGCTCGCGCTCGCCGCGGGGGTCGGGGGCTACGTCGTCGTCGCGGTGGTCCTGTCGCTGCTCGTGCGGGCGTCGCTCGGCCACGTGGTGCTCGCGGCGTCGGGCGCGCTCGTCGTGTCGGGGCTCGGGCTCGCGACCGGGCTCGCGCGCCGGCCCGAGGCGCCCCCGCTGCGCGGGCTGACCCGGCCCCTGTGGTCGCGGGTCCCGGCCGCGGTGCGTGCGGGGGTGCCCGCCGGGGTGCTCGCCGTGGCGCTCGTGCTCGCCGCCGCCTCGCTGGTCACCGTCCTGTGGGTGCTCGCGGGGCGCGCGACGATCGCCGACGTCATCGAGGCGCTCGACCTCGACGCGGTCGGCGGGGGAGTGCTGGCCCTGGCGGAGCTGGCGTTCCTCCCGAACCTGGTGGTGTGGGCGTTCACCTGGCTCGCCGGGCCCGGGTTCCACCTCGGGGCGGGCACGACGTTCACGACGGCCGAGGTCGTGCCGGGCCCGATCCCCGCGTTGCCCCTGCTCGGGGCGCTGCCGCAGCCCGACATGGCCGGCGGTGCGCTCGTCGCCGCTCCCGTCGTGCTCGTGCTGGCCGGTTGTGTCGCCGGCTGGTGGCTGCACCGGCGGACGGTCCCGGTCCGTGCCCGCGACGTGCTGGTCGCCGGCGCAGCGGCCGGGCTCGCCGCGGGCGCGTGCGCGGCGGGGTTCGTGTCGCTCGCGAGCGGATCGGTCGGCCCGGGTCGGATGGCCGAGGTCGGCGCGGCCTGGGCACCGGTCGGGGGCGTCGTGGCCCTCGGGGTCGCCGTCGGCGCCCTGCTGGTCACGCTCCCGGCGGAGCCGCTCGTGCGTGACGCGCTGCGGGACGCGCCGTGGCGGCGGGGTGCGCGCGACGGCGCGGAGAGCGGAGCGGCGGGAGAGGGCTCCCGCGAGGGCTGACGGGGCTCGTCAGCCGCCGCTGGGCCGGCTCCGCATCATCTGCTCGAGGTCGACGGTCCGCTCCGAGACCCCGTCCTGGAAGGTGTGCTCGCACTCGGCCTGGGCGCTCACGGTCAGAGCACCGCGGAGGCACTCCTCGCGGTCCTGCACGAGCGGCCACATCGCGATCGTCCCGAGCAGCGCGGCCCCGATCAGGCCCGTGAAGCCGAGCCCCGCGACGATCATCGGGAGCATGAGCCCGGGGAGGCGTGCCCGCCACGTCGTCACGAGCGCGAGCCCCCCGACCACGAGCGCGGCCCCCACGAGCACGAGGGCGCCCGCCTTCCACGGCAGGGGAAGGCCGAACGTCACGACGGCCCCGAGCACGAGCAGCCAGAAGTGCAGCAGCTGACGGCTCGCGCGGCGGACCTGGTCCGGGTCCGGCGGCTCGCGCGGCGGTGCCGGCGGGCGGGAGCCGGGTCCGTGCGGACCTGACCCACCCGGGCGGCCGCCGGGGTTCCGCGGTGCGCGCGGGGTCTCGGGACGCAGGTCCGGACGCGCGGCACCCTCCTTCGGCGGCGCGTACGGGTTGCTCACCCGAGCATTCTCGCGCATCCCGGGCGCTAGGGTCGGCGCGTGCCCGCTCCGAACCCGCCCCGCACCCCCAGCCCCGACGTCCTGCCGACCTCGACGCGCGTCGTCGTCCTGATCTCCGGGACCGGCTCGAACCTCGCGGCGCTGCTCGCGGCGCACGCCGACCCCGCGTACGGTGCGCGCGTCGTCGGTGTCGTGAGCGACCAGCCGGAGGCCGGCGGGCTCGCGCTGGCTCGTGCGGCCGGGGTCGCGACCGTCGTCGTCCGGCCCGGGGACTTCGACGACCGCGCCGCGTGGGACGCCGCGCTCGCCGAGGCGGTGGCCGTGTTCAGCCCGGGGCTGGTGGTCAGCGCCGGCTTCATGCGGCTGCTCGGGGCGCCGTTCCTGGCCCGCTGGGGCGGCCGGGTCGTCAACACCCACCCGGCGCTCCTCCCGTCGTTCCCGGGCGCGCACGGCGTGCGCGACGCGCTCGCGCACGGTGCGAAGGTCACCGGCTGCACGGTCCACCTCATCGACGAGGGCGTCGACACCGGCCCGATCATCGCCCAGCGCGCCGTGGACGTCCGCGACGACGACGACGAGGCGAGCCTGCACGAGCGGATCAAGACGGTCGAGCGCGAGCTCCTGGTCGACGTCGTGGGCCGCGTCGCGCGCGAGGGACTCACCATCGACGGACGTCGGGTCAGGATCGGCTCCGGGAGCTGACCGACCCGGTCCGACGCCGCGTGGTGTCGCCGCGCGTCGATGTGACACCACAGAACGCCCTGTCGCTCTTGTCATGACACCACGCATGGTGTCATGATGGCGTCATGGACTTGACCCCCTACGTCGACGACCTGCAGCACCGGCTGGCCTCGGCCGCCGACGCCGCCGGCCAGGACGCCCGTGAGCTCGCAGGACGACTCGCCGCACCGCTCGACGCCGCCGTGCGGCTCGTGCTGCTGGACGCGCTGACCGCCGCCGCGGGGGAGATCTCCGCCGAGCTCGCACCCGGCTCGGTCGACGTGCGCCTGCGCAGCGGTGGCCCCGAGTTCGTCGTCGAGGCCCCCGTCGCACGCCCGGAGGTGGCGCCGTCGCCCACCTGGACGCCCGCGGGGCCGGCCGCCCCGACGGCCACCGCGCTGCCTGCGGCACCCGACCTCGACACCGGGGGCACGACGCGCACCACGCTCCGCCTGCCCGACCACCTCAAGTCCCAGGTCGAGCTCGCCGCCGCCAGGAGCGGCCTCTCCGTCAACACCTGGCTCGTGCGCGCGGTGGCCGCGGCGCTCGAGCAGCCCGCGGACCCGCCGGCCGCACAGGCGCGCGCCGAGCCCCGCGGCGGCACGCGCCTCACCGGCTGGGTGCACTGACCCGACCCCGCCGCGTCGAACGCCGCACGTCGAACGTCGCACGTCACCACCCGGGTCCGCCCGACCCGGTCCACGCCGCCCATGCCCTGGAGTCGTCATGCCCACGTTCCCTGCTCCTGCCCCCCTTCCCGTCGTCGTCGACCTTCCCGTGGGCTGCAGCCTGCACGTCGTCGCCGGTGACCGCGACGACGTCGTCGTGACCGTGCTGCCCGCCGACGCCGCCAAGGCGGGCGACGTCCGCACGGCCGACGAGGTCCGCGTCGGGCACGACGACGGCGCCCTCACGATCACGGGCCCGCCCGCCTGGAAGCAGTACGTGCCGTTCGCCGCCGGCAGCATCGCCGTCACGGTCGAGCTGCCCGCCGGGTCCGACCTCAGCGGCCGGACCGGCACCCTCTACGCCGAGGGGCGCCTCGGTGCCGTCGAGGCGCAGGTCACCGCCGGCGACGCGCGCGTCGACGAGGCCGGGCGGCTCGACCTCAAGGTCTCCGCGGGGTCCGCCGTCGTCGGCCGGAGCACGGGAGCCACGTCCGTCAAGGCGTCCGCCGGCTCCGTGCGCATCGCCGAGCTCACCGGCGACGGGACGATCCGCGCCAGCAACGGGCCCACCGTCGTGGGCTCGGTCACCGGATCGCTGCAGGTCACCGGAGCGCACGGGGAGATCACCGTCGGACGGGTCCGCGGCACGCTCACCGCGACCGCCGCGTCCGCCGGCATCCGCGTCGAGCGCGTCGAGCAGGGCGCCGTCACGCTCACGACGTCGTACGGGACGATCGAGGTCGGCGTGCCGGAGGGCACGGCGGCGTGGCTCGACGTCTCCTCCGAGCACGGCACTGCACGCAACCAGCTGCTCCCCACCGACGGCCCGGTGGGCGACCAGCCGACGGCCGAGATCCGCGCCAGCGCCGGCTACGGCGACGTCATCGTGCGCCGCCCCTGACGCCACCGTCCTCGCCGGTCGGGCCCGGGCCGCCCTGCCCTGGCCTGACGGTGCCTGACCGGGCTGCTCCTGCCCGACCTCGCTGCTCCCGCCCGACCGGGCCGCTCCCGCCCGACCTGACTGCTCCCGCCCGACCGGGCCGCTCCTGACCCGGACGCGCCCCGACCTGGCTCGGCCCTGCCCTGATCCGGCCCCGCCCGCCCGGGCGTCGCGGCCACGTCGCACCACCCACACCTCCCACACCACGAGACGGGACACCGCCATGCCTGCACCAGCTCCTGCGATCGCGCTCCGCGGTCTGCGCAAGTCCTTCGGGGACCAGACCGTGCTCGACGGCGTCGACCTCGTCGTCCAGCCGGGTACCGTCACGGCGCTGCTCGGCCCGAACGGCGCCGGCAAGACGACGACCGTCGGGGTCCTCTCGACGCTGCTGCGCCCGGACGGCGGCAGTGCCCACGTCGCGGGTCATGACGTCGTGGCGGAGCCCGGGGCCGTGCGCGCCGCGATCGGCGTCACGGGTCAGGCGTCCGCGGTCGACGATCTGCTCACGGGCACCGAGAACCTGCGGCTCATGACCGCGCTGCACCACCTCGGCCGGCGCGAGGCGCGCGAGCGCGTCGAGCAGTTGCTCGCCCAGCTCGGGCTGACCGAGGCGGCCGGAAAGCCGGTGTCGACGTGGTCGGGCGGCATGCGCCGCAAGCTCGATCTCGCGATGACGCTCGTCGGGCGCCCCGCGGTGGTCTTCCTCGACGAGCCGACCACAGGCCTCGACCCGCGCAGCCGCCGCACGCTGTGGGACGAGGTGCGGGCCCTGGTGGCGGGCGGCACGACCATCCTGCTCACGACGCAGTACCTCGAGGAGGCGGACCGGCTCGCGGACCGCGTCGCTGTCCTGGACGGCGGACGCATCGTCGCCGAGGGCGCGCCCGACGACCTCAAGGCCGCGCACGACGCCGGCTCGCTCGACGACGTCTTCCTGCGCCTCACGGAGCCGTCCACCGGCTCCTCCAGCACCCCGACGACCCCGAAGGAGGTGGCCTCATGACCACCGCGACCCTGCTCCCCACCGCGGGCCCCCGTCCTGTTGCCGACACGCTCACGATGCTGCGCCGCAACCTGCTCCGCGCCGCGCGCTACCCGGGCCTGACGAGCTTCACGGTCGGCATCCCGATCGCCCTGCTCCTGCTCTTCGTGTTCGTGTTCGGCGGGGCGTTCGGCGCCGGCGTGGCACCCGGGGTCGATCCCGGGGCCGATGGCCGGGCGGCGTACCTCGACTACATCACCCCGGCGATCCTGCTGTTCGCGGTCGTCGGGGCGGCGCAGAGCGTCGCGATCACGGCGGCGATGGACGCCACGAGCGGGATCATGGCGCGGTTCAAGACGATGGCGATCTCGCCGGCGTCCGTGCTCGGGGGGCCCGTGCTCGGCACCGTCGTCCAGGGGCTGCTCGCGGTGCTCGTGGTGCTCGCCCTCGCCCTCGCGCTCGGCTTCCGCCCGGGCGCGGGGTCGCTGGACTGGCTCGCGCTCGCCGGCCTCCTCGTCGTGGTCACGTTCACGACGAGCTGGTTGTGCGTCGCGATGGGGCTCGCCGCGAAGTCGGTCGAGACGGCGTCGAACACCCCGATGCTGCTGACCGCGCTGCCGTTCCTCGGCAGCGGGTTCGTGCCCGTCGAGACCATGCCGCCGGCGGTGGCCTGGTTCGCCGAGTACCAGCCGTTCACGCCGGTGATCGAGACGATGCGCGGGCTGCTCGCCGGCACCGGCATCGACGTCTCGACGGCGCTGCTCGCGCTCGGGTGGTCGGTGCTCATCGGCGTCGGCGGCTACGCGTGGGCGCGTGGGCTGTACCGCCGGGAGCGCCGCTGACGCCCCTCCCGCTCACCCTCTGCCGGCTGCACCCGTCGGCGTGCGGGCCGCCGCCCGGCTCGGCCGGTGGCGGGGTGCGCCCCCCTACCCGGCCGGGCCGGTGGCGAGGCGCGCCCCTACCCGGCCGGGCGGTGGCGGGGTGCGCCGCCGTCCACCTGGCCGCCGGTGCGGCGGGACACGTCGTGTCCCGCCGCACACCGGGTCCGGGGCGTCACGCGGCGGCGTGCCCGGTCCCCGCGCCTCGCGCGCGCGCCGCGTCGGCGGAGTCGGCTCGCCACGCCGCGAGCGTCTCCTCGACGACGCGGGACCACGGGGTCGGGGTGACGCCGAGAACCCGCTCGGAGGCCGTCGCGTCCAGCACGAACGGCTCGACGAACTGGTAGCCCATGGCGTGGACCTCGCGCATCATCGGGTTCACGAGCCCGAGGGCGCGGACGGCGGCGAGGGGGACGGTCCGGATCCGCGGGGTCGGCGCACCGGCGGCGGTCGCGAAGCGCGTCGCGACCTCGCGGTAGGTCAGCGGCTCGGGCGACGGGACGTGCCAGGGGCGGCCCCAGGCGCCCTCGGTCTCGGCGGCGGCGGCGAGGGCGCGCGCGAAGTCGGGCAGGTAGGTCCAGGAGTGTGCGGTGTCGGCCGAGCCGATGGGGTACAGCGGCTTCCCGGCGAGCAGCGGCTCGAGCATGCGCGGCCCGACGTGCGCGTGCGCCTGCGCGCCGGGGCCGACGTAGTCGCTCCCGCGCACCTCGGTGGCGCGCAGAGTGCCGCCCTGGTGGCGCCGCTCCAGCTCGTGCCACATCGCGGCGCGCACGGTCCCCTTGGTCTCGGTCGTGGCGAGCGGGGAGTCCTCGTGCATGAGCTGCGTGCCGCGCCCGTAGCCGTAGAGGTTGCCCGCGACGACGAGCACCGCGCCGGTGGCCTCGGCGGCGGCGATGAGCGCCGACGCGACAGGCGGCCAGTCCGTGGTCCACCGGTGGTACGGCGGGTTCACGCAGTTGTGCAGCGCGGCGGCTCCTTGCGCGGCGCGGGTCAGGGCGGCGGCGTCGGTCGCGTCGGCAGCACGGTGCTCGACGCTGCCGCCCGCGGCGGTCGTGCGGGCCGCGGGCCCGCCGGAGCGGCTCAGCACGAGGACGTCGTGCCCCGCGTCGGCGAGCAGCCGGGCCAGGGTCGAGCCGATGGGTCCCTTGCCGACGACGACGTTCCGAGCCATGAGGTGCTCCGTTCCACAAGTGAGAGCGGTGCTCTCGTCTGTGAATGATGCTTCCGCTCCTGTCTGCGGATGTCAAGAGCGGTGCTCGCGTTTGCGTGCACCGCTCTTGTCGAGCATGCTCGGACGCATGACGAAGCCCACGAGCGCGCCCCGCGGCGCCCGCGAGCGCGCACGCGCCGAGATCATGACGGAGCTGCTCGCGAGCGCCCGGGCGCACCTCGTCGCCGAGGGGGCGGCGAACCTGTCGCTGCGTGCCGTCGCGCGCGACCTCGGCGTCGCGTCCTCCGCGGTGTACCGCTACGTCGAGTCGCGCGACGCGCTGCTGACCCTGCTCATCGTCGAGGCGTACGACGCCGTGGGAACGGCGGCGGAGCAGGCCGCCCGGGCCGCGGAGCTGCGGGGCGACGCGCCGGCGCAGCGCTGGCTCGAGGCCGCGCGTGCGGTGCGCTCGTGGGCGGCCACGAACCCCCACTCCTTCGAGCTCGTCTACGGCACGCCCGTCCGCGGCTACCGCGCCCCCGCGGACACCGTCGCCCCGGCGCTGCGCCTGTGGTCCGTCCTCGTCGTCGTGCTGGTCGCGGCGCACGCCGACGGCTCGCTGCGTCCCGCCGGCCCGGTCTACGACCCCCGCGGGCTCGTCGAGCCGGACGTCTACGCGTTCGCGGGCCTCGGTGCCGAGGACGAGGTGCCCACCGAGGTCGCGCTCGCCCTCACCCGGTCGATGTCGCTGTTCGCGACCCTCGTGGGCGCGATCACCGCGGAGCTGTTCGGGCACCTGCACAACGTCGCGGTCGACGCGGACCGCCTGTTCGACGTGACCATCGCGACCGCGTCCGCCGGCATCGGCCTGCACGTCGACCTCGGAGCGGGCGCCGACCGCGGGGCCGCAGCGGACCTCGGCTAGGATCGGTCCCGGCCGTGACTGGCGTACCTGAGGTGGGCTGAACCACCGGGGAGCGGCCGGAACCACCTACCGTCGCACCGTTCGCCTGGGTGCTCGGGTCCATGACGTCTCACGAGACCCACCGACCCGGGAGGTCACCGCCATGTCCCACGAGCTCACGCCCCTCGAGCCCGTCCTCGACCCCACCGCCCCGGAGACGCGCCGGCCGATCCGCCGCGCGCTCCTCAGCGTCTACGACAAGCAGGGCCTCGTCGAGCTCGCGACCGCGCTGCACGCCGCGGGCGTCGAGCTCGTCTCGACCGGCTCGACGGCCGGCACGATCGCGTCGGCCGGGGTGCCCGTGACCCGGGTCGAGGACCTCACCGGGTTCCCCGAGTGCCTCGACGGGCGCGTCAAGACGCTGCACCCGCGCGTGCACGCCGGGATCCTCGCGGACACGCGCCGCCCCGACCACGTGGCGCAGCTCGCGGCCCTCGAGGTCGAGCCGTTCGACCTCGTCGTCGTGAACCTCTACCCGTTCAGCGCGACGGTCGCCTCGGGCGCCGGGCCCGACGAGTGCGTCGAGCTCATCGACATCGGCGGGCCGTCGATGGTGCGCGCCGCCGCCAAGAACCACCCGAGCGTCTCGGTCGTCGTCGACCCCGCACGCTACGCCGAGCTCGCGGAGGCCGTCGCGGGCGGCGGGTTCACGCTCGCGCAGCGCCGGCGCCTCGCGGCCGACGCGTTCGCGCACACCGCGGCGTACGACGTGGCCGTCGCGTCGTGGTTCGCGTCGTCCTACGCGCCCGACGAGGTCGCGGGCGGGTCCGGCTTCCCCGCGGTGCTCGGCGGCACGTGGGACCGCGGCCGGGTGCTGCGCTACGGCGAGAACCCCCACCAGGGCGCCGCGCTGTACCTCTCGGCGGAGGGCACGGCGGGTGAGGGCCTGGCGGGTGCGACGCAGCTGCACGGCAAGGAGATGAGCTACAACAACTACGTCGACGCCGACGCGGCCTGGCGCGCGGCGCACGACCACGACGGCCCGGCGGTCGCCATCATCAAGCACGCCAACCCGTGCGGGATCGCGGTCGGCACCGACATCGCCGACGCGCACGCCAAGGCCCACGCGTGCGACCCCGTCTCCGCGTTCGGTGGCGTCATCGCGTCGAACGGTCCGGTCACGCTCGCGGCCGCGCAGCAGATCGCCCCCGTGTTCACCGAGGTCGTCGTCGCGCCGTCGTTCGAGCCCGAGGCCGTCGAGCTGCTCACGCAGAAGAAGAACATCCGCCTGCTCACGGTCGCGGGCACGCCGAACGCCGCGCCCGTCGAGCTCCGCCCGGTGACCGGTGGGGTGCTGCTCCAGGTCGCCGACCGCATCACGGCACCCGGCGACGACCCGGCGTCGTGGACGCTCGCTGCGGGCGACGCCGCCGACGACGCGACGCTCGCGGACCTCGTGTTCGCGTGGCGGGCCGTCCGTGCCGTGAAGTCCAACGCGATCCTGCTGGCGCACGACGGCGCGTCCGTCGGCGTCGGCATGGGTCAGGTCAACCGGGTCGACTCGTGCCGCCTCGCAGTCGAGCGGGCCAACACCGGTGACGTCGAGCGGGCCCGCGGTGCGGTCGCCGCCTCGGACGCGTTCTTCCCGTTCGCCGACGGACTGCAGGTGCTGCTCGACGCGGGCGTGCGCGCGGTCGTGCAGCCCGGCGGCTCGGTGCGCGACGAGGAGGTCGTGGCGGCCGCCCAGGCAGCCGGTGTGACGCTCTACCTCACGGGCACGCGGCACTTCGCGCACTGACGCGAGCGCTCGGGGTGCACCGGTGCAGGGCGCTGGCGCACCCCGGCGCTGGCGCACCCCGGGGCCGGCGCTCCCCGGGGCTGGCGCTCCGAGGGGCGGGGCGCTCACGCCGGTGGTCGTCCGACCGGCGTGCTCGGCGCCCGCGGCTCGAGGACGACGACGGCGGTCGGGGTCGACCGTGACGCCGTGAGGGCGTCGAGCCGCGGGTCCACGGTGACCCAGCGCTGCCACAGCCGTGCGCGCTCCTGCCCCGTCGCGGACCGTGCGTGGACCGGCCGCGCCTCCTGCCCGGCGAGCCGGACCGTCGCCTCCGGGTCGGCCTGCAGGTTGAGCCACCACGCGGGGTCGCCCTCCGCCCAGCCGTTCATCGCGAGCGTGACGAGGTCGGGGCCGTCCTCGAGGTAGCCGAGGATGACGCTGCGCTCGGCACCGGACCTCCGGCCGGTCGTCGTCAGCCGCAGCGCACCCCAGCCGCGCCGGCTCGCGGTCGTCCACAACGCACGGCTCCCGGTCACGCGGTACAGCGCGCGGTGCACGCGCCACGCCGTCGTGACGACCCATCGCGGCGGCACCCGCGGCGCTGCCGTGCCTTCGGAGCCTCGTCCGTCCGCTGTGCCCATGATCGTCCTCGGGGTCGACGTCGACCCGGGTCACGGTAGTGCCGCGCCTGCCCCCGGGCCCAGGGGTTGCCGCCGCGAGAGGTGCCGGGTCGGTGCGGACGGGGCCACGGGCGGGTCGGTCACGGACGGGGGAGCGGGCGCCCCGGGTCGGCGGCGGCGTCGCGGTCCACGTGGGGAAGCCGGGCACCGGAGAACAGCCGGCGTGCGGCGGCGACGTCCCGCGGGCGGTCGACCGTGAGCACCGCGGTGAGCCGGTCGGTGCCGGGGGCGAACCACAGCGCCGACCAGCCGCCGGTCGCGGGGTCGCCGCGCAGCACGGCGTCGTCGGTCTCGCTGCGGTGGCCGTAGAGCGTCAGGTCGTGCCCGAGCTGGGTCGAGAACACGTACGGCGCGGGGTCGTCGGCGGGCCCGACGGCGTCGAGCGCACCGTGGTGCCGGTCAGCCTCGCCGTGCAGGCCGGCCTCGCCGTGCGGGCCCTCCTCGCCGTGCCCGTCAGCCCCGCCGTGCCCGTGCGCGGCCCCGGCGTGCCCGTGCACGGCCACGCCCGCGAGCGACCCCGGCCGGAGCAGGTCCCGCACGGCGACGGGCGGCCCGGTCAGCGCGCCGTCCCAGTGCCCGCCGGGCACGAGGCCGTGCCGGGGGGAGCGGCGCCGGGCGACGTCGCCGACCGCGCGCACGTGACGCGGCCCGCCCGCGGGGGCCCAGGTCGCGTCGACCCGGACGGCACCGTCGGGGTCGAGCGGGAGTGCGCCGCCGAGCCACGCGGTCGCCGGCCGTGCGCCCACCGCGGCGAGCACGACGTCGGCCTCGAGGTCCCGGCCGTCGGTGAGCCGGACGCCGTCCGCGCGCACCTCGGCGACACCGACGCCCGTGACCAGCGTGATCCCCGCCGCCGCGTACCAGGGAACCGTGAGCGCCCCGACGTCCGAGCCGAGCGCGGCGGCGAGCGGCGCAGGAGCGGCCTCGACCACCGTGACCTGCAGGCCGGCGGCCGCCGCGACGCCCGCGACCTCGGCGCCCACCCACCCGGCACCGACGACCACGAGCCGGACGCCCGGGCGCAGGCGTGCGCGCAGCCGGGCCGCGTCGTCCGCGGTGTGCAGCACGTGCGCGTGCTCCCAGCCGGGCGGCCGGACCGCGTGCGCCCCGCTCGCGAGCACCACCGCGTCCGCGACGACGGTCCCCGCGTCGGTCGTGACGACCACGTCGTCCTGCCGGACCTCGAGTGCGCGCGCGGGCTCGGCGAGCCGGGCGTCCTCGACGAGCGCGAGCGCGTCGACCCCGAGGTCGTCCGCGAGCCACACCGGCCCGGGCCGGTCGAGCAGGTGCTTCGACAGCGGCGGCCGGTCGTACGGCGCGACGCCCTCGGCGCCCAGGAGCGTTACCGGACCCGTGAAGCCCTCCTCGCGCAGCGCCGTGACGGTGCGGTGCGCGGCGAGCCCGCCCCCGACGACGACGACGGACCTGGGCGGGCGCGGGGAGGGGGCGGTCACGGGCGCAACGGTAGTCTCACGCGCAGGAGGCAGACCGATGGCGCACGACCCGCAGGACCCTCAGCACGCCCGTGACCCGCAGCCCCGCCCCGCGGTGACGACTCCGCCGTCCCCCGGTGCGACGCTCGCGCCCGGCGCCGGCGGCCCCGTGCCGGCGCGCCCCGACGGCGGCCCGGAGCCGGAGGTCACGCCGTTGGACACCTCGACCGCGGGCGTCCCGGTGATCCCGCCCGAGGAGAAGCCGCTCGACCCGCGCCGGATCGCGCGCGAGTCGCTCGCTGCGAGCCGGAACTGGTCGCTGTGGCTGGTCGCGGCCGGGCTCGTGAGCGCGTGCGTCGTCGCGACCGTGCGGGGCGGCGCCGCCGGGGCGCTCGTGATCGCGGCGATCCTCGCGATGTCGGCCGTCGTGCGCGCCGTCGTGCCCGAGCCCGGCCCGGTCGCGCTCGCGGTGCGCGCGCGGGCGCTCGACGTCGCGGTGCTCACGACCCTGGCGGTCGGCATCGGGGTCCTCTCCCAGGCCATCCCGACGAGCTGACCCGGCCCGCCGGGCAGCCGTCACGCGCCGGGCCACCCCCGTACCGCGCGCCCACCTCGTCGGGCCACCACGTGCCGCGCCCTCGCGTGCAGCACGCCCGCACGACCACCCGCCCGCACGCTCACCCGCCCGGACACGGAGACGCCCGAGCGGCCGTGGAGCTCCACGGCCGCTCGGGCGCTGCGTGCGGGAGGGAGCCTGCACCCTCGCCGGGGTCAGAGGGCGCGCTCGGCCTCGTCGCCCGTGAGCACGACGACGTCGTCCTCACCGAGCAGGTCGTCCTGCACCGGCTCCGCGCCGAACGCGCGGTACAGCAGCCCGGCGAGCGCCGCGCCGACCAGCGGGGCCACCCAGAACAGCCAGAGCTGGCCGAGCGCCCAGCCCTCCGAGAACAGCGCCGCGGCCGTCGAGCGCGCGGGGTTGAGGCCGCCGTTCGTCATCGGGATGGTCACGAGCAGGCCCACGACGAACGCGAAGCCGATCGCGGCGGGCGCGAGGCTGTTCGTCGAGCGGCGGTCGGTCGAGCCGAGGATGACGCCCACGAAGAGCGCGGTCATGACGACCTCGATGAGGAGCGCGCCGAGCAGCGAGAAGCCCTCGCCCTGGACCTGGGCACCGATCGGGGAGTGCGTGCCGTAGCCGTTCGCGACCGACGAGAAGAACTCGCGGGCCTGCTCGGCCAGGGTCGGGAACGACGAGAGCGTCACGAACAGCACCGCGGCCGCGGCGACGCCGCCGACGAGCTGGGCGAGCCAGTAGGGGAGCACGTCCTTCCACGACGTGCGGCCGGCGATCGCCGCGCCGAGCGTGACGGCGGGGTTGAAGTGCCCGCCCGAGACGTAGCCGACCGCGACGGCGCCGGCGAGCAGCGCGAGCCCGAACGCCAGCGCGACCGCGAGCGGCCCGCCGCCGAGCCCCGTGATGTTCGAGTACAGGGCGGTGCCCAGGCCGGCGATCACGAGGAACAGCGTGCCGAACGCCTCGGCTGCGAGCCGCGGGCCGAGACCCGGTCCGACGGGCACGGCCGCGACGGCGACGGGTGCGAGCGCCACGTCGTCGTCGAGCGAGGGGACGGGGGCGGGCGCCACGTCGTCGAGCGAGGCGACGGGCGCGGGTGCGACGGGCGCGGGTGCGACGGGCGCGGGCGCGGCGGGTGCGGGGGCGACGGGCGCAGCGCCGGCCGGCTTGTCGAGGCCCACGGGAGCGGTGGTGCTCGCGGAGGTCTCGGCCGGGACGGTGCCGCCCGCACCGACCGCGGGTGTGGTGGCGGTGTCGGGGGTCACGGCGTCGGGGCCGGTGGCCTCGGGCGATCCGGTGGGGTCCTGGGACATGGGGTTCCTGTCGTCGAGGATCGGGGTGGCGCGACCGGCAGCTGCGGTGCCGGGCACGGGGCGGTCAGCACCGGCCAGCATGCCAGCCGAACCTGCGCGCGTCCTGGGTAACCTCGGGGTGCTCGCGCGGTGGCCGTACCTGAAGCGCTTCACCAGCGGGGGTCGCGGCGGCGGGTGACCGTCCCGCGGCGGACGGCCGGGGCAAAGTCTCTCGATGTCGAGTAATCTTGACGCCGGACAGCACACGAGAGCTCAGGAGATCCCGCATGGCGAAGATCAAGGTAGTGGGCCCGGTCGTCGAGCTCGACGGCGACGAGATGACCCGGATCATCTGGCAGTTCATCAAGGACCGCCTCATCCACCCGTACCTCGAGATCGACCTGCGCTACTACGACCTGTCGATCGAGAACCGCGACGCGACGGACGACCAGGTCACGATCGACGCGGCGCACGCCATCAAGGAGCACGGCGTCGGCGTCAAGTGCGCGACGATCACGCCCGACGAGGCGCGCGTCGAGGAGTTCGGCCTCAAGAAGATGTGGGTCTCGCCCAACGGCACGATCCGCAACATCCTCGGCGGCGTCGTGTTCCGCGAGCCGATCATCATCTCGAACATCCCGCGCCTCGTGCCGGGCTGGAACAAGCCGATCATCATCGGCCGTCACGCGCACGGCGACCAGTACAAGGCGACGAACTTCAAGGTCGCCGGCGCGGGGACGCTCACGCTGACGTTCACGCCCGCGGACGGCTCCGAGCCGATCCAGCAGGAGGTCGTCACGTACCCCGAGGCGGGCGGCGTGGCGATGGGCATGTACAACTTCAACGAGTCGATCCGTGACTTCGCGCGCGCGTCGTTCGCGTACGGCCTGCAGCGCGGGTACCCCGTGTACCTGTCGACCAAGAACACGATCCTCAAGGCGTACGACGGCGCGTTCAAGGACATCTTCCAGGAGGTGTTCGACGCCGAGTTCGCCGCCGACTTCGCCGCCGCGGGCCTCACCTACGAGCACCGCCTGATCGACGACATGGTCGCCGCCGCGATGAAGTGGGAGGGCGGCTACGTCTGGGCGTGCAAGAACTACGACGGCGACGTCCAGTCGGACACCGTCGCGCAGGGCTTCGGCTCGCTCGGCCTCATGACGTCCGTGCTCATGACGCCCGACGGCAAGACGGTCGAGGCCGAGGCGGCGCACGGCACGGTCACGCGCCACTACCGCCAGCACCAGGCGGGCAAGCCGACGTCGACCAACCCGATCGCGTCGATCTTCGCCTGGACCGGCGGCCTCAAGCACCGCGGCAAGCTGGACGGCACGCCCGAGGTCACGCAGTTCGCCGAGACGCTCGAGAAGGTCGTCATCGAGACCGTCGAGAGCGGCAAGATGACGAAGGACCTCGCGTCGCTCGTCGGGCCGGACCAGGCCTGGCTCACGACCGAGGAGTTCCTCGGCGCGCTCGACGAGAACCTCGCCGCGCGCCTGGGCTGACCTGCCCGCCGGCGCCGGCGCACGCTCGGCGCCACCCCGCACGACCCGCACGCACCGCGACGCACGGTGCCCGGCACGGCCTCTGGGCCCCGGGTACCGTGCGTCGTAGCGTGTGGGGCGAGTCCCCAGCAGCACCGCATCCCGAGCAGCGAACGATCGAGGGAGATCCCGGACCATGACAACGCCCGTGAACGTGACCGTCACCGGAGCTGCCGGCCAGATCGGCTACGCGCTGCTGTTCCGCATCGCGTCCGGCCAGCTGCTCGGCGCGCAGACCCCGGTGCGGCTCAAGCTCCTCGAGATCCCGCAGGGCGTGAAGGCCGCCGAGGGTGTCGCGCTCGAGCTCGAGGACTGCGCGTTCCCGCTGCTCTCGGGCATCGACATCTTCGACGACGCGACGGCGGCGTTCGACGGCACGAACGTCGCCCTGCTGGTCGGCGCGCGGCCGCGCACCGCGGGCATGGAGCGCGGGGACCTGCTCTCGGCGAACGGCGGCATCTTCAAGCCGCAGGGCGAGGCGATCAACGCGGGCGCGGCGGAGGACGTCCGCGTCCTGGTGGTCGGCAACCCGGCCAACACGAACGCGCTCATCGCCGCGTCGCACGCGCCCGACGTGCCGACGTCGCGCTTCACCGCGATGACGCGCCTGGACCACAACCGCGCGCTGACGCAGCTCGCGACGAAGGCCGGGGTCCCGGTCACCGACATCCAGCGTCTCGCGATCTGGGGCAACCACTCGGCGACCCAGTACCCGGACATCACGCACGCGACGATCGGTGGCCGCCCGGCGACCGAGGTCGTCGACGACCACGCCTGGGTCGAGGGCGAGTTCATCCCGCGGGTCGCCAAGCGCGGTGCGGAGATCATCGCCGCGCGCGGTGCGTCGTCGGCGGCCTCCGCGGCCAACGCGGCGGTCGACCACGTGTTCTCGTGGGTCAACGGCACGCCCGAGGGAGACTGGACGTCGGCCGCGGTCGTCTCGGACGGGTCGTACGGCGTCCCCGAGGGGCTCATCTCGTCGTTCCCCGTGACGTCGTCGGGCGGCGAGTGGCACATCGTGCCGGGTCTCGAGGTCGACGAGTTCAGCCGTGGGCGCATCGACGCGTCGGTCGCGGAGCTCGGCGAGGAGCGCGACGCGGTCCGCTCGCTCGGGCTCCTCTGAGCGGACCTCTCTCCTCGACCACCGTGCGGGTCGCCATCCGGGTCGGACCCGGGGGCGGCCCGCACGTGCGTCCGGGCGCGGCCCGGGGACCGGCTCGTGGGCACGGTGCGGCCCGTCCGGGCCGACGGCGCCGCGTCCGTGGTGACCCCCGCGCGCAGCCTGCTCGATCGCGCAGTCTGCAAAGGCTTGCTGAAACTTGCGACGGGTATGTACGGTCAGCCCGACACGTCCCCTTTCCGCACGCCGGTGTGCGGTGACGAAGGAGTTTCGGGAATGGCTGCTGCCGACGCGCGCATCCGCACCACCACCTCATTGCTGGCAGCCACCGCGCTCGTCGCCGTCGGCCTCGTCGCGAGCCCGGCGACCAGCCCCGCGAGCGCCGCGACGGAGCCCGCACCCCGCACGTTCGCGCTCGTCGGCTCGCTGCAGGACGAGCTCGGCTGCGCCGAGGACTGGGCGCCTGCGTGCGCCGAGACCGAGCTCGCGCCGACGGGCACCGACGGCCGGTACGCGCTCGAGGTGACGCTGCCCGCGGGCACGTACGAGTACAAGATCGCCGTCGACGACGCGTGGGACGAGTCCTACGGCGCGGACGGCAGCGGCGACAACACGCCGCTCGTGCTCGCCGGGGAGTCCGCGGTGCGGTTCACCTACGACGACACGACGCACCGGACCGCGCTGACCCCGCTCGACCTCACCGGTGCGTACACCGAGGCGGACGACGCCCTCGTCGCGGAGCCCGTGCGCCAGCCCGGCTCGGACGAGCAGTTCTACTTCGTCATGACCGACCGGTTCGCGAACGGCGACACCACGAACGACACGGGCGGGCTCACCGGCGACCGCCTCACGACGGGCCTCGACCCGACCGACAAGGGCTTCTACCACGGCGGCGACATCGCCGGCCTGCACGAGCAGCTCGACTACATCGAGGGGCTCGGGACGACCGCGATCTGGCTGACGCCGTCGTTCGCGAACCGCCCGGTCCAGGGCACCGGCGCCAACGCCTCCGCCGGGTACCACGGGTACTGGATCACCGACTTCACGCGCATCGACCCGCACCTCGGCACGAACGCCGAGCTCGAGGAGCTCATCGCCGACGCGCACGAGCGCGGCATCAAGGTCTACTTCGACATCATCACGAACCACACCGCGGACGTCGTCGACTACGCCGAGAAGACGTACTCCTACGTCGACCAGGCCACGCGCCCGTACACCGACGCCGCGGGCGAGGACTTCGACCCCGCGACCTACGCCGGCACCGACGAGTTCCCGGAGCTCGACCCCGCGACGTCCTTCCCGTACACGCCGGTCGTCGCGCCCGCCGACGCGGACCTCAAGGTCCCGGCCTGGCTCAACGACCCGACGCTCTACCACAACCGAGGGAACTCGACGTGGACCGGTGAGTCCGTCACGTACGGGGACTTCGACGGCCTCGACGACCTCATGACGGAGCACCCGACCGTCGTGAACGGCTTCGTCGAGGTGTACCAGGACTGGGTCGACCTCGGCATCGACGGCTTCCGGATCGACACGGTCAAGCACGTGAACATGGAGTTCTGGCAGGAGTGGACCACGCAGGTCCGCGACTACGCCCGCGCGCACGGCAAGCCGGACTTCTTCATGTTCGGCGAGGTGTACGACGCGGACGCCAAGAAGCTCTCGCCCTACGTCCGGGACACCGACATGAGCTCGGTGCTCGACTTCGCGTTCCAGGCGGGCGCGGCGGGCTACGCCAAGGGCTTCTCCGCGCAGGGCCTGCGCGACCTGTTCGCGACCGACGACTACTACACGACGCCGGACACGAGCGCCTCGGCGCTGCCGACGTTCCTCGGCAACCACGACATGGGCCGCATCGGGTACGCGCTCGCGGACGCGGGGACCCCGGACGCGGAGACGCTCGCGCGCGACGAGCTCGCGCACTCGCTCATGTACCTGACGCGCGGCCAGCCGGTCGTCTACTACGGCGACGAGCAGGGCTTCGTCGGCGCCGGGTCGCTCGGCGGCAAGGACAAGGACGCGCGCCAGTCGCTGTTCGCGACGCAGGTCGACGAGTACGCCGACCAGCCGCTCGTCGACGGCACCCCGGCCGGCTCGGTCGACCGGTACGACACGGACGCACCGCTCTACGACCACATCGCGGAGCTCGCGGCGCTGCGCTCGGCGACGCCGGCGCTCGCGACCGGCGCGCAGGTCGAGCGGTACAGCGACGGCCCGGTCTACGCGTTCTCCCGCGTCGACCGCACCGCGAAGGTCGAGCACCTCGTCGCGCTGAACAACGCGGCGGAGGCGGCGACCGTCACCGTCCCGACGCTCACGCCCGGCGCGACGTTCTCCCCGCTCGCGGGCACGGACGCCACGGTCACGGCCGATGCCTCGGGCGCGGTCACGCTCACGGTCCCGGCGCTGTCCGCGGTCGTGCTGACGGCCGACGCGCCCGTCGCGGCGTGGGCGGCGGACGCCCCCGACGTCACGGTGGACGTGCCGGCTCCCGGCGCCGCGGTCACCGGGGTCGCGCCGGTCGCTGCCGACGTCCCCGACTCCTCGTGGACCGAGACGTCGTTCGCCTTCCGGGTGCTCGGCGACGACGCCTGGACGCCGCTCGGCACCGCCGAGGACACCGACCCGCGCGTCTTCCACGACGTCACCGGCCTCGCGAAGGGCACGGTCGTGGAGTACCGCGCGGTCACGGTCGACGCCGCGGGTGAGCGCACGGCCGCCTCGACGTACGCGGGCGTGGGCGTCGCGCTCGACGGCGCGGTGCCGCCCGGACCCGACCCGGACGGCGGCGTCGTCTCGGTCCCCGGCAGCCACAACGCCGCGATGGGCTGCCCGGGCGACTGGCAGCCGGCGTGCGAGACGGCGCGCCTGACGAAGCAGCCCGGCGGCGCGTACTCCGGGACGTTCGACCTCCCGGCCGGCACGTACGAGTACAAGGTCGCGATCGACGGCACATGGGACGTGAACTACGGCGCGGGCGGCGTGCTCGGCGGCGAGAACGTCTCCTACACGCACACCGGGGGCCCGGTGACGTTCGTCTACGACCCGGTCACGCACTGGTTCACGTCGAGCGCGCAGGGCCCGCTGCTCACCGTCCCCGGCAGCCACCAGAGCGAGCTCGGCTGCCCGGCCGACTGGTCCCCGGACTGCCTCGCGCCGTGGCTCCAGGACCCGGACGGCGACGGCACGTTCACCGCGACGGCGACGTTCGCGGACGCGGCGACGTTCGACGCGAAGGTCGCGCACAACCTCTCGTGGGAGGAGAACTACGGGGCCGACGGCGTGCCCGGCGGCGCGAACATCACGTTCGCGGTGCCCGCCGGTGAGCCCGTGACGTTCACGTACGTCCTGGCGACGCACGTGCTGACGATCGACGACTCCGACCCGTCGCTCCCGGGCACGGGCGAGGCGCGCGCGCACTGGGTCGATGCGACCACGCTCGCGTGGCCCGCCGGCCTCGTGGGCGACGCCGACCCGGCCGACCTCGTCTTCACGCTGCACGGCTCGCCCGACGGCGCGGTCGAGGTCGCGGACGGCGCCGTCACCGGCGGCGAGACGTTCCCGCTCACGGTGCGGGACGGCGGCCTGACCGAGGAGCAGCTCGCCCGCTTCCCGGCGCTCGGCGGCTACGTCGCCCTCGGGCTCACCGGCGTCGACCGCGAGCAGGTCGAGGAGCTGCTGCGCGGCGAGCTGCTCGTGAGCCAGCGCGCCGCGGGTGACGACGGTGCCCTGCAGGCCGCGACCGGGGTGCAGATCCCCGGCGTGCTCGACGACCTGTACGCCGACGCGGCCGGTGACGGCGCGTTCGGGGCGACGTGGCGCAAGGGCGTCCCGACGCTGCGCCTGTGGGCCCCGACCGCGCAGGACGTCGAGCTCCAGGTGTGGCCCGCCACGAAGGGATCGCAGGGCCCGGGCTCGGGGAAGCCGGACCTCGGCGCCGAGCCGGTGCGCGTCGCGACGGAGCGCGGCGACGACGGCTCGTGGACGGTCCGCGGCCCGACGTCCTGGAAGAACGCCGCGTACCGCTACGCCGTCACGGTCTACGTGCCGTCGACGGACGCCGTCGAGGTCAACGAGGTGACCGACCCGTCGTCGGTCGCGCTCACGCTGAACTCGATGCACTCGGTGCTCGTCGACCTCGCCGACGGCGCCCACCGCCCGAAGCAGTGGGAGAAGGCCAAGCAGCCCGTCGTCCGCCCCGTCGACCAGACGATCTACGAGCTGCACGTGCGCGACTTCTCGATCTCGGACGGGAGCGTCCCGGCGGAGAAGCGCGGCACGTACTCCGCGTTCGCCGTCGAGAGCACCGGACGCGAGCACCTGCGCGACCTCGCCGAGGCGGGGCTCACGACGGTGCACCTGCTCCCGACGTTCGACATCGCGACGATCGAGGAGGACCGTGCCGAGCAGCTCGTGCCGCAGTGCGACCTGCCCGCCTACGCCCCGGACTCCCCGGAGCAGCAGGAGTGCATCGAGGCGGTCCGGGCCGGCGACGCGTTCAACTGGGGCTACGACCCGCTGCACTGGTCGGCGCCCGAGGGCTCGTACGCGGTCGACGCGCACGGCGGGGCCCGCGTCGCGGAGTTCCGCACGATGGTCGGCGCCCTGCACGCCGACGGCCTGCAGGTCGTGCTCGACCAGGTGTTCAACCACACCGCGGCGAGCGGCCAGGCCTCGACGTCGATCCTCGACCGCGTCGTGCCCGGCTACTACCACCGCCTCAACGCGGTCGGCGCGGTCGAGACGTCGACGTGCTGCGCGAACGTCGCGACCGAGCACGCGATGGCCGAGAAGCTCATGGTCGACTCGGTCGTCACGTGGGCGCGGGACTACAAGGTCGACGGCTTCCGCTTCGACCTCATGGGCCACCACTCGCGGGACAACATGCTGGCCGTGCGCGACGCGCTCGACGACCTCACCGTCCGCAAGGACGGGGTCGACGGGAAGCGGGTCTACCTGTACGGCGAGGGCTGGAACTTCGGCGAGGTCGCCGACAACCGGCTCTTCACGCAGGCCACGCAGGGTCAGCTCGGCGGCATCGGCATCGGGACGTTCAGCGACCGGCTGCGCGACGCGGTGCGGGGCGGCGGCCCGTTCGACGAGGACCCGCGCGTCCAGGGCTTCGGCTCCGGCGTCGCGACCGACCCGAACGGCGCGGCGGTCAACGGCACCGAGGCCGAGCAGCTCGCCCGCGCCGCGCACCAGGGCGACCTCGTGCGGCTCGGCATGGCCGGCAACCTGCGCGACTACGCGTTCCTCGCCTCGGACGGCACGGTCCGGACCGGCGCGGAGATCGACTACAACGGCCAGCCCGCCGGGTACGCGGACTCGCCCGAGGAGATCGTCACGTACGTCGACGCGCACGACAACGAGACGCTGTTCGACTCGCTGACGTACAAGCTCCCGGTCGGCACGGCGATGCCCGACCGGGTGCGGATGAACACGGTCTCGCTCGCGACGACCGCGCTCGCGCAGACGCCGTCGTTCTGGCACGCCGGCGCCGACCTGCTGCGCAGCAAGTCGCTGGACCGGAACTCCTACGACTCGGGCGACTGGTTCAACCTGCTCGACCTGTCCGGCCAGGACAACGGCTTCGGTCGGGGCCTGCCGCTCGCGGCGGACAACGAGGCGAAGTGGCCGCTCCAGCAGCAGCTCCTCGCGAACCCGGCGCTCAAGCCCGCGCCGGCGGACATCCAGGCGGCGTCGACCGCCGCCGAGGAGCTCCTGCGCCTGCGGTTCTCGACGGACCTGTTCCGGCTGGGCTCGGCGACGCAGATCGAGAAGAAGGTGACGTTCCCCGGCTCCGGCCCGGACGCCGACCCGGGCGTGCTCGTCATGCGCATCGACGACACCGTGGGGCGTGAGACGGACCGGAAGCTCGACGGCGTGCTCGTCGTGGTCAACGCGTCCGACGAGGCGACCACGCAGAGCGTCCCGGAGCTCGCGGGGCACCGCCTGGCGCTCTCGCCGGTCCAGGCGAAGGGCAGCGACCCGGTCGTCAAGACCACGCAGTGGGTCGCGGCCGACGGCGAGGTCACCGTCCCGGCGCGGACCGTCGCGGTGCTCGTCGAGAAGGAGCACCACACGTCGTGGTGGGACCGGGTCACCGACTGGTGGTCCGACCTGTTCCGCCGCTGACGCACGACCGTCCGGCCGGGGCAGGGCCCGGCCGGACGGCACCCACGGCCGGCGCCGCACACCCGTGCGACGCCGGCCGTCGGCGCGCTTCACCCTTCCCGCGCCGCCGGGCCGCACGCATGCTGAGGCCCTGACACCGTCGTCCGGGGGGAGACGCCATGAGCACGAGCCTGCGCACCGCGGGGAGGAGGGCCGCTGTCCTCGCCGCGGCGGTGCTCCTGGGAGCCGCCGCCACCGCCGGCCCCGCCACCGCGCGGCCCGATCAGTCGGCGCAGGGCACCGGTGCCGAGGGGACCCGCTGCTCCGACCATGCCGGGACGATCAGCCGGCAGGTCGTCGAGGGCGACCTCGTCGTCGACGGCCGGTGCACCCTGACGTCCGTGCTCGTGCGCGGCGACGTCGAGCTGGTGCCCGGGGGTCGGCTGGTCCTGTTCGGGTCCACCGTCGACGGCAGCGTCACCGGCCCCGCCTCGGTCGACCTGCTCGACTCGCTGGTGCGCGGCGGCGTCACGCTCACCTCGCGGGCGCGGCTCTACGCCGAGGAGTCGTCCGTGCGCCGCAGCGTGCGCACCGAGGCCGGCGGCGTGCGGATCGTGCGCACCAGCGTCGGGGGCGCGCTCAACGTCGCGGCCAAGGAGCAGCCGGAGGACTGGGTCGTGATCCACCTCAGCACCGTCGCCGGCTGGGTCAGCGCGTACGGCGGCCACCAGCAGGTCGTCGACAGCACGCTCGGCCGCGGGCTCACCGCGACCGGGTGGACCCGGGCGCTCGAGCTGTGCGGGACCACGGTGGCCGTGGACGTGACGCTCCGCGGCGGCCACGGTCCGGCGTCGGCGTGCTCGACCGGCTCGCCGGTCACCGTGGGCGGCTCCCTCGTGGTGCAGGGGAGCGCGCACCCGGTCGACCTGAGGGCGCTGAGCGTCGCCGGCGACCTGCGGTGCGAGGGCGGCACCGGGCGGATCACGACCGCGTCGGACGTCTCGGTGAGTGGCTCGCGGACGGGGCGGTGCGCGCCCTGACGCGCACCGCGCTGGACGCGCACCGCGCTGGACGCGCACCGCGGGTCAGGAGGCCGCCGCTGCCGCGAGCTCCGCCTGGAACGCCGTGGCGTCGGTCGCGCCCGTGGCGAACCGCCCGGTGGCCGTCGAGATCGCGGTGAGCGTGCCGTTCGGCGCGGCGGCGCCGTGCGCGAGCGAGGACACGATGCGGTCCACGTAGAACGACTCCATCGCGGACTGCTGGTAGTCGCTGAAGTAGGACGACGACACGTCCCCCCGCGCCGGGATCGAGCCCTTCTCGAGGTTGAACGCGGTCTGGCCGTCGACCGAGCTGATGGTGTCGAGCCAGGCGCGGGCGCCGTCGGGGTGCGGGGCACCGACGGGCAGCACGAACGAGTCCGCGAGGAAGTCGAACACCCCCTCCGTCCCGGGCACCGGGAAGTAGGTGAAGTCGGTGCCGCGGACCTTGCCGGCGTCCTCGAACTCGGCGACGGCCCAGTCGCCCATGACGTTGAACGCGGCCTGCCCGTCCATCACGCGCTGCGTCGCGTCGGGCCAGTCCAGGCTCTCCCGGTCGGCATTGCTCAGCTCGAGCAGCACGTCGAAGTCCTCGATCGCCTCGCGGACCTCGGGGCCGGCCCAGTCCGTCGTCCCGTCCCACAGCCCCGAGTAGGCGTCCGGTCCGAGGTCCGCGAGCAGCACGGTCTCGAGCAGGTGCACCTGGGTCCAGGTCGTCGCGATCGACAGCGGCGTTCGGCCGGTCGCCGCGACGGCCCGCAGCGCGACGACCCACTCGTCGATGCTCGCGTAGGTCGCCGCCGGGTCGAGGCCGGCCGCACTCAGCACGCCGGGGTTCGCCCACACGACGTTGGCGCGGTGGATGTTCGACGGGATCGAGTAGATCTTCCCGTCGACCGTCAGCCGCTCGATGAGGTCCTCGGGGAACGCCGAGCGCAGCTCCCACTCGTCGTAGAGCGCCGAGATGTCCTCGAGGCGACCGGCCTCGATGTAGTCGGTCAGCTCGGCGCCGGCGTGCGCCTGGAACGTGTCCGGCGGGTCGTTCGCCTCGAGGCGCGACTGCAGGAGGTCCTTGGCCGCGCCACCTCCGCCGCCCGCGACGGACCCGTTCACGAACGTGATCTCGGGGTGCTGCTGGGCGAACGTCGCGACGAGCGAGTCGAGCCCCAGCTTCTCGGAGCCGCTGGCCCACCAGGTGAAGACCTCGACCTCGTCGGGCCGGGTCGTCGCGGTCGGCTCCGAGGCCGGCTCCTCCGCTCCGGACGAGCAGGCGGTGAGCAGGAGGGCGGCCGCTGCGAGGACGGCGAGCGCACGGCGGCGCGGACGAGCTGGGTGCATGGGGATCAAACCTCTGTGACGGGTCGGGGCTCCGACGGCTCCACATCCAAGGACGGGGCCTCGTTGGTGTCAACAAGTGAATCGACGCCTCGTCCCGTTCTGCGCAGGTTCGACAGGGGTGAAATGGGCGCCCGGGTCAGGGGAGCGCTTCCATTCCGGAAACGGGTTGGACGGGGCAGAAGTGCTGCGCAGCGCCGATTTCTCCGGTCGCGTCACGAGCGCCCGGGAATGCTCCACGACCGGCCCCGCCGGGCGGGTTCCTGCCGCTGTGTATCCTTCCCGCTGTGGGCACAGACCGGGTGACGCCGGGCTCCCAGACTTCACTGCGTGAAGCCAACCGGGCCCGGATCGTGAGTGCGGTCCAGCAGCGTGGCTCCCTCACGCAGGTCGAGCTGGCCGGGGTCACAGGGCTGTCTCCGGCGACCGTGTCGAACATCGTCAAAGAGCTCACCGTCCTCGGCGTCCTGCACACCGCACCCACCTCGCGCAGCGGCCGGCGCGCGCAGCAGGTGACGCTCGCGCGCAACCTCGGGCTCGTCGCCGGCGTGCACTTCGGCACCCGCTCGATGCGCGTCGCGCTGTCGGACGTCGCGCACCGCGTGATCGCCGAGCAGCGCATGCCCCTGCCGCCCGACCACCGCGCGGACGCCGGCCTCGACCGTGCGGCGCTCCTGCTCACCGAGATGGTCGAGTCGCTCGACGCGAGCATGGGCGAGGTCCTCGCCGTCGGCGTCGGGGTTCCCGCACCCGTGGACGTGCGCACGGGCCGCATCGCCACGGTCGGGATGCTGCGCGGGTGGGACGGCGTCTCGGTGTCGGAGGTGCTCGAGCGGCGCATCGGGATCCCGGTGCACGTCGACAACGACGCCAACCTCGGTGCGCTCGCGGAGGTCCGCCTGGGTGCGGCCCGCGGGTCCCGGCACGTGCTCTACCTCAAGGTCTCGCACGGGGTCGGCGGCGGGCTCGTCCTCAACGGCGAGGTCTTCCACGGCCGCTCGGGCACCGCCGGGGAGATCGGGCACGTGACGCTCGACGACAACGGCCCGATCTGCCGCTGCGGCAACCGCGGCTGCCTCGAGACGTTCGTCGGCGCCCCCGTGCTGCTCGCGATGCTCGCCGCGAGCCACGGCCACCTCACGCTGCGCGACGTCATCACGCGCGCGCAGGACGGCGACCCGGGCTGCCGCCGTGTGATCTCCGACGCCGGCCTGCACCTCGGTGCCGCCGCGGCGAACGTGTGCAACGTCTTCGACCCGGAGCTCGTCGTGGTCGGTGGGCAGCTCGCCGAGGCCGGCGGCATCCTGCTCGACCCGCTGCGCACAGTGCTCGCGCAGCGCACCGTGCCCAGCACGGCGGGGCCCGTCGACGTCGTCGCGTCCGAGCTCGGGGCGAGCGCCGAGGTGCGCGGTGCGCTCGCGGTCGCGCTCGACCGGGCGGCCGTCGCCGGGTCCGTGGCGGTCGTGGGATGACGCGCCTGCGTGCGGGGCGGGCGGCCGCGGTGGCCGTCGGGCTGACGCTCGTGCTCGCGGCGTGCGCGCCGGGCGCGGCCGGCGTCGAGGGGCCGCCCACGCCGTCGGGCGAGACCATCGCGCTCCTGCTCCCCGAGTCGAAGACCGCGCGGTACGAGGGCGTCGACCGCCCGACGTTCGAGCAGGTCGTCGCGCGCCGCTGCCCGACGTGCCGGGTGCTGTACGCGAACGCCGACCAGGACGCCGCCCGCCAGCAGGAGCAGGCCGAGTCGGTGCTGACGCAGGGCGCGGGGGTGCTCGTGCTCGACGCGGTCGACGTCACCGCGGCCGCGAGCATCGTCGAGGCGGCACGCGAGCGCGGCGTGACGGTCATCGGCTACGACCGGTTCATCGCGGGTGCGCCGCTCGACTACTACGTCTCGTTCGACAGCCGCCGCGTCGGACAGCTGCAGGGCGAGGCGCTCGTCCGCGCGCTCGCGGAGAGCGGGGAGCTCGCCGACCGCGACGACCCGCCGGGCGTGCTGCTCGTCGGCGGCGCCCCGACCGACGCGAACTCAGCCGCGCTCGAGGCCGGTGCGCGCGGCGCGTTCGAGGGCACGGACATCCGGGTGCTCGCCGCGTACGACACCCCCGACTGGAGCCCCGACAAGGCGCAGGAGTGGGTCGCCGGTCAGCTCACGCAGTACGCGGGGCGCGTCGACGCCGTCTACGCCGCGAACGACGGCACCGCGGGCGGCGCGATCTCCGCGATGAAGGCGGCCGGCCTCGACCCCGTCCCGCCCGTCACCGGGCAGGACGCGGAGCTCGCGGCGATCCAGCGCATCGTGTCCGGCGACCAGTACATGACCGTCTACAAGGCCATCACCGAGCAGGCGCGCACGGCCGCCGAGCTCGCGGTGCGCGTGCTGCACGGCGAGCAGCCCGCGACGACCGCGACCGTCGAGGGCGTCCCGGCGCTCCTGCTGACCCCCACCGCGGTGACCGTCGAGAACCTGGGCCGCGTCGTCGTCGACGGCGGCCTCTATACGATCGAGGAGATCTGCGTGCAGCCTTACACCCGCGCGTGCAGCGAAGCAGGTCTCGTGGGAGAGGTGGCCCGATGAACGGCTCGGTGCTCTCGCTGCGCGGCATCTCCAAGAGCTACGGCGCCGTCCGTGCCCTCGTCGACGTCGACCTCGAGATCCGGCCGCACGAGGTCGTCGCGGTCATCGGGGACAACGGCGCGGGCAAGTCGACGCTCGCGGGCGTGATCTCGGGCGCGCTGGTGCCCGACTCCGGGCAGGTGCTGCTCGACGGTCAGCCGGTCAGCCTCTCGACACCCGCCGCGGCCCGCTCGCACGGCATCGCGGCGGTGTTCCAGGACGGCGCGCTGTGCGCGAACCTCGACGTCGTCGAGAACATCTTCCTCGGCCAGGAGGTCACGCGCGCGGTCCTGCTCGACGAGGTCGCGATGGAGAAGCAGGCGTGGACGCTGCTCGGGCAGCTCGCGGCGCGCGTGCCGTCGGTGCGCGTCCCCGTCGGCGCGCTCTCGGGCGGTCAGCGGCAGGCCGTCGCGATCGCGCGCTCGCTGCTGGGCGAGCCGCGCGTGCTCGTGCTCGACGAGCCGACCTCGGCGCTCGGCATCACGCAGACCGCGGAGGTGCTCAGCCTCATCGAGCGGCTGCGCGAGCGCGGGCACGGCGTCGTGCTCATCAGCCACTCGATGGCCGACGTCCAGGCCGTCGCGGACCGGATCGTCGTGCTGCGGCTCGGGCGCGTCAACGGCGAGTTCGACGCCGCGAGAACCAGCTACGAGGACCTCATCGCGGCGGTCACCGGCGCGACGTCGGGTGCACCCCGGCGTGACGGCGGCGACGTGTCGCGCGCGGGGGGTGCGGCGCCGCGGGTGCGGGCCGACGCGCACCGGCGCCCGGACGCGCACGAGGTGATCCCGTGAGCGTGCTCCGCGGCGAGCGCCGCCTCGCGCCGGGCACGCTGCCGGCCACCGGGGTGCCCGGAGGTGCGCTGCGGGAGCTCGTGGGGCACGTGCGCGCGGGCGAGCTCGGGATGCTCCCCGTCGTCGTCGCGCTCGCCGTCATCTGGCTCGTGTTCCAGTTGCTCAACCCGTACTTCCTGTCGAGCGACAACCTCGTCAACCTGACCCTGCAGTGCGCCGCGACGGGGGTCCTCGCGCTCGGGGTCGTGCTCGTGCTGCTCGTCGGGCAGATCGACCTGTCCGTCGGCTCGGTGAGCGGCCTCGCGGCGGCGGTCGTCGCGGTCGGCGCCGTGCAGCTGCGCTGGCCGATCGCCCTGACCGCGCTCGCGGCGCTCGCCGTCGGCGTCGGTGTCGGGCTCCTGTACGGGGCCTTGTTCACGCGGCTGGGGCTGCCGAGCTTCGTCATCACCCTCGCCGGCCTGCTCGTGTTCGCGGGCCTCCAGCTGCGCGTGCTCGGGCCGACGGGCTCCGTCAACCTGCCGTTCGAGTCGTGGCTCGTGCAGGTCTCGCAACGGGGGTTCCTCCCGGCCGGGGTGTCCTACGCGCTCGTCGCGCTCGTCGTCGTCGCGCACGCCGCGAGCCTCCTCGTCGGTCGGGCGCGCCGCGAGCGTGCCGAGCTGCCCGTCCCGAGCCTCACGGTCGTCGCCGCCCGCGTCGGGACGCTGGCGCTCCTGCTGTTCGGCGCCGTCGCGTACCTCAACACCAACCGCGGCGTGGGCTTCACGTTCGCGCTGTTCGTCGGGCTCGTGGCCGTCGTCGACCTGCTCCTGCGGCGCACGCGCTGGGGTCGGGCGGTCCGGGCCGTCGGCGGCGACGTCGAGTCCGCCCGCCGCGCCGGCCTGCCCGTGCAGCGCACGTTCGTCTCCGCGTTCGTCGCGTGCTCGACGCTCGCGGCGCTCGGCGGCATCCTCTCCGCCGGACGCCTCGCGGCCGCCAACCAGGGCACGGGTGGCGGCGACCTCTACCTCACGGCCATCGCGGCGGCCGTGATCGGCGGGACGAGCCTCTTCGGCGGCCGGGGGAGCGCGTGGTCCGCGCTGCTCGGCATCCTCGTGATCCAGTCCATCTCGAGCGGCCTGACGCTGCTCAACCTCGACACGTCGGTCCGGTACGTGATCACCGGCGTCGTGCTCGCGCTCGCGGTGCTCATCGACTCGGTGGTGCGGCGGGCCAACCAGGCCTGACACGGGCGCGTGCCGCTCGTGCGCCGGGGCGCCGCAGCCCCCGGCTCGTGCCCGCGGCGGCCGGGCACCGACGAGCCCGCGATCCGGGGGCGGGTCCTGGTGCGGATGTCTCCGCCCGCCGGCCCGGGGTGGGCCGGCGGGCGGTCGCGCAGCCGTCAGCTGCAGGGCGTGCCGTTGAGCGTGAACCCGCTGGGTGCCGTGTTGGTGCCGGTGTGGGTGCCGTTGAGCCCGAACGACGTGGACCCCCCGGCGGGGATCGCAGCGTTCCAGGCCGCGTTGCGGGCGGTCACCTGGGCGCCCGACTGGGTGGTGGTGGAGCTCCAGGACTGGGTGACCTGCTGCCCGGCCGGGTAGGTCCAGGTCAGGGTCCAGCCGTTCAGGGGTGCGGTGCCGTTGTTCCTGACGGTGATGTTGGCGGTGAAGCCGCTGTTCCACTGGTTCACGGCGTAGGTCACCGCGCAGCCGCCGACCGGGTTCGACGTCGTGGTCGGTGTCGGGGTCGAGGTGGGTGTGGGCGTGGGTGTCGGGGTCGCCGTGGGCGTGACGCTCGGCGTCGGCGTCGGCGTGGCGGTCGGCGTCGGGGCCGGCTGGTCGAGCCCGAAGAAGCGGATGGCCTGCGCGGCGTCGACGGGCAGGTTGTGCGAGACGCCGGCCATGCTGATCGCCTCGACCGGCGCCTGCGGGCCGCTGCTGCCGTAGCGCGAGCGCGTGTACCCGGCGGCGGGGGAGTCGGTGGAGGTGGGTGTCTGGCTCAGGCCGTGCACGTCGGTCCACTGCTCGACGGCCTCGCCGAAGTTCACGTAGCTCAGGGTCTCGTCCTGCGTGCCGTGCCACAGCTGCACCCGCGGGCGTGCGCCGGTGTAGCCGGGGTAGGCCGCCCGCACGAGGTCGCCCCACTGCTGCGCCGTCCGGTTGATCCGCCCGCCCGAGCACTCGCTGTTCCACTCGGACCCGTTGGTCGTCGCGAAGCACGACGCGGGGACGCCGGCGTAGGCGGACCCCGCGGCGAACACGTCGGGGTAGTTGGCGAGCATGACCTGCGTCATCATCGCGCCGGACGACACCCCGGTGACGAACACGCGGCTCGCGTCGGTCGTGTACCGCTGCTGGACGTAGGACAGCATCGACCGGATGCCGACCGGGTCGCTGCCACCGTCGCGCCGCAGCGCCTGCGGGGACGCGACGTCGAAGCAGCTGCCGCTCCGGGTGGCGGACGGGTAGATGACGATGAAGCCGTACCGCGTCGCGAGCTCGTCGAACTGCGCGCCGTTGTAGAACGCCGGGCCGCTGCCGGTGCAGTAGTGGATCGCGACGAGCACGGCGGGCTTGGCCGGCAGCTGGTCGGGCACGAACAGGTGCATCCGGAGGTTGCTCGGGTTGGTGCCGAAGCCCGTGACCTCGACGAGAGAGGCGGCGGACGCCGTCGGGGCGGTCGCGACCAGTCCGGTCACGAGTGCGGCCGACGCCGCGGCACCCGCGAGCACGCGGGTCCAGGTCGTCCTGAGGCGGTTCATCGCGTGGGGGTCCTCTCTCCGGGCCGGAGCGCGACGGCGTCGTCGCGCGGGCAGCGGAACCGAGACTCTCGGCTCCGCCGGCGGCTTTTTCGGAGCCTCGCGCGCGGGGGGAGAGGGGTCAACCGGGGGGTCGGCTGCGAATCGATTCGGACCTCCGACCTGCGTCGACGGTCCGCACGCGGCTGCGGGCGTCGCCGCTCACGGTCGGCGTCGGCTCACGCCCGGCTCCCGTGCACTCTCGGCGTCGGCTCACACCCGCCACCCGCCACCCGCTCACGCCCGCCGCCGCCCGCCGTCGTCCTGGCGCCGGCCGACGGCGTCCGGAGGTCAGCGGAAGACGATGGTCCGGTGCCCGTCGAGGAGCACGCGGTGCTCGGCGTGCCAGCGAACCGCGCGCGCGAGGGCCCGGCGCTCGACGTCCTGACCGAGCGCCACGAGGTCCTCGACGGTGCGCGTGTGGTCCACGCGCTCGACGTCCTGCTCGATGATCGGTCCCTCGTCGAGGTCGCCGGTCACGTAGTGCGCGGTCGCCCCGATGAGCTTGACGCCGCGGTCGTGGGCCTGGGCGTACGGGCGGGCGCCCTTGAACGACGGCAGGAACGAGTGGTGGATGTTGATCGCGCGCCCCGCGAGCCGCGCGCACAGCTCGGGGGACAGGATCTGCATGTACCGCGCGAGCACCACGAGCTCGACGTCCAGCTCCTCGACGAGCTCGAGCAGCCGGGCCTCGGCGGCGGGCTTGGTCGCCGCCGTCACGGGCACGTGGTGGAAGTCGATGCCGTAGAACGCGGCGAGCTCGGCCAGCACGGTGTGGTTCGAGACGACCGCGACGATGTCGATCGGCAGCTTCTCGGAGCGCTGGCGGAACGCGAGGTCGTTGAGGCAGTGCGCGGCGGTCGAGCCCAGCACCAGCGTGCGCACCGGGCGGCCCGCGACGTCGAGCTCCCAGTCCATCGTGAAGCGCTGCGCGAGCTCGGTGAGCGGACCCTCGAGCTCCGCGCGCGACGCGGCTGACGTCACCTGGACCCGCATGAAGAACAACCCGGACAGCGCGTCGCCGAACTGCTGCGACTCGGTGATGTTCCCGCCGAGCTCCGCGAGCACGCCCGCGACCGCGTGCACGATCCCGGGGCGGTCGGGGCAGGAGAGCGTCAGGACCCAGTGCGTGCCGGAGGCGGTGTCGTCGGTGGTGGCCACGACGGACGAGCGTAGTCGAGCGGTCCGGCGGCCCGGTGGGTGCGTCGCCCGCACGCGGGCGACGGGACGGGACGGCCGACGGGACGGGCCGGCCGATGAGACGGTCCGGCCGACGAGACCGTCCGGCCGGCGGCACCCGTGGCCGGGGTGCCGCCGGCCGACCCTCAGGCGCCCGTCCCGACCAGCTCCCGGGGCCGCTCGTCGCTCGGCGCCGCCGGACCCGTGCCCGCGCCGTCCCCGAGGTCCGCCGGGGTCTCGCCCTCGCGGAGCCCCACACGCGCGTGCAGCCGGGCGAGCGGTCCGGGCAGCCACCACACCGACCGCCCGAGCAGCCGCACGGTCGCCGGCACGAGGAGCGCCCGGACGAGGGTCGCGTCGACGAGCACCGCGAACGCGAGGCCGAGCCCGATGACCTTGAGGAACGTCACCCCGGACGTCCCCATGGCGACGAGCACCACGACGAGCAGCAGCGCGGCCGACGTGATGGTCCGGCCCGTGCGCTCGAGGCCGACGACGATCGCGTCGTGCGGCGACCGCCCGCGCAGGTGCTCCTCGCGCACCCGGCTCAGCAGGAAGAGCTCGTAGTCCATCGCGAGCCCGAACGCGATGACCCCGATGAGGACGAGGTTCGACGGGTCGATCCGCCCGGTCGCGCTGAAGTCGAGCGCGTCGGCGAGGCGCCCGTCGCCGAACGCCCACCACACGGCGCCGAACGTCGCGCCGAGCGACAGGACGTTGAGCAGGACCGCCTTGACCGGCAGGACCACCGACCCGAGCGCGAGGAAGAGCAGCACGGCCGTCGCGCCCGCGATCACGAGCAGCGCCCAGGGCAGGGCCGACGTGATGGCGTCGGTCGAGTCGACGTTCGCCGCGGCCGCGCCGCCGACGAGCACCTCGACCGGCGCTCCGTCGGTGCCGGCAGGCCCGTCGAGCCCGCGCACGGCGCGGACGAGGTCGCGCGTCGCCGGAGCGTCGACCGCGCCGGAGGTCGTCACCGCCACGGTCGTGAGCGCGTCGGTCGCGGCGGCGACCCGCGCCGTGCCGGCTCCCGGGAACGCCGCGAGCTCGGTGAGGTAGCCGTCGAGCGACGCGGGCGACGGCGTGCCGTCGAGCACGACGTCGAGCGTGACCTCGCTGCCGCCGCCCGGGAAGAGCTCGGCGAGCCGCTCGGTCGCCTGCCGGGCGGGGGAGGACGCGGGCAGGTCCCGTTCGTCGGACGAGCCGACCACGAGCCCGAGGGCCGGCAGCGCCAGGAGGACGAGCGTCCCGGTCACGCCGGCGGCGACGAGGCCGGGCCGGCGCAGCACACCCCTGCCGAGCCGCGTCCACGCCGGGGTGCGGGCGCCGCGGCGGCGCCCCACGAGCCGCTGCGTGATCCCGCGCGGGAGCCGCCCGGCGTCGACCCGGTGCCCCAGCAGGGCGAGCAGCGCGGGCAGGAGCGTCACGGCGAGGACCATGTCCAGCAGCACGACGGCCATGCCGCCGAGCCCCATGCTGCGCAGGAACATCTGCGGGAACGCGAGCAGCCCCGCGAACGCGATGAGCACCGTCAGTCCCGAGAACACGACCGTGCGGCCGGCGGTCGTGACGGTGCGCGCGACGGCGGCGCCGACGTCGTCGGTGCGGGTGAGCTCCTCGCGGAACCGGCTCACGACGAACAGGGCGTAGTCGATCGCGAGTCCGAGGCCGAGGATCGTCGTGACGTTGATCGCGAACGTCGACACGTCGGTCACGAGCGTCAGGGCGCGCAGCAGGCCCATCGCGCCGAGGATCGCGAGCACGCCCATGACGACGGGCAGCAGCGCCGCGACCCCGCTGCCGAAGATGATCGCGAGCAGGACGAGCAGCACGGGCATCGCGATCGTCTCCGCGGCGGCGATGTCGGTCTCGGCGCGGTGCGAGAGGTCCGCGTTCACCGCGAGGGCCCCGCCGACGGCGGTCGTCCACGGCGCGGGCGCGGCGAGGTGCGGCTCGAGCTCGCCGTACGCGTCGACCCGGGCGTCGAGGTCGGCACCGGGCACCGAGAGCACGACGAGCGCGGACCGGCCGTCGGTGCCGAGCAGGGCGGTCTGCGCGCCGGCGGGGAGCCCGGGGGTCCAGGGCTGCACGACCCGGGCCGTCGCGTCGCCGGGCAGCGCAGCGAGGTGCGCCGTGAGGTCGGCGGCGAACCGCGGGTCGTCCGGGGTGAGGGTCGGGTGGGCGTAGGTCACGAGGACGTCGGGGCGCGTCGCCCCGAGCTCGGCGGCGACCCGCTGCTCGGCGCGCTCGGAGTCGGAGCCGGGGACGGTGAACCCGCCGGCCTGGACGTGGTCGGAGACGGACGAGCCCCCGACCGCGGCGAGGGCGGCCAGGGCGAGCGAGACGGCGAGCACCCAGCGGGCGTGCCGGTGGGTCAGACGACCGAGCGCGTCGAGCACGGGACCTCCCAGGGACGGCGTGACGCGATGGTGCGTCACGGAGTAAACGGTGTTAGCGAACGGTGTTTACTCAAGCATCGGGCGTATGCTCGTGTCAACGCCGACCGCGCGGTGCTCGCGTGGCACGCTGCGTCGGGACCCCGTGCAGGTGGCACCGGACCGTGGACAGGAGGAGCGCATGACGACGACCGAGACCGTCGTGCCGCGGCGCGACCGGCTGCGCGCCGCGACCGAGGCCGAGATCCGGGCCACGGCACGCCGCCTGCTCGTCGCGGAGCAGGGGCAGCCCCCGACGCTGCGCGGCATCGCACGCGAGATGGGCATGACCGCGCCCGGCCTGTACCGCTACTACGCGAGCCTCGACGACCTGCTGCTCGCGCTGTGCGACGACCTCTTCGGCGAGGTCCACCGCGTCGTCACGGCGGCGCTCGAGGAGCACGTCGACGACCTCGGCGCCCGGATGCTCGCGGCTGTGCGCGCGTTCCGCGGCTGGGCCCTCGAGCACCCCGCCGAGTTCGGGCTCATGTTCCGCTCGGGCGACGGCCTGTGGGCGGACGGGGACGACGGCTGCGAGCAGTCGCGCCGGTTCGCCGGGCTGTTCCTCGAGCTCTTCGTCGGGCTCTGGGAGGCCCGGCCCTTCCCGCTGCCCGAGCTGCACGGGGGAGTGGCGGCCAGCTGCGGCCAGCTCGCGACCTTCGCCCGCACCGCCGGCGTCGACCTGCCCGAGCCGGCGCTGTGGGTCTTCGCCAACAGCTGGGTCCGCCTCTACGGTGTCGTGTGCATGGAGGCGCTCGGGCACCTGCGCTTCATGTTCACCGACGTCGAGCCGTACTTCGAGGCCGAGCTCGAGCAGGTCGCCGGCACGATCGGCGTCCCCTACACCGCCCCCGCGAGTCACCCGGGCTGACCGCCGGCGCCGGTGCGTCGCGCACGACCTCACCCGCCACCTCACCCCGGTCGCCGGTCGCCGGGTGCGCGTCGGCTCTGAGACGATGGAGCCATGAGCGATCCCGAGGTCGACATCCGCCCCGTGACCGACGCCGAGTCCGGCGAGCTGCTCACGCTGCGCCGCGCCGCGTTCGTGAGCGAGGCGCAGATCTACGGGGACCCGAGCATCCCGCCGCTCACCCAGACGCTCGACGAGCTCCGTGCCGACCTCGCGAACCCCGACGTCATCACGCTCGGCGCGTGGGCCGGGCACCGGCTCGTCGGCTCGATCCGCGTGCTCCTCGAGGGCTCGCGCGCGACGCTCGGCCGCCTCGCCGTCGCCCCCGACCTCCAGGGCCAGGGCATCGGTACCCAGCTCCTGCTCGCGATCCTCCCGCACCTGCCCGAGGACACGTCCGAGGTGTGGGTCTTCACGGGCCGCGACTCCGTGCAGAACCTCGCGCTCTACGAGAAGCACGGCTACGAGCACGAGCACGACCGCACCGTCGGCGACCTCACCTACGCCTACCTGCGCAAGATCCTGGGCGACAGCGCGACGGTCTGACGGCGTCGGCGCGCGTCGCGCCAGCGTCGTGGCGCACGCCGCGCGAGCGTCCGCCCGTGCGGTCCGCGCCCGCCGCCGGACGCGTTGCCGGAGCGGCGCGTGCGGTTGCTAGGCTGTGCCCGTCGCGACTGGCGCAGCGGGTGGGTCACCACCGGGGAGCGACGAGCAGCAGCAGACTTCGGGTCGGACGCCTGGGCCCCCGGTCACCACACCACTCGTGTGCGTGCCCGTCCGTGTGCCGGGAACCACCACGCACCCGCTGACTGCGAGGAGAAGCATGAGCCTGCTCGACCAGAACCTGTCCGAGCTCGACCCCGAGATCGCCGCCGTCCTCGACGGCGAGCTCGCGCGGCAGCAGGGCACGCTCGAGATGATCGCGAGCGAGAACTTCGTCCCCCGTGCCGTGCTCCAGGCGCAGGGCTCGGTCCTGACCAACAAGTACGCCGAGGGCTACCCCGGCCGGCGCTACTACGGCGGCTGCGAGCAGGTCGACGTCGCCGAGACCCTCGCGATCAGCCGCGCCAAGGAGCTCTTCGGCGCCGAGCACGCGAACGTCCAGCCGCACTCGGGCGCCACGGCCAACGCAGCGGTGCTGCACGCGCTGATCAACGCCGGGGACAAGATCCTCGGCCTCGAGCTCGCGCACGGCGGTCACCTCACGCACGGCATGAAGATCAACTTCTCGGGCAAGCTCTACCAGGTCGGCGCGTACGGCGTGGACCCCGAGACGTTCCTCGTCGACATGGACAAGGTGCGCGAGAAGGCGCTCGAGCAGCGTCCCGACGTCATCATCGGCGGCTGGTCCGCGTACCCGCGCCAGCTCGACTTCGCGGCGTTCCGCTCGATCGCCGACGAGGTCGGCGCCAAGCTCTGGGTCGACATGGCGCACTTCGCGGGCCTCGTCGCGGCCGGCCTGCACCCGAGCCCCGTCCCGCACTCGGACGTCGTGTCCTCGACCGTGCACAAGACGATCGGCGGCCCCCGCTCGGGCTTCATCCTGAGCCGCGAGGAGTACGCCAAGAAGATCGACTCGGCCGTCTTCCCGGGCCAGCAGGGCGGCCCGCTCATGCACGTGATCGCCGCCAAGGCCGTCTCGTTCAAGGCCGCGGGCACCGAGGAGTTCAAGGACCGCCAGCAGCGCACGCTCGACGGCGCGCGACTCATCGCCGAGCGCCTCACGGCGGCCGACGTCACGGGCGCCGGGGTCTCGGTGCTCACGGGCGGCACGGACGTGCACCTCGTCCTCGTCGACCTGCGCCACTCGGACCTCGACGGCCAGCAGGCCGAGGACCTCCTGCACTCCGTCGGCATCACCGTGAACCGCAACGCCGTCCCGTTCGACCCGCGTCCCCCGCGCGTGACCTCGGGCCTGCGCATCGGCACGCCCGCGCTCGCGACGCGCGGCTTCGGCGACACGGAGTTCGCGGAGGTCGCCGACATCATCGCGACCGCGCTCGTCGCCGGCGCGTCGGCGGACGTCGAGGCCCTGCGCGCCCGGGTCACGAAGCTCGCGGACGCGTTCCCGCTGTACGCCGGCCTGCAGCAGTACTGACCGCGGACGCCGGCCGGGCGGTTCCCCCAGGGGGCCGCCCGGCCGGCCGTTCGTGTGACCGCACGCCGCCCGCCCCTGCCGCCCCGCGCGAGGAGACACCATGACCGCACAGATCCTGGACGGCACGGCGACCGCCGCCGCCATCAAGGCCGAGCTCACCGAGCGGGTCGCTGCGCTGGCCGCGCGCGGCGTGCAGCCCGGGCTCGGCACCCTTCTCGTCGGCGACGACCCGGGCTCGCGCTGGTACGTCAACGGCAAGCACAAGGACTGCGCCGAGGTCGGGATCGCGTCGATCCGCGAGGACCTCCCGGAGACCGCGTCGCAGGACGAGATCGAGGCCGCGGTGCGCCGCCTCAACGACGACCCGGCGTGCACGGGCTTCATCGTCCAGCTCCCGCTGCCCAAGGGCATCGACACCAACCGCGTGCTCGAGCTGGTCGACCCCGGCAAGGACGCCGACGGCCTGCACCCGACGAACCTCGGGCGGCTCGTGCTGCGCGTCAACGACGAGATCACGTCGCCGCTGCCGTGCACGCCGCGCGGGATCATCGAGCTCCTGGAGCGGCACGGCATCGAGCTCGCGGGCGCCGACGTCGTGGTCGTGGGCCGCGGGACGACGGTCGGTCGCTCGATCGGGCTGCTGCTCACCCGCCGCGCGGTCAACGCGACGGTCACCCTCACGCACACGGGCACGCACGACCTGGCCGAGCACACCCGGCACGCCGACGTGATCGTCGCCGCGGCCGGCGTACCGAGCATCATCACCGCGGACATCGTCAAGCCGGGGGCGGTCGTCATCGACGTCGGGGTCTCGCGCGTCCCGGACCCGGAGACCGGCAAGAGCCGGCTCGCCGGCGACGTGCACCCCGACGTCGCGGAGATCGCCGCGTGGATCTCGCCGAACCCGGGCGGCGTCGGCCCGATGACTCGCGCGATGCTCCTGAGCAACGTCGTCGACTCCGCGGAGCGCGCGCTCGACGCCTGACCCGTGCGTCGCGACGACCCCCGACCGGACCGCTGGGTCCGGTCCGGGGTCGTCGTCGTCCCGGCCCCGACGGGCGGCCCCGACGGGCGGCCCCGACGGGCGGCCCCGACGGGCGGCCCCGACGGGCGGCCCCGACGGGCGGCCCCCACGGGCGGCCCCCACGGGCGGGCCTCACGAGCAGCCCCACGGGCGGCGCGGGGCCTCACGGCACGGACGGTGGAGCGCGACGGGGCACCAGGCGGCGCGACGTGGCAAATGTGACGGACCGGTAACTTTCCCTGCCCGGTCCGTGCCGGAACGACCGGGATGTGAGATGTTCACAGCGGGTTCACCTCCCCCGAACACCCGCGTCGCTCGGCTCCCGTAGATGTGTGCCGCCGACCGCTCGGGGTCGGCACCTGCGCTCCGTCCGCACGAGGACGACGCGCCCGGACTCGTCGCGGCACGTCCGCGCTCGAAGGGATCGACGCATGCACCTGTCCCACCCCTGGCTGCGGCGCTCCGCCGTCGCCGCTGCCGCCACCGCGGCGCTCACGGTCCCCGGGGTCGCCCCGGGCCACGCCGCCGTCGCACCCGACGCCGCGGTCGTGATCAACGAGGTCTACGGCGCGGGCGGCAACACCGGCTCCGTCCTGACCCACGACTTCATCGAGCTGTTCAACGCGTCCGACGCCGCCGTGGACCTGTCGACGTGGACGGTGCAGTACGCGTCCGCGGCCGGCACGAGCTGGAGCGGGTCCGTCGCGCTCACGGGCTCGGTCCCCGCGCGCAGCACCTACCTCGTCCAGGCGGCGACGCAGACGGCCGGGACGGCCTCGAACCTCCCGACGCCCGACGCGACGGGCACGGTCAACCTCTCCGGGACGAACGGCAACGTCGCCCTCGTCTCGTCCGGCACCCGGCTCACCTGCGCGACGACCGCGTGCGCGAGCGACCCGGCGGTCGTCGACCTCGTGGGCTTCGGCACGGGAGCGGCGTCCGCGGGCGAGCCTGCCCCGGCGCCGAGCGCGTCGACCTCGATCGCGCGCACCGGCGCCGCCAACACCGCGAACAACAAGGCCGACTTCACGGCGGGCGCGCCGACCCCGGCGGGCACGGGCGGCACGCAGCCCACCCCGGAGCCGACGCCCACCGCTACGGCGACGCCGACGCCGACCCCGACGACCGCCCCCGAGCCCGTCGCGATCGCCGCGATCCAGGGCACCGGCGCGGCGAGCACGTACGTCGGCGCGAGCGTCACGACGCGCGGCGTCGTCACCGCCGCCTACCCGGCCGGCGGTCTGCGCGGGTTCGTCGTCCAGACGCCCGGCACGGGCGGCCCGACCGACCCGGCGACGCGCACGGCGTCCGACGCGCTCTTCGTGTACCAGCCCACGGGCGTCACGGCGACGGTCGGCCAGCACGTCGAGGTCACCGGCACCGTCTCCGAGTTCAACGGGCTGACGCAGGTCACGGCGTCGACGGTCACACCGCTCGCGGCAGCCGCGGCCGTCACCCCGACGGTCGCCCCGTGGCCGACGACCGACGCGCAGCGCGAGACCCTCGAGTCGATGCTGTACGCGCCGGCGGGCGCCTTCACGGTGAGCAACACGTACTCCACGAACCAGTACGGCGAGGTCGGGCTCGCGTCCGGCGACCGCCCGCTGATCCAGCCGACCGACGTCGCCGCCCCGGGCTCGGCCGAGGCGGCCGCGGTCGTCGCGGACAACGCGGCGCGCGCCGTGGTGCTCGACGACGGCGCGACGACGAACTTCCTGACGGCGGCGAACTCGTCGCAGACGCCGCCGTACGTCTCGCTGACCGACCCGGTCCGCGTGGGCGCCCCGGTGGTGTTCACCCAGCCGCTGATCGTCGACTTCCGGAACTCGACCTGGAAGCTCAACCCGACGAGCCAGGTCACGGACGCGACGCCCCTCGCGGAGCGCACGCAGTTCACGAACACGCGCACCCCGGCACCGGACGCCGAGGCGCTCGGTGCCGCCGACCTGCGGGTCGCGTCGTTCAACGTCCTCAACTACTTCACGACGCTCGGCGTGGACACCGCGGGCTGCGAGGCGTTCGAGGACCGCACCGGTGACGGCGTGACCGTCGACGAGTGCGCGGGCAACGGTCCGCGCGGCGCCTGGGACGCGGGCGACCTCGCGCGCCAGCAGGCCAAGATCGTCGCGGCGATCAACGCCACGGACGCGGACGTCGTCGGCCTCATGGAGATCGAGAACTCGGCCGCGCTCGGCGAGCAGGCCGACGAGGCCACGCAGACGCTCGTCGCGGCACTGAACGCCGCGGACCCGTCGGCGGGCTGGGCGCACGTCCCGTCCTCGGCGGACCTGCCCGACGCGAGCGAGCTCGACGTCATCTCCAACGCGCTCATCTACCGGACGGGCTCGGTCGAGCTCCTCGGCGAGGCGCGCGCGCTCGGCGACCTGAGCGACACCGGCGAGGCGTTCGCGAACGCCCGCGAGCCGATCGCGCAGGCGTTCACCCCGCTCGGCGGTGGCGAGCCGTTCCTCGTCGTCGTCAACCACTTCAAGTCCAAGGGCTCGGCGGGCCCGCTCCCGGGCGACGCCGACGCCGGTGACGGTCAGGGCGCGTCGAACGCGTCCCGCGTCGCGCAGGCCACGGCCCTCTCCGACTGGGTCCCGACCGTGCTCGACGACTACACGACCACCCCGGTCGAGGCCGTCGCGCTCGTCGGCGACTTCAACGCCTACACGCGCGAGGACCCGCTCGAGGTGCTGTACGGCGCCGGGTACACCGACGTCACCGCGCACTTCGGCACGGGCGAGTACTCGTACAGCTTCAGCGGCCTCGCGGGGTCGCTCGACCACGTGCTCGTCAACGAGGCGATGCTCGCGCGCTCGACGGGTGCGGACATCTGGGAGATCAACGCCCCGGAGTCCCTCGCGCTCGAGTACAGCCGGTACAACTACCACGGCACGCTCCTCACGGACGCGAGCCCGTACCGGTCCTCCGACCACGACCCGGTGCTCGTCGGCATCACGGCCGCCGCCCCCGCGGAGACCACCGAGCTGACGCTGCTCAACCTCAACGACTTCCACGGGCGCATCGACGCCAACACGGTGGCCGTCGCGGGGACGATCGAGCAGGAGCGCGCGGCGCACGGCGAGGACTCGACCGTGCTGCTGTCCGCGGGCGACAACATCGGTGCGTCGCTGTTCGCGTCGTCGGTCCAGCGGGACCAGCCGACGATCGACGTGCTCAACGCGCTCGACCTGCGCGCCTCGGCCGTGGGCAACCACGAGTTCGACGGCGGGTTCGCCGACCTCGTCGACCGCGTGGTGGCCGACCGGACGAACGCCCGGTGGGCGTACCTCGGGGCGAACGTCTACCTCGACGGCACCACGACCCCGGCGCTGCCGGAGTACGAGATCCTCGAGGTCGCCGGGAAGCGGCTCGCCGTCGTCGGCGCCGTGACGCAGGAGACCCCGACCCTCGTGACCCCGGCCGGCATCGCGGACCTCGACTTCGGTGACCCCGTCGACGCCGTCAACCGGGTCGTCGCGCAGCTGAGCGACGGCGACGAGGCCAACGGTGAGGCCGACGTGTTCGTGGCCGAGTACCACGAGGGTGCCGGCGCGGGCACGCCCGACGGCGCGACCCTCGAGGAGGAGGTCGCCGCGGGCGGTGTCTTCGCGAAGATCGTCACGGAGACCGACGCCGACGTGGCGGCGATCTTCACGGGCCACACCCACAAGCAGTACGCGTGGGACGCCCCGGTCCCCGGGCGCGAGGGCCAGACGCGCCCGGTCCTCCAGACCGGCTCGTACGGTGAGTTCGTCGGCTCGATCACGCTGACGGTCGACGTCGACACCGACGCGCTCGTCTCGTACGAGGCGACGAACGTCAAGCGCACGGCGACCCCCGCCGCCGAGCTCGTCGCCGCGTACCCGCGCGTCGCCGAGGTCAAGGCGATCGTCGACGCGGCGCTCGAGGTCGCCAAGGTCGAGGGCAACAAGGTCGTCGGCAGCATCTCCGCCGACATCACGACCGCGTACACCGGCACGACGAGCGGCGACCGTGCGTCGGAGTCGACCCTCGGCGGTCTCGTGGCCGACGCGCTCCGGGCCAGCCTCAGCGACCCGGCCCGCGGCGGCGCCCAGATCGGCGTCGTCAACCCCGGCGGCCTGCGTGCGGACCTGTTCGCGAAGCAGTCGTCGTACAGCCCGCCCGGGCCGGCCGCGGACGGCCAGATCACGTACGCCCAGGCGAACGCGGTGCTGCCGTTCCTCAACAACCTGTGGACGGTCTCGCTCACGGGTGAGCAGCTCACGACCCTGCTCGAGCAGCAGTGGCAGACCAACCCCGACGGCACCGTGCCGTCGCGGCCGTACCTGCAGCTCGGCCTCTCCGACAACGTGACGTACACGTTCGACCCGGCGCTGCCCGCCGGCGAGCGCATCACGTCGGTCACGGTCGACGGCGCCCCGCTCGACCCGGAGGCGTCCTACCGCGTGGGGACGTTCTCGTTCCTCGCGACGGGCGGCGACAACTTCCGGGTGTTCACCGAGGGCACGGACCCGCGCGACTCGGGTCTCGTCGACCGCGACGCGTGGATCTCCTACCTCGGCGCGAACCAGCCGGTCTCCCCGGACTTCGCGCGGCAGTCGGTCCAGGTGACCGGCCTGCCGACCGAGGCGACGCAGGGCGGGACGGTCGCGTTCGACGTGGCGAAGCTCGACCTGACGTCGCTCGGCAGCCCGGCGAACACGTCGCTCACCGCGACGTGGCAGGGCAGCGCGGCGGCACCCGTCGAGGTCCCCGTCACGGCCGGGGCGGCGTCGGTCGAGCTGACCGTGCCGGGCGACGTGGAGGGCGAGGTGCTGCTCACCCTGGTGGCGGCGCCCTCGGGCACGACGGTGACGATCCCCGTCACCGTCGAGGCGGGCGGTCCCGTGGTCACGGTGCCGCCGGGCCGCGCGACGCTCGTGAGCGACAACGGGTGGGACACCGGCCTGCGGGACGGCGACTACACGGTCTCGGCGGCGCTCTGGTGGGGCCAGAACGGCACGACGTTCCGCCTGCTCGAGAACGGGGTGCTGATCGACGAGCAGAAGCTCACCGACCGGTCCCCGCTCCCGCAGTTCGCCTCGGTGAAGGTCGCCGGTCGGAAGAACGGCACGTACGTGTACACCGGCGAGCTCGTCAACGCCGCGGGTGCGACCGCGACCACCTCGGTCACGGTCAAGGTCACGGACGCCAACCCGGGCACGCCGTCGCTCGCGCACGACAACGGGGACGGCGACGGCACCTACACCGTGACCGCCACCAAGTGGTGGGGCACCGCCGCGACGGAGTACCGGCTGTACGAGAACGGCGTGCTCGTCGACACGCAGCCGCTCACGGGCACCGGCCCGGGTGCGCAGTCGGCGTCCACCGCGTTCACCGGCAAGGCGGCCGGCACGTACCGCTACCGCGTCGAGCTCGCGAACGCCGCGGGGACGACGAGCAGCAACGAGATCACGGTCAAGGTCAAGAAGAGGTCCTGACCGTGGGGGAGTGACCCGGCGCGAGCCGGTGACGGGGTGTCGGTGCCGCGAGGCGCCGGCACCCCGTCGTGCTGTGCGGGGGCCGCGGGCACGGGGGCGGGCTCACCGGCGCGGTGCCCGACGCGCCCGGCCGTGCCTCGGGTGTGACCGGAGTCGCGTCCGGCAGCGCCGGGAACCGTCGGGGGCTGTCGGTGGCATGGGGTTGGATGGTCCGGTGCTGACGATCGCGACCGTGAACGTGAACGGGATCCGTGCCGCCTGGAAGCGCGGCATGGGGGACTGGCTCACGACCCGCAAGCCCGACGTGCTCCTGCTCCAGGAGGTGCGCGCGCCCGACGAGCTGCTGAGCGACTTCCTGCCCACCGCGGAGTGGGACCTCGCGCACGAGGCGTCCAAGTTCAAGGGCCGTGCGGGCGTCGCGATCGCCTCGCGGCTGCCGATGTCCGCGATCCGGATCGGCCTCGCGACGGGGAACGCCTGCGACACCGGCCGCTGGGTCGAGGCGGACCTCGAGGTCGCCGCGACCGACGACGCCCCGGCCCGCACGGTCACCGTCGTCTCCGCCTACATCCACTCCGGCACGGTCGGGACGCCGTCGATGGAGGAGAAGTACGCGTTCCTCGAGGCCGTCACGGCGCGCATGGCCGAGATCGCGGCCGGTGGGGGGCTCGCGGTGGTCGCGGGCGACATCAACATCGCGCACCGCAACGTCGACCTGAAGAACTGGAAGGGCAACCAGAAGTCCGCGGGGTTCCTGCCCGAGGAGCGTGCGTACCTCGACCGCTGGTTCGACGACCTCGGCTGGCGCGACCTCGGGCGCGAGCACGGCGGCGAGGGACCCGGGCCGTACACGTGGTGGTCCTGGCGCGGCCAGGCCTTCGACAACGACGCGGGCTGGCGGCTCGACTACCAGATCGCGACCCCGGCGCTCGCGGACCTGGCGCGCAGCGTCGAGGTCGACCGCGCCGACGAGTACGCCGCGCGGTTCAGCGACCACGCCCCGGTCGTCGTGGGGTACGAGCTCTAGCTCCCCGGGGTCGGGCCCCCTGGCCCGGACGGCTCCGCGGCGACGGGCCGCGCGGGTTCTGCGGCGGCGGCCGGCTCGGCGCCGGGCAGCTCGCGCATGCCGAGGAGCGGCGACGCGAGCACGGGCAGGGCGGCGAGGGTCACGCCGGCCACCGCGAACCAGAGCGTCGGCAGCACGCCCACGGTGCTGCCCAGCCAGCCGCCGAGCAGGGCGCCGAGCGGCATCGTGCCCCAGACGACGAACCGCACCGACGCGTTCATGCGCCCGAGCAGGCTCGGCGGGCACAGCCGCTGCCGGAAGCTCACCTGGGCGACGTTGTAGACGACGACCCAGAACGACAGCAGGGCGCCGCCCGCGACGAGCGGCACCTCGGGCGGTACCCCGAGGTCGCTCAGCGGGGACGCGAGCGGCGTGAGCGCGTACGCCGGGGCGAAGAAGAGGGCGCTGAGCGGGATGATCCGGCCCTCGCCGACCCACCGGGCGAGCGGGTCCGCGAGAAGCGCCCCGAGGAGGCCGCCGACGGCTGCGGCGGAGAAGACGAGCCCGAGCCCCGCCGGGTCGAGGCCCAGGTGACGCAGTGCGTAGAGGACGACGAGCGCCTCGCCGACCGCGTGGAACATGTTGCCGAGCCCGGTGCACGCGACGATCCGGCGCAGCAGCGGCTGCCGGACCACGAACCGCAGCCCCTCCGCGATGGCGGCGCGCAGCGGCAGGCGATCGCCCGCCGCGGGCAGGTCCTCGGCGTGGCGGATCCGTCCGACCGCGAACGCCGACACGAGGTACGTCGCGACGTTCACGACGATGAGCAGCGGCGCCGAGATGACCCGCAGCAGCGCACCGCCGAGCGCGGGGGCGACGACCATCGCGACGGACTGCGTCGCCTGGAGCTTGGAGTTGCCCTCGACGACGTGGTCGAGGCCGACGAGCGCGGGGACGTAGCTCTGGTGCGCGATGTCGAAGAACACGCTCGCGCAGCTGAGGACGAGCGCGGCGCCGTACAGCACGCCCATCGACGCGTGGCCGGTGAGGGCGAGCGCGACGACCGCGGCGAGCACGACCGCCCGGACGAGGTCGGCGGTGATGAGGACGCGTCGCTTGCGCATCCGGTCGATCCACGCGCCCGCCGGCAGCCCGATCACGAGGAAGGCGGCGGTCTCCGCGGCGCCGAGCGCGCCCATCTGCCACTCGGTCGCCCCGAGGTGCTGGACCGCGAACACGGGCAGTGCGAGCCCGGTGAGCTGGGCGCCGAGCTGTCCGAGCGCGTCGCCCGTCCACAGCCGCCGGAAGTCGGGGTGGAACGCGAGCGAGCGGCGCCGGTCGGCGGCCGGGGCGGCGGGCGGTGGTGGCGGGGACGCGGGGTCCGGGCCGGGGGTGCCGGGTGCGCTCACGGACGCAGCATGGCCCCACTGATTGGGAAGTGTCAATCAGTGGCTAGGATCGACGCGTGGTGGCTGGCGAGGAGGACCCGGAGACGCGCGAGCGGGACGCCGACGCGCGCGCCCTCGCCTCGACGCTGCGCCTGCGGATCCTGCGGCTGTGCCTCGACGAGGCGCTCACCAACCGCGAGCTCGCCGACCGGCTGGGTCGCAACCCGGCGACGACCCTGCACCACGTCCGGACGCTCGTCGACCGCGGCTACCTCGCCGCCCAGCCGGTCCGCCGCGGCGCCCGCGGCTCGCGTGAGGTGCCGTACCGCGCGACGGGCCGGTCCTGGCACTCACGCCAGCCGAACGCGTTCAGCCGCGTCCTCATCGACACGTTCCTCGAGGAGGTCGCGCTGGCCGACCCGGACAGCGTCGGGACCACCCGGCTCGGCGTCCGGCTCGACGCCGCGGGCAAGGCCGAGCTCGACAGGCGCGTCCAGGAGCTCTTCGACGAGCTCGCCGCGCGGCCGAGCGACCCCGACCGGACGCCGTACTCGATCTTCTACGCGATCCACGAGGACGCCGGGCGCATGCGGGGCGACCGGCCCACGGGCTGACCGGACCCCCTCTGTGGCGCGCGCGTCCTCGCGGCTCGGCCTCCGCCGGTCACTCGCCCCCGGCGGTGGAGTACTTCTCGGACCAGGCGTCGAGCTCGGCCTGGTGCTGGTCCACGAACTCCTGCTCGAGGGCGAACTGCACCTCGCGCGCCTTCTCGTCGTGCTTCGTGGACGCCTTGCAGCGCGCGTCGGCGACCGCGGTGGCGATCTCCTTCTCCTTGAACGCCGTGACCGCGGCGGGGTCGGGCTCGGGCGCCTCCTCGGTCGTCGCCGACATGAGCGTGCTGAACTCCTCGGAGATCGCGTTGACCGCGTCCTCGGGGGTCGCGAAGCCGGCGTACCCGGCCTCGGCCATGCACGCGGCCCACGCGGCGTTCGCCTCGGTCATCGTCGGGTCGCTCGTGACGCGCTCGTACAGCGCGGTCATCTCCTCCTGGAGGCTCGCGAACTCGGGGTCCGCCCATGCCTGGCCCTGCTCGTAGACCTCGTGCTGCGCCTTGCCCTGGCAGCCCTGCGTGGTCCAGTCGCCGGCGGGCGCGCCGCCCTCGGCCGGCGCCGCCTGGTCGCCGAACAGTGCGGCGTAGTAGGCCGCCTGCTGCTCCTCGGACAGGCCGGCGACGTAGCCGGCGTTGGGGTCGACCCACTCCTCCTCGGCCTCGGCCGGCGCCTCGTACGAGGTCGACATGCCGTACCCGTTCTGCGCGGCGTACGTCTCGGTGCCGTAGCTGTCGGAGTCCTCCTGGTCCTCCTCGATCGTCTCCGTGACGGCCGACATGTCCTGCTCCGTGTACTCGAAGCCCTGCTCGCGCATGCAGGCGGCGACGATCTCCTCCGAGCGGCGGCCCATCTCCGACCAGTCCTGGTCCTCCATGCTGCCCATGACGTCCTCGAAGTAGGCGCTCAGCGGCCCGTTGTCGTCCTCGCTGACCGTCGTGGCGTCCTTCGGGTCCTTGTCGGAGCTGCACCCTCCGACGAGCAGGAGCACGGTGCATCCGACCGCGGCAGCGGCGGTGGTCAGGGTGTGGGTCCTCATGAGGTGCCTTCCTCGGCGTCCGTCGGCGTTCCGATTCCTCCAGGAACGTACCTTTTCTCCACGTGCGCCGTGGCACTCTCGGGGACGGCCGGGTGCCCGGTTCCGGGGCCCGCAACGCGCACGGGCCCCGGAACCGGGTCAGTAGCGGATCGCGTCGATGACCTTGACGCGCACCGCGACGGTCGCGGGGATGAGCCCGGCCAGGGCGCCGACAGCCGTCGCGCACGCCATGCCGGTCAGTGCCGCCGACACCGGGAACGGCGGCATGTCCTGGATCCCGGTGCCCAGCGCGCTCTCGATCGGCAGGTTCTTGATGAGCGCGACCGCGACCACGATGCCGACGAGACCCGCGACGACGGTCGCGACGACGGACTCCATGAGGACCCCGAAGAAGATGCGGCCCGACGTCGCGCCGAAGCTGCGCCGGATGCCGATCTCGCGGATGCGGTGCCGCACGGTGACGAGCGCGATGTTCACGAGCCCGAGCCCGCCGAGCAGCAGCGCGACCGCGCCGATGCCGAGCGCCGCCCAGCGCATCGCGCCGTCGATCGCGCCCCAGCCCTCCTGCGGGAGCATCACGTTGACGTCCGTCCCCGGCAGGGAGGCGCGCAGGTCACGCGTCAGGAGCGGCTGCATCTCCTCCGCGAGGTCCGGCGGCACCCACGCCTTGAGCGTCGGGACGACCGGCCCGTACGCCGACGACGGCGTCGCCCACCGCTCGTAGTGGTCGAAGAGCAGGAACGCCTCGGGCGGTGCCTCGGGCCACGCGTTCGGGTAGACGCCGATGACCTCCGTGCGGACCGGGGTGTCGCCGCCGAGCAGCACGGTCGGGTGCCCCGACACGTCCGTGGCTCCCAGCGCGTCGAGGAACGCCTCGTTGACGACGACGGCCGGTGCGTAGCGGGCCGCGTCGGCGTCGGTGAACCAGCGACCCTGCTCGGGGACCAGCCGCATGATCGTGCCGTAGGTCGGGTCGACGACCTGCATCTGCACGGGCCGGCTGCCGGTCGGGAACCGGAACGGCAGCTCGGTCCACATCTGCCGGCTCGCGTGCTCGATGCCGTACCGCTCGACGAGCCGGTCGAACTCGGCGGCGTACTGCGCGGTGCTCGGAGCGGACGCGCCCCGGGGGTACGCCGAGATGTCGAGCGTCACGGACCTCCCCGACGAGCGCTCGGCCATCTCGTGGGTCGCCTGGTTGAGCATCTGCACGATCGCGGTGATGCCGGTGATCGCGGTGACGGCGACCGCGACGCCGACGAGCGCGAGGAGCACCCGCAGCTTGTGGATGCGCAGCTCGTCCCACGCCTCGACGACCGTGCCGACGAACCCGCTCATGCGAGCACCGCCGTCGCGTCGTCGGGCCGGTCGGTCGGCACGTCGCCGACCCACTCGGTCACGCGGCCGGGCGCGTTGAGCCGGATCGGGACGAGCACGCCGTCCGCGAGCCGGTAGTGCCGCTGGGCGCGGGCCGCGACCGCCAGGTCGTGCGTGATCGCGATGAGCGCGGCCCCGGACTCGGAGGCGATCTCGTCGAGCAGCTCCATGATCTCCCCGCCGGTGTCGACGTCGAGCGCGCCCGTCGGCTCGTCGGCCAGGATGACGCGCGGGCGGCGCACGAGCGCACGGGCGATCGCGACGCGCTGCTGCTCGCCGCCGGACAGCTTCTCGGGCTTCTCCTCCAGGCGGTCGCCCAGCCCGACGCGCTCGAGCATCTCGCCGGCGAGGTGCGTGCGGCGCCAGAACTGCCGCCCACGGGCGTAGAGCAGTGGCGCCGCGACGTTCTCGAGGGCGGTACGCCCGGGCAGCAGGTTGAACTGCTGGAACACGAACCCGAAGTCGTCGCCGCGGCGGCGGGCGCGTGCCCGGCCGGACAGGCGCGCGACCGACGCGCCCTCGAGGACGTACTCCCCGGACGTCGGGGCGTCGAGCAGCCCGAGGATGTTGAGGAGCGTGGACTTGCCGGTCCCGGACCGGCCCACGACCGAGACGTGCTCGCCCGCGTCGACCGAGAGCGTGATGCCGCGCAGGATCTCCAGGACGCGGTCGTCGGGCAGGCGGACCGAGCGCGTGACGTCGGTGAGCTCGAGCAGGCTCATCCGCCGCACACCGCCGGGTCGAACTGCATCGGGTCGGCGCAGTCGACGGGACCCGAGACGTCCCCGATCGGGATGAACTGCAGCACCTTGTCGCCCGCGGCGAGACCCTCGGTGACCTGCACGGTCTCCCCGTCGGTCAGGCCCAGCCCGACGGCGCGCATCTCCGGCTCGCCGTCCGGGACCTCGACCCAGACGTTGCCCTTCTGCACGGAGCCCTGGACGGACGAGACCGGCACGACGACGGCGTTCTCGGCCGTGCCGTTGGTGATCGCGATGTCGGCGCCGAGCCCCGCGAACGCGGTCACGCCCGCGGGCACGGCGCACGTGACGGTGCCGGAGGCCGGCTCGGCCGCTGCGCCCGGGTCGGCGACGGTCGAGGCGCCGGGGGCCGTCGCGGGCGGCTGCGCGGCGGCGCCGAGCCGCAGGCCCGTGCACGTGAACGGCGCCGGGCCGCCCTTGAGCGTGACCTGGGCCTCGGCGGGCGCACCGAGCAGGCGGTACTGCTGCTCGGGCGTGAGCGTCCCGGAGACGGACAGCGTCCCGGGGGACACCGACCCGATCGGGTCGCCGACCGCGACGACCTGGTCCTTGAGCGCCGTGAGCGTGAGGGTCCCCGCGGTGCCGGCCCGGACCGTCTCGCGCTTGACCTTCGGCTTGTTCTGCTTGACCGTCTGCTCGCCGGTCTCGGGGTTCGTCGTCGTGGTCGGTTCGACCGGGGTCTCGAGGGTGATCTCGAGCACCGGGGTGTCGGCGGCGACGGCCTGGCCGTTCGTGGCGAGGAGCTTGGTGACCGTGCCGGCCATCGTCGCCTTGACGGTGGTGGCGGGGTCGGCGACCACGGCGCCCTGCACCGTCACCGCGTTCGTGATGGTCCCGGTGCCGACCTCGACGTACTGCTCGGTGATCTGCCCGGACGGCTCGAGCGCGTCGGACGTGGTGGTGACCTCCGAGCCGGCGAACGCGAGCTTGACGAGCGCCGCCGCGATCACCGCCCACAGGACGATCCGGACGGTCGGGAAGATGATCCTGCGGGTGACCCCCACGGTCCTGCTCCTCTGTCGGCGTGGACGGGGGCGACATGGGCCGCCGCCGCACGCCGAACCTAGCGACGCGCTCGCGGGCGTCGCCTCCGCCTGGGGGATGACTCGGCGGTCGTGCTCTGGTCCTGCCCTGGGACGAGCGCCGAGAGGTTGTCCACCCGGGGTCGCACGCGTGCGCCGCCCCCGCGCCGGGGAGCGACGGCGCAGGTCAGGGGCACGCCGGCGCCGGCGTGGGTGGGTGCCCGCCCGGGGCCCGGGTGCGGCGCGGCCCCGGTGCCGACCCGGTGAGGCCGGCGCCGGGGCCGGGGCCGAGCCGGACCGGGGTGGTCAGGCAGCGGGCTCCGCGGGTGTCGCCACGAGGAACGCCGGGGCGCGCAGGCCCTCGCGGTCGAACGCGGCGGCGACCGCCCGAGCGACGGCGTCGACCGCCGTCGCCTCGACGAGCGCGATCGCGGAGCCGCCGAAGCCGCCGCCCGTCATCCGCGCCCCGAGAGCGCCCGCCTCGCGCGCCGCCGCGACCGCGACGTCGAGCTCGTGGGCCGAGACCTCGTAGTCGTCGCGCAGCGAGGCGTGCGAGGCGTCCATGAGCGGGCCCACCTCGCGCACCCGTCCCGCGTCGAGCAGGTCCACGAACGACTGCACGCGGGCGATCTCCGTGACCACGTGCCGCACGCGCCGGACCGTGATGTCGGCGTCCTCGCCCTCGGGGGCGTCCGCGGCGAGCCCGTCGAGCGTCTCGTCGAGCGCGGCGGGGTCGATCTCGCGCAGCGTCGCGACGCCGAGCCGCCGGGCAGCCGCCTCGCAGGTGGCGCGGCGCGCGGCGTACTGACCGTCGACGAGCGCGTGCTCGGCCCGCGTGTCGATCACGAGCAGCGCGAGGTCGTGCGCGGCGAGGTCGAACGGCACCTGCCGGACCGAGAGGTCGCGGCAGTCGAGCTCGAGCGCGTGCCCGGCGCTCGCCCGCAGCGACACCGCCTGGTCCATGCCGCCGGTCGGTGCCCCGGCGATCTCGTTCTCGGCGCGCACGCACGCGGCCGCGAGGCGCGCCCGGCCGGCGTCGTCCGGCGAGCCCGGGGTCCCCGCGAGCCCGAGGCCGAACACGTCGTCGAGCGCGACCGCGACGGCGCACTCGAGCGCCGCGGACGACGAGAGCCCCGCGCCGAACGGCACGCACGAGTCGACCGCGACGTCGAACCCGCCGGCGCCCTCGTCGAGGTCGCCGGACTGCTGCAGAGCCCACGCGACGCCCACGACGTAGGCCGGCCAGCCGTCCACCGCGCCGGGCCCGACGTCGGCGAGCGCGACCTCGCGGACCTCGCCGGCGGCCGCCTGCGCGGAGGTGAGCCGCACGGCCCCCGACGCGCGCCCCTCGGGCACCGGCGTGCGCCGCAGCGCGACGTAGGTGCGGTGGGGGAGCGCCATCGGCAGGCACAGACCGCCGTTGTAGTCCGTGTGCTCGCCGATGAGGTTGACGCGCCCGGGCGCCGACCACACGCCGTCGGGCTCCTCGCCGAACCGCTCGACGAACAGCGCCCGGACCCGCGCGCCGCCCTCGTCCTGCGTCCACGCCACGACGCGCTCGACTGTCACAGGGCCACCTCCTGAAGTCGCGCCGCGATCCGCTCGGGCGTCGTGTCGCTGATCCATGCCGCCATCCCGGACTCGACGCCCGCGAGGTACTTGAGCTTGCCCGCGGCCCGCAGCACCGAGAACACCTGCAGGTGCAGCCGGCCGAGGTCGCGGCCCGCACCGACCACCGCCTGGTGCCAGCCCGCGATGTAGGGCAGCGGGACCGCCGTGCCGTCCTGCTCGACGAAGAACCGGTCGAGGCGGCGCAGGAGCTCGAGGTAGGTGACCGCGAGGTCGTCGCGCTCGGCACCGGTGAGTCCCGGGAGGTCCAGGACGTCGCGGTTCGGGGCCAGGTGCACCTCGACGGGCCAGCGCGCCGCGGCGGGCACGTACGCCGTCCAGTGCTCCGACTCGAGCACGACGCGGGTCCCGGCGCGGCGCTCCGCGGCGAGCACGTCGGCGTGCAGGTTCCGGCCCGTGCGCTCGCGGTGGGCGGCGGCCTGCGCGAGCACCGCCTGCGTGCGCGGGGTCACGTACGGGAACGCGTAGATCTGCCCGTGCGGGTGCGGCAGGGTGACGCCGATCTCCTTGCCCCGGTTCTCGAAGGGGAAGACCTGCTCGATGCCCGGCAGGGCCTGGAGCGCCGACGTGCGGTCGGCCCACGCCTCGATGATCGTCCGCACGCGTGCGGGCGCGAGCTCCGCGAACGAGCTCGTGTGGTCCGAGCTGAAGCACACGACCTCGCACCGCCCGGCGGCCGGGCGCGCGGCCCACAGCTCCTCGCCGTCGACCTGCCAGCCGTCCGCGAGCGTCACGCCCGGGACCTGCATGAGCGCCGGGAACCGGTTCTCGAACACCGCGACGTCGTAGTCGGTGTCGGGGATCTCGCCGTCGGAGTACGTGCTGCCGGAGGTCGCCGGGCGCGCTGGGCACAGGGGGCACGAGTCGGCCGCGGGCAGGAACGTGCGGTTCATGCGGTGCGACGCCATCGGGATCCAGTCGCCCGTGAGCGGGTCGCGGCGCATCTCCGGCCCAGCGAACGCCGCCGGGGCGGGCGCGCCGGGCGCGGGTGCGACGGGCGCGAACCGGTCGCCGAGCGGGCGAGGGTCGTCGAGGCGCCGGGTCGCGGCACCCGAGACGTACGGCTCGGAGTCGTCGAAGTAGACGAGCTCGCGGCCGTCGGCCAGGGTCGTCGCGGTCCGGCGGACGCGCGGTGCGCCGGGGGTGGGTGCGGGGTCGGTCATGGCTGCTCCTCGGGAACGGGGTCGGGGGAGACGAGGCGGACCTCGCCCACCGCCGACTCGAGCGTGGCCCGGGCGTGCGCGCCCAGCCCGGTGTCGGTCACCAGCACGTCGACGTCGTCGAGCGGGACGATGCGGGCGAGCCCGGCGACGCCCCACTTGGAGTGGTCGGCGAGCACCGTCACGTGCGCCGCGCAGCGCACGAGCGCCCGGTCGGTGGCGGCCTCGAGCACGTTGGGGGTCGTCGCGCCGCCCGCGTCGAGCCCGTGCACGCCGAGCAGCGCGTGGTCGACGCGCAGGCTCGCGAGCGCGGCGTCGGCGACGGGCCCGACCAGCGCGTCCGACGGGGTGCGCACGCCGCCGGTGAGGATGACCTCGAGCGTGCCGCCCGAGGGCGAGGCCGGTGCGCCGTGCAGCACGTCGGCGACGCGCAGGGAGTTCGTCACGACGGTCAGCGGGCGCAGGGCGGTGTCGGCGGCGACCAGGCGGGCGAGCCCGTGGGTCGTCGTGCCGGCGGACAGGGCGAGCGACTGGCCGGGCTCGAGCAGCGTGCGGGCCTCGCGCGCGATCGCGGCCTTCTCGGCGGCGGCCCAGGCCTGCTTGGTGGCGAACGCGGGCTCGACCGCCGAGTGCCCCGCCGGGTCGATCGCGAGCGCGCCGCCGTGCACCCGGCGGACGAGGCCGGCGCGCGCGAGCTCGGCGATGTCGCGGCGGACGGTCATGTCCGAGACGTCGAGCGCCTCCACGAGGTCGGCGACGCGCACGGCCCCGCGCAGGCGCGCCTCGGCGAGGATGCGGTCCTGACGCTGAGAAGCGAGCACCTGCACAGTATCCGTCACGAACGAACAGAAACCAACAGGTCGCCGCCGACCAGCGCGCCTATGCTCCTGAGATGGTCGACGACACCGGCGGACGAGCCGCGCTGAGCGAGGTGCTCGACGCGGTCGAGGACGCCTCACCCGTCGACGCGGTCGAGGCCGCGACCCGCGCGCTCGGCACAGCGCTCCGTGCGATCTCCGTGTCCTTCCTCATCTCCGACCTCTCCGGCCGCGCGCTCGTGCGGATGTCTCGCGTCACCCCCGCGGCGCTCGTCACCGCCGCCGCGGACGCTCCCGAGCCCACCGGCGGCGCGCGTCAGGACGGTGACGAGCGCGCCGTCAGCGAGCCGCTGCGGCGCGGTGCGGTCGAGCGCGTGCTGCGCACGCAGACGGTGGAGGTGCTCGAGCCCGGGACGGACCCGGGGGAGGACGCCTGGACCGTGCTCGCCCCCGTGACCGAGCGCGGGGAGGCGCTCGGCCTGCTCGAGCTCGTCCTGCCCGTACCTCCGTCCGGTCCGCAGATCGAGGAGGTCGCACGCACCGCGCACCTGCTCGGGTACGTCGTCGTCGCGAGCCGGCGGCACACGGACCTGTACGAGTGGGCGCAGCGCAGCACCCCCTACTCGCTCGCCGCCGAGATCCAGCGTCGTCTCCTGCCCGCCGGGTACACGTGCGAGGTCGGTTCGTTCAGCCTCTCGGCCTGGCTCGAGCCGGCGGCGGACGTCGGGGGCGACACGTACGACTACAGCCTCGCGCGCGACGTGCTGCACCTGTCGATGACGGACGCGATGGGGCACGGCGTCGCGAGCGCCCTGACCGCCACGCTGTGCGTCGGGACCCTGCGCAACGCGCGACGGCACGGGCAGTCGCTGCTCGAGCAGGCCGCCGCGGCGAACGCCGCGCTCTGCGCGCACGGGGACGCGGCGGCCAGCGAGGGCTACTCGACCGGGCTGCTCGGGCGGCTCGACCTCGCGACCGGCGCCCTCGAGCTCGTGAACGCCGGGCACACGCCGCCGTACCTGCTGCGTGACGGCGCGATCCAGGACCTGCACCTGCCCACGAGCCTGCCGCTCGGGCTGTTCGCCGACGCCGAGTACTCCAGTGGGGTCCTGCACCTGCGGCCGGGGGACCGGCTCGTGCTGGTGACCGACGGGATGCTCGAGCGCAACGCCGAGGCGCTCGACCTGCCGGGTCTCGTCGCCGCGACCGTGCACCTGCACCCCCGGGAGGCGACCCGGGGGCTGACCGACCTCGTGCTCGAGGCGACCGGTCACGCTCTCAAGGACGACGCCACGGTGCTCGTCCTCGACTGGCGGGGCGGCCACGGCCAGGAGCGTCGCACGCGCGACGGCGCTCCACGGTGAGCCACCGGGTCTGAGCGCGCGGACCCGAGGTCCCGCCCGTCGAGTCCGGGACTCGCCGGCTCAGCGACCGACCGGCGAGAGCCCGAGCGGCTTGCCCGCGAGCCCGCGCGACCGCGTCGCGAGAGCCCGTGCGACGTCCCGCAGCGCGAGGGCCGCGGAGGAGTCGGGGTGCGCCAGCACGACGGGCGTGCCGTCGTCGCCGTCCTGCCGCAGCGCGACGTCGAGCGGGATCTGGCCGAGCAGCGGCACCGACGAGCCGGTCGCCCGGGACAGGTTCTCGGCGACGCGCGCGCCGCCGCCCGCGCCGAAGATCTCGAGCCGCGAGCCGTCGGGCTGCTCGAGCCACGACATGTTCTCGACGACGCCCACCACGTGCTGGCGGGTCTGCAGCGCGACCGACCCGGCGCGCTCGGCGACCTCGGCCGCGGCGTCCTGCGGCGTGGTGACCACCAGGACCTCGGACGTCGGGAGCAGCTGCGCGACGGAGATCGCGATGTCGCCCGTGCCGGGGGGCAGGTCGAGGAGCAGCACGTCGAGGTCCGCCCAGAACACGTCCGCGAGGAACTGCTGGAGCGCGCGGTGCAGCATCGGCCCGCGCCACACGACCGGCTGCCCGGGCGGCACGAACATGCCGATCGAGATGACCTTCACGTCGTGCGCGACGGGCGGCAGCAGCATGTCGTCGACCTTGGTCGGCGGCTGCGTGACGCCCAGCATGCGCGGGATCGAGAACCCGTAGATGTCCGCGTCGACGACCCCGACGCGCAGGCCGTCCGCCGCCATCGCGACCGCGAGGTTCGCCGTGACGGACGACTTGCCGACGCCGCCCTTGCCGGACGCGATCGCGTAGACCTTGGTGAGCGAGCCCGGCTGGGCGAACGGGATCGTCGGCTCGGCGGTCCCGCGCAGCCGCTCGCGCAGCCCGGCGCGCTGCTCGGCCGACATCACGCCCATCGCCAGCCGGACCTCGGCGACGCCGTCGAGGGGCTGGACCGCTGCCGTGACGTCCTTGGTGATCGTGTCCTTGAGCGGGCAGCCGGCGGTCGTGAGGTCGATCCCGACGGTGACGCGCGCGCCGCCCGGCAGCGTCGTCGTGTCGACCTCGACGGACCGGACCATGCCGAGCTCGGTGATCGGCCGGCGGATCTCGGGGTCGAGGACCCCCTCGAGCGCGGTGCGCACCGCTTCGGCGAGCGCGGTCGGGTCGGTCGTCAGGGGCATGCGCCCATCGTAGGCGCGGTGCTCCGGGCGCCCGTGCGCCGCACGTCCCGGGTCGAGGTCCCCCTCCGGGCGCGCGGCACCCCGCTCGCGGGTGGCCGTCCCCCTCCGGGCGCGCGGCACCCCGCTCGCGGGCGGCCCGGCCCTCAGCGCCGCGCGTGGTCCGCGGGGCCGTCGGGCGTCGCGCCGTCGTGGTCGCCGCGTGCGTCGTCACGCTCGGCGGTGAGGTCCTCCAGCAGGTTGCGCAGCTCGGAGCGCACGAAGTCGCGCGTCGCGACCTCGCTCAGCCCGATCCGCAGCGCCGCGATCTCCCGCGCGAGGAACTCGGTGTCCGCGAGGTTCCGCTCGGAGCGCTGCCGGTCCTGCTCGAGGCTGACCCGGTCGCGGTCGTCCTGCCGGTTCTGCGCGAGCAGGATCAGCGGCGCGGCGTAGGACGCCTGCACCGAGAAGAACAGGTTGAGCAGGATGAACGGGTACGGGTCCCACTGCAGCCCGAAGATCCCGATCGCGTTGATCGCGACCCACACGATGACGAACCCGGTCATGTACAGCAGGAAGCGCCCGGTCCCCATGAACCGCGCGAAGGCCTCCGCGAGCCGGCCCACCGCGTCCGGGTCGCGGTTGATCCGCGGGACGAACGAGCGGCGCGACTCCTTGGGGGTGTCGAGCCGCTCAGCCACGACGCACCCGCCCCCGGGTCGAGGTCCCGCTCGCCGTGGGCGTCGGTGCGTCGTCGTGCTGCTCGCGCCAGTCCTCGGGCAGCAGGTGGTCGAGGACGTCGTCGACGCTGACCGCGCCCAGCAGACGGCGCTCCTCGTCGACCACGGGCAGCGCGAGCAGGTTGTACGTCGCGAGCAGCCGCGTCACGTACAGCAGCGGGGCGCTCGCGGGGACGGCGTCGATGTCGGTGTCGACGAGCGAGCCGATCGACTCGTGCGGCGCCTCGCGCAGCATCCGCTGGAGGTGCACGACGCCGATGAAGCGCCCGGTCGGCGTCTCGAGCGGCGGGCGCGCGACGAACACCATCGACGCGAGCGCCGGGGCGAGGTCCTGACGGCGCACGTGCGCGAGCGCCGCCGCGATCGACGTCTCCGGGCCCAGGATCACGGGCTCGGTCGTCATCAGGCCGCCCGCGGTGTTGTCCTCGTACGCGAGCAGGCGCCGCACGTCGCGCGCCTCCTCGGGCTCCATGAGCTCGAGCAGCTCGGCGGCCTGCTCGTCGGAGAGCTCACCGAGCAAATCGGCCGCGTCGTCGGGCTGCATGGCCTCGAGCACGTCGGCGGCGCGCGTGCGCTCGAGACCCGAGAGGATCGCGACCTGGTCGTCCTCGGGGAGCTCCTCGAGGACGTCGGCGAGGCGCTCGTTGTCGAGAGCGTGCGCGACCTCGTTGCGGCGCGTGCTCCCGAGGTCGTGCAGCACGTCCGCGAGGTCCGCCGGCTTCAGGTCGTCGTAGCTCGCGAGCATGAGCGCCGCACCCTGGGCCGCCGCCGACACGCCGAGACCGGTCACCGCGGCCACGTCGACGAGCAGCGTCTCGCCGCGGCGCCGGAGCAGCGCCGACTTGCCGGGCACCAGGCGGCGCACGAACAGCTTGGCGACCACCCAGTCACCGCTGCGCTGCCGCTCGACCGCGACGTCCTCGACCGTGGCGCTCCCGCTGCCGTCGGTCAGCTCGACGGTCCGGTCCAGCAGCTCGCCGACGACGAGCGTCTCGGAGGTGCGCTGCTCGAACCGGCGCATGTTCACCAGGCCCGTCGAGATGACCTGACCCGCGTCGATCGACGTCACACGCGTCAGCGGCAGGAAGACGCGGCGCCGGCCGGGGACCTCGACGACCAGCCCGACCGCGCGCGGGGCACCGGTCGGGCGCACGAGCACGACGACGTCGCGCACCCGCCCGACCTGGTCCCCGATGGGGTCGAACACCGTGGTCCCGGCGAGGCGCGCGACGAAGACCCGGGTCCCTGCGCTGCTCACGGGCGTCAGCCTAGACCGGCGGCGCCGTCCCGGCCGGGCTCGCCGGGTGCCGGCCGGGCGCCGGTCCGGCGTCGGTCGGGCGTCGGCCCGGTGACGCCGAGGTGGCCGTGAGGTGCGGCGACGCCCCTGGCGTGGGATCGGGCGGCAAGGGAGGATCGTCGCATGTCGATGAACAAGGCCTCCCGCGTCCCGACGGCCCCGACCCTCCCCCAGGGCGAGCTCGTCGCCTCCTACGGCACCTACCTCGAGGCCCAGCGCGCGGTCGACCACCTCGCGGACAAGCAGTTCGCCGTGCAGCTCGTGACCATCGTCGGGACGGACCTGCGCATGGTCGAGCGGGTCACCGGGCGGCTGTCCTACCCGCGGGTCGCGCTCGCGGGGTTCGCGTCGGGCGCGTGGTTCGGGCTCTTCGTGGGCCTGCTGCTGTCGCTGTTCTCCGAGGAGGGCTCCTCGACGTTCTTCGCGGCGATCCTCATCGGTGGCGGCTTCGGCCTGCTGTTCTCGGTCATCACGTACTCGCTCACCGGCGGCAAGCGGGACTTCACGTCGTCGCGCCAGATCGTCGCCTCGCAGTACGCGGTGCTGTGCGGGGCCGAGCAGGCGCACAAGGCCCGCAACCTGCTCCAGGAGATCGGCGGGGTGCAGTCGGGCTGGCCGGCGCGGCCCGCGACCGGAGTGACGCCGCCGTCGGACCCGTCCGGCGCCTACCCGGCGCCGGCCCCGCAGCAGCCCGTGAGCGGCTCGCCGACCGTGCCGCCCGTGACGTCGCCGGGCGTCGTCCCGCCGTCCACCCCGCCCGCGCCGCCGACCGAGCTGCGCTGACGGCGGACGCCCGTCCGGCGGACGCACCCGCCCGCCCGCCCGCCCACCGGCCGACGACGGCACGGGAGCGCCGGCACCGCGTCCCGGTGCCGGCGCTCCGCGTGTCGGTCGGCTCAGCTCTGCTCGGGCGGGCCGCAGGTCAGGCCGCCGGCTCCCGCAGCCACGCCGTCGTCGCCCCCGGCAGGGCGCCGCCCTCGAGCGGCGCGCTGCTGAGCAGGACCTCCCCGGCGGGCAGCGGCGCGGGCCGGTCGCCGAAGTTCGTCACGCACAGCCAGCCGCCCGAGCGCCGGTACGCGAGCACGTCGGCCCGGCTCGTCGTCACCCACGTCAGGGTCTCGTCGCCCTGCAGCTCGTGCCGCAGAGCGAGCGCGTCGCGGTACAGGGTCAGCGTGGACGCCGGGTCGTCCTCCTGCGCCTCGACCGAGAGGTCCCCGAACCACCCCGGCTGCGGCAGGAACGGCGCGGCCGCGCTGAAGCCGAACGCGACCCCGTCGCGCGTCCACGGCAGCGGCACCCGGCAGCCGTCACGCCCCGCGTCGACGCCGGGGTTGCGGAAGAACGACGGGTCCTGGCGCGCCTCGTCCGGGATGTCGGGAACCTCGTGCAGGCCGAGCTCCTCGCCCTGGTAGAGGTACGACGAGCCGGGCAGCGCGAGCTGCAGGAGCGACGCGGCCCGCGCCCGGCGCAGCCCGAGCTCGTGGTCGAGCGCCGGCTCCGCCCCGCGCGCGAGCAGCCACGCGCTGCCCTGCTTGTCGGTGCTCGCGCCGCGTGCGGGGAGCCCGTACCGCGTCGCGTGGCGCACGACGTCGTGGTTGGACAGGACCCACGTGGTCGACGAGCCGGACTCCGCGGCGAGCTCGAGGTTGAACGTGATGATCTCCCCGAACTGCGCCGCGTCGAAGTCGGCCTCGAGCAGGTCGAAGTTGAACGCCTGGCCCAGGCCCTCGGCGCTCGCGTACCGGGCGCGGCGGGACGCGTCGACCCACGCCTCGGCGACTGCGGTGCGCGGCGGGTCGTAGGAGTTGAAGACCTCGCGCCACTCGGCGTAGATCTCGTGCACGTCGTCGCGGTCCCACAGCGGGTGCGTGCCGTCCTTGGGGTGCGTGTCGAGCTCGGCCTGGGTCGGCAGCGCGTCGGGCAGGTTCTTCGCCAGGCCGTGCGCGACGTCCACGCGGAAGCCGTCGACCCCGCGGTCGGACCAGAACCGCAGCGTCGTGAGGAAGTCGTCGCGCACCTCGCGGTTCTTCCAGTTGAGGTCGGGCTGCTCCTTGGCGAAGTAGTGCAGGTACCACTGGCCGTCGCCGACGGGCTCCCACGCGGGCCCGCCGAACGTCGAGGTCCAGTCGGCGGGCGGCAGCGAGCCGTCGGGGCCCGTGCCGTCGCGGAAGACGTACCGGTCGCGGGCCGGGGAGCCCTTCGGGGACGCGAGCGCCTCCGGGAACCACACGTGCCGGTCGGAGGTGTGGTTGGGCACGAGGTCGACGACGACCTTGATCCCGGCGCCGTGCAGCGCCGCGACGAGCTCGTCGAAGTCGTCCAGCGTGCCCAGGCGCGGGTCGACCGCGCGGTAGTCGTCGACGTCGTACCCGCCGTCGGCGAGCGCCGAGGGGTAGAACGGGCTGAGCCAGACCGCGTCGACACCGAGGCGCGAGAGGTACGGCACGCGGCGCGTGATGCCGGGCAGGTCGCCGATGCCGTCGGCTCCGGAGTCCGCGAACGAGCGCGGGTAGATCTGGTAGACGGCGGCCTGGCGCCACCAGGCGGCACCGTCACGGCCCAGGTCGGGCGTCGCACGGGCGTCGAGGACGTCGGTCACGTCGGTCATGGAGGGTTCTCGTCTCTCTCGGGGTTCGAGGTTCGTGGGGTTCGGGGGACGGACGGTGGGCCGTCTCCAGCGTCGGTTCGCTCGGGGACGCGCGCTACTTGATGGCGCCCTGGGTCACGCCCGCCATGACCCAGCGCTGCGTGAACAGGTAGACGACGATCGCGGGCGCCATGGCCATGAGGTACGAGGCGAACGCGACGTTGTAGTTGCTGCTGAACTGGGTCTGGAACACGCTCTGCAGGACCGGGAGCGTCTGCTGCGTGGCGTCGGCGATGATCAGCGACGGCATCATGAAGTCGTTCCACGAGGCCAGGAACGCGAAGATCGCGACGGTCGCGCTCATGGGGGCGAGCAACGGGAAGACGACCCGGCGGAACACCTGCCACGTCGACGCGCCGTCGAGCCGCGCGCTCTCCTCGAGCTCCTCGGGCACCGAGCGCAGGAACGCGGTGAACAGCATGACGCTGAACGAGAGCTGGAACATCACGTGCAGCAGCGCGACGCCGCCCGGGTTGGCGAGCCCGACCATCCCGGTGAGCTTGACCTGCGACAGCGCGAGCACCGGGAACGGCAGGAACATCGCCGCGAGCAGGTAGAAGAACGACCAGCGGAAGAACCGGCGGTCCCAGTTCCGCGAGATCGCGTACGCCGCGAGCGAGCTCAGCAGGACCGTCCCCACGACCGTGACGAGGGTGACGAGCACGGAGATGGTGAACCCGCGCGGGAAGTTCGTCAGCCGCCACGCCTCGACGAACCCGTCGACGCTGACCGGCGACGGGAGCGAGAACGCGTTCCCGTCGACGGACTGCTGCGTGGTCTTGAACGCCATCGTCACCGTGGCGTAGAGCGGGGCGAGCACCGCGACCGAGCACAGCAGCAGGACGACGAGGCCCGGCCGGTTCGTGCGGTCGTCGCGGTCGCGGTTCCGGAGGGTCCGCGTGCGCAGGACGGGGACCTGGGCGGGGGCTGTCGTGCGGAGCGTCTGGTCGGTCATCAGAGGGCCGCCTTCCCACGGGTGAGACGGAGCTGGACGAGGGCGAGGACGACCGCGATGAGGAAGAAGATCGTCGCGTTCGCCATCTGGTAGGCGTAGTCGCCGCCGGTGAAGCCGGAGAAGATCGTCATCGCGACGCTGCGGGTCGCGGTGCCCGGACCGCCGTTGGTCAGGCCGACGATGATGTCGTAGGCGTTGAGGAAGTTCTTGAACCCGATGACGATGTTGATGAGGACGTACCCCGCGACGAGCGGCAGGGTGATCGACCGCAGCCGCCGTCCCGCGCTCGCGCCGTCGAGCGACGCTGCCTCGTAGACCTCGCCGGGGATCGACAGGATGCCGGCGACGTAGATGAGCAGCGCCGAGGGGATCGCCTGCCACGCGGTGACGATCACGATGGTGACCCACGCGAGGTCCGGGTTGGCGAGCATGCTGGTCTCGAGCGGCCCGAACCCGACGGCCTCGGCCACGCGCGGCAGGGAGTTCGAGAACAGGAACGCGAACACGTACGCGATGACGATGCCCGAGATGACCATGGGGAGCACGAACACGGCGCGCAGCGCCACGCGCGCGCGGATCTTCGAGGTGAGCCCGACCGCGAGCAGGAACGCCACGACGTTCACCACGAGCACGGTCACGAGCGCGAACCCGACGGTGAACGCGTACGAGGCCAGGATCGCCGGGTCGGAGAACAGCGCGACGTAGTTCGTCAGGCCGGTGAACTGGAACTCGCCGAAGCCGACGGAGTTCGTGAAGCTCAGCGTGACGCCCATGACCGCGGGGAGGGTGATCGCGAGCGTGAACAGGACGAGCGCGGGCACGAGGAAGAGGTAGTGCGTGCGTCCGGCGCCGGGGCGCCTGCGGTGCGGGCGGGCCGGTGCCGCGAGGTCGCGGCGTGCGGCCTGCGGCGCTGTGGTGGTCGCCATGCGGGGTCTCCGGTTCTGTGCGGGTCGAGCCGGGGTTCGGGTCAGGAGCGGAAGGCCAGGCGCGACCAGTCGGCGTCGACCCGTCGCAGGACCGAGCCGGGGTCGGCGCCGGTGATGAGGGACTGCGTGTAGTTCTGCAGCGGGATCGACTGCGGCACGAGCTGCGAGGCGCCGACGTAGAAGTCCGCGCGGTCGTAGTACTCCTGGAGCTCGACGAGCGTCGCGTTCGTGACCGGCGCGGCGTCCTCGGTGACGCCGAAGCCCAGGTTGTCGGCGTTGTACCGGTCGATGACCTCGGGCTGCATGAGGAACTGCAGGAACTCGCGCGCCGCCGCCTTGCGAGGCGAGGCCTCGGGGATCCACAGCGCGAGGTCGACGTTGACGCGCACCCGCCGGTCGGCGGGGTCCTCGGTCATCGGGAGCGGGAACGCGCCGACGTCGAGGTCGGGGTTGGTCTTCGCGATCTCGGTGAGCGCCCAGGGGCCCTGCAGGTACATCGCGGCCTCGCCGCGGGCGAACGCGAGGTTGCCGTCGCCGTACCCGCGGCTCGGGGCGTCGTCGTTGGTCCAGCCCGCGAGCCGGACCATGCGCTCGACGGGCTCGCGGAGCTGCTTCTCGAACGACACGGGCGAGGAGGACCCGACGTCGGCGCCCTGCGCCTCGAGGTCGGTGAAGAACTCGGTGGTGTCGACCATCCCGCCGACGGCGTAGTCGAAGTGGCCCTGCGCGACGGTCCACGGGTCCCGGTAGGTGCTGTACAGCGGCGTGATGCCGGCCGACACGAGCGCCTCGCAGACGGCGGTGAACTCGCTCCAGGTGGTGGGCGGGGTGAGCCCCTGCTGCGCGAAGATCTCGCGGTTGTAGAGGACTGCCGCGGCCATGAGCGAGTACGGGAGCACGCTCGTGCGGCCGGGGTAGCTCGCGGTGACGTCGATCAGCGGCAGCAGGTCCGCCTTGACCCGCGCGGCCTCGGGCAGGTCGCCGAGGTCGCTCAGCACGCCGCGCTCGACGTACCGGGAGATCTCGAAGTTGTAGTTGAGCAGCCCGATGTCCGGCGGCGACTCGCGGACGAACGAGCCGGCGAGGTTCGACGTCGCGTCGTGCCGGACGCGCACGCGGGACTGGGACTCGTGGAACTGCTCGATGAGCCCGTCGAAGTACCCGATGACCTCGGGCTTCGACTGGAAGAAGGTGATCTCGGTGACGCCGGAGCCGGCGCCCGAGCCGCGGGCGCAGCCGGTCAGTGCGAGGCCGGTGGCAGCGGCGCCGAGGCCGCGCAGGAAGGTCCGCCGGGACAGGTCCCGCGGGCGACCGCCGGGGTCTGCGGGCGGTGGTGAGGGCAGGGAAGGCACGTCGTCGTCTCCTCGTCGGTGCCCCGGCGGTGCCGGGTGCGAGCGCGGCCCTTGCTTGATCCAGACAGTAAATCTAAGTACTGGATATAACGAGCATGAGCCCACACCGCCCGTAAGGTCAAGAGGTGTCCGTGATCTCGGGGTCCCCGCAGCAGCTCCGCCGCGCCAACCTCGCGGCGGTGCTCGACTTCGCCTGGGACGCCGGGCCCTTCACCGCGACCGACGCGATCGACGCGACCGGCCTGACCCGCACCACCGTCCTCGGGCTGTGCGACGACCTCGTGGAGCACCGCTGGCTGCGCGAGCTCACCCCCGAGCGGCTCCCCGGCGACCCGGCCAAGGGCCGGCCCGCCCGCCGCTACGCGTTCGACCCCCGCGCCGGGCACATCGTCGGCGTCGACGCCGGGCAGCACCGCGTGACCGCGTCCGTCGCCGACCTCGCCGGCACGGTCCTCGCGCAGGCGACGCGCGTCCTCGACGTCGGCGGGGAGGACCGGGTGACACGCGTCGGCGGCGTGCGGCACGCGGTCGACGACGCGCTCCGCGAGGCCGGCGCGGATGCGGGGTCGGTGCTCGTGACTGTCGTCGGCGTGCCGGCCCCGACCGACGCCCTCGGTCGCTCGCCGTCGACCGAGGACGGGTTCTGGGCCCGGATGAACCCCGACCTCGCCGCGGCGCTCGCCCGCCCCGGCCGCCGGGTCGTCGTCGACAACGACGCCAACCTCGCGGCCGTCGCCGAGGGCGCGGTCGGTGCCGGCGTCGGTGCCCGCTCGTTCGTGACCCTGCTCTCGGGCGAGCGCTTCGGGGCCGGGCTCATGGTCGACGGTGTGCTGCTGCGCGGGCGGCACGGCGGCGCGGGCGAGCTGCACGTGCTCGACCTCGTCGACGGCGTCGGCTCCGCGTCCGGGCTCGCGGCCACCGTGCGGCAGTGGCTCGCCGAGGACGCCGGGCTCGCACGGCTGCGCCGGCGGCTGCCCGCCGAGCCGGAGTTCGCCGACGTCGCCGCCGCCGCGCTCGCGGGGGACCGGGACGCCCAGCGTGTCGTCGACCGTCTCGGCGACCGGCTCGCGCGGGTGTGCGCGGTGCTCGGCGGGCTGCTCGACGTCGAGCGCGTGATCGTCGGCGGCGCGGTCGCGGCCAGCGCCGGACCCGTGCTCGAGCGCACGACCGCGAGCCTCGCGGCGTACATGCACCTGCCCGTGCCCGAGGTCGTGGCGTCGACGCTCGGGGCGGACGGGGTGCACCTCGGCGCTGTGCGCCGGGCGCTCGGTCTCGTCCGGGAGGATCCGCTCGCCCTCACGCTCCCCGCGGCGCACGCGACGGAGCCGCCCGAGCCGGAGCCGTCCGAGCGTGAGCTGTCCGGCCCGACGCCGTCGCGCCCCGAGCGGTCCGGGCGCCAGCGGTCCGAGCGCGAGCCGTCCGCGCGTCGGCCGTCCCGCCCCGAGCGACCGGGACCCGGGCGGCCCGCGCTGCCGGCGCCGGCCGCCCGGGCCTGAGGCTCAGCCCAGCAGCCCGGCCATCCACGCCTCGACGTCCTCGGGCCGCCGGGGGAGCGCGGCCGAGAGGTTCTCGTTCCCGTCGGCCGTGATCAGCACGTCGTCCTCGATGCGGACGCCGATGCCGCGGTACTCCTCGGGCACGAGCAGGTCGTCGGACTTGAAGTACAGCCCCGGCTCGATCGTGAACACCATGCCCGGCTCGATCACGGCGTCGAGGTACAGCTCGCGCCGGGCGAGCGCGCAGTCGTGCACGTCGAGGCCCAGGTGGTGGCTCGTCCCGTGCACCATCCAGCGGCGGTGCTGCTGGCCCTCGGGGCTGAGCGACTCCTCGACGGAGACGGGCAGCAGCCCCCACGCGCCGAGCCGCTCGGCGATGACGTCCATGGCCGCGGCGTGCACGTCGCGGAAGCGGTTGCCGGGCACCGCGACGGCGAACGCGGCGTCGGCAGCGTCGAGCACCGCCTCGTACACGCGGCGCTGCACCTCCGTGAACGTCCCGTCGACCGGCAGCGTGCGCGTCACGTCGGCCGTGTAGAGCGAGTCGACCTCGACGCCCGCGTCGACGAGCACGAGCTCGCCCGCGCGGACCCGGCCGTCGTTGTCCGTCCAGTGCAGCGTCGTCGCGTGCTCGCCCGCGGCGGCGATGGTCTCGTAGCCGACCGCGTTGCCCTCCTCGCGGGCGTGCGCGCCGAACGTGCCCTCGAGGACGCGCTCGCCCCGCCGGTGCGCCGTCGCGCGGGGGAGCGCGCGCACCACCTCGGCGAAGCCCGCGATCGTCGCGTCGACGGCCCCGCGCATCTGGGCGACCTCGTGCTCGTCCTTGAGCAGGCGCAGCTCGGACAGCGCCTCCGCGAGCCGGGCGTCGGTCAGGCCGGCGTCCTCGGTCGCCCGGATCTCCTCGACGACCGCCTCGACCGCCTCGTCGGCGTCCGGGACGACGAGCAGCTGCACGCCGCCCTCGCCGACGTCCTTCGCGAGCGCGTCGCGCAGGTCGTCGAGGTGCGCGGTCTCGATCCCGGTGACCGTCGCCAGGTCGTCGAGGGTCGGGCGCGCGCCGACCCAGAACTCGCCGTAGCGCGAGTCGGAGAAGAACTCCTCGGTGTCCCGGCCGGCGAGCGGGCGCACGTACAGGACCGCGCGGTGCGTCGCGGACGTGACCGCCGCGCCGTCGGGAGCGGCGTCGTCGGCAGCGGACCCGCCCGGAGCCGCGCGGTGCGCGCTGTCCACCGGGTGCAGCACGAGGACGGCGTCGGGCTCCTGCTCCGCGCCGAGCCCCGTGAGGTGCGTGAACGCGGAGTGCGGCCGGAAACGGTAGTCGGTGTCGTTCGAGCGGACCTTGAACGAGCCCGCGGGGACGACGACGCGCGCCCCGGGGAACTGCGCGCCGAGCCGGGCGCGGCGGACCGCGGTGTACGGCGCGGCCGGCGACGGGGTCGCGGTCGTCGCCGCGCGCGGGCCCCAGCCGGAGGTGATGAACTCGGTGAAGGCGCGCGAGTCCGGGCGCTGCGAGCGGTTGGAGCCGCGCGCCTCGAGGGGCTGGTCGCCGGGCTGCGGGGTGGGCTGCGCGGGCGCGGACGTCTCGGGGGTCTGGCCGTCGGTCATGACGTCCATCCTCCCACCGCGCACCCACCGCGACCCTCCGGGACGATGCTTGCGCGAGGGGCGCCGTGGGCGGGCGCGGACGCGGGCGCGGGCGTGCCGGCGGGCCCCGAGGAGGTGAACCCGCCGCCGCACCGCACCCGCGGTCTCAGCACGTGGACGTGCGCCCCTAGGGTTGAGCCCGTGCGCATCGACCTCCACACCCACTCGACCGCCTCGGACGGGACCGAGCCGCCCGCCGAGGTCGTCGCGTCCGCCGCCCGCGCGGGCCTCGACGTCGTCGCCCTCACGGACCACGACACGACCGCGGGCTGGGCCGAGGCCGAGCGGGCGGCGCGCGAGCACGGGGTGGCGCTGGTCCGCGGGACGGAGGTCTCGGCGCGGGCGCGCGGCGTCAGCGTGCACCTGCTCGCCTACCTGCAGGACCCGACGCACCCCGCGCTGGTCGCCGAGCTCGAGCGCACCCGCGTCGCGCGCGACGGGCGGGCCCGCGCGATGGTCGACCTCATCGCCGCCGACCACCCGATCACCTGGGAGGACGTGCTCGAGCACACGAGCCCCGGCACGGTCGTCGGCCGCCCGCACATCGCCGACGCGCTCGTGCGTCTCGGGGTCGTCACGAGCCGGGACGCCGCCTTCGCCGAGCTCCTGCGCAGCGACGGGCCGTACCACGTGCCGCACTACGCCCCGTCGGCGGTCGACGCGGTGCGGGCGGTGCGGGCCGCCGGGGGAGTGCCGGTCTTCGCCCACCCCGGCGCGGACGGCCGCGGTCGCATCGTGCCCGACGCGGTGTTCGACGAGCTCGCCGCCGTCGGGCTCGCCGGGCTCGAGGTGCACCACCGCGACCACGGGCCCGCGCAGCGCGAGCGCCTGACCGGCGTCGCCGAGCGGCTCGGGCTGCTGGTGACCGGGTCCAGCGACTACCACGGCACCGGCAAGACCAACCGCCTCGGCGAGAACCTGACCCAGCCGTCCGTACTCGCGGACATCGAGAAGGAAGGGGCCGTGCCAGTGGTGCGCCCGTGAACGACGTCGTCGACCTGCGCCTCCTCAGCGAGGTCTTCATCACCCTGTTCGTCATCATGGACCCGCCTGGCACGGTGCCGATCTTCCTGGGCCTGACCAGCACGATGACCCGGCAGCAGCGCAACCGCGCGGCGCGCCAGGCGATCCTCGTGGCGTTCGGCGTCATCGTGTCGTTCGCGGTGTTCGGCCAGCAGCTGCTCGCCTACATGCACATCTCCCTGCCGGCGCTCCAGGCGTCCGGTGGGCTCCTGCTGCTGCTCGTGGCCATGGAGCTGCTGACCGGGAAGATGGAGGAGCCCGAGCCGTCGGGGAACGGGAACGTCAACGTGGCGCTCGTGCCGCTCGGCACGCCGCTGCTCGCGGGGCCGGGCGCGATCGTCGCGACGATGGTCTTCGTGCAGGCGACCGACGGGTCGACGGCCGACTGGGTCGCGATCGGGCTCGGCGTGCTGGCGGTGCACCTGTGCCTCTACCTCGCGATGCGGTTCGCCAACGTGATCCACCGGGTGCTCGGGGACTCCGGCGTCATCCTCGTCACGCGCATCGCCGGGCTCCTGCTCGCGGCGATCGCGGTGCAGCTCGTGGCGGACGCGGTGCGGGCGTTCGTGCTGGAGGGCTGACCGGCCTGCCGTCCGGCGGCTCGGTCGGCCGGGCCGCCCGGCGCTCGTCGGGAGCCGGCGACCTGGGGGTCTGTCGGCTCGTCGGGAGCCGCCGACCCGGGGCCTGCCGGCTCAGCCGCGCGGCGGCGCCGGTGGCCGCAGCCCGAGGGACCGGAGCTCGAGCGCCGCGAGCGCACGCAGCACCTCGGGGTCGCGCCGTCGCCACGCGTCGGCCGGGTCGTCGCTCACCCCGGCGAGCGCCCGGACGGGCTGGGTCGCGAGCGCGCGCAGCGCGAACAGGTCGAGGTCGGCGGCGGAGTCGAGGATGCGCGACGCGGCCCGGGACCGGCTGACGAACCGCACGCGTGCGCGCAGCCAGGCGCCGAGCACGAGCAGCACCGGGACGGCCACGACGACGATGCCGAGCAGCAGCGCGAGGTGCGCCGCACCCTCCTGGACCTCGACCCCCGCGCGGGCGATGGAGTCGGCGGCGCCGCCCGCCGCGTCGAACGGGGCGCGGGCGTCGTCGCCGACGAGCGGGACCCGGGCGACGGTCTCGCCCGCCGACCCGAGGCTGTCGGAGAGCGAGGACCCGGCGTCCTCGAGCGTGCGCCCCGGGGCGCCGAGCCGGCTGACCGACTCGTGCACCCACAGGCCCGCGCGCACCCACGCGACGACCCATGCGACCACGAGCAGGTCACCGACGAGCTGGCGTGCACGACGCCACGGGGTCTGCGCGTAGAGGGCCACGCGGGACATCCTGGCGTGCGCGCCCCGGCGTCGCTCGCCGGCCGCGCAGCACGACGGGCCGCCCGCTCGGTGAGCGGACGGCCCGTCGACGTGCGGGGTGGGTCAGCCCTGGGCGGGCGACTCCTGCGCGGGAGCCGACGACTCCTGGCCCGGCGCGCCCGTCGCACCCGAGCCGCCACCGCGCGTGCGGCGGCGGTTGCGGTTGCGGCGAGGGCGGTCGGCTGCCGGGGCGTCACCGGAGTCCGGCGTCGTCACGGGCTCCTGCGGGTTGGTCGGCGCGGTCGTCGCGCCCTCGGTCGTCTCGACGGCGTCGCGTCCGCCACGACCGCGGCTGCGCGAGCGGCCACCCTCACGGGGAGCACCCTCGCGTGCGCCGGCGTCACGTGTGCCGCTCTCGCGCGGAGCGCCGTCACGCGCACCCCGGCCACGCCCGCCGCTGTCGCGCCCGCCGCTGTCGCGCCCACCGCTGTCGCGGCCACCGTCGCGCCCGGCCGAGCGCCCGCCCGCAGACGTGTGCCGCTTGCCGGTCTCGCCCAGGTCCTCGAGCTTCTCGGCGTCGAGCCCCGCGCGCGTCTGCGCCGACTTCGGCAGCCGCCCCTTCGTCCCGGCCGGGATGTTGAGGTCCGTGAACAGGTGCGGCGAGCTCGAGTACGTCTCGACGGGCTCCGGGATGCCCAGCTCGAGCGCCTTGTTGATCAGGCCCCAGCGCGGGACGTCGTCCCAGTCGACGAACGTGACCGCGGTGCCCTTGTTGCCCGCGCGGCCGGTGCGGCCGGTGCGGTGCAGGTAGGTCTTCTCGTCCTCGGGGCACTGGTAGTTCACGACGTGCGTGACGTCGTCGACGTCGATCCCGCGCGCCGCGACGTCCGTGGCGACCAGCACGTCGACCTTGCCGTTGCGGAACGCGCGCAGCGCCTGCTCGCGCGCGCCCTGGCCCAGGTCGCCGTGGATCGCGCCCGCGGCGAACCCGCGCTCGATGAGGTCGTCCGCGACCTTCGCGGCGGTGCGCTTGGTGCGGGCGAAGACGATCGTCAGGCCGCGGCCCTCCGACTGCAGCAGGCGCGCGAGCACCTCGACCTTGTCGAGCGCGTGCGCACGGTAGACGACCTGCTTGATGTTCTTGACGGTCTGGCCGCCGTCGTCGGGGTCGTTCGCGCGGATGTGCGTCGGCTGCGTCATGTAGCGGCGCGCCATCGCGACGACCGCACCCGGCATCGTCGCCGAGAACAGCATGGTGTGGCGCGACGCGGGCGTGCGCGAGAGGAGCCTCTCGACGTCGGGCAGGAAGCCCAGGTCGAGCATCTCGTCGGCCTCGTCGAGCACGACGCACCGCACGCGCGACAGGTCGAGGTAGCCCTGGTTGAGCAGGTCGATCATGCGGCCCGGGGTCCCGACGACGACCTCGACGCCGGTCGTGAGCGCGTCGACCTGCGGCTCGTACGCGCGGCCGCCGTAGAGCTGCACGATGCGGACCGAGCGCTTCGCCGACGCGGTCATGAGGTCGCCGGCGACCTGGACCGCGAGCTCGCGGGTCGGGACGACGACGAGCGCCTGCGGCTTGCCGGGCGCCGGCAGCTCGTCGAACCCGGGCTCGCCCGGCGCGACGACGCGGTGCAGCAGCGGGACGCCGAAGCCCAGGGTCTTGCCGGTACCCGTCTTGGCCTGGCCGATGATGTCGTGGCCCGAGAGCGCGACCGGCAGCGTCATCGCCTGGATCGGGAAGGGGTGCGTGATGCCGGCCGCGGCGAGCGCCGCGACGATCTCCGGGCGGACGTCGAAGTCCGCGAACGACGGGTTGCTCGCCTGCACGCTGCTGGAGGTGGAGGTGGCCTCGTCCAGCAGGGGCAGGCCCTCGACGGTGGTGGCGTCGGCGGGGAGAGCGGGATCGATGGTGGTCACAGGCGACTCTTCACTCGTGTGGTGGCGAGCCGCACGAGTCCCTCCGGCGCACGGGCCGGGTCAGGAGACGGGCATCGCCACGTGGTTGGCCGGCAGCCGATCGTGAATGTCAGTTCGTGACGACGCGGCGCTCGCGAGCGGCGAGGGCGGTGGAGGCACGAGGCGGTCGAGACGACCGGGCAACCGATGTACGCGCTCGATGCTACCGGACGCCCGTCCGGGCGGCTGTGAGGCCGGTCACCCGGGAGCGTCGCGGCGTTACGATCTGCGGATGACCGAGACGCTTCCGACCGGCACGCAGGCCGCCCAGAGCGCCGACACCCTCGAGCTGCTGGGCCTCGTCGCCCAGCTCGAGCTGGTCGCGTTCGCGCGCCTCGCGGCCGACGCCGCGCTCGCCCCGACGCTCGCCCAGCGCCTCCAGCTCACACGCTTCGCGGCGACGAGCGTCGAGCGGCGGGACCGGGTCCTCGCGCGCGTCGCCGAGCTCGGGGGCGACCCCGAGGCGGTCCTCGGCTCGTTCGCGCACGTGCTCGACGACTTCGACGCCCGCACCGCCCCGAGCACGTGGTGGGAGCGGCTGCTCACCGCGTACGTCGGGTACGGCGTCGCCGACGACTTCTGCCGGCACGCCGCGGCGTCGCTCGACGAGGAGTCGCGGGCGCTGGTGCTCGACGTGCTCGGCGACGTCGGGCACACCGAGCTCGCGGTCGCCGAGCTCGACGTGGCGCGCGCCGACGACGAGGTGCTCGTCTCGCGGCTCGCGCTGTGGGGCCGCCGGCTCGTGGGGGAGGCCCTCGGCGTCGTGCAGAACCTGCTCGCGACGCGCCCCGGGCTCGCCCGGCTCGCCGCCGCCGCGTCCGACGGCGCGCAGAGCGGCGACGGCTCGGCCCGGCTCTTCGGCGAGCTCACCGCACAGCACACGCGCCGGATGGGGCGCCTGGGCCTCACCGCCTGACACGGGATCCACCCGGCCACAGCGCGGCCGGGTGCGCCGTTCCCCGGCGCGCCCCTGGCGGGTTGCACGGGACCCGGACAGCACGAGACCCGGCGCGGTCGGCCGCGCCGGGCCCTGGTCCGTGCCGGGTCAGAGGGTGCCGAAGCCCACGCGACCCTTCGACTCCGCGCCGATCTCGACATAGCCGAGCGTCGCGACCGGGACGATGACGCGCCGGCCCTTGGTGTCGACGAGCTCGAGCACCGTCTTGCTCTCGAGCGCGGCAGCGACGGCTGCGGCGACCTGCTCCGCCGTCTGGTCGGACTCGACCACCAGCTCGCGCGGGAGGTTCTGCACGCCGATCGTGATGTCCACTGAAACCGTCTCCTCGCAGCTCTCCTCGCCCCGCACCGACGAGCGCGGGTCGTACGGCCAGCGCTCGTCGCGCGGACCGCTCCGTCATCCTAGGCAGATCCGTCGTACTCGAAGTCCGGTCGGATGAGCCCGGCGACCCCGCCCCACGCGAGGCGTCCGACCAGCTCCGCTGTCTCGTCGGCGGACGGCGCCCCCGCGACCCGGAGCCGGTGCGTCGCGGCGACCTGCGCCATCGCGGTCAGGGACGTCGCGAGCATCGCGGTGCTCCCCGGCGGCAGGCCGGTGACGTCCTCGAGGACGACGGCGATGCGCCGCGCGGCCTCGGTGGTGGCGTGCTCGACGCGTGTGCGGACGTCGGCGTCGTGCGTGACGTCGGACTCGAACAGCAGCGTCGAGGACTCCCCGGCGCCGTCGACGAACTCGACGTACGCGCGCACGATCGCCATGACCACGTCGCGCCCGTCGCCCGGCTGCACGGGCCCGCGCTCGATCGGCTCCACGGCCGTCTCGATCGCGTCCACGAGGGCCTGCCCGCGCTGGTCGATCACCGCGAGGTAGAGGTCGAGCTTCGAGGGGAAGTGGCGGTACAGGACGGGCTTGCTGACCTCGGCCCGGTCCGCGATGTCGTCCATCGAGACGTGGTGGAAGCCGTCGCCCGCGAACAGCTCCTGGGCGACGCGGAGCACCTGCGCGCGCCGCGCCTGCTTCGCCATGCGCGGGCTCCTCGCGCGTCCCGCCCCCACCTCGCTCACCCGGCGATGGTAGCCACGGCATGTGTCCGGGATGCGACGATATTCGGATGTCGGCCCCCCTCCCGTCCCCCGGACGGTCCAGCGCGGGGCCCGGCGCGTCCTCGTTCGGGCGGCGCCGGCGGCGCACCCGGGTGCGGCTCACGGCGCTCGCGGTCGCGGTCGCGGCCTTCTGCGCGGGTGGAGCGACGGCGGTCGGTGCGCTGCCCGGCTCGGCGGCGCGGGGTGCCGTCGTGCAGGCGTGGGGCTCGGTGACCGGCGAGCGCGGGGACGAGCGCGCGACCCGCGACGAGGTCTGGCCGACGCCGACGCCGGAGCCCGTCGGGGAGCTCGACTCGCTGCCCGAGGAGGAGCCCGTCGCGACCGACGTGACCGAGGTGTCCGACCCCGTGCTCGTGCCGCAGCTCGGCGGCGGGTCCACGAGCCTCGAGCGCGGGGGCGGACCGAGCACGTCCGACCTCGCCGCCGGGCTGCGCTCGCTCGACGTGCCGCGGTCCGCGTCGGGCGACCTCGTGGTCGTGCCCGGGTCGCAGGCGGCGCCGTCGCCCGCCGCCGGCACGGCACCCGCGGTCCGGACCGTCCGCGTCGAGGTCGAGGAGGGGCTCGAAGTCGACGCCGGGCTGTTCGCGTACACGGTCATGGCGACGCTCAACGACCCGCGCGGCTGGGGCGCCGACGGGTCGATGGTGTTCGCGCGCACCGACGGCGACGCCGAGCTGCGCGTCGTGCTGGCGTCCCCGGCGCTCGTCGACCGCATGTGCGCGCCGCTCGAGACGGTGGGCAAGGTGTCGTGCGGCATCCAGGGTCACGCGGTGCTCAACTACCTGCGCTGGGTGGACGGCTCGACCTCGTGGGACGGGGACAAGGTCGCCTACCGGCACTACCTCGTGAACCACGAGGTGGGGCACATCCTGGGCCACCGGCACGAGTACTGCGGCGGGGCCGGGCAGGTCGCGCCGCTCATGCAGCAGCAGACGGGCCCGATGGCGCCGTGCACCCCCAACCCCTGGCCGTTCCCCGGCTCCTGAGGGTGCGCGGGCGCCTCGCGTGGGCACCACGGGACTGTCGGTGGCGTGTGGTGTGATCTGCCCGTGAACCCCGGACCGTCGCGCGCCACGCCCCTGCGGCTCGTGCGCCCGGCGATCGTCGAGCAGCACGGCGCGGTGCTCACACGCGGAGGTGCGGGCGTCCCCGGTGCGGCCGGGTTCCTCGCTCCCGGGGGCGGGCTCGCGCTCGACCCGCAGCAGCGCGAGGTCGTCGAGCGCGTCGCCGCGGGCACGGACCGGGCGCTGCTCGTGCTCGGCGCACCCGGGAGCGGCAGGACGAGCGTCGTGGTCGAGTCGGTCGTCGCGGCGCTCGCGGACGGCGACCTCGCCCCCGAGGACGTGCTGGTCGTGGCGGCGAGCCGGCGCGCCGCCGGGGAGCTCCGCGACCGGCTCTCGGCCCGGCTCCAGCGGACGTCCGGGCAGGCGATGGTCCGCACGGCCGCGTCGGCGGCGTTCGCGGTGCTCCGGGCGCGCGCCTCGCTGCTCGGCGAGCCGCCGCCGACCCTGATCTCCGGCCCCGAGCAGGACATGCTGCTGAGCGAGCTGCTCGCCGGGCACGCCGCGGGTGACGGCGTCCCGCTCGACTGGCCGGCGTCCGTCCCGCCCGAGGCGCTCGGCCTGCGTGCGTTCCGCGACGAGCTGCGGGACCTGCTCATGCGGGCCGCCGAGCGCGGGCTGGCACCGGTCGACCTCGCCGAGCTCGGCGAGCGCCATGCCCGCCCTGCGTGGGTCGCGGCCGCAGCCGTCTACCAGGAGTACCTCGACGTCACCCTGCTGCGGACCGCCACCCCGGACCTCGGCTCGCGCTACGACCCGGCGGTCGTCGTCGAGGAGGCGGCCGAGGCGCTGCTCGCGTGGGACGACGAGGTCGCCGCGGCACCGCGCCCGGGCTGGCGGCTCGTCGTCGTCGACGACCACCACGAGAGCACCGCGGCGACCGCCCGCCTGCTGCGCGTGCTCGCGGACGGCGGCGCGCGCCTCGCGCTGTTCGCCGACCCCGACAGCGCGGTGCAGACGTTCCGCGGCGCGAGCCCCGCGCTCGTCGCACGCGCGACGGTCGAGGGCGACGGCCCCGGTGAGCTCGGCGCGCGGCGCCTCGTGCTCGGGACGGTCTGGCGGCACGGCACGCGCCTGCGCGAGGTGGCGTCCGGGGTCGCGGCCCGGGTCGGCGCCCAGGGCGCCGTCGTGCACCGCCGGGCCGCGGCGCGCGACGGCGGGGCGGGGAACGTGCGCGTCGCGATCCTGCCGAGCGCCGCGCAGGAGGCGGCGTACGTGGCCCACGCGCTGCGGTTCGCGCACCTCGAGCACGGCACGCCGTGGGAGCGGATGGCGGTCGTGGCCCGCTCGGGCGCCCAGGTCACGGCGCTGCGCCGGGCGCTCGCGAGCGCGAGCGTCCCGGTGGCCGTGCTGGGCAGCGACGTCCCGCTGCGCGAGGAGCCCGCGGTCCGCCCGCTCCTCGACGCGGTGCGCTGCGTGCTGCCCGCGGGGACGGTCGGGGCCGCGGAGCTCGACGCGGAGACCGCGGCGCGGCTGCTGTGCTCGCCGCTCGGCGGCCTGGACACCGTGGGGCTGCGCCGCGTGCGCCGCGCGCTGCGCGCCGAGGAGCTCGCCGGCGGGGGAGGGCGGGGCAGCGACGTCCTGCTCGTCGAGGCGCTCGCCGAGCCCGGCCGCACCGCGGGGCTGCCGCCCGGTGCCCGCCGGCAGGTCGAGCGGCTCGTGCGCGTCCTGGCGACGGGCCGCACGGCGGCGCTCGCCCCGACCGCCGACCCGCAGACGGTGCTGTGGGCCCTGTGGGACGCCGCCGGTCTCGCCGAGCCGTGGCGGCGCGCGTCGCTCACGGGCGGGGCGGCCGGCGCACGGGCCGACCGCGACCTCGATGCGGTCCTCGCGCTGTTCCGTGCTGCGGAGACGTTCGTCGACCGGATGCCCCAGGCGCCCGCGGGCGCGTTCGTCGACTGGGTGCTGGGTCAGGACCTGCCGGCCGACACGATCGCGGCCCGGGCCGACCGGGACGCGGTCGCCGTGCTCACGCCCGCCGGTGCCGCCGGGCGCGAGTGGGACGTCGTCGTGGTCGCGGGGGTCCAGGAGGGCGTCTGGCCCGACCTGCGGCTGCGCGACTCGCTGCTCGGCGCGCAGACCCTCGTCGAGCTGCTCGCGGGGCGCGAGCCCGACGCCGGCCAGCTCGGTGCGGGGGCCCGGGCGGCGGTGCTGTCCGACGAGCTCCGGTCGTTCCACGTGGCCGTGTCCCGGGCGCGCGAGCGGCTGCTCGTCACCGCCGTCGCGGACACCGACTCCCAGCCCTCGCCGTTCCTGGAGCTGGTCGAGCCCTGCGACGACGACGTCGACCCGCGCAAGGTCACGACGCCGTCACCGCTCGACCTGCGCGGCCTCGTCGCCCAGGTGCGCTCGCGGCTCGAGTCGAGCGTGCTGCGTGGGCGGCCCGATCCGGCGGCCGCGGCGATGCTGGCCCGGCTCGCCCGAGCGGGGGTCGAGGGCGCCGATCCCGACGAGTGGCACGGCCTCGCGGAGCCGTCGAGCGAGGAGCCGCTGTGGCCCGAGGGCGAGAAGGTCACCGTCTCGCCGTCCAAGATCGAGACCGCCGCGACGTGCGCGCTGCGCTGGGCGCTCGAGGCGGCGGGCGGCACGGCGGCCGAGAGCTCGGGGCAGTCGCTCGGCACGCTCGTGCACGCGATCGCCCAGACGTACCCGACCGGCACCCACGACGAGCTGCTCGCGGAGCTCGACCGGCGCTGGCCCGAGCTCGGCCTGCCCGACGGGTGGCCGACGACCGTGCAGCGGCGCCGCGCCGAGTCGATGGTGCGCCGCCTCGCGCAGTACGTGCGCAGCGCCGGTGAGCCTCTGCTCGTCGAGGCACCCTTCACGCTGGAGCTCGACCGTGCGGTGGTGCGCGGGTCGATCGACCGGATCGAGCGGGCGCGGCCGGCCGGCGACGCGGACGACGCCGGCACCGAGCGTGTGACGGTGAGCGACCTCAAGACCGGGCGCACGGCCCCGACCGCCGCGCAGGCGCTCGAGAACCCGCAGCTCGGCGCCTACCAGCTCGCGGTCGACGCGGGCGCCGTCGAGGGCCTCCCGCCCAATGCCCGCAGCGCCGGCGCACAGCTCGTCTTCGTCTCGGACGTGAACAAGAGCGCCGCCGCGCTGCGCAGCCAGGCACCGCTCGAGGAGGACGGCGACGGCACGAGCTGGGCACGGCGCCGCGTCGAGGAGGTCGCGGGCCACATGTCGGCGGCGACGTTCGCGGCGACCGAGAACGACATGTGCTCGCGCTGCCCGGTGCGGCGCAGCTGCCCCGGCCGCGACGAGGGCGCCCAGGTGGTCGAGTGACACCGGACGCCGCGGCGCCCGCCGCCCGGCGGCCCGTGCTCTCGGCCGCCCGGATCGCCGAGCTGCTCGAGCGCCCCTCGCCGACACCCGAGCAGGTCGAGGTCATCGAGTCGCCGCTGCGCCCCTCGCTCGTCGTCGCCGGCGCCGGGTCCGGCAAGACCGAGACGATGGCGGCGCGGGTCGTGTGGCTGCTCGCGAACGGGCTCGTCGCCCCCGAGCAGGTCCTCGGTCTGACGTTTACCCGCAAGGCCGCGGGCGAGCTCGGCGACCGCGTGCGCCAGCGGCTGCGGCACGTCGCCCGCGCGGCGACCGCGCAGGGACTCGTGCTGCCCGGCCTCCCGCTCGCCGCGGCCGGCCTGGACCCCGGCCTGCTCGACCTCGCGCGCCCGACGATCGCGACGTACAACGCCTACGCGGCGTCGCTCGTGACGGACCACGCGATGCGCCTCGGGGTCGAGCCGACGTCCCGGCTCCTGGGCGAGGCCGCGCAGTGGCAGCTCGCGAGCCAGGTCGTCGAGTCGTGGACGGGGGACCTCGACACCGAGGCCGCCGTCTCGACGGTCGTCGAGGCCCTGCTCGAGCTCTCGGGCGCGCTCGACGAGCACCTGCTCACGCCCGACGAGGCGCGCGCGGGCATGGAGGGCATCATCGAGGCGATCGAGGCGACGCCCCCGGGCAACCCGCCGCGCGCGCCGTACGCGCCGATCACGAAGCTGCTCGGGCTGCTCGGCGAGCGCACGCGCCTGCTCGAGCTCGTCGCCGACTACCGCGCGCGCAAGCGCGCCGCCGACGCGCTCGACTTCGGCGACCAGGTCGCGCTCGCGGCCCGGCTCGCGCGCGAGGTCCCCGAGGTGGGGTCCGGCGAGCGCGCCCGCTACCGGGTCGTGCTGCTCGACGAGTACCAGGACACGTCCTACGCGCAGCTCGCACTGCTCGGGGCGCTCTTCGGCGACGGCCACCCCGTGACCGCCGTCGGTGACCCGCACCAGTCGATCTACGGCTGGCGGGGTGCCAGCGCGGGCGGCCTCGAGCGCTTCCCGTCGACGTTCCCGGTCGTCGAGCTCGATGAGGACGGCGCGACGCGGCGCCCGGCGGACGTGCACCTGCTCTCGACGTCGTGGCGCAACGACGAGGCGATCCTCGAGGCGGCGAACCACGTGGCGCTGCCGCTGCGCCGGGCGAGCACGCGCGTCGCGGTCCCCGAGCTCGCCGCCCGCCCGGGCGCCGGGACCGGGCTCGTGCAGGCCCACGTCGCCGCGACGCTCGAGGAGGAGGCGGCTGCCGTCGCCCGGTTCGTCGCGGAGCGCTGGCGGCCCGCGGGGCCTGGGGTCGCACGGGTCACCGCCGCGGTGCTGTGCCGCAAGCGCGCCCAGTTCACCGTGCTGCGTCGGGCGCTGCGCGACGCGGGGCTCCCCGTCGAGGTGGTGGGTCTCGGCGGTCTGCTCGCGACGCCGGAGGTCGTCGACCTCGTGGCGATGCTCCAGGCCGCGCACGACCCGTCCCGCGGTGACGCGCTGATGCGTCTCCTCACGGGCGCGCGCACGCGGCTCGGGGCAGCGGACCTGCACGCCCTGGCCGCCTGGTCCGCCGAGCTCGCTGCGGGGCTCGGGCACGCGCGCCGGGGGGCGGAGCGGCGGGCGGACGAGCGGGACGGGACCGGCCTGGCCGGCGGGGGCGCTGCGTCGTCGGGCTCCGCGGGCGCCGCGCCGTCGGGCCTCGCGGGCGCGTCGTCGGGCTCCGGGGGCGTCCCGTCGGGCTCGAGGGACGCGGGGTCAGGCTCCGTCGGCCCGGCGCACGACCCTGCCTCCCCGGCGCCGAACCCCGTCGCGGCGGACGTCGTCGACGAGCGCAGCATCGTGGACGCGATCGACGAGCTGCCGCCCCCCGGCTGGCGCAGCCGCACCGGGCGCACGCTGAGCGACACCGCTCGTGGGCGCCTGACCGACCTGGCGCAGCTCCTGCGCGTGCTGCGCTCGCACACCTACCTCTCGCTGCCCGAGCTCGTCGGGGAGGCGGAGCGCCTGCTCGGGCTCGACATCGAGGTCGCGGCACGCGCGGGCGTCTCGGCCGGCCGTGCGCGGGCGCACCTCGACGCGTTCCGCGACGTGGCCGTGCAGTTCTCCGACGGCGCGGACAGTCCCACGCTGGGGGCGTTCCTCGCCTGGCTCGCCGCGGCCGACACACGCGAGCGCGGCCTCGACATGCCCGTCGCGGAGCCGGACCCGGACGCCGTGCAGATCGTCACGATCCACGCCGCGAAGGGACTCGAGTGGGACGTCGTCGCGGTCGCCGGGATGGTCGACGGCGGGCTCCCCGCGATCCGCACGACCGGCAAGGACGGTCCGACGGACAAGGCCTGGCTGAGCGGGCTCGGCACGCTGCCGTACCCGCTGCGCGGCGACCGGCACGACCTGCCGCAGCTCGCCTACGCCGGTGCCGCCGACCCCAAGGACCTCGAGGAGCGGCGGCGGCGGTTCGTGGAGGACGCCGGGCAGCACGCGGTCGCCGAGGAGCGCCGCCTCGCGTACGTCGCGCTCACGCGGGCGCGGTCGGCGCTGCTGCTCACGGGCGCGTGGTGGGGCGACGCGTCGCAGCCCCGCCCGCCGTCGCTGTTCCTCACCGAGCTGGCGGAGGCGGGCCTCGTCGACCCCGAGGCGTGGGCTGCGGAGCCGGAGGACGGTGCGACGAGCCCGCGCGGCGGGGACGACGTCGCACCGGTCTGGCCGGCCGACCCGTTCACCGGTCCCGGCGGGCGGTCGTCGGGTACGCGTCGTGCCGCGGTCGAGGCGTCGGCGCAGGCCGTGCGTGAGGCGATCGCTGCGGCCTCCTCCGGTGACGCGACCACCGGCGCGCCGTCGGGCGGTCCGGTCCACGCCGGCGCTGCGCGCACCGCCCCAGCCGACGTCGCCGGGTCGTCGAGCCGCGCGCGTGCCGACGTCGCCGCGTCGTCGAGCCGCGCGCGTGCCGACGTCGCCGGCACGTCGAGCCCTCCCCGCACGGCCGACGCACCCCGCGAGGGCGACCGCCCGCCGCCCGGCGCCGCCGTGCCCACCCCGTGGGACCGCACCGCCGACCTCCTGCTCGCGGAGCGCGCGCTCGCCGCGTCCCCGTCGAACGACGTCGAGCTTCCGCCGCACCTGTCGGCGTCCGCGGTCGTCCGGCTCGCGTCCGACCCGCAGGAGTTCGCCCGTGCGCTGCGCCGACCCGTGCCGCTCGAGCCGTCGCCCCAGGCCCGGCGCGGCACGGCGTTCCACGCGTGGGTCGAGGGTTGGTTCGGGTCCGCCTCGCTCGTCGACGTCGACGACCTCCCCGGCGCTGACGACGACTCCGTGCGTGTCGACGCCGACCTCGTCGCGCTGCGCGAGGCGTTCCTCGCGACCCCGTGGGCGCACCGCGTGCCGCTCGCCGTCGAGGTCGACATCGAGACCCCGGTCGCGGGGTACGTCCTGCGCTCACGCATCGACGCCGTCTTCGCCGACCCCGACCGCCCGGACGTGCCCGGCGCGGTCGTCGTCGTCGACTGGAAGACGGGAGCCCCACCGACCGACCCCGCTGCGGTGCAGGCCCGAGAGCTGCAGCTCGCGGTGTACCGGCTCGCGTGGTCGCGCTGGAAGGGCACGCCGCTCGAGCACGTCAGCGCGGCGTTCTGCTACGTCGGCGGGGGGCGCACCGTGCGGCCCGCGCGGCTGCTCGACGAGGCCGAGATCACGGCGCTGCTGCACGCCGCGGCAGCGCAGTCGCCGCGCTCGACCGGGTGAGCCCCGCGCGTCCGCGCGCCGCAGTGGCGCCGGCGGTCCCGCCAGCGATTCAGCCGATCGGAGCGGGTCAGACGTGCAGAGCGGGTCAGCCGATCGAGCGACCCGCGACCGCGTCGGCCTCGCGCGTGCTCTCGTCGAGCTCGTGCAGCATCTGCACCGCGTCGTCGACCACGTCCGCGCTCCCGGTCCGCACGCCGTAGAGCAGCCAGCGGGCGAGCGCGAGCTCGCCGGCGAGCAGGGCGCGCTCGGTGAGGTGGCTGTCGGTGAGCTCGGTCCGGCGCAGCTGGTACGCCTCCATGATCGAGTCGACGGCGTCCTGCGGTGCGGCCACGAGCAGCCACGACAGGTCGTCGGCGGGGTCCGCAACCATCGCGTCGCCCCAGTCGAGGATCCCGGTCACGGTGCGGTCGTCGACGAGCACGTGCTCGGTCGTGAGCCCGCCGTGCACGACGGTCGGCTGGAACCGCCACAGCGCGACGTCCTCGAGACGCTCCTCCCAGCGCCGCAGCAGCGTCGTCGGGACCTTGCCGGTCCGGGCTGCCTCGTCGACCTCGGCCTGGCGCCGGTCGCGGTACGTCGTCGCGTCGTAGACGGGCAGCCCGGCGTTCTCGACGAGTGCCGTCGGCAGCTCGTGCAGCGCGCCCAGCGCGCGGCCCAGCGACGCCGCGAGGCCCGGACCCGGGCGCAGCGACTCCAGCCGCAGCGGTCGACCCGGCACCTGCGGGTAGACGACGGCCCGGCCGCCCTCGGGCAGGTGCGCGAACCCCGCGGTGCGCGGGACGTCGAACGGGAGCCGTCCCGCGTCGACCTGGCCGGCGAGCGCCTCGACGAGCTCGACCTCGGCCTCGAGCAGCGCACCGGAACGCGCACTGGTGGGGGACCGGACGACCCACCGCCGGCGCACGGCGTCGATCACGACCGCGATGTCGAAGTCGCCGCCCGAGACCTCGGGGCGGCGGACGTCGTACGCGTCGAGCCCGGGCACGGCGACGGTCGCCAGGGCAGCGAGCGCGAGAGGTGAACGTGACACCCGCTCAGCCTAAGCGCGTCGCCCGCCCGGTCGTCGGTGCGTCCGCGCGTGTCTGCGATGTCGGGTTTCCCCGCGTACGGTGGCGGGCGTGATCGCCGAGCCGCCGCTGTCCCGCACGCGGACCGACCGTGCCGCCGACGCCCGTGTGCGGCCGGACCTGGTCCCGTCCCTGCTGACCGACCCCGCGACGCGGGTGCTCCTCGTCCACGCGGGCACGGTGGTGACCCGCGACGGCGGGCAGGGCGCGCAGCAGCTCGCGCTGCTCGACCCGGGCGAGGCCGCGCTGCTGTCGCCGGGCGGGAGGCTGCCCGAGGGGTGGGCCTTCCTCGGGTACGACGACGCGCCGGGCGGGGGCCGGGGGACCGCCTACCTGGCGCGGCTCGTGCCCGACGTGGCGTCCGCCGTCCTCGTCCCGGGCGACCGCTGGTCGCCGCTGCGCGAGGTCGGAGGGGAGCTGTCCGCGCGCGACGCGGGCCTCGCGACGGCCGCGGTCGCGCTCGAGGCGTGGCACGTGCGCCACCCGCGGTGCCCGCGCTGCGGCGAGGTGACGGTCTCGCACAGCGCCGGCTGGGTGCGTCGGTGCACCGCCGACGGCTCCGACCACTACCCGCGCACGGACCCCGCGGTGATCATGGCCGTCGTCGACGGGCGGGACCGCCTGCTCCTCGGGCACTCGGCGCACTGGCCCGAGAACCGCTTCTCGACGCTCGCCGGCTTCGTGGAGCCCGGGGAGTCGGTCGAGTCGGCGATCCGCCGCGAGGTGCTCGAGGAGGTCGGCGTCACGGTCGGTGCGGTCGACTACCGCGGCAGCCAGCCCTGGCCGTTCCCGGCGTCGCTCATGCTCGGCTTCCGGGCGCGCGCGCTGAGCGAGGACATCACGGTCGACGGCGAGGAGGTCACGGACGCGCGCTGGTTCGAGCGCACCGAGCTGCGGGCCGCGGTGCGCTCCGGGTCGGTGCTGCTGCCGAGCAGCACGTCGATCGCGCGGATGCTGATCGAGGAGTGGTACGGCTCGGAGCTGCCGAACGCGATCTGACGCGGTCGCACGAGGGACCGCGCGGGCCGCGGATGCCCGCGCCGGTCAGGAGTCCAGGCGGGCCTTGACGTCCGCGAGGGACGGGTTCGTCGCCGCGGAGCCGTCGGGGAACACGACGGTCGGGACGGTCTGGTTGCCGCCGTTGACCTGCTCGACGAACGCCGCCGCATCGGGGTGCTCCTCGATGTTGACCTCGGTGTAGCCGATGCCCGCGGAGTCCAGCTGCGTCTTCAGCCGGCGGCAGTAACCGCACCACGTCGTCGAGTACATCGTGATCGAACCGGCGTCGGGCAGCGTCTGGGTGCTCATGCGTCCTTCTTTCCTGCGGGTGTCGCCGTGACCCGTGGGCCTCGGCGAGGTCGGCGTGCGTCGTCGCCGGGTCCAACGCCGGCGACGCCGGAACTCTTCCTGGCGCGTGCGCCCCTCGCAAGCCCGCGCCCCGCAGCCGGCCGGGGCGCTCGCGGGCCGTGCCTGGCGGGCCCACCGGGAGCGCGGTGGCACGCCGCACGTCGCGTGCTGTATGCGGCGCGCCGCGCGCCGCGCGGGTCGCATCCCGCGACGCACTGGCGACGGCCCTGTCGGCGCGGGCTGAGACAATCGACCACGATGTCCGCCGACGCCCTCCTCGATGCCCTCGACCCCGACCAGCGTGCGGTCGCGCTCGCCCTCACCGGACCGGTGTGCGTGCTCGCAGGCGCCGGCACGGGCAAGACGCGCGCGATCACGCACCGCATCGCGTACGGCGTGCGGACCGGCGTGTACCGGCCGACGACCGTCCTCGCGGTCACGTTCACCGCGCGTGCGGCGGGCGAGATGCGCACGCGGCTGCGCGAGCTCGGTGTCGCGGGCGTCCAGGCCCGTACCTTCCACGCGGCGGCGCTGCGCCAGCTCGGCTACTTCTGGCCCAAGGTCGTCGGGGGAGCGCCCCCGCGGATCCTCGAGCACAAGGCCCCGGCGGTCGCGGACGCGGCGCACCGCCTGGGCCTGTCGGTGGACCGGGTGGCGATCCGTGACCTGTCCTCGGAGGTCGAGTGGGCGAAGGTCTCGCTCGTCACGGCCGACGACTACGTGCGCGCCACCGCGGCGATCGACCGCCCGGCACCCGCCGGGTACGACCGGCAGGCCGTCGCCCGCCTCATCGCCGCCTACGAGGACGCGAAGACCGAGCGCGGGGTCATCGACTTCGAGGACGTGCTGCTCATGCTCGCGGACATGCTCGCGGGCCGCGACGACGTCGCCGAGCAGGTGCGCATGCAGTACCGGCACTTCGTGGTCGACGAGTACCAGGACGTCTCGCCGCTGCAGCAGTTCCTCCTCGACCAGTGGCTCGGGGGTCGCCAGGAGCTGTGCGTCGTCGGCGACCCGAGCCAGACGATCTACTCGTTCACGGGGGCGACCCCGCACCACCTGCTGACGTTCACCACGGCGCACCCCAAGGCGCAGGTGGTCCGGCTCGTGCGCGACTACCGCTCGACGCCCCAGGTCGTCAGCCTCGCGAACCGCCTGCTCGCGCCCAAGCACGCGCCCGGCTCGGCGGCCCGTCGCCGTGGCCCGGCGGCACCGCTCGAGCTCGTCGCGCAGCGCCCGTCCGGTCCGCCGGTCACCTACACCGCGTACGACGACGACGAGGCGGAGGCGGCGGGCATCGCCGAGCGCGCCGCACGCCTCGTCGCCGCGGGGACGCGCCCGAGCGAGATCGCGGTGCTGTACCGGACGAACGCGCAGTCGGAGGCGTTCGAGCAGGCGTTCGCGGCCGCGGACATCGGCTACCTCGTGCGCGGCGGCGAGCGGTTCTTCGCCCGCCGTGAGGTCCGCGACGCGCTCGTGCTGCTGCGCGGCGCGGGGCGCGCGGTCGACGCCGACGCGGCGATGCCCGACGTGGTGCGCGACGTGCTGCTCTCCGCGGGCTGGGCGCCGGAGCCCCCCGCGACGCGCGGCGCCGCACGCGAGCGCTGGGAGTCGATGCAGGCGCTCGTCGCGCTCGCGGACACCCTCGAGTCGGCGGCCCAGGAGACCGGCGGCCACGCGAGCCTCGCGGACCTCGTCGCCGAGCTCGACGAGCGCGCCGCCGCCCAGCACGCCCCGACCGTCGAGGGCGTCACGCTCGCGTCGCTGCACGCGGCCAAGGGGCTCGAGTGGGATGCGGTCTTCCTCGCGGGACTCAGCGAGGGCCTCATGCCGATCTCCCTCGCGGAGACGGACGCGTCGATCGCCGAGGAGCGCCGGCTGCTCTACGTCGGCATCACGCGTGCGCGCGAGCACCTCGCGCTGTCGTACGCGCGGGCGCGCAACCCCGGCGGCCGGGCGTCACGGCGCCGGACCCGGTTCCTCGACGGCCTGTGGCCGCAGGAGGAGCGGCGCGGGGGCGGCCGGACGCCCGAGCGGTACCGCGCACCCGAGCCCGGTCCGCGTCGGGCACTCTCCGGGGACGTCGACGGCGAGATCTACGCACGCCTGCGCGAGTGGCGCGCGTCGGTGGCCCTCGAGACGTCCCGCCCCGCGTACACCGTCCTCGTCGACACGACGCTCGAGTCCATCGCGGAGCTGCGCCCGGCGTCGATCGCCGAGCTCGCCCGGATCAACGGGATCGGCCCCGCGAAGATCGACCGCTACGGTGCGACGCTCCTGTCGATCGTCGCGTCGGGCTCGTCCCGCGCGACGAGCGCGTAGACCCGCACCGGCACCGGCACCGGCACCGGCGCCGCCACTCACACCGTCCGCGCCGGCACGCACACCCGTGTGAGCACCCGGTCCGCACCGGCACTCAGCCCCGCACCCGCGCGAGCACCCGCCCGCGCCGGCACTCCCACCCGCACCCGCACCCGCGCGAGCACCCGCCCACGCCGGCACCAGCGCCCGCACCCGCGCGGCCAGGCGCGTCGTGCGACGGCGACCGGGGCCGCGTGGCGTCGCGTGCGGAGAGCGGCGGTCAGCCGGTCCGGCCGGACCCGTCGCGCGGGGCGTGCTCGTCCCACCACGCGAGCACGCGCTCGCCGTAGAACGTGAGCCACCGCGAGGGCTCGCCGGGCGGCACGTCGACCTCGAACCACACGCGCCCGGGATGATCCGCCTCCTGGAGCCACGTCCCGTCGGCCTGCCGGGCTCCGCGCACGACGTCGACCGCGTCGGCGAGCCGGGGGTCCGGCGGTGTCCCGTCGTGCAGCGCGGCCGCACGCAGGTGGTCGAGCGCCCGTAACGCGCTGTACGCCCACCGGAACGGGTACACGAACCGCGTCGCCCACGGCCCCACGGCCCCACGAGCGCACCGGTCGACGCGGTGTAGAGGAGCCGCCGCTCGAGCAGGTACTCCTCGCCCGCACGGCGCGCGGCACGCAGCTCGTCGGTCCCGCCGGTCGCGACCTCCCACGCGAGCAGCCCGCGCACTGCGTTGAGCGTCGAGTGGAACGAGGACCGCGTCGAGCCGTCGACCCATGCGCAGTTCCAGCCCCCGTCGGGCAGGCGGTGCTCGGCGAACCACGCCGCGAGGCCGGAGACGTCGACGCCCAGCCACGCGCCGTTCGCGAGGGTGTAGCCGTTGATGCAGCAGTCGACCTCGCCGCCCCAGTACGGCAGGTCGTCGTACTCCCACCGGCAGTGGCGGGCGAGCAGCTCCGCCGTGCCGTCGAGCGCCGCAGCGTCGACCCCCCACTCCCGCAGCGCCATGAGCGACCACGTCGTCGCGACCCACGGTTGCCCCTCCTCGTCGGGGGCCTGCGCGTCCGGGTCCGGTGCGGGGAAGTAGGCGCCGCCGGCCCACTGCCCGTCGGGGTCCTGCAGTGCGAGGAGGCGAGCCCCGAAGCCCTCGGTCGCGACGCGTGCACGGGTCGCCTCCCACACCGCGGGCGGTGCGCCGGCCAGGTCCCGCTCGACCTGCCAGCGCAGTGCCGGGTCGGAGTCGAGCAGCCAGTCGAGGAGCGCGGGGTCGAGCGCCATGCGCGGCACGCTACCCGGCGCCGGTCGACGGGAGAACGGGCGCGGCGGGACGGTGCACCCGGCGGTCCGGTCGAGCGTGGGCGGGGCTTCCCGGACACCGGTTCGTGCGGCCGTGCCCCGGTTCTCCCGACCGTTGCGGAGGGGCCGGAAAAACTTCTCGAAGTCGGGTCGTATATTCGGTTGTGTGCGTCTGACGGCCGCCCCTAGGGTGAGACACGTCCTTGTAGGAGGGCTGCGCCGAAGAGGCCCGGCCGGTGATGAGAGGTGGTGGGAGATCTGATGGAGAGCACAACCGTCGTGAAGCGGCAGTCGACGTTCGCGATCACTTTCGTCCCGCGCACCCTCGCGCCCATCTCCGCATGGCTCGAGGGGACAGCTGTGCCCATGGCCGGCTCTCAGGGAATCGGCGGCGATCACAAGCGCACGTACCGCCGTCGCCAGCTGAACCACCCCGACTTCGCACCAGGAACCTGATGGTCTGACGACCGTCTTCCAGGCCGCGGAGTCCACTCGGATCCGCGGCCTTCGTCTTTTCTCCCGATGTCGGGGGAGCGGCGCAGGCACCGGTGATCCGGACACCAGCAGACGCTCACCAGCAAGGACATCAGGAGGACATCGTGCGGCTCACGACGCTGCTCGACACGGTGAACCAGGGCGGATCCGGCCCGTGGCCCCCGAGCCCGGTCATCACGACGGACGAGAACAACCAGCAGTTCGACCAGATGGTCGCGGGCCTCATCCCGTGCCGCTCGAACGACCCCGAGCTCTGGTTCGCGGAGCAGACCGCCCAGGTCGAGCTCGCCAAGGCCCTGTGCCGCGAGTGCCCTCTCGTCGAGGGGTGCCTCGCGGGCGCGGTCGAGCGTGCCGAGCCGTGGGGGGTCTGGGGTGGAGAGGTCTTCGTCGGCGGCGTGGTCGTCGCCACGAAGCGGGGCCGGGGACGGCCCCGGAAGTCCGCCGCTCCGGCGGCATGACGGCCCGCGAGGCTCGTGACGGTCAGTGCCCCGTGCGGGCGAGTGCCGGGACGGGCGTCCGGGGCAGGGCGGTGCACCCGCAGTCGGGGTGCACCGCCCAGGCCCGCAGGCGCGGCAGGAGATCGGGCATCGCGATCTCGTAGGTGGCGCCCCGGGTGCGTGGCACACCCGCGTCGAGGTAGGTGAGCGCCTCGCCGGCAGCCAGGGCGGCGCCCACGCCCGCGAGCGCGACGGGTTCCCCCGCAGGACCGCTCGACGTCGGCGGTCGGCACACGAGCTGTGCCACCACGAGCGGCCAGGCCGGGTCGACGTCGCCGCGGTGCAGGTCCAGGCAGCGCAGGCACGCAGACCCCCGGCCGAGCGGTGGCCCCGGGCGTGCGGACGTACCGGCGCCCCCGACGGGGCCACCGGTGCGGGGTTCTCCCGCACCGACCGGCACCACGAGCGGGCCGACGAGCGCGTCGCCCTCCCGCACGACGACCGACAAGTGCGGCAGTCCCGCGGTCACGAGCCGCAGAGCCGTCTCCGGGCTCGCAGCCCCGTGCTCGACCAGCACCACGAGGTCCGGCGCGGTCCCCGGCGCCACGTCGCAGCGGACCTCGGGTGCGACGTCGCGCAGCACCCGCGTCGCGGTCCCGAGCCGCGCGGAGCCGACGTCCCCCATGCGGTACCCGCCCGGACCGATGTCGGACGAGCGGACGACGCCGTCGTCGTCGAGCAGGACCGTTCCGACCCCCGCGACAGCGAGCGTCGTCGCGACGGCGAGGCCGAGGCGCCCGAGCCCGCACACGCCGACCACCGCGGACCGGCGCGCGTCGACCTGTGCACCACCGTCGCCGTCGGGCCGCAAGAGGGTCCAGGCGGCGACCTCGGCACCCGCGCCGGCCCGGACGGTCGGGCTGCGGCGGTTCGCGGCGGTCGTGACGTGCGCGTCGACGAGGAGGCCCACGAGGTGCTCCGCGCGGGCGCGCTCGAGGCCGTGGTCGACGGCCCACGCGAGCCAGCGGTCGAGCTCGGGCAGCGTCTCGAGCTCCTGCAGCAGCTCGGCCTCACCGGTCGCGAGGCCGGTCAGGCGCACCGCCCACCGGGGGTCGGTCCCGACCTGCACCTCGTCCGGGCCTCGCCGCAGGACGCGCAGGTGTGGGCGCAACCGCATGAGCGACCCCTCTCGGCCGTGCCGTGCGCCGACCCCACGCCGGCGACCCGGGGCACAGCCTGGCACCGGCCGGGGCCGCTCCACCGCTGTCCACAGGGCCCGGACGCGCGCGAGGCGCCGTCCGGCGGACGGCGCCTCGAGGCGTGCGGTGCCTTGGGGGTGCTCAGGCCTTGCCGAGGATGCGGTTGAGCTTGGTGCCGCACACGGGGCAGACGCCCTTGGCCATCTTGCGGCCGGACTCGGAGACGACGACGTCGCCCTCGGCCTCGCGCTTCTCCTTGCACTTCACGCAGTAGAACTCGCCCTTGTAGGTCTCGGCCATGACAGGTCTCCTCGCGTCTGCGGACATCGGGCGCGTCCGTCGGCCCGGCGGCCCGGTCGAGATGAGGGGAGCCGCCCCGACCTGAGCGAGCCCCACAGTAATCGCGGCGGCGCGGCGGGGGGCTCCGACGGGCTCGACTCGCCGGAACGGACGCCCCGAAGGGAACCCGTTCGCCGGTTCGGGGGACGCGGGGGAGGGTCCGCCGGCACCCGGCACCCGGCACCCGGCACCCGGCAGGCGGCACCCGGCACCCGGCAGGCGGCGGTCGTGCGGGCGCGCCCGGCCCGACGAGGGCTGTGTCCTGCCGGACTGCCGGGCTGGAGGGCTGCCGGACTGCCGGGTCGCCGGGCCCACGGGCTACCGGGCTGCCGGATTGACGGGCCTTGGTCGCCGGGCGGAGCGCAGTGCTCGGCGCCGCTCCGGCGAGGTGGGCCTCTCGCAGGGGCCCGAGCCGATAGCGTGCACGGCGTGGAGCGGCGCCGCGGGCACTCGGCCGAGGGCACCTCCGTCATGCCCGCGGGGCGGGCGCCGCGCACCTCCGCCGAGCCGGTGTCGCGTGCGAGCCGGACGCCGTCCTCGCACGCACGCCCGGCCACCCCGCGCACCGTGGACGTGCCGACCGAGCTCGCACCCGTGGGAGCCGTCGAGGTGCGCCGCTCGCGCAACCGCACGCGCACGGTGACCGCCTACCGCGACGGCGACCGCACGATCATCGCGATCCCCGCGCGGTTCACCCGTGCGCAGGAGCGCGAGTGGGTCCAGCGCATGGTGGCCCGGCTCGAGCGGCAGGAGCGTCGGCGGCGCCCGTCGGACGTCCAGCTCGCCGAGCGCGCCTCGGGGCTCTCGGCGCGCTACCTCGCCGGGCGGGCGCGCCCCGCGAGCGTCACGTGGTCCAGCAACCAGGGCCGGCGGTGGGGCTCGTGCACCCCGCTCGACGGGACGATCCGGATCTCCGACCGGTTGCAGGGCATGCCCGGGTGGGTCCTCGACTACGTGCTGCTGCACGAGCTCGCGCACCTGCTGCACGCCGGCCACGGGGCCGACTTCTGGGCCGAGCTCGAGGCCTACCCCCGCACGGACCGGGCGCGCGGCTTCCTCGAGGGCGTCGCGTACGGGCACGAGCGCGCGCGCACGGGCCAGCCTCCGACGCTCGGTGGGGACGTGGACGACGAGCCGGGCGACGACGCCGGCAGCGAGGACGACGGGCTCGACGTGGTCGACGAGATCGGGGCCGACCCCGCCGACGGGTGACGGGCGCGCCGGGCCAGCGTCCGGCGCGGGTCGTTGCCTCGCGGACGCCCCGCCCTGCGGACGCCCGCCCTGCGGCTGCCTGCCAACGCCCGGCCGTGCCGTTCCGTGGGGAGTCGGCGCAGCCTCCCCGTGGCGGGTCAGCCCTGCGGCTTCTCCGGCTCCTCGCCGAGGATCTCGGCGAGCGCCCGGTCGACGTCGGCGGCCTCGTCGCTCGCGGTCTGGCGGCGTGCGGCGTACCCGTCCGGGTCGTCGAGGTCCTGGTCGGTCGGCAGGAGGTCGGGGTGGTCCCACACGGCGTCGCGCGCCTCGGGGCCACCGTCGGCCGTGATGCGCGCCCACAGCGCTGCGGCGTCGCGCGACCGGCGGGGCCGGAGCTCGAGGCCGACGAGCGTGGCGAACGTCTGCTCGGCGGGCCCGCCCGCGGCGCGGCGGCGGCGGATCATCTCGCGGAGCGCGACCGCGTGCGGCAGGTGGGGGAGGGCAGCGACGGACGTGACCTCGTCGACCCAGCCCTCGACGAGCGCGAGCGCGGTCTCGAGCCGGCCGAGGACGGCCTTCTGCTCGTCGGTGGTGTGCGGGTTGAAGACGCCGCCCGAGAGCGCGGACTGCAGCGCCGACATGTCGGTCGGGTCGATCGACGCGACGGCCTCCTCGAGCTGGTCGAGGTCGACCGTGATGCCGCGCGCGTACGCCTCGACGGCGCCGAGCAGGTGCGCGCGCAGCCAGGCGACGTGCGTGAACAGGCGGGCGTGCGCGGCCTCGCGGAGCGCGAGGTAGAGGCGGACCTCCTCGAGCGGGGCGTCGAGCCCCGCAGCGAAGGCCTCGACGTTCGACGGCACGAGCGCGGTCGAGGGCTCACGGACGAGCGGCAGGCCGATGTCGGTGATGCCGAAGACCTCGCGCGAGAGGGTCCCGGCGGCCTGGCCGACCTGCATGCCGAACACCGCGGCGCCGAGGCTGCGCACGAGCTGGGCGGGGTCGCTCGGCGTGCCGGGCACGAGCATCCCGGGCGGCAGTCCCTCGGCCGCGAGGTCCTCGGGCAGCTGCTCGGCGAGGGCGCCCGCGAGCGCCGTCGTGAGCGACGACGCGACGGGCTCCGTCAGGGTGCGCCACGTCGGCAGGGTCTGCTCGACCCACTCGGAACGGCTCCATGCGCGGACGGGGCCGCCCGCGGGGGGCAGGTCGGTCGCGGCGTCGAGCCACAGCTCGGCGACGGACAGGGCCTCGCTGACCTGCTTGGCCTGGAGCGCGGTCAGTGACGGGTCGCCCTCGGTGACCGCGGCCTGGCGGGCCACGTCGTGCGCGATGTCCCAGTTGACCGGGCCCTCGCCGGAGGACGCGAGCAGGCGGCGCACCTGGTCGAGCACCTGACCGAGCAGGCGCGGGTCGTCGGGCAGCCCTGAGGCCGCCGCCATCGCCGCCGGGTCCATGCCCTGCGCGCGGAGCTGGGCGAGCGCCTCCTCGGCGTCCGGTCCGAACATCTGGCGCAGGATCTCGTCCCACGGCGCAGGGGTGTCCTCGCCGTCGGGGGACGATCCGGCGGGGCGGTCGGTGCTCATCGGCGTGCTCCTGGGACGATGTGCCGGCGGGGGGCAGGCGGTGTCCCACGGTAACCACAGAGCAGAGGCCACGAGATGGTGCAGCGCGAGGTTCGCTCAGGGCGCAGTCGTGCGCGGGGCGGCGACGCGGTTCCGGGCGGGCTCGTCGTCGTCGGCGTCGGGCCGGTCGCGTCGGCGCTCGCCGCCTGGCTGTCCACGAACGGCCCGCGCGCGGTGCACCGGCTCGACGCGGTGCCCGAGTCCGAGCCGCACGTCGCGCTCGCGGGCGCCGAGGTGGTCGTGCTCGTCGCGCACGGGGGTGACCTCCAGGCGGACTGGGCCGTGCCCGTCGAGCAGCGCCGGACCGAGGCGGTGGCGCACGCGGCACGGACGGTCTCGGCGGCGCGCGAGGCGGGCGTCCGGCACCTCGTCGCGGTCACGTCGGCGATGGTGCACGGGGCCGCGCCGGACCGCCCGACGATCCACGACGGCGACCCGATCCTCGGTCACGGCAGCGGGCCGGGGCGCTCGCTGCGGCGGACGGGCGAGGCGCCGGACGACGGCCTGCGCGACGGGGTCGTCGGGGACCTGCTCGCGGTCGAGGCGGTGCTCGCGCGCGCGTCCCGGCGCCGGTCGCCGCTCGTGACGGTGCTGCGCCCGGCCGGGCTCGTCGGGCCGGGGCTGGACACGCTCCTGACCCGGCACTTCGAGGCCCCGCGCCTGCTCACGGTGCGGGGCGTCGAGCGGCGCTGGCAGCTCGTGCACGTCGACGACCTCGCGTCGGCGGTCGCGACCGCGGTCGACGAGCGGCTCACGGGGCCGCTGACCGTGGGAGCCGCCGACGAGCTGACGGCGCGGGAGGTCGAGGCCGCCGCCGGGATGCGCCGCGTCGAGCTCGCCGCCGCCACCGCGTTCGGCACCGCGGAGCGCCTGCACCGCGTCGGCGTGCTGCCCGCGCCGGGCGCCGAGCTCGCGTACGCGGTGTACCCGTGGTCGGTCGCGAGCGACGGGCTGCGGGCGGCCGGCTGGGAGGCCCGCCGGTCCACCGCGGAGTGCCTCGACGTGCTGCTCGTCGCCGTGCAGGGGCGCATCGCGCTCGCCGGGCGGCGGTTCGGGGCGCGCGACGCGGCGGCCCTCGGTGCGGCGGGTGCGGCCGTCGCGCTCATCGGCACCGCCGCCGTCCTGAAGCAGGCGCGCGGTCGCCGTAGGGGATGATCGGGGGGTGCCCGACGAGAACCCCACCACCTCCGCCCGGACCTCCGGGGTCCCGAGCCACCGCGCCGCGGGCGACGGAGCCGTGCCCCGCGACGACGGGGCCGGCGACGGCCTGACGCCCGGCGCCGGCGGGGTGCACGGCGGGCCGGCGGCGCCGGACGGGCCCTCGGGCGACGGTGTGCCCGGCGGACCGGTCACGTCCGACACTCCCGTGGAGGTCGCGCCGGCACCCGCCTCGCCGCGGAACGTCACCCTGTCCGTCGCGATGCTCGCGACCGCGGTGCTGCTCGGCGGGCTGGTCGTGCTGCCGGCGCCCTACGCGGTGAGCTCGCCCGGCCCGACGCGGGACACCCTCGGCGAGCAGTCCGGCACGCCCCTCATCTCGATCGAGGGCGCCGAGACGTTCCCCGCGACGGGTGAGCTGCTGCTCACGACCGTCTCCACGACGGGCGGCCCCGGGTACCCGTCGAACGTCCTGGACGTGCTGCGCGGCTGGTGGGCGCCGCTCACCGCCGTGCGCCCGGTCGAGGAGGTCTTCCCCCCGGACGTCTCGCAGGACAGCCTCGACGAGCAGAACCAGGCGGCGATGGTCTCCTCGCAGGAGAACGCGACGGTCGCGGCGCTCGAGGAGCTCGGGCACGAGGTCCCCGCGACGATGGTCGTGGCCGGTGCCGAGGAGGGCAGCGGGTCGGACGGCGTCGTCGAGGAGGGCGACGTGCTGGCCTCGCTCGACGGGACCGAGCTGACCTCGTTCACGCAGCTCACGGACCTGCTCCGGGAGATCGACCCCGGCACGACCGTGCGGCTCGGCGTCGAGCGCTCCGGCGAGGACCTCGAGCTCGAGATCGTGACCGGTGAGCGTGAGGGCGGCGGCAGCCGGCTCGGCGTGCTGGTCGACCCGCAGTTCGAGCTGCCCGTGATCGACTCCGAGCTCGGCGAGCCCGTCGAGGTGACGATCCAGATCGAGGACATCGGCGGGCCGAGCGCCGGCACGATGTTCGCGCTCGGGATCATCGACCGGCTGACCCCGGAGGACGAGGCGCAGGGTGCCGTCATCGCGGGGACCGGGACGATGGACGCGTCGGGCGAGGTCGGGCCGATCGGCGGCATCCAGCAGAAGCTCGGCGGCGCGGTGCGGGACGGCGCGAGCTGGTTCCTGGCCCCCGCGGGCAACTGCGACGAGGTCGTCGGGCACGTGCCCGACGGGCTGCGGGTCGTGTCCGTGGCGACGCTGCACGACGCCCGGGAGGCCGTCGTGGCGATCGGTGCCGGCGAGACGGACGACCTGCCGACCTGCTCCTGACGGCGCCGCTCCCGGTCCGCGCCGCACCCGTACCCGGCTGCGCCACGATCGGGCTGCGACGCGGCCGGTGCAGCGTCGGCGCTCAGTGCAGCGTCGCGACCACGGCCTCGACGAGCCCGGGCACGAGGTCCGGTCCCTGACCGACGGAGTCGTCGCTGTCGTTGTTGCGGGTGCGCACCGCGCACCAGCTCGTCCCGTCACGCAGCGCGCCGACCGCGATCCGCACGTCCTGCCGGTCGGGGTGCGCCATGAGGTAGGCCAGCGCGTCGTCGGGGTCGGCGGGGACGCCCTCCTCGGCGGCCGGCGGCAGCACGACGCGCTCGACGGTGACCGCTGCGCCGTCGACCCCCGCGGGCCACTCGATCCCGGCGAGGAGCTGCTCGAGGTCCGCCGCGGCGGGCAGGTCCTCCTGCTCGACCGACGTGAGGTGGTGCTCGTCGTGCCGCGCGAGGGCGACCACCTCGGGCGGCAGCTGTGCGGCGAGGCCGGGCTCGGCCGCGAGCGCGGCGCCCGTGCGCACCAGCGCGAAGACCCGCACCGGACCGTCCCAGCCGCCCGTCGCGACGTGCCGCTCGATCTCGCGGACGGCCTCGGCCAGGCTCGCGCGCGCCGACGGGGGTGACAGGGGCAGGATGGGCTCGTCCACGTCCGACATCGTCCCATCCGTACCTGCTCCCACGGGAACCCCGGGCGGCGGCGGGACGTTCACGGACTGTGCCCCAGCTGTCGCCGATGACGAGGACCCTGACCCCGTGACCTTCACGAACCCCAACGCCCGCCGACCCAGCCCACGGCCACCGGGTCGACGCCGCGGCCCGCTCGGGCCGACCCTCGTCGTGCTCGGCGTGATCGTCGTGCTCGTCCTGATCCTCGCGCAGGTGTGGACCGAGGTGCTCTGGTTCGACCAGCTCGGCTACGTCGAGGTGCTGCGCACCGAGTGGGGCACGCGTGCCGTGCTCTTCGTGCTCGGCTTCCTGCTCATGGCGGGCGGTGTCGCCGCGAGCCTGAGCTTCGGGTACCGCTCGCGGCCGATCTACGCGCCGTCCACGCAGGAGCAGGCGAGCCTCGACCAGTACCGGGAGGCCATCGAGCCGCTGCGCCGCCTCGTCATGGTCGCCGGTCCGGCGGTCCTCGGCCTGTTCGCGGGCGGTGCGGCGTCGCAGCAGTGGAGCACCGTCCAGCTGTGGATGAACTCGGTCGCGTTCGGTGAGGTGGACCCCGAGTACGGGATCGACGTCGGGTTCTACGTGTTCACGCTGCCCGGCCTGCGGTTCGTCGTGTCGTTCCTCATGGCGGTCGTCGTGCTCGCGGCCATCGGCGGTGTCGCGACCCAGTACCTGTACGGCGGCATCCGCATCGGCGGCCCCGCGGGCGCGCCCCGCACGACGCCCTCCGCACGGATCCACCTCTCGGTCCTCGGCGCGGCGCTCATGCTGCTCATCGGCGCGAACTACTGGCTCGACCGCTACTCGGTGCTGACCCGCGAGGGCAGCCGGTTCGAGGGCGCGAGCTACACCGACATCAACGCGGTCATCCCGTCCAAGGCGATCCTCGCGGGCGTCGCGGTCTTCGTCGCGATCCTGTTCGTCATCACGGCGGTGCGCGGCAACTGGCGGCTCCCCGCGATCGGCCTCGGGCTCATGGTCGTCGCCGCGGTCGCGGTCGGCGGCATCTACCCGGCTGTCGTCCAGCGCTTCCAGGTGACCCCGAACCAGCAGGACGCCGAGGCGCCGTACATCCAGCGCAACATCGACGCGACCCTCAAGGCGTTCGACCTCGAGGACGTCGACGTGCAGCCGTACGAGGCGAAGGTCACGGCCGAGGCGGCGGCGCTGCCCGCGGACACCGACACCACCACGTCGATCCGCCTGCTCGACCCGCAGATCGTCAGCCCGTCGTTCCGCCAGCTCCAGCAGAACAAGGGCTACTACAGCTTCGCGGACACCCTCTCGGTGGACCGGTACGAGATCGACGGCGAGAGCCGCGACACGGTGATCGCGGTGCGGGAGCTCGAGCTCGACGGGCTCAGCGAGGGTCAGCGGAACTGGACCAACGACCACACGGTGTACACGCACGGCTTCGGCGTCGTGGCGGCGTACGGCAACACGACGGCGGCGGGCGGTCGGCCGGCGTTCTGGGAGGGCGGCATCCCGTCGTCCGGCCAGCTCGGCGAGTACGAGGAGCGCATCTACTTCAGCCCGCGTTCGCCGCTGTACTCCGTCGTCGGGGCCCCGGAGGGCTCCCGTGAGTGGGAGCTCGACTACCCGGACGACGAGTCCGGCGGGCAGGTCAACACGTCGTTCCCGACCGACGAGGTCTCGGCCGGTCCCGAGATCGGCGACCCGGTCACGAAGCTGCTCTACGCGCTGAAGTTCGGCTCGCAGGAGATCCTGTTCTCGGAGCGCGTGACGTCCGAGTCGCAGATCCTCTACGACCGTGACCCGCGTACGCGCGTCGAGAAGGTCGCGCCGTACCTGACGATCGACGGCCGGCAGTACCCCGCGGTCGTCGACGGGCGCGTGGTGTGGGTCATCGACGGGTACACGACGAGCGACGGCTACCCGTACGCGGCGTCGCGTGCGCTCGACGACGCGACGATCGACTCGGTCACGCAGCGCTCCGAGAGCATCGACGCGCTGCTCCCGCAGACCGTCAACTACATCCGGAACTCGGTCAAGGCCACGGTCGACGCGTACGACGGCAGCGTCAAGCTCTACGCGTGGGACACCGAGGACCCGGTGCTCCAGGCGTGGCAGAAGGTGTTCCCGTCGAGCCTCGAGCCGATCTCCGAGATCAGCGGCGGGCTCATGAGCCACCTGCGGTACCCGGAGGACCTGTTCAAGGTCCAGCGGAACCTGCTCACGCGCTACCACGTGACCGAGGCCGAGGAGTTCTTCTCGGGTGGTGACTTCTGGGCCAACCCGAACGACCCGACGCTCGGCGACACGCAGGTGCCGCAGCCGCCGTACTACCTGACGCTCAAGATGCCCGACCAGGACGAGGCGACGTTCTCGCTCATGTCGACGTTCATCCCGGCCTCGGGCGGGACGACGAACCAGCGCAACGTCCTGAGCGGGTTCCTCGCGGTCGACGCGGAAGCGGGCAACCAGGAGGGCGAGCCCGCGGAGGGCTACGGCAAGCTGCGCCTCCTCGAGCTGCCCCGCGACTCGACCGTCCCCGGGCCGGGTCAGGTGAACAACAACTTCGACTCCGACCCCGACGTGTCGAGAGAGCTGAACATCCTGTCGCAGCAGAACTCGACGGTGGTGCGCGGCAACCTCCTGACGCTCCCCGTCGGCGGCGGGCTGCTCTACGTCCAGCCGGTGTACGTCCAGTCGGCCGCCGGCACGCGGTTCCCGCTGCTGCAGAAGGTGCTCGTGGCGTTCGGCGACGAGATCGGCTTCGCCAACACGCTCGAGGAGGCCCTCGGCCAGGTGTTCGACACCGAGGTGGTCGGCGCGGGCGGCGACCCGGGTGCCGACCCGGGCGCGGACGGCGGGGCCGGCAGCGACGCGGGTGGTGACACGGGCGAGGCGCCGGCGGGTGACGCGCGCACCCGGCTCGACACGGCGCTGAACGAGGCGCGCGCGGCCATCGAAGCCGGCGAGGCGGCCCTGGCGGCCGGCGACTTCGCGGCGTACGGCGAGGCGCAGGACGCGCTCGACGCGGCCATCGCGGCGGCGATCGCGGCGGAGGCCGAGATCGAGTGACGCGGTGACGCGGTGACGCGGTGATGACGGAGGGTCCGGACCGGTTTGCGGTCCGGGCCCTCCGCCGTGCTGCCGGTCCGCGTCGCGCCCACCACGACCGATGAGTCCGCGACCGGGCGAGGGTCTGCCCAGGGGAGACCGTTCACCGACGAGGAGGTACCCCTGATGGGCGCCGTTCGACCGCACCTGTGGTTCCACGACCGCGCCGAGGAGGCCGCGGAGTTCTACGCGAAGACGATCCCGAACACGACGATCACGAGCGTCGTGACGGCCCCGGCCGGGATCCCCGACGTCCCCGAGGGCGCCACGTTCATCGTCGAGCTCGTGATCGACGGGATGCCGGCGACGTTCCTCAACGCCGGCTCCGCCTTCACGCTCGACGAGGCGTTCTCGTTCTACCTCACCTGCGAGGACCAGGCCGAGGTCGACCGCTACTGGGACGAGCTCGCCGCGGACGGCGGGCAGACCAGCCAGTGCGGGTGGCTGCGGGACCGCTTCGGCGTCTCGTGGCAGGTCGTACCGCGCCAGCTCGACGACGTCATGCAGCGGCCCGACGCTGCGGGCGTCCAGCGCGCGACCGCCGCGCTCATGAGCATGACCAAGATCGACGTCGCGGCGCTCGAGGCGGCGTACTCGGGCACGTGACCAGGACCGATTTGGTCCCTCCGCGCCGGTGACGTACTGTAGAGACACCGACGCGGGGTGGAGCAGCTCGGTAGCTCGCTGGGCTCATAACCCAGAGGTCGCAGGTTCAAATCCTGCCCCCGCTACAAGAAGACGAAGGCCCGGACCTGATGGTCCGGGCCTTCGTCGTTCGCGCAATCAGCTGCGCCTGAGCGGGCCATACCGGCGCCTGCGGACGGCTGTGCGGCTGTCGGGCCTCAGCGCAGCCCTGCGCGGTCGAGTTCCTGCTGCAGGCGCGGTCGGCGGCGGTGGGTCTCGCGCAGCTCGGCGACCAGGTCGTCGATCTCTACCGACGCGTCGGTCCCGGCAGCGAGCCTGCGCATCCTTGCCAGCCGCAGTGCGGCTCGTCGGTAGCGCTGTGCGTCGGCGTCGACGAGGTCGTGCTCGACGAGCCGCCGGTGGATCGGAAGGACCGCGTGGGGGTCGATCTTCTCGTAGGCGTTGACGAGGTCGGCCCACGTGCTGTCGTTCTCCCGGCGAGCGGGCGTAGCCGTCGGCGAAGCCGGACAGCGTCCACATGGCGGTGTCTCCCTCGGGTGACGTGGTCACACCGTGCCGCGGTCGCCGAGCACGGCGTGGTCCAGCGCGGCCTTGCGTGCCTCGGACTCGTCGCGGACCTCGCGGAACCGCTGGTCGGTGAGCGGGTAGGTGATGAAGACGATCATGGCGAGCACCGCCGCGATCGCCGGGACCAGACCGAAGACCACCTTGATCGCCAGGAGCGCCGACTCCGGCTGGTCCGGGGTGGCGACCTCGGCCGTCGCGGAGACGTACCCGCCCAGCGCGAGCGCCCACGCCGTCGCAGCGCCGCCGATGGACTGGGTGACCTTGCGGGTGAACGAGAAGATCGCGTAGGTCGCGCCCTCCGACCGCACCCCGGTCTTCCACTCGCCGTACTCGACGGTGTCGGGCTCCAGGGCGAACATCATGGTGTTGATCAGGGAGAACCCCACACCCTTGATGCCGAGGCAGACCAGTGCCAACCAGATCGTGCCGTTCGGCGTGAGAAACAGGCCCACACCGCCGATGACGGTCAGGATGCCTGCGTACTGGAACAGGGTCTTCTTGCCGAACCGACGGATCAGCTTCGGGCAGAACGGCGTGATGAGGATCTGCACACCGGTGCTGAGCAGCGCCACCTGGAAAGCGAGTGCGGCGTCTCCGAGAATGTAGGTCGCGTAGTAGAGCGTGGCGCCCGTGACGGTGTAGTAGCCCATCAGGTAGAAGAAGCTGGCGCCGCACAGGATGGCGAGCGGGCGGTTCTGGCGCAGCGTGCCGAAGGTCTCCTTGACGGTCACGCTGGGCGAGCGGCGGACCACCGTCTCGTGGCACCACAGGAACGTCAGGCCGAAGGCGATCGTGCCCAGCACCAGGAAGAGCAGGGTGATGTTGGTGAAGATCGCCTGGGCTCGCTCGAGGTAGACCTCGGGGGACAGGACGTCCTTCTGCGCGCGCAGTGCCGCGATCTGCGGCGCGATGATGTAGCTGATCAGGACGCCACCGGCCGCCGCGCCGAGGGTGCGTGCCGCCACCAGCTTGGCTCGCTGGTGGACCGACTGGGTCATCGCGGAGGCGAGCGAGCCGTACGGGATGTTCACCAGCGAGTACAGCAGACCGAGGACGGCGTAGGTGAGGTAGACGTAGAGCAGCGTCCCGACGTCGTCCAGGCCGGTCGGCACGCGGAACGTCAAGAAGCTCATGAACAGCAGCGGCACGGCGAAGAACAGGATGAACGGGCGGAACTTGCCGAAGCGCGTCATCGTCCGGTCGACCGCGCGACCGGCGATGACGTCGGCGAAGGCGTCCCACAGCCGCACGACGAAGAACATCGTCCCGACGGTGGCAGCCGTCAGGCCGGCCACGTCGGTGTAGTAGTAGAGCAGGAACGTGGAACCGAGCGAGAAGGCGAGGTTGCAGCCGAAGTCGCCGAGGCTGTAGCCGACCAGCGCCTTCCACGTCAGCGGACGGCGCGCCGCCTCCTGCTGCTCGGTGATTGCTGTGGTCATCGGATGCTCCCCGTCGATGGATGTGCGGCCCGGTCATCACAGTCGTCGGGGCCGGGGTCGGCAACGAGTTGCCACATGTTGTCGGTCGGCCGGCGGCCGCGTCCGGACCGGCGCACGGGGGGTGCCGGTCCGCGTAGCGTCGTCCCCGGGGGCCGGCGCACGTCACCCCCAGGGTGTGAGGTGCGGTCCGTCCCTCCCGGCGAGAGTGGGGGGATGACCGGCCGCGCGGGCGTGACGAGACCAGCCGGAGCGCGCACCGGGACCGCCTGCACGCCTGTGCGACGGGCGTGGACCGACCTCCGCGCCGGCGACCCGGGTTCCCGGGGCGCTGCCGGGAGCGCCGAGCCGGGTCCGGACGCCGCCGGGGAGGTCCGCTCGTGACGGCGCAGACCGGGCGCGGCTCCGGGGACGCGCCCCGACGTCGACCTCACCGGCCCTCGCTCGGGCACGCGCGCACCGGGTCGGGCGCCGGGGCGCGCGTGGACGACGGCTGGAGCGAGGGCTGGGTCACGGTCGGCGGCGGGCGCGTCTTCTACCGGCGCGGACCCGAGGTGCCCGGGGTGCCGATCGTGCACATCCACGGCTTCGGCATCTCCGGGACCTACCTGATGCCGACGGCCCGCCTGCTCGCCTCCCGAGGCACGACGATCGTGCCGGACCTGCCCGGGTACGGTCGGAGCGACCGCCCGGCGCGCGCCCTGCCGATCCCCGGCCTCGCGCACGCCATGACCGGGATCCTCGACGCGCTCGAGCTCGACCGGGCCGTGCTGATCGGCAACTCCATGGGGAGCGTCATCGCGCTCGAGATCGCCCACGAGGCGCCGGAGCGCGTGCACCGCCTCGTCCTGGTCTCGCCCGCCGGTGGGCGGCAGAACCAGCCGCTGGGCCGGGCGATCGGCCAGCTCGCCGTCGACGCGGTCCGCGAGAGCCCGCGCATGGCGCGCGTGGCCGTCCCCGACTACGTGCGCTTCGGCCCGGTCAACGCCTTCAGCCTGTTCAGCCAGCTCACGCGGTTCCCCGCGCTCGAGCGCCTGCTCACCGCGCCGGTCCCCACGCTCGCGGTGCTCGGCGACCGTGACCCCCTCATGCCCGGCCCGCAGCGCGTGCGGGAGGTCCGGATGATCTCGCCCGAGCACGTCGACCTCGTGCTCATCGAGGGCGCGGCGCACTCGATCAACTTCAGTCACCCCGGGGAGCTGGCGAGCGTGATCTCCGCGTGGCTCGACGGCCGGGAGATCGTCGACGACCCCCGCGAGCCCGGACGGGCCCGCGCGATCCCGTTCCACCGCGACGCACCTCCGGAGCCCGAGCCCGAGCCGGGTCCGCGCACGTGAGCCGCGCCCGCGCGTCGCCGCCCCCACGGCGTAGCGCGTCGACCTCGTGTGCCGACCCGTGCCGACGGGGTGCAGTCATCCCACTCCCCGCCGCGCCGCCGTCACCTCGTCCCGTCGGGGCGAGGTGAGCCGCGGGGGAGGCCGACGAAGCGCGGGAGCACGCGCTGCCGCGCTCGCCGGGTCGCCCGGGGTGCGCGACGACGACCGCGAGCGCGCCGCCCCGGGCGAGGGTGTCCCGTCAGCCCTTGACGGCGCCGCCGAGCCCGGCGCCGCGCAGGAACAGGCGCTGGAACACCAGGAACACGGCGATCGGGATGATCGTCGAGATCGCGAGCGCGGCCATCATCGCGCCGAGGTCGGTGGTGCCGAACAGCGAGGGCAGCCGCACCGAGAGCGGTTGCAGGTCCGGGTCACGCAGGACGAGGAACGGCCACAGGAAGTCCTTCCACGACGCGATGACGGCGAAGACGGAGACGACGCCCAGGATGGGCCGGCTCATCGGGAGCACGACCGACCAGAAGAGGCGGAACGCGCCGGCGCCGTCGACCCGTGCAGCCTCGAAGACCTCGCGCGGCAGCGAGTCGAAGAAGCGCTGCACGAGCACGACGTTGAAGGCGCTGGCCCCGGCCGGCAGCCAGACCGCCCAGAAGGTGTTGACCAGCGAGCCGCCGACCGGCGGGTGCAGGACCGTCAGGTAGAGCGGGACGAGCAGGACGACCGCCGGCACGAACAGCGTCGCCAGCACCGCCCCGTGCAGCACGCCCGCGTACCGGGGCCGGAGCACCGACAGGACGTACCCGCCCGTCGTCGCCACGATCACCTGGCACGCCCACGAGCCGGCGGCGACGACGACGGTGTTGAGGAAGTAGCGGCTGACGCCGATCCCGCTCCACGCCTCGTCGAGGTTCTGCAGCGCGAGGCCGTGGGGGAAGACGGCGAGCGGCGTGCGCAGGATGTCCTGGGTCGGGGTGACCGCGAACTTCGCGAGCAGCAGGACCGGCCCGACCCCCCAGACGACGAGCAGCACGAGCAGCGTGACGTGGCCGGTCGTCAGCCCTCGCCGGACGAGCGGCCGGCGCCAGTCCGCCGTCGAGACGTAGTCCCGCGCGTCGTCGTCGGCCGGGCCCTGCGGGCGTCGAGCGCGGAAGAGGCGGCGCGGTGCCACCGGCGCGTCGGACCGGCGCCGTGCCGGGACCGGCGGGAGCGAGCCGCCGGCGGTGGGTCCGGGCACGGCGGTCGGCGTGGTCGTGGTCATGTCGTGCTCCAGCTGCGGGTGAGGCGGAAGTAGAGCAGGGACATCACAGCGAGGACGAGCGCCAGGAGCAGGCTGAGAGCGGTCGCCTCGCCGTAGTCGGCCCCGAGGTTCTGGCCGAAGGCCTTCCTGTAGATGAGCAGCAGGATGGTCAGCGTCGAGTTCGCCGGTCCGCCGCCGGTGAACAGGAACGGCTCGAGGAAGACCTGCGCGGTCCCGATGACCTGGAGGATCAGGGTGAGGAAGAGGACACCCCGCAGGTGCGGCAGCGTGACGTGCACGACCTTGCGCCAGATCGACGCGCCGTCGACCTCGGCGGCGTCGTACAGCTCGGCGGGCACGCTCGCGAGGGCCGCGAGGTAGATGATGACGGTGCCGCCCGCGGCCGCCCACGTGGCCTCGAGGACGAGCGACGGCATCGCCCACGTGCTGCTCTGCAACCACGGGTACGGGCCGAGCCCCACCGTCGACAGCAGCTCGTTGAACACCCCCTCCGGCCGCGCGTCGTAGAAGAACCGCCACAGCAGCACGGCGACCACCGGGGGGACGACGACGGGCAGGTAGGCCAGGGCGGAGTACACCCCCTTGGCACGGCGGACGCTGCTCATCAGGACGGCGGCGACGATCGGCACCGGGTAGCCGAGGACGAGCGCCAGCAGCGCGAACCACGCGGTGTTCCGTACCGCGAGGGGCAGGGCCGGGTCGGCGAGGACGGCACGGAAGTTGTCCAGTCCCACCCAGGTGGACACGAGGAGGTTCGTCTCCTGGAAGCTCATCACCACGGCCCGGCCGATCGGCAACCAGGAGAACACCCCGAACACCAGCAGCACGGGCAGGGCGAAGACGAGCGTGCTGAGGCCGCCGCTGCGGAGCCAGGTGCTCGGTGTGGCACGGGCTCGCCGGCGGTCGGCGAGTTCCGGGGTCGTCATGGTGGTCCCTCTCCTGGTCGTGGCGGTGCCTGCCGGGCCCACGGGGTCTCCGGCAGGCACCGGGGCGGGGTCAGCCCTCGTCGATCAGGGCCTGGACCTCGCGGTTCGCGGCGTCCAGCAGGGCGTCGACGTCGGCGTCGGGGTCGGTGAGCACGGACTGGATGGGCACCTCGAGCGCCGCGTACGTGCCCTGGCCCTGGACGGACGGCTCGCCGACGACGGGCTGGTCGAACATCACGGAGGTGTAGCCGGTCATCTGGTCGAGCGGGACGTTCACGTACTCGGCGACCCACGCGTTCGCCGTCTCGTACTGCTCGCGGCTGAAGATCGGCAGCACCGGCGTGCCGACCGTCTGGTCGTTCTCCGCGCGGACCCGGGCGTTCTCGACCGCCTGCTCCTCGTCGAGGAGGTTGGAGAGGTAGAAGAAGTCGATCCACCTGACTGCGGCGGCCTGGGTCTCCTCGTCGACCTCGGCCCCGACGGCCGCCATGGTCCCGCCGGCGAGGACGCCCGCGTCGGCGCCCTCGAGCGGGATCGCGGTGAGCCCGTAGTCCTCGCCGGTCGTGGCGTAGTTCTCGACGAGGGTGTTGTAGATGTCCGAGCCGGACGTGTACATCGCGATCTGCCCGGCGGCGAACGCCTGGTTGGTCGTCTCCCAGCTCAGCGTGGTGTCGGAGAGGACCGAGTCGTCCTCCCAGCGCATCGCCTGGAGGAACTCCAGGTGCTCGCGGGTGGCGTCGTTGTCGAGCGTGGCCGTCACGGTGTCGCCGTCGACCTCCTGGAGCCGTCCGCCGCGGGCGTACGTGGCGGCCGCGAGCTGCCACCCGGCGGCGTTGCTCGCCGAGATCGTGGCGTAGCCGGGCACGCCGGTGGCGTCCTTGATCTCCTTCGCCTGCTCGCGCACCTCGTCCCACGTGGTCGGTGGGCTGTCCGGGTCGAGGCCGGCCTGCGCGAACAGCGCACGGTTGTAGTGCAGGGCCACGCCGTAGATCGACTTGGCCGGGATGGCGTACACGTCGCCGTTCTCGCCCTTCCCTGCCTCGAGGAGCTCCTCGTTGAACTCGTCCGCGTACGGCAGCGTCGCGAACTCGTCCTGGAGGTTCGCGAGCTGCCCGTTCGCGACGAGCGTCTTGGCGTCCGTGAGCGGGATCTCGAAGACGTCGGGCAGCGTCCCGCCGGCGAGCTGCGAGGCGAAGGTGGCGGCCTCCCACTCGTACTCCTCGGCCTCGACGTCGATGTCGGGGTTCGCCGCCTCGAAGGCCGCGACCCGCTCGTCGAACGCCGCGAAGGCCTCGGCCTCGGAGCCGGGCGCCAGGCTGACGACGGAGAGCGTCAGCGTGCCGTCAGCCGGCTCGGCGTCGTCACCGCCCGGGGCGCAGGCGGCCAGCAGCCCGAGGGTCAGGACGCCCGTGAGCGCCCTCGTCGTGGTGGGACCGGAGAACTTCATCGTCGACTCCTTCTGGGGTGGGCCGGACTGCGGGTCGGGGCGAGCGTTCAGGGCGGGGGGAGGCGCAGCCATGCCGCCGAGTCGCGCGGCAGCAGCCCCTCGCGCGCGACGCCGGGCTCGCTGGCGAGCAGCACGGTGCTGCCCTCCGGGAGCGGGACGGGGTGCTGCCCGAGGTTCGCGACGCAGGCGACGTCGTCGCCGCGGGCGAAGGCGAGCACGTGCGGACCGAGCTGCGTGTCGTCGAGCCAGCGCAGGTCGCCGTCGGCGAACGCCGGCTCCTCGCGCCGCAGGGCGAGCGCCGCCCTGTAGAGCGAGAGCATCGAGGCCGGGTCCGCGGCCTGCCGCTCGACCGTGAGCGCAGCCCAGTCGGGGGGTTGCGGCAACCACGACGTGCCCCCGGCCGAGAAACCGAACGGCGGCGCGTCACCGCTCCACGGCAGCGGCACCCGGCAGCCGTCCCGTCCGGGGTCCACGCCGCCGGACCGGGCGTGCATGGGGTCCTCGAGGAGCTCGCGCGGCAGGTCCTCGACCTCGGGCAGCCCGAGCTCGTCACCCTGGTACACGTAGAGCGTGCCCGGCAGCGCGGCCGTCACCAGCGCGGCGGCGCGGGCCCGGCGCCGCCCCACCGCGAGGTCCGTCGGGGTGCCGAACCTCTTGGTCGCGAACGCGAAGGAGGTGTCCGCCCGCCCGTACCGGGTCACCGGCCGGGTCACGTCGTGGTTGGACAGGACCCAGGTCGCGGGGGCCCCGACGAGGCGGTGCGCGGCGAGGGTCTCCTCGACCGACTCGCGCAGCTGCGCCGCGTCCCACGGCCGGGTCATGAAGTCGAAGTTGAAGGCGGTGTGCATCTCGTCGGGCCGCAGGTAGCGCGCGAACCGCTCGCGCTCCGGGAGCCAGACCTCGCCGACCAGGACGCGCGGTGGGTCGTAGCCGTCGGCGACGCCACGCCACGAGCGGTAGATGTCGTGGAGCTCGTCGCGGTCCGTGTACGGGTGCCCGCCGGGACCCGGCGCGGCCGGCACCTCCGGCAGGGCCGGGTCCTTGACGAGCAGCGCGGCGGAGTCGATCCGGATGCCGGCGACGCCGCGGTCGAACCAGAAGCGCAGCACGTCCTCGTGCTCGGCGCGGACGTCGGGGTGGTCCCAGTCGAGGTCCGGCTGCTCGGGGGAGAAGAGGTGGAGGTACCACTCGCCCGGGGTGCCGTCCGGGTCGGTGGTCCGCGTCCACGTGGCGCCACCGAAGTTCGAGACCCAGCCGGTCGGCTCCTGGTCGCCGCCCGGCCCGCGACCCGGGCGGAACCAGAACCGGCGGCGCTCGGGCGAGCCCGGCCCGGCGGCGAGCGCGGCGGTGAACCAGGGGTGCTCGTGGGACACGTGGTTCGGGACGACGTCGATGATCGTGCGGATGCCGAGCGTGAGCGCCTCGGCAACCAGCTGCTCCGCCTCGGTCAGGGTCCCGAAGCGCGGGTCGATCGCCCGGTAGTCGGCGACGTCGTACCCTCCGTCCGCCAGCGGCGAGCGGTACCAGGGCGTGCACCAGATCGCGTCGACGCCGAGGTCCCGGAGGTAGGGGAGCCGTGCTCGGACGCCCGCGAGGTCGCCGGTCCCGTCGCCGTCGCCGTCGGCGAAGCTGCGCGGGTACACCTGGTAGATCACCGCCCGGCGCCACCACAGCGGGTCGGGCGCCGCGGGCCCGGACGTGCCGTGCTCTGCCACAGGGTGCCCCTTCGCCTCGTTGCGACCGGTGGGCGCGAGGCCCCGGTGATGACCGACGAGGCTGCGCTGGTCCCGCAGACGCTAAAGGAACTGACAAGATCGACGCAAGATCTGAACATCGGGGTTATTCAAACGTGATGATGGTGGCACAGGGGCTTGCGACGTCAGTGCCGGTGTCGTGTCGCAGGCCCGGCTGGTGCTCCTGGCCCGCCCCGAGCGCGTGTCGGTGACGCGGCGAACGAGAGCAAGCCGCTTGCGTCGCTGCGTATGCTCGGCGCATGTCGAGACGCCTGGCCGAGGTCGCCACGAAGGTCGGGGTCAGCGAGGCCACCGTGAGCCGGGTGCTCAACGGGAAGCCCGGCGTCTCGCGTGCGACCCGCGACGCGGTGCTCACCGCCCTCGACGTCCTCGGCTACGAACGGCCGACGAAGCTCCGCGGGGAGCGCGGCAGGCTCGTCGGGCTCGTGCTTCCGGAGCTCGGCAACCCGATCTTCCCGGCCCTGGCCGAGGTCATCGGCGGGGCGCTCGCGCAGCAGGGCTTCACCCCGGTGCTCTGCACCCGGACCGCCGGAGGGGTGACGGAGGCCGAGTACATCGACCTCCTCCTCGGGCAGCACGTCTCGGGCGTGATCTTCGCCGGTGGCTTCCACGCCGAGCGGCGGGCCGACCACTCCCACCTGCACCGGCTCTCGTCGCTCGGCCTGCCCGTCGTGCTCATGAACGCGTCGATCGAGGAGCTCGACTTCCCCCGGGTGTCCAGCGACGACCTCGTCGCGATGAACCAGGCGCTCGGGCACGTCCACTCGCTCGGGCACGAGCGCGTCGGGCTGCTGCTCGGACCGCCGGACCACGTCCCCTCCGAGCGCAAGCTCGCGGCGGCGCAGGCGTTCGCGGCCCGCAGCTCGTCGTCGTTCGACCCGGAGCTCGTGGTGCACAGCCAGTACTCGCTCGAGAGCGGTCAGGCCGCGACGACGAGGCTGCTGGCCGCCGGCGCGACGGCGGTCGTGTGCGCGAGCGACCCGCTGGCCCTCGGCGCGATCCGCGCGGTGCGGCGCGCCGGCCTCGACGTGCCGGGCGACGTCTCCGTCGTGGGCTACGACGACTCGAACCTGATGAACTCCACGGACCCGGCGCTCACGACCGTCCGGCAGCCGATCGAGCCCATGGGCCGCGCGGCCGTCGAGCTCCTCGCGAGCATGATCGCGGGGGCCGACGTCGCGCGGGACGAGCTCCTGTTCGAGCCCGAGCTCGTGGTCCGCCGGTCGACGTCCCCCGCGCGGTCCACCGGGCGCAGCGCGGTCCCGGCGTAGGCACCCGGGGCTCGGGTCGAGGGCCGGCCGACCGCGCCGCCCGCCCGCCCGCTCCGGCGGTGCCGTCACCGGCGCATCGGGCGCTGAGGTCTGCGGATGCGGGTCCCAGCGGCGTGCTGAACAGTGGGTGCGACGTCGAGCGCACGCTCGAACCGCACCGCGCACCGGGAGGTACCCATGGCACGCACCGTCTCGAGCCTCATGACCCCGCACCCGACCGTCGTCGAGGTGACCGACACGCTGCACGCCGTCGCGCAGACGATGGCCACGCAGGACGTCGGGGCGCTCATCGTGGCGGAGAACGGCGCTGTCGTCGGCATCGTCACGGACCGTGACCTCGTCGTGCGCGGCCTGGCCGCCGGGATCGGCCTGGATGCGCCGGTGGGTCAGCTCGCGACCGAGGAGCTCGTCACCGTCGGTCCGGACGACGACGTCGCCGAGGTCGTCCACCTCATGCGCGAGCGCGCCCTGCGCCGCGTCCCGGTGGTCGAGGGGGACCAGGCCGTCGGCATCGTGACGATCGGCGACCTCGCGGTCGCGCTCGACTCCGACTCCGCGCTCGCGGACATCTCGGCGGCGCCGCCGCAGGACTGAGCGGGCCGGCAGGCACGGCGACGGAGGCGCGGGGACCTGGGTCCTCGCGCCTCCGTCGCGTCGGGAGCGGCCCAGGCGCCGCCGGCGGTCAGGCGAACCCGAACACCGGCGGGAACGCCACGACGACCACGGCCGCCCACGCGCCGTAGACCGGCAGGTACCGCGTCTGCCAGCGCTCGAGCGTCGTGAGCCCGACCCGGCGGCGCAGGAAGCGCGCGGTGAGCCACGCGGAGCCGGTGAGGTGGACCAGCAGCAGGACGTTGAGGCCCAGCGCGGCGACCCGGTTGGGGCTCGACCCGAGCTCGGCGATGCGGGTCAGCATCGCCGTGAGCATCACGGCGTCGACCGCGAGCGCCGCGACGACGAGCACGAGCTGGAGCCCGTCGAACAGCCCGGGCGGGGCCAGCGGGTCGCGCGCCGAGAGCGAGTACAGCAGCAGGCACAGCACGAGCACGAGGATCGCGTCCATGAGGATGAGCAGGTCGCGGTCGACGTCCGCGAGGCCGCCCGAGGACAGCAGCACGACGAGCACCGCGAGCAGCATGACGATCGTCAGCGGCGTGAAGACCCGCGTGAGGACCGGGGCGATGTTCTCGACGACGTTCTTCTTCGCCTCGACGAGCCACGCGGCGACGACGAGGGCGCCCGGGACCGCGAACGGCAGGATCCAGTCCTCCATGACCGGTTCGACGTCGACGCCGACGGCCGAGAGGACCGCGAACGTCAGGCCGACCAGCACGCCGCCGCCGAGCGCGAGCAGCGTGAGGTAGATCGCGAGCTCGCCGGTGAACCGCGCGAAGTCCATCCGGCCGCGGTCGGAGCGCCACCGGCCGCCGACGTAGGCGAGCCCGAGCAGCAGCCACAGGACGACCGGGGTGTGCACGACGGTGAGCACCTCGGTCGAGCCGCCGCGCTCGAACGGGTAGACGTTGACGACGACGGCGACCGCGGCGAACGAAGCGACGAGCGTCGCCGCCACGGGGACGGTGAGCCGTCGCTTCCACGCGAAGTACGCGGCGAGGAGCGGCACGACGAGCACGGCGACGTTCCGGGCGAGCGCGTTCTCGTCGGCGATCCACGTCGCCCCGGCCTTGACGGCGAGGCCCGCCCCGACGGCGAGGGCCAGCACGACGGCGAGCTCGCGCCGGGACGGTGCGCCGGTCCCGTCGTCGGCGTCGGGCACGAGCGCGAGCTGCTTCCACAGCCGCTCGGAGTGCTCGCGGGCGTACTCGCGCGAGACGGCGTCGAGGTTGCCGAGGCGCTTGATGGCGATGAGGAACGACTCCTCGTCGTCGAGCCCGGTCGCCTGCAGGTCGGCGACCTGGCCGCGCAGGTGGTCCTCGAGCTCCTCGACGTCCGCGGTGGAGATCGCCCGGCGTCGCTGCACGTACCCGCGCCACCGGTCGATCTGCGCCTCGAGCTCGGCGTCCTGCGCCATCACGCCCACCCCTCCACGAGCCCGGCGGGTCGCTGGGCCTGCTGCCAGACCTGCCGCAGCGCGTCGGCCACGACCGTCCACTGCTCCTGACGCTCGGCGAGCGCCGCGCGGCCCGCCTCGGTCAGCGCGTAGTGCTTGCGCCGGCGCCCTGCCTCGGACGTGCTCCACGAGGACGACACGTAGCCGACGCGCTCGAGCCGGTGCAGGAGCGGGTAGAGCATGCCGTCGGTCCACTGCATGCGCCCGCCCGAGAGCTCGCCGACGCGCTTGAGGATCGCGTAGCCGTACTGCTCGCCGTCCGAGAGGATCCCGAGGACGAGCGGTGTGGCCGAGGCGGCCACGAGGTCCTTGTCGATGCGCACATCGCCTCCATACCTAGATCTGCAGGGTATCGACCCTAGCGGTGCTAGGTATGCGTCGTGCCGGGTCCGTGCGGAGATCTCGTGCGCGCGGCGTGCACGTCGAGGCCAGGTGGGCGGCGGGTGGGTGGCACAGGGCCGCGACGGTCAGGCCGTCCGGCGCGGGCGGCGCGCCGGCCCTGGTGCACCCGCCCGGCCGGGGTCGAGCGGCACGGGGCTCACGAGCGTCGCCGGGCCGCGCCGCAGGGTCCCCGTCGTCAGCGGCCGGCAGCGCAGCCCGCCCCGGCCGCGCATCGCCGTGAGCGCGCCGGGCGCGAGCACGTGGTCCATCCACGAGCAGGGTGCGGCGACCGACGCGGCGCGGAGGCGGACCGCTCCGCCCGGCTGCTCCAGGACGAGCTCCTCGCCGAGCAGCGGGCCCAGCTCGGCACCCCGCAGGACGACGTTGCGGCGTGCGCGCAGGGGGTCGAACGGTGGGGCGCCGAGCTCGGCGGCCATCGCCTCGAGCGCCTCGACCGCGAGGAGGGTCACCGCCGCGTCGGCGTGCGCGGCGTGTCCGAAGAAGCGGTCCCCGACGATCCCCTTGCCCGCGACCACCTCGACGAGCGCGGCGTCGGTCGACGGGACGTCGGCGGCGCCGTCGCGCGGGCGGCCCGCGTAGGCGTGCCGCGGCGAGACGAGCAGGTGCACGACCTCGACGTCGTACCGGTGGACCTCGTTCACCGGACGGGCGCGCCGCTCACGCGCGCCGGGTCGCGGACACCGGACGGAGCTCCACGACGTCGTAGGTGTGGCCCGCGGCGCGCAGGCGCTCGACGAGCACGTCACCGAGGGCGGTCGCCGGGGTCAGCGAGCCCGCGCGGTCGGGGAGCCGGTCGGCGTCGAGCGCGAGCGCGAGACCCGCCTCGCCGATCATGACCGCCGTCGCGGCGTAGCCGGGGTCGCCCTGTGCCGCCGCGACGGCCCGGTAGCGCCGGCCCGACGTCGTGATCGCGTCCGTCCGCATCCGGAACCAGCCCCGGGCCCGCGTCTCCTCGGACGGTCCCGACCCGGGCGCCGGGAGGGCGCGGTCGAGCAGCGCCCGCGTCGGTGGGAACGCCATCGCCGCCGGGAGCACCCCGCGCGCCGCGGTCACGCCCGCCGCGGCCACGGCCCCGCGCACCCCGCGGCCCACCCCCATGACCTCGCCGTAGCGCAGCGAGCGCCCGTACGCCCAGCCCTGCAGCGCGTTGCTGCGCCGCACGACGCGGCTGTTGAACGACGCCATGAGGAACGGCGCGGTCCACCGCGCACCGGGACCGCGGTGCGGCGCGGGCGCGTCCGACGGCTGCGCCACGGACGTCTCGGCGGCCCGGTCGGGGCTGAGCGAGAACGGGTCGGCGAGGACGCGCCGGGCGTCTGGCGAGCGCAGCGCCTCCGCGACCACGCCGCGCATCGACTCGACGGTCCCGCCGCTGAGGCCGCCCCGCGCGGTCGCCACGAGGCGGACGTCGCTCAGCGCCCCGGCGTCGTCGGCGGCGCAGCGGCGGTGCAGCAGCAGGACGCTCAGGTCCGACGGCACCGAGTCGTAGCCGCACGCGTGCACGAGGCGCGCGCCCGTCCGGTGGGCGACCGCGTCGAACCGGTCCGCTGCCTCCCGCACGAACAGCACCTCGCCGGTGAGGTCGGCGTAGTGGGTGCCCGCCCGGGCGCACGCCCCGACGAGCGGCAGCCCGTGCCGGGCGTACGGGCCGACCGTGGTGACGACCGCGCGGGTGGCTGCGGCGAGGGCGGCGAGCGACGCGTCGTCGTGCGCGTCGGCGACGAGCAGCGGCCAGTCGCGCGCCCGGGCGGGGAGGCCGGCGCGGACCTCGGCCAGGCGGGCGCGCGACCGCCCGGCGAGCGCGATGCGGGCTGTCGGGGGCGCGTGCTCCGCGAGGTGCGCGGCCACGAGCCGCCCGACGAAGCCCGTGGCACCGTGCAGGACCAGGTCGTGCTCACGCTCGGGGCTCGTCATCGCGCGATGCTCGCGTGCCGGCCCTGGTGCCGCAACCGCTCGGGCGCGGGGCGGGGGGCAGCCCGTCGGGTTCCCGTCCGGGACGAGGGGAATCCCCGCGTTCCGCGGGGCGCCGGTGCCGAGGAAAGGGCCGAAGGGGCAGCGCGCCGGCGGTGTCGGGGCCTGTCGTCGTGCCGGTGGTCGGCGGGACGATGGGGAACCGTCGCCGGCGTCGGGTCGGCGGCCCGGTCGGTGGAGGCCCCGGTGGACTTCAGGCTCGAGCTCGTGATCGTCCCGGTCAGCGACGTGGACCGGGCCAAGGAGTTCTACGTGGACAAGGTCGGCTTCGTCGCCGACCAGGACAACGTGGTCCGCGAGGACCTGCGGTTCGTGCAGCTGACCCCACCGGGCTCGGCGTGCTCCATCGCGTTCGGGCTGGGGCTCTCGGACGCCGAGCCCGGGTCTCTGCGTGGCCTGCAGGTCGTCGTCGACGACGCGGACGCCGCGCGCGAGCACCTGCTCGCGCGGGGGGTCGAGGCGCCGCCGGTCGAGGACTTGCCGTGGGGTCGGTTCACGGGGTTCGCCGACCCGGACGGCAACCAGTGGTCGGTCCAGCAGCTCCCGGACTGGTCCCGCCAGGGCTGACGCTGCGGTGGTGCACCGCGGGGCGGCCCGTCACACCACGAGCTGGAGCCGGCGCGTGGCGAGCCCCACGCGCACCGTCTGGCCCCACGTCGCGGTCAGCCGGTCCGCCTCGAGGCCGTCACCGAACACCACGAGCGACTCCGATCCCACGACGACGGCGAGCTCGGCGCCCGTGGCCAGCGTCCCCGCGGTGAGGGCCGTCCCGGTGCTCGGCGAGGGCCACGCCTCGCGCACGAACCAGGCCAGCGTGGACGCCGCGGGTCCGGGGAGCGGGGGAGCGTCGGCCCGGCCCCGGGCGAGCGACGCGGCCCACCCGGTGGCGCCCGTCCCGGTCGTCACCACGACGCCCGAGGACGACTGCGCCTCGCTCGCCCCGCCCGGCACGTGCAGCGCGTACCGGGCGGACTGGTGGCCCACGTCCCCGATGTAGACGTCGTTGAGCGCCTCGAGGGACGGGCCGTCGTCGAGCGACGCGCGCACGAGGGCCCGGGGCTCGACGCGCGCCGTGCCGCGCACGACCGCGTCGAGCACCCGCGCGACCGACGCCGGGCGGTGCCGCACGAGGACGCCGGCGTTGCGCCCGGGCTCGGGGTCGACGCCCACGACCGGCTGGGAGCCGACGTACCTGGCGGTGTTCGCGACGAGGCCGTCCTGCCCGACGACGACGCACACGTCCTGCGGCTCGAAGGCGAAGCGGTGCAGGTCGTCGCGGTCGACGTCCCCGCGGCGCCAGTGCGCCGGGATGGCGGCCCGGGTCCGGGCGAGCGCGTCGACGAGGGCGTCGTGACCGGCCTGCACCTCGGCGAGGTCGCGGCCGCGCGTGCGCAGGAAGAACTCGGCCTGGCCGCGGGTGCCGTGACGGTCGACGAGCTCGTCGAGCGCGCTGCGCCGGTGCACGACGACGGCGCGGGGGGCGAGCGTCACGTCACTCACCCCGCCCGGCGGTCAGCGCGGTGAGCGCCCCGGTGAGCGCGTCCGGGGTCAGCGTGAGCTGGCCGATCGCGGGCAGGTTCCCGGCGAGCTCACGCAGCGCCACGGCGAGCAGGACCTCGCGCGGCACGTCGGCGTAGGCGGCCATGCGGGCGCCCTCGGCGGCCCCCTCGGCCTCGCCCTGCAGCCGCGCCGCCTCGGCCGCCGCGGCGGCGAGCACGCGCTGACGGTCCGCGTGGGCCCGGGCCTCGATGAGCGCGGCGGCGGCGGCCTCGTCCGCGCGGGCGCGGGCGTTCGTGCCCTCCTGCGCGACGAGCTGCTGCTCGCGGCCCGCGAGCTCGATGCGGTTGGTCATCTCGTTCTCCGCGATCGCGCGCTCGCGCTCGACGGCCAGCGCGCGCCGCTCGAACGTCGACCGCTCGGCCTCCGACTGCGCCTGCTCGCGGGCCGGCGTCTGCAGCGCGCGCTCGAGGTCGGCGTCGGCCCGGACCGAGCCGATGCGGGCGCCGAGCACGCGCAGCCCGGTCGCGGCCACCCGGTCGTCGGCGAGCAGTGCGGCGGTGACCCGCGCACGCAGCGGCCCGGTGCCCGAGGAGATCGCCTCGCGCAGCGTGCTGCCGGCGAGCGCGTCCATGACGTGCCCCGAGGCGAGCTCGCCGAGCAGGTGCGCGACCTGGTCGAGCGGGCTCGCGGTCCACGCGCCGGTGCCCGGGTCGATGCCGAAGTCGAGCCGCCGGGCGACGAGCTCGGGGTCCTCGAAGCGGTAGCTGACGGTGACCTGGGCGGTGACCTCCTGGAGGTCGGCGGTACGGGCGCGGGCGACGAGAGGCAGCTCGCGGTCGTCGACGGGGATCTCCGACAGGACCGCGGTGAGGGGGCGGAACCAGAACGACAGCCCGGTGCCGGACCGGCGGACGGCGCCGCCGCGCAGCTGCACGACGTGCGAGGTGGGGGCAGTCCGGAGGTGCCGGACGAAGGGGTAGCGGCTGATCGTGGCCACGAGGTTCTCCTCTGTTTGTCGTCGCGATGACGATAAAACAGTACGTGGTTAATCGTCAACTTGACGATATAGAGTGGCCCGCATGGGACCCCGCACCTACACGCCCTCCGCCTACCCGCGGTTCGCGGTGACCGTGGACCTCGTCGTGCTCACGCTCCGGGGCGCGACGCTGCAGGTCCTGCTCGTCGAGCGTGGCGCGGAGCCGTTCCGCGGGCAGCGCGCGCTCCCCGGCGGGTTCGTGCGCCCGGACGAGGGGCTCGACGCCGCCGCGGAGCGCGAGCTCGCCGAGGAGACCGGGCTCCGGGACGTCCCCGGGCACCTCGAACAGCTCGGCTCGTACGGGGAGCCCGAGCGCGACCCGCGGATGCGCGTCGTGTCCGTCGCGTACCTCGCGCTCGCCCCCGACCTCCCCGAACCCCGCGCCGGGACCGACGCGGCCGCCGCCGACTGGGTCCCGGTCGACGCGGCGCTCGGCGACGCCCTCGCCTTCGACCACGCGCGCGTGCTGGCCGACGGGCTCGAACGGGCCCGCGCGAAGCTCGAGTACAGCCCGCTCGCGACCGCCTTCTGCCCGCCCGAGTTCACCGTCGCGCAGCTCCGCCAGGTCTACGAGACCGTGTGGGGCCAGCACCTCGACCCCCGCAACTTCCACCGCAAGGTCACGGGCGCCCCGGGGTTCCTCGTCGACACCGGGCGCACCCGGACCGAGGGACGCGGCCGGCCCGCCACGGTGTACCGCCGCGGCGACGCGACCGCCCTGCACCCGCCGCTCACGCGGGAGTGAGCGGCGGGCGCCGGCCGGTCGCGCGGCGCACACGTGCGGCCCGCTCTCCGGCGTCCTAGCGTGAGCACGGCGCAGCACCGCGCGCCGCCCGTGGGCACGGTCCGCGGGCCGAGGTCAGGGGGCCGGGTGGTGGCAGCGCGGGAGCGGCAGACCGGCGAGCTCGAGACGTACCGGGCGATGCGCGACTTCGCGCGGACCCCCGAGCCGTCGGGCACGCCCGCGCCCGGCGCCGTCGAGGGGCAGCGGCGCTTCGTCGTGCAGCGCCACCGCGCCCGCCGCCTGCACTACGACGTGCGCTTCGAGATCGACGGGGTGCTCGTGAGCTGGGCGGTGCCGCGCGGGCCGACGCTCGACCCCCAGGTGCGGCGCATGGCGGTGCACGTCGAGGACCACCCGCTCGAGTACGAGGACTTCGAGGGTGTCATCCCGTCCGGCGAGTACGGCGGCGGCGACGTCATCGTGTGGGACCGGGGGACGTGGGAGCCGTACAAGAGCGACGACCCCGGCGCCGAGGTCGCGGCGGGCGAGCTGCACGTCGAGCTGCACGGGTCGAAGCTGCGCGGCCGGTTCGTCCTCGTGCGCAGCGGCGGGCCCGGCGCGCACGGCAAGGAGCAGTGGCTCCTGCTGCACAAGCGCGACGAGCACGCCGTCGAGGGCTGGGACGCCGAGGACCACCCGCACTCGGTGCTGAGCGGGCGGACGAACGACGAGGTCAAGGCCGACCCCGACCGGCTCTGGCGCTCCGACCTCCCGGCGGCGCAGGCGTCGGTCGCGGTGCCCCCGGACGTCGCCGCCCCGACCGACGACGAGCTCGCCGCGCTCGACGACCTCGGCCCCGGCGGGACGTGGGAGGTGCACGGGCGCAGGCTCAAGGTCACGAACCTCGACAAGGTGCTGTTCCCCGCCCGGCCCGGCGAGGAGCCCGTGACCAAGCGCGAGCTCGTCCGCTACGCCGCGCGGATCGCCCCCGTGGCGCTGCCGTACCTGCGGGGCCGCGCGCTCAACATGCACCGGTTCCCGCAGGGTGCGGGCGGCTCCGGGTTCTGGCACAAGGAGCTCCCGGGGCACGCGCCCGACTGGCTGCCGCGGTGGGACCGGCCCGACGTCGAGCCGGGGGACACGCGCACGTACCTCGTGGTCGACGAGCCCGCCGCGCTCGTGTGGGCCGCGAACTTCGGGGCCCTCGAGTGGCACGCGTGGACCTCGCCGACCGCCGAGCCGCAGCGCCCGAGCTACGCGCTCGTCGACCTCGACCCGGGCACGTCGACCGCGTGGGAGGACGTCGTGCTGCTCGCGCGCCTGCACCGCGACGCGTTCGAGCACCTCGGCGTGCGCGCCCAGCCGAAGCTCACCGGCCGGCGCGGCATCCAGATCTGGGTCCCGATCGCTCCCGGCCCGGGGTTCGACGACACGCGCGCGTGGGTCGAGCGTGTCTCGCGCACGGTCGGCGCTGTCGTGCCCGAGCTCGTGAGCTGGCGCTGGGGCGTGCACGAGCGCGGGGGGCTCGCGCGGCTCGACTACACGCAGAACGCGGTCAACAAGACGCTCGTGGCGCCGTACAGCCCGCGCGCGGCGCCCGGGGGACCGGTGTCGGCGCCGATCACGTGGGAGGAGCTCGACGAGGACTGGCTGCGGCCCGACGCGTTCACGCTGCGCACGGTGCTCGACCGGGTCGCGGAGCGCGGGGACCCGTTCCGGACGGTGCTCGCCCGCGACCAGGTGCTGCCGACGCTCACGTGACCCGGGCCGTCGGGGTGGTGCGACGGCAGCCGGTGCGGCTCAGGCGCCGCGCGACAGCCCGAGCGTCGCGATCAGGTCCTCGTGCAGCTCGAACCACACCGTATGGCACGAGTCCTCGCCGGTCCGGTTGACCCAGCTCCCGTCGCCCGCGAGGACGCGGTCGAGCGCTGTGGAGAACCGCCGGTCGTACCCGCCGAAGCGGTCCAGCACCCCTGTCAGCCGGGCCACGAGCGCGACGAGCGCCCGGGCGAGCGCGTCGAGCTCCGCGACGACCAGGCCGTCCCACGCGGGGTCGGTGTGGTCGTTCTCCGCGAGCGGGTCCCCGGGCCGGGGGCGCAGCTGCCAGCTCGTGCACGCGCTCTGCAGCCGGTCGTTGAGGGGCAGGAACGCCGTGTGGGTCGCGGCCACGGCCTCGCGCCCGCCCGGGACGGCGGCGAGCTCCGCGGTGAGGAGCTGCTCGCCGTGCGCGCGCCCGCGGTCGGTCAGCGACCAGCCGCCGAGCCCGGCGAACTCCGACCACGCGACGAGACCGAGCGCCTGGTGGTCCAGCAGCAGCTCCTCGACGGCGTCCGGGTCGAGCGCGAAGCGGCGTGCGGCAGCCTCGGCGCCCGTGAAGCCGCGCAGGCGGACGGCATGCAGCGTGAGCAGCGCGTCCGGCGACGTGCGCGTCACGCGGGCCGCCCGCGGTCGTCGCGCGCACGTCGGGTCAGCAGGCGGTCGAGGCGCTGCTGGCACGCCTGCGGCGAGTTCATGCCCAGCGCGTCCGCCATCTGCGCCCAGGTCAGGCCCGCGCCGCGCGCGGTGAACAGCAGCGCGGTCTCGACCCCGTCGAGCTCGGCGCGCGCGGCGGGCAGGAGGGTGAGGGCGGCGCGGGCCGCCTCCGGGCTGTCCGGGCGCGTGCCGCCCGAGCGCGTGCCGTCCGTACGCGTGCCGTCCGAGCGCGTGCCGCCCGGGTGGTCGCGGCCGGACCGCCAGAGGAAGAAACGGACGAGGTCGACCGCGGAGGGCGGCGTGCCGCCGGGCTCCCAGGGGCGCGCGTCGAGGCCGGCCGCGCCCAGGTCGAGCAGCAGGGTGCGTGCGCGGTGCTCGTCGCCGGCCTGCGTCTGGTCGGCCTGCGCGGTGCCCGCCGCTGCCTCGGTCGGCGCCGGGTCGTTGTGCTCCATGGGCCGACCGTGCATCATCAACGAGATGTTGTCAACAATTCGTTGATGACGCACGTCGTCCGGGACTCGGGCGGGAGAGGACGAGGGTCTCGTGCTGCTGACACTCGAGGAAGCGACCACCGCCGTCGCGGGCGGCAAGGCCGGGACCCTCGGGCGGCTCGTGCGCGCCGGCCTCCCCGTGCCGCCGGGCGCGGTCGTGCCGCTCGCCGCGTACCGTGCGGCGGCGCAGCGGCTCGACGTCGCAGGACTCGTGCGCCGGGGCGGGCCGGAGGCGGCGCAGCGCGCCCTCGCGCAGGCCGACCTCCCGCCGGCGCTCCTCCGCGAGGTCGAGCGGGTGCTCGTGCGGCTCGGCGGCGGTCCGGTCGCCGTCCGCTCGTCCGCCACCGGCGAGGACGGCACGACACGCACCGCCGCGGGGCAGCACCTCACGCGGCTCGGGGTCCGCGGCGCCGGTGCGGTCGTCGACGCCGTGCGCGCGTGCTGGGCGTCGCTCTGGTCACCCGAGGCGGTCGCCTACCGGCGGCTCGACGACGACACCGCCACCCCGGCGACCGCGGTGCTCGTCCAGCGGCACGTCGACGCTTACGTCGCGGGGGTGCTGTTCACCGGTGACGCGCCAGGCGACCCCGTCGTCGTCGAGGCGTCCTGGGGGCTCGGCGAGTCGGTCGTCGGCGGTCTCGTGACGCCCGACCGGCACGTGGTGCACGCCTCGGGGGCGGTCGAGACGCGGGTGGGCGCCAAGACGACGCGCGTCGACCGGGCCGGGACGGTCGTCCGCACCGCGGCGGTCGCCGGTGCGCTCGCGGCCGCGCGCTGCCTCGACGACGCCGCGGTGCGCGGGCTCGCGGACCTCGGCCGTGACCTCGCGACGCTGCTCGGCGGCCCGCAGGACGTCGAGTGGGCGGTCGCCGGCGGCGTCGTGCACGTGCTGCAGGCGCGGCCGGTGACCGCGGGTCTCCCGGGGCGCGGGTCGCCGGAACCCTCCGCCGCCGAGCCCTCCGCCGCCGCGCCGCCCGAGGCGCTGGTGCTCCGCGGGGTGCCCGGGAGCCGCGGCGTGCGACGAGGGCCGGTGCGCGTGGTCACCGGACCCGAGGGCTTCGACGCCGTCCGGGCGGGGGACGTGCTCGTGTGCCGCTTCACCGACCCGGCGTGGACGCGGCTGTTCGGCGTGGTGGCGGCGGTCGTCACGCAGACGGGCGGGGTCCTCTCGCACGCCGCCGTCGTCGCCCGCGAGCACGGCATCCCCGCGGTGCTCGCGGTTCCCGGTGTCCTCGCGGCGGTGCGCGACGGCGACCCCGTGGAGGTCGACGGGACGGCAGGGACGGTCCGGCTCCTGGGGTGACGTGCACGCGTGCGCGGCACGCCAGGACGCGTGCCCACGGGCAGCGCGCACACCCGTCTCACGGCGGGCGCACAGGCGGCGTCTGCCACCCGCCCAGGTGCCCGTCGTTGCCTGGACCTCGGCGCACGGTGCGCCCGCACGACCGAGCCAGGAGGCCCCCATGACCACGAACGCCGCGCCGGAGCCCCGTCCCGGAACCACGCCCGACCCGGCCGACACGGCACCGCCCCGGCCGACGGCCACCGCGCCCGCAGCCGCTGCGCCGACGGCGGCCACACCGACGGTCGCCGCGCCAGCGGCCGTCGCGCCGACGGTCGACGGGCCGACGGCGACCTCGCCCGCAGCCGCCGCACCGACGGTCGCCGCACCGACGGCCGCCACACCGACGGTCGCCGCACCGACGGCCGCCGCACCGACGCTCGCCGCACCGACGGCCGCCGCGCCGACTTCCGTGCACCAGCCCGCGCCGGCCGTCGTGCACGCCGTCCCGACGGACGCCACCCCGCCGCCGGGGCGTCTCGGGCATGTGACCTCCCGGCTCCGGGAGCGGGTCTCGGCCCGTCCGCTCCTCGCGCTCGCGCTCGCGGCGCTGCTCGCGGCGGGTGTCGCCGGTGCCGGCGGCTTCGCGCTCGGCCACGCCGCGGGCGACCACCGCAGCGGGCTCGCGCGCACGTGGGACGAGCACGACGGTCGCGGACCGGGGCTCGACGGCCGGCCGGGCGGGGTCCCGCGGGGCGAGCTGCCGGCCCTGCCCGAGCAGCGTGAGGACGGCGCGGACACGTGACGGCCGGGCGGCCGTGGCACGTCAGGCGACGATCCGGAAGCCCGGCAGCCCCTCGGGCTCCTCGGACGTGACCTCGGCGGCGGCCACGTGCGCGTGCGACGGACCACGTCGCGCCCAGGCCACGAGCTGCTCGACCGCCGCGGGGTCGCCCTCCGCGACCGCCTCGACCGCGCCGTCGGGCCGGTTGCGCACCCAGCCGTGCACCCCCAGGGCCTGCGCCTCGCGGGCGCACGCCCAGCGGAAACCGACGCCCTGGACCTCCCCGCGGACGACGACCCTGCGGCGCACCACCATCACCCCAGTGTGCGCCGGGTCGTGCGCCCGGTCGTGCGCGCCGGGTCGTGCGCCTCGTCGTGCCACGGGGTCGAGGCGGCGCGCGGACCCAGGCCGCCTCGACCCCGCACCCGGTCCGGGCGGCGCCACCCGGCGCTCTGCCCTTTGGGGCCGGTCGCCTCACCCCATCGTCTGCCCCGCGCCGGTGCGGTCGCGGGCGCACCGCTCGGCAGGGTGGAGGACGACGACGCCGCTGCCCGGTGCCCGGGTGCGGCGTCCCGGTCGACGAGACGGGCGGTCCGACGTGCGGCACTCCTCCCCGGTGCTGGTCCTGGCCCTCGCGTGCGCGCTGCCCGCGGCCGTGGGCCTGTCGGCCGTGCCCGCGTCCTCGGTGCGGGCGGCCGGCGTCGCGACCGTGCTGCCGGCCCGTGCCGACGCGCGCCTGGGGTTCACGGCGGACCGCGACGAGCTCCGCACCGCTCGCGTCTTCCGGTTCGTCGACGACGACGGTGAGGGCGGCGGCGACGAGCCGCCCGCCACGTACCAGATCGGCCCGGGGACGATCCCGCCGCCCGCGGTCGACGCCCGCGCGGTGCACACCGGCGAGGGCTCCGCAGCGGAGCAGACCTTCGCGTTCGTCAGCACCTCCGGCGGCGACGCCGACGGGGAGGTGTGGGTCGACCCGCCCGACTCCGAGCCGCCGCTGCGCGTCACCTGCGCCAACGACGCCCGTGAGAGCCACCCCGTGCTGTCCCCGTCGGGCGACGCGGTCGCGTTCGCGTCGGACCGCGCGGGCGGCTGGGACATCTGGGTCGTGCCCCTCGGCGAGGCACCCGCGAGCTGCACCGACGACGCACCGCTCGCCGCCGTGCGGGTCACCACGGACGCGGCCGACGACACGTGGCCGGCCTGGGCCCTGGGCAGCGAGGTCCTGGTCTTCAGCAGCGACCGGCCCGACCCGGCGACGCCGCCGGAAGCCGCCGCGGCGCCGACGCTCGGCGACCTCTACGCGGTCCAGGTGGACCTGGCGGCCGGCGGCGAGGCCGGGCTCGTCCAGCTCACGACCGGCCCGAGCGCCGACACCCAGCCCGCGGTCATGCCCGGCACCGACACCCGCGGCGAGGCGCACGTCGTGTTCACCACGACGCGGTACCGCACCGACGGCTCGCTCGCGACGGTGACCGTGCCGGACCTGTTCGCGGGGCAGTCCGACCTGCCCGTGGTCCCGCTCTGGGCGGGGCCGGAGGGCGAGGCGGTCCCGCAGCAGCAGAGCAGCGAGGCCGCCTGGTCGGTCGGCACGCGCGAGCTCCTCCTCACGACCACGCGCGACGACCCGGCCGGCGACGTGCACGTCGTGCGCGTCGCGGTCCTCGGTGGCCCCGAGACGGGCACCGGGCCCGTGCGCGCCCAGGACGGGCCGACGACGCCGGTCGCCGCCGAGCGGGGCGTCGCGGAGTCCCACGGCGCGTTCGTGCCGGGCTTCCCGCTGGTCGAGGAGGGGGACGACGTCGCGTCCGACGTCGTGTACACGCGCCGGAGCCATGACGCGGACGTCGAGGACGTCGTGGGGGCCGACGGCTCCGACCGCCGCACCGTGGGCCGCACGAGTGTCAGCCGCGACGGCGTCGACGTCCCGCTCGACGACGTCGGGCCCACCTACTCGCCCGACGGCACCGAGCTCGTGCACGCCGCCGGGGACCTCGACCCGTGGGCGCCGTCGGCACCGGTCGAGGGCTACCACCTCGTGCGGGCCGCGACCGACGGCACCGGGGCGGCCCCGCTCGACTACGACCGGCTGCCCGGGGATGTCGACCTCGACCCGGCGTGGTCGCCGGACGGGACACGCATCGCGTTCGTGCGTCACCGCCCCCTGCCCGGCGCTGGCTACCTGGCTGCCCGGATCTGGGTCGTGACCCTCGCGACGGGCGACACCGTGCAGGTCGGTGCCCACCCCGAGGGCGACCCCGTCGCGGACGTGGACCCGGCCTGGTCGCCGGACGGCACGCGCCTCGCGTACGCGCAGGTCACCCCGCGGACCGACCTCGGGGTGCGGATCACGCCCGCCACGAGCCTCGTGCCGGCCGGCGGCGTCGCGACGGTCACGGTCACGCTCACGGCGACCGGCGCGACGACGCCCGTGGAGGTGCACGTCGACTTTGGCGGACTCGTGGACGCGGCCGTCGGGACCCCGCCGCCCGAGTGCGCGCCCGAGCCCGGCGGTGCGGTGTGCCGGCTCACGGGGCCGGTGGACGGCCGGGCCCTGACGTTCTACCTGAGGGGCACGCAGCCGGACACCTACCCGGTCACCGCCTCGGTGCGCGGGCTGGGCGAGGACCCCGACCCGTCGAACGACTCCGCCGCCGCGGAGGTGACGGTGGCCGGCCCGCCGGCCCTGGCGATCGACATCGAGACGTCGACGATCGAGAGCGGCGAGACCTCCCGGGTCCTCGCGCAGGCCACGGTGCTCACGGCCCCGACCAGCGTCGAGGTGAGCATGGCGCTGCCGCCGACCGTGGTGTTCGTGCCGGAGGCCGGCATCACGGCGTGCTCGTTCGACGGTGGGCGTGCGGTCGTGACCTGCGTGGTGCCGCCCGGAGGGTTCCCCGGGACGGTCGTGCTCCCCGTGTTCCGTCTCGGCATGGACAGCGACGAGGTCGAGGTGAACGAGACACTCACGCTGGTCATGAACCTCGTGACGAGCGACGGGCAGCGGGCGAGCGACAGCGACGACCTGACGGTGACGGCCGACCCCGACGACGGCCCGGTGGTCAGGCTCGCCGCCGCGCGGACGGCGACGGTCCACCGGGTCGTCCCGGCCGCGGCCGCCGTGGTGCGCGCGCCCGTGCCCGGCGACGGGACCCGCGCGGTCGCCGCGCTCGCGAGCCGGGTGACCACCCCGTTCCCGTCCTCCCCGCGCGTGCACGTGATGGACGCGGCGGACGGCTCGGGCGACGTGGCGCTCACCCAGGAGGCACCCTGCTCGAACCCGCTCCCGGAGCCGTGCACCGTCCCGCTGCTCGGCGAGGCCCCGGCGTGGTCGCCCGACGGGTCGCGGCTCGCGGTCGAGCACCTCGGCGCGGTCCACCTCGTGACGCTCGCCGACGCGGGCGGCGACGGACCCGACGTGCCCGAGGTCGTGACCGCGGTCGTGCAGCTCACCGGCATCCTCCCCGACGGGACCGCAACCCCGTCCCGCGGGCGGCTCTCGGTGACGGAGGACCCGGCGTGGTCGCCCGACGGTGCCGAGCTCGCGGTCACCGGGCAGCCCGCCGGGCACGCCGACCAGCGCGGCGTCTACGCGCTCGGGCTCGATGGTGCCGTGCTGCGCACGGTCGCGCAGGCACCCGGGCCCGAGACCCAGCCGGCGTACCAGCCGTTCGAGGACGTCGTCCCGTCGACCGCCGACCTCGCGGTGGACGTGACGCTCGACGTGGCGGAGACGTGGCTGGGCGGGCGACCGGTGGTCGCGACGGTCGTCGTGCGCAACGGCGACCCGCCGGGGGCTCCGGCGTCCGGCACGGTCGTGACTCTCGCGTACCCGCCGTTCGCGACCGTGACCCCCGACCCCGCGTGCCCGCCGCCCGGCACGACGTGCGCTCTCGGCACGCTGGGCCCGGGAGACACCCGCGTGCTCACCGCGACGCTCACGTTCCCGGTCCCCGCGCCCGAGGTCCCCGAGACGCTCGACCAGCCCGAGACGCCGTCGACGCAGACCGGTCAGGTTCGCGCGAGCGTGACGTCCTCGACCCCCGACCCCGTCCCGGTGAACGACACCGACGCCGCCGACCTCGCGCTGCAGCGCCCGACGCTGCGGCTGCTTCCCGCGGTGAGCAAGCCGGGGACCGTCGTCCTCGCGTACGGCGAGAACTTCCCGCCCGGCACGGACGTGCAGCTCGTCTGGTCGCAGGGCATCACGGTCGACCCGGGGCCGGCCCAGGTCGACAGCGAGGGCACCGTGCGGTTCTCGGTGCTCGTGGTCCGCCGCGACCGGCTCGGTGCGCGGACGCTCGACGCGACGAGCCCGGACGGCTCGTTCGGCCTCGTGCAGGGCGACCTGCTCGTCGTCGCGCGCAGCTCCTCCCCGCCCGAGCTCATCGCGCGCGGGTGAGCCGGGCCGGGCGCCGCGCCGCCGCTCCGGGCTGGGACCGCGCCCGCAGGCTCAGGCCGGCGCCACCGCGACCGCGTACCGGAAGGCGTTGACGAGCCGGTAGCCGCCCTGCGCGGTGCGGAACGGGCGCGCGGCGTCCACGACGGTCCGGTGCCCGGACTCGGTGCCCTCGGCGTCCTCGCCGAGCAGCACCCCGCGCACGAGCGTCGTGTCGTCCGGCACCTCCCACGGGACCTCGACGAGCCCGGCCGCGACGACCGTCAGGCCGCTCCCGGCGAGCAGCGCCTCGAACCCGCCGGCCTCGCGCAGCGGGCCGTCCGGCGGGACGTCCTCGCCGGCCGCCGTGGCGACGGCGCGCTCGACGACGTCGAGGTCGTTGAGCGCGCCCTCCGCCCAGGACGCGAGCGCGACCCGGCCGCCGGGCACGGTGACCCGCACGGCCTCCGCGAGGGCGTCCGCGGTGCTCGCCGCGAGCTGCAGCGAGTTGACCGCGGTCACGACGTCGAAGCGGGCGTCGTCCCACGGGAGCGCCTCCGCCGCGGCGACCCGGACGTCGGCGTCGGGGGCGAGCGCCCGTGCGAGGGCGACCATCCCGGGCGCGGGGTCGGCGCCCGAGGCGTGCGCGCCGAGACGGCGCGCCTGCGCGAGGAGCTCGCCGCTCCCGCACCCGACGTCCAGGACCCGTGTCCCGGGGCCGACCCCGGCTGCCGTGAGCAGCGTGCGCCGCACCGGGTCGGCGAACGGGCCCCACAGCTCCGCCCAGCCCTCGGCGACCGCCGACCAGGCGTCCTCGTCGGCTCCGTCCACGTCGCGTGCTCCTCGCTCGTCGCGCCGGACGCGACGGGCCGGCGCCCGTCCGCGGGCCGGACGCGACCAGTGTGCCGTCGGCGCCGGGCCCGCGCTCGCGACGAGGGCCCACGCGGTGGCGGCGTCCGGCGGGCCGGGACGACACGCCGGGCGGCGCCGATCAGGGGACGAGCGCGCCGATCGCCGAGAGCGTGCCGTCCGGGTCGTAGCGGTGCTTCGCGGCGAGCAGCCGGTCGGCGTTCGCGCCGAAGCCGAGACGTGTCCGGGCGGCGTCGTCGGGTCCCAGGATGTTCGGGTAGCCGCCGGGCAGGGCACCCGGGGCGAGCGCCGTGGAGACCTCGTCGACCCACCCGTGCTGCTCCGCCGCGGCGCCCTCCGCGTCGGCGCCGGGCGGCACCCACCCGGCGATGACCTCGGCGAGCAGGTGGTCGCGGCGCAGCGCGAACGCGGTCGCGTCCGGGGCGACCCGCGCGGCGGCGCCGTGGAAGTGGTGCAGGGCGAGCAGCGAGGACGGCGAGGGGCAGCTCGCGGCGGCGTCCGCGAGCGTGCGGACGGCGTCGTCGGTGAGCTCCGGGAGCCAGCGGGTGCCGAGCGCGTAGGAGCGCCCGGGCGGCGAGCCCGCCTCGAACATCCGGATGAGCTCCGGGTAGGGCGTCGGGCCGACGCCCCCGCCCACGGGCGTCCCGAGCCGGGTCAGCGGCGCGACGGCCGCCTCGCCCGCCGCGAGGTCGCCGCTCCACGTCGGGGCGACGAACACCGCGGCCTGCCCGGGGGGCCCGGTCAGGAGGCCGGCCATGACGGTGAGCTCGTCGGGGGCCGAGGCGATGGCGTCGCGGTAGCCGCGCAGCACGTCGACGGCCTCGTGCAGGGGGAACAGCAGCATGCCGCCGAGCACCGGGCCGAGCGGGTGCAGCCGGTACCGCGCCGCGGTCACGACCCCGAAGTTGCCGCCCCCGCCGCGCAGCGCCCACAGCAGCTCCGGGTCGCCGTCGGGCGCCGCGGTGACGTGCGTGCCGTCGGGGAGGACGACGTCCGCCGAGAGCAGGTTGTCGAGCGCGAGCCCGAACCGCCCGACGAGGCCGCCGTACCCGCCCGCCATCGTCATGCCGGCCATGCCGACGCCGCGCACGACGGCGGTCGCGGTGCCGAGCCCCCAGGCCGCCGCGGGGTCGACGACGTCCGCGACGAGCGCGCCGCCCTGCGCGTGGGCGACGCGTGCGTCCGGGTCGACCCGGACCCCGCGCATTGCCGACAGGTCGAGCACGACCCCGCCGTCGCCGACCGCGCGCCCGGCCCAGTCGTGCCCGCCGCCGCGCACCGACAGGGGTGTGCCGTGCTCGCGCGCCACGAGCAGCGCCGTGCGGACGTCCTCCGCGTCGGCGCACCGCACGACGACCGCGGGGCGGCGGTCGACCGCGCCGTTCCACACCGCGCGCGCGGCGTCGTACCCGTCGTCCTCGCGCTGCCAGACCTGCCCCCGCACGTGGGCGCGCAGCCGCGCGCCGACGCCGGACCCCGTCATCTGCGTCATGGGGGTGAGGAGCCCGGGCCGGCGCAGCAGATACGCCGCGGACGGCGCGCCCCCGCCGGCGCCGGCACGGTGCGCTCCGCGCGCGTCGCGACACCGCCGCAAGGTGCGCGAGCCGAGCATCCGCGCTCGGCGCGCGCGCGGCCCGGCACAGGACGAGACTGCCCGGGACGGACATCGTCGCACGTCAGGCACCCGGGAGGTCGCGCATGTCGTCAGCACCCTCAGCCCCTCCCGCCTCCGGGCGCGCCGCCGGCGAGGACGCCCCGCTGGCCCGCACGGTCGGGCGCAAGGTCCTGCTGCTGTTCGTGGTCGGCGACATCCTCGGCGCGGGCATCTACTCGCTGACCGGCAAGGTCGCGGGCGAGGTCGGCGGTGCGATCTGGGTGCCGTTCCTCGTCGCGTTCGGGCTCGCGGCGCTGACCGCCGCGTCCTACGTCGAGCTCGTCGGCAAGTTCCCCCGTGCGGCCGGTGCGGCGCTGTACGCGCACAAGGCGTTCGACAACCCGTTCGTCACGTTCATGGTCGCGTTCACGGTGATGATGTCGGGCGTCACGTCGGCCGCCGCCGCGGCGCGGGCCTTCGGGGGCGACTACCTCGCCGAGCTCGTGAGCGTGCCGACGCTCGTCGCCGCGTACGCGTTCCTCGCGCTCGTCGCCGTCGTGAACTTCATCGGCATCTCCGAGTCGATGCGGGTCAACGTGGTGCTCACGCTGATCGAGGCGTCGGGGCTGCTCGTCGTGCTCGCGATCGGCGTGTGGGCCGTCGTGACCGGCGACGGGGAGCCGTCGCGCGCCCTCGACCTCGACCCCGGCGACGCGAGCGCCTGGACGGCGGTGCTCGGCGGGACCGCGCTCGCGTTCTACGCGCTGCTCGGCTTCGAGGACTCGGTGAACCTGGCGGAGGAGTGCCAGGAGCCGCGGCGCGACTTCGGCCGCGCGCTGTTCGGCGGGCTCGCGATCACCGGTGTCGTGTACCTCGCGGTCGCGTTCACCTCGACGCTGCTCGTCGACACCGCGACGCTCCAGGACTCGACCGGCCCGCTGCTCGAGGTGGTCAAGGTCGCGGGACTGGCGTTCCCGCCGACGCTCTTCGCGGTCATCGCGCTCTTCGCGGTGGGCAACACGGCGCTGATCAACATGATCATGGCCTCGCGCCTCGTCTACGGGATGGCGCGTGAGGGCATCGTGCCGCCGGTGCTCGGGCGGGTGAGCCGGCGGCGGACGCCGTCGGTCGCCATCGCGTTCACGATCGCGATCGCCCTGACCCTCGTGAGCACCGGTGACCTCGCGGGGCTCGCGGACACGACGGTGCTGCTGCTCCTGCTGGTGTTCGCGGTCGTGAACGTCGCCGTGCTCGTGCTGCGGCGGGACCCGGGAGAGACGACGGGCGACGCGAGGGCGGACGGGGTCGCGGGGACGGACGCGCCGGGGACGACGCGCTCGGGAGGCGGTGCGCGCGGCGGCGGGCAGCGCGGGTTCCGCACACCGACCTGGGCGCCCGTGCTCGGCGCCGTCGTGAGCCTCGTGCTCGCGAGCCCGCTCACCGGGCGCGAGGGCGACGTGTACGTGCGGGCGGCGGTGCTGCTCGGCATCGGCGTCGCGCTCTACGGGGTCAACCGGCTCCTGCTGCGCCGCGCCCGCTGAGCCACCGCGTGCCGAGCCGCGGCGTGCTGGACCACCGCGCGCCGAGCCACCGCGTGCCGAGCAACCGCGCGCCGAGCCGCCGCGTGCCGTGGACCTGTGCGCTGCGGACCCGCGTGCTGGGCCCCGCACGCGGCCGCGTGAGACACGGCCACGTCACGCCGTGATGAGCACCGGGGTCCCGAGCGGGACGCCCGCGAACGCGTCGAGCATGTCCGCGGGGATGCGCAGGCACCCGTTCGAGATCGCGCCGCTGTGGCTGGGGTAGGCGTGGATGGCGATCGGCGCGGGCCCGCCGCTGAACTGGTCGAGCGTCGGGGAGTGCGCGCCGAAGGTCACGAAGAGCCTCGAGTACGTCGCGTTGGCGTCCGGGTAGATGGACATCACGAAGGTGCGCGTCACCGGCGTCGGGGTCGCGGGCGTGCCGATGCCCGCGACCGTGCGCGCGAGCACCTCCTCGCCGCGCCACAGCGTGAGCTCGCCGGTGCTCAGCGTCGCGGTGATGCGCAGGTCGGTCGCGCTCGTCGTCACGTCACCCGCCCACACCCACCCGGTCGCCTCGTTGACGCCCGCGGGCCCGACCTCGCTGGGCAGCCCCCGCCGGACCACGAGCATGACCTGGTACCAGTCGCCGTCCTGCGCGACGACGGGGTAGGACGTGCTGCCCTGGTACGCCGCGACGGGCAGGAGCGCGAACGGCTCGCCGCGCGGGGCGTCGTAGAGCGGGGCGCCAGCGGGCGTGCTCGGGGCGACGAGCAGCCCGCTCGGCACGGCGCTCGGCTCGGGGTCCGGGACGGCGCGCGGCAGGACGGCCCACGGGTCCGCGACCGGGAGGCTCGTGAGGTCGAGCTGCGGCGGCGTCCAGGCGGGGGTCGACGCCGTGGGTGCCGGCGGGTGGGTGCGCTCGGCCGCGACCGGGGCGCGCACGGTCTGCGTCGGCCCGGGGTCGGTGGTCGGTGTGCCGCCCGTGCCGCAGCCCGTGAGGACCACCGCGAGGAGCGCCGCAGCGAGGGCTGTGCCGGATCGAGGGGTCATCCCGTCGAGTATCGCCCCGGCCCGACGCGCGGTCACCCCGAGCCGGGCCCTGGGCCGAAGGTCGGTGGCCGGGGACGGCCGGACGGGCTACTGTGGTCTAGACCACTGTCGCCGAGCCCGGAGGCCAGCATGCCCGCACGTCGCGTCACCGTCGCGATCCCCGAGGGGCTGCACGCGCGCCCCGCGGCGCTCTTCGTCAAGCTCGCGGGCGAGCAGCCGTCACCGGTGACGCTGCGCCGCCCCGACGGTGAGCCGGTGCCCGCGTCGAGCATCCTCAGCATCATGACGCTCGGCGTGCACGCCGGCGAGGAGGTCGTGCTCGAGTCCGACGGCGCCGCCGCCGAGGCCTCGCTCGACGCCCTCGAGACGTACCTGGTCAGCGCCGGCTGACCACCCGAGCAGCCGGCGCCTCACAGCCCCAGCTCCTCCAGCACCCCGAGGCGCGCGCGCACCGCCGCGCGCGCGTCCTCGGCGGAGTCCGCGCCGAGCGCGAGCTGCCCGAGATCGACGCACTCCGCGTGCGTGACGCTCGCCAGCACCGCGGCCACGTCGGCCAGCGCGCGCGCCGTCATCGAGAGGGTCGTGACGCCGAGCCCGACGAGGACGACGGCGAGCGCCGGGTCGGCGGCCGCCTCGCCGCACACGCCGACAGGCCGGTCGTGGCGCGCGCCGCCCCGGCACGTCGCGGCGACGAGCTCGAGCACCGCGGGCTGCCACGCCGTCGACAGCGGTGCGAGCTCGCCGAGCAGCCGGTCCGCGGCCATCGTGTACTGCGTGAGGTCGTTGGTGCCGATGCTCGCGAAGTCCGCGCGCGCGAGGATCGGCCCGGCGGTGAGCGCCGCGCTGGGCACCTCGACCATGACGCCCGCGGTGGTCAGCCCGTGCGCGGCGCAGCGCTCCACGAACTCCGCGGTCTCGGCGACGGTCGAGACCATGGGGGCCATGACCCACACCTCGGCGCTCTCCGCCGTGGCGGCCAGCGCGATCGCGGCCAGCTGGTCGTCGAGCACCTGGGGGTCGCGCGTCGCGGTGCGCAGGCCGCGGACGCCGAGCGCCGGGTTCGGCTCGCCGGGGGCGGTCAGGAACGGCAGCGGCTTGTCGGCACCGGCGTCGAGCGTGCGCACGACGACCTTCTTGCCCGGGAACGCCGAGAGCACGGCCCGGTACTGCGCGACCTGCTCCTCGACGCCGGGCGCGTCGGGGCGGTCGAGGAAGCAGAACTCGGTGCGGAACAGCCCGACGCCCTCGGCACCCGCCGCCGCGGCGGCCGCGGCCCCGCCGGGGTGCCCGATGTTCGCGAGCAGCGGCACGTCGTGCCCGTCGCGGGTTCGCCCGTGGCCGTCGAACGTCCGGACCCGCCGGGCGGCGGCGGCGGCGCGCTCGACCTCGTCGTCCGTCGGGTGCACGAGCACCGTGCCGGCCGCGCCGTCGACGAGCACGAGCGCGCCCTCGGGCACCGACGCCGCGTCCGCGGCGCCCACCACCGCGGGGATGCCGAGCGAGCGCGCGAGGATCGCGGTGTGCGACGTGGGTCCGCCCTCGCGCGTGACGATCGCGAGGACCTCGTCGGGGTCGAGCGTCGCGGTGTCGGCGGGGGAGAGGTCCTCGGCGAGCAGCACGATGGGGTGCCCGAGGTGCGGGACGCCCGGCGCGGGGCGGCCCGCGAGCGCGCACACGAGCCGGTCGCGCACGTCGGCGACGTCGCGGGCGCGCTCGCCGAGGTACCCGCCGATCGCGCGGAGCTGGTCGATGACGGTCGCGGCGGCGTCCCACACGGCGCGCGCGGGGTCGAGGCGCTGCGTGCGCACGAGCTCTGCCGCGGTCGTCACGAGCGTCTGGTCGGCGGCCATGAGGGCGGTCGCCTCGAGGACCTCGCGGCCCTCGCCGGTCGCGTGCTCGGCGGCGGCCTCGAGCGCGTGCTGGACGTCGGCCGAGACGCGGGAGACCCGGGCGGCGGCCTCGTCGGCGTCCGCGCCCTCGGGCAGGTGCGCGACCGGCGGCTCGGGCACGCCGTCGGGCATGCGCGTGACGCGGCCGGCGACGCGGCCGGGGCTCACGCCGATGCCGGTGACGAGGTGCTGGTCCTGGACGTCGGTCATGGGGTCCTCGTGCTCTCGGTCGACCTGTCGGGCGACGTGTCGACGGGCGGGTGCGGGTTCCGTGGCTGAGGCCCGGGGCCGGTCGGCGGGGGTGTCGTCTAACAGGCCCCGGTGGGTTGGTTTCCCGTCCCGCCAGCGAACCAACCCCAGTTCCCTGGTCCCGCCTTGCCAGGATCTGTCCCCTCCGGGAACCCTCACCGGGCTGCGCGGCGGTGCGTGCCCCGACGGTGGCGGGCACGGCGTCGGCGGGCACGGCGTCGGCAGGCGCCGCGTCGGCGGGCTGGTCGACCAGCACGTTGTTCGGGTCGGCCGTCGCCTCGTCGTCCTCGCGGCCCGGGGTGCGCAGGTTCCACCGCGTGATGACGAAGCGGAAGAGCACGTAGTACAGGACGCCGTACGCGAGCCCGATCGGGATGATCAGGAGCGGCTTCTGCGCGATGTTGAAGTTGAGCAGGTAGTCGATGACCCCGGCGGAGAACCCGAAGCCCTGGTGGATGTCCAGCCAGTTCGTCAGCGCGAGGGACGTGCCCGTGAGCACGGCGTGGATGACGTAGAGCGGGTACGCGAGGAACAGGAACGAGAACTCGAGGGGCTCGGTGACGCCCGTGACGAACGAGACGAGCGCGGCCGAGCCCATGATCCCGGCGATGACCTTGCGCTTGCTGGGCTTCGCGGTGTGCACGAACGCGAGGGCGGCGGCGGGCAGCGCGAACATCATGATCGGGAAGAAGCCGGTCATGAACGTCCCCGCGGTCGGGTCGCCGTGCAGGAAGCGGTTGATGTCGCCGCTCCACACGTCGCCGTTCGCGTCGGTGTACTCCCCGAACTGGAACCAGGGCAGCGAGTTCAGCAGGTGGTGCAGGCCGATGGGGACGAGCAGGCGGTTCGCGGTGCCGTAGACGAACGCGCCGAGGATCGTCGAGCCGGTGACCCAGTCGCCGACGGCGGTGAGAACCGCGTCGAACCACGGGTAGACCAGCGCACCGATCACGGCGACGACGATCGCCATGCCCGCGGTGACGATGGGCACGAAGCGCCGGCCGCCGAAGAACGCGAGGTAGGGCGGCAGCTTGATCCGCGAGTACTTCTGGTACAGCAGCGCCGCGACGAGACCCATGACGATGCCGCCGAGCACGCCGTAGTTGATGAGCTCCTGTGCGGCGTCGCCCTCGGGCTCGCCGAGGACGTACGGCGACAGCGCGTCGGACACGCCCTTGAAGACGAGGTAGCCGACGAGCGCGGCGAGCCCGGTCGAGCCGTCGGACTTGCGCGCGTACCCGACGGCGACGCCGAGCGCGAAGAGGAGCGGCAGGTTCGCGAAGAGCGCGTTGCCCGCGGCGGCGAGCACGGCGGCGACGGGCAGCATCCAGTCGCCCCACGAGGCGGCGAGGCCGTCGGCGCCGAGCATGTCGGGCTGGCCGAGGCGCAGGAGGAGCGCGGCCGCGGGGAGGGACGCGATCGGGAGCATGAGCGAGCGGCCGACGCGCTGGAGCTGCGGCAGCCCGGGGATGCTCCGCTTCTCGCGTGTGGCGGGTGCGGTGGTGGTGGTCATGACGGGGGTCACTCCTCGTGGTGGGCGGCCGTGCGAGTGGGGCGCAGGACCGATCGGGTGGAGGGTGGGGCGGGGGTGGGGCGACGGGACTTCGTTGGCCGAACGCGCTGCACTAGATGTCTGGACCAGTTGCGGCAACCATGATGGAATGCCGCAGAAGGTGTCAAGAGTCCGGCGATCCCGCCGCGGCCCGACGAGGGGATGAGGGTGGGTCGCTCGGTTCTCAAGCACGTCCGGGTCAGGGACTACCTGCGCTCGCTCGTCACGCACGAGCTCGCCGTGGGGGACACCATCCCGTCCGAGCGCGCGCTGTGCGAGCGGTTCGGCGTCTCGCGGATGACCGTGCGCCAGGCCGTCGACGCCCTCGTCGTCGAGGGGCTGCTGGCCCGCGAGCAGGGCCGCGGCACGTTCGTCGCCCCCGGCAAGGTCGACCTCGAGGTGCGCCTCGCGTCGTTCGGCGAGGAGATGGCGCGCCGCGGCATGACCCCGTCCTCCGAGGTGCTGTCCGCCGAGGTCGTCGAGGCCACCCCCGACATCGCCGACGCGCTCGACATCCTCCCCGGCGAGATGACGTTCTACCTGCACCGGGTGCGGTTCGCCGACGGCGAGCCCATGGCGATCGAGCAGTCCTGGCTGCCCTGCCGGCTCGTGCCCGGGCTGTTCGACGGCGACGTCCCCCAGAGCGTCTACGGCGAGCTCCGGCGCCGCGGGCTCGAGCCCGACTGGGGCGAGGACGTCGTCGCCGCGACCGAGGTGCACGCCGCCGACGCCGAGCTGCTGCGCGTCCCCGTCGGGCGCGCGGTCCTGCGGCTCTCCCGGCGCACGTTCGCCGGCGAGACCGCGTGCGTGTACTCGCGGTCGGTCTACCGGGCCGACCGCTACGTCCTGTGGGTCCCGCTGCGCGCACCGAGGCGCGCACTGACACCGAGGTCCGGGACCGCCCCCGAGGCGCAGGCACAGCCGCCTGGGCAGGAGCAGGGGCACGGCGACGGGACGACGGCCGACCCGGCGATGAGCGGGGTCGCGACATGAACGAAGGGTGGAACGGGTGACGGCTCAGGCCCAGAGCATTCTGGCGGCGCTCGGAGGGGTCGCCAACATCGTCGACATCGAGCCCTGCACCACACGGCTGCGGTCCGAGGTGCGCGACACCGCGCTCGTCGACGTCAAGGCCCTGCGCGTCGCCGGCGCGCACGGCGTGATGATCGCCGGGCGGGTCGTGCAGGTCGTGGTCGGCCCGCACGTCGACACGATCGCGGCGGACCTCGAGGAGCTCCTGTGAACCGCAGGTCCGCTCGACAGGCGTGGGGGCCGAGGAGCCCCCGCCCGACATCAAGGGAGAACTCATGAGCAAGGCAGAGCAGATCCTCGCGGGCCTCGGCGGCGACGCGAACGTCGTCGACCTCGAGGCGTGCATCACGCGCCTGCGCGTCGAGGTCGTCGACCCCTCGCTCGTCGACGAGGCGGTCCTCAAGGCCACCGGCGCGTTCGGCGTCATGCGCTCGGGCACCGCGGTCCAGGTCGTCGTGGGCCCCGAGGCCGACACGATCGCCTCCGACATCGAGGACCTCCGCTGATGGGCCTCACGGTGCTGGCCCCGGTCGCGGGCGTCGTGCACGCGATGGCCGACGTGCCCGACCCGGTGTTCGGCGGCGAGATCGTCGGCCCCGGGCTCGCGATCGACCCGCCCCGCGACGGCGTCGTCAACGCGATCGCCCCGGTCAGCGGCACGATCGCGAAGCTGCACGCGCACGCCTTCGTGGTCGTCGGCGACGACGGGCGCGCCGCGCTCGTGCACCTCGGGCTCGACACCGTCCAGCTGCAGGGTCAGGGTTTCGAGCTGCACGCGGCCGAGGGTGACGCCGTCGAGGCCGGGGACGTGGTCGTCAGCTGGGATCCGGGCGCGGTCGAGGCCGGTGGGCGCTCGCCGATCTGCCCGGTCGTCGCGCTCGAGGGCGCGCCGGGGAGCCTGACGCCGCTCGTCGCGATCGGTGCCCAGGTCAGCCCGGGCGACGCGCTGTTCGAGTGGAGCTGAGCCCCCGCGCGGCCGCGCGCCTCGCCGACGCCGCCGGGCTGCTCGTCGACCTCGACGGGACGCTCGTCGACAGCGAGCCGCTGCACCGCCAGGCGTACCGCGACTACTTCGCCGCGCGCGGCTGGGACGTGCCCGACGACGTCGTGCACCAGTTCGCCGGGCGGCGCGCGGTCGAGGTGTTCCCGGTGCTGGACGGCCCGTGGGCGGGTGAGGACCCTGAGGCGCTCACCGAGGGGGTGCTCGACGTGCTCGCGCTGGCGGCCGGCCGGCCCGAGGTCGTCGCCGGCGCCGCCGAGCTGCTCGCGGCGTGCGTGCGCACCGAGGTCCCCGTGTGCGTCGTGACGTCCGCGCGGCTCTCGTGGGCGCTGCCCGCGCTCGACCTGCTCGGCGTGGCGCCCGGGGCGCTGCGGCTCGTGTCCGCGGAGGACTGCACGCACGGCAAGCCGGCCCCGGAGCCGTTCCGCCGCGGCGCGCAGGCCCTCGGGCTCGCGCCCGCCGCGCTCGTCGCGCTCGAGGACTCGCCGGCCGGGATCGCGTCGGCCCGCGACGCCGGCGTCGGGCTCGTGCTCGGGGTCCGCACGAGCCAGCCGGACGACGTGCTCCTGGCCGCCGGCGCCGACGCGACGTGCGGCGACCTGACGGCGCTCGCGGCGACGATCGGGGCGCGCGCAGGGCGGTGACGCCCGGCCTGCATGCTCAGGCGTGGCGGACCGCGGGGGCGGGTCAGCCGGGGCTGTGGCGGACGGCCGGGGCCGGGCCGGCGGCCGCGCTGCTAGCCCGGGGGAGCCCCGGCCGGGCCCGCCTCGTGCGCCGCCCGCAGCCGGCGCAGGCCTTCGTCGAGCGACACCGCGGGCGTCCACGCGAGGTCGGCGCGCGTCCGGCGCTGGTCGAACCAGTGCGCGGTCGAGAGCTGCTCGGCGAGGAACCGGGTCATCGGCGGCTCGTCCGCGCCGGGCCGCACACGCCACACGGCCTCCACGACGGACCCGGCGGCGCGCGCGAGCGCGGACGGCACGTGCCGGCGCGGAGCCGGAGCGCCCATCGCGGTGCAGATGCCGCCCAGGATCTCCGCGATCGGCCGCGGCTCACCGTTGGTCACCACGTACGCCCGGCCGCGCACGGCGCCGTCGGGGTCGTCGAGTCGCGCGAGCGCGGCGACCGTCGCGGACGCCGCGTTGTCGACGTACGTGGTGTCGACCAGCACGGTCCCGCGGTCGAGCACGGGGAGCCGCCCGGCGCGGGCGCGCTCGGCGAGGCGCGCGACGAGCTGGGTGTCGCCGGGACCCCACACGAGGTGCGGGCGGACGGCGACGACGCGCAGGCCCGGCCGGTCGGCGGCGAGCGCCAGGAGCTCGGCCTCGGCCTTGGTCCGGGCGTAGTCGCCGCGGGCGCGGGCCGGGTCCGCGGGCAGCGCGTCGTCACCGACGATCGAGGCGCCGGTGTGCGCGACCGACGGGGACGAGACGTGCACGAGGCGCTCGACGCCGTGGTGGGCGAGCGCCGCGAGGACGTGCCGCGTCCCGCCGACGTTGACCTCGTGGAACTGCGCCGGGTCGCCCGCGAGCGAGACCTTCGCCGCGAGGTGCACGACCGCGTCGACCCCGGCGACCGCGCGTGCGACGTCCGCCCGGACCGTGACCGAGCCCAGCACGTCCGCCGCTCCCGGGACGCGGCTCGGCCGGCGCTGGAACGTGCGCACGTCGTGCCCGGCGCCCTGGAGGTGGGCCGCGACCGCCCGCCCGAGCAGGCCGCTCGCACCCGTCACGAGCACCCTCACGGGCGCCCGGCCCGCCGGCCCGCGAGCACGTCCCCGGCCCACGAGGCGAGCCGGGTCCGGTCCGTCTTCGAGTTGTGCCGGACGTCGGTCGGCAGGCGCGGGACCACGAGGACGGCGGCGAGGGGCCGGCCCGCGGCGGCGCGCACCTGCGCGGCGAGGCCGGGCTCGGCGAGAACGGGCCGGCGCCGCGCCGAGCCGTCGAGCTCGAGCACCGCGACGAGCACCTGGGCGCCGTGCGGCCCGACCCCGACGAGCGCGGACCGGGCGACCCCCGGCACCGCGTCGACGCGCTGCTCGACACCGACCGGCGTCACGACGCCGTCGGCGGTCACCACGACGTGCGCGAGCCGGCCCTCGATCCACAGCCGGCCCGCGCGGTCCAGGTGCCCGACGTCCCCGGTGCGGTGCCAACGCCCGGCCGCGTCGTCCGGCCCCGGCGCGGTGTCCGCGCCGAGCAGGCTCGCCCGGTCCGTGAGGTGCAGCCGGTCGTAGCGCTGCTTGAGGTGCGGTGCGGAGACGACGACCTCCCCGGTGACGTCCGGCTCGGTCGACGGTGTGCCGGACGCGGCACCGTTCGCGTCGAGGGGCGCGATGCGCACGAGCGCCCCCGCCGCGGGACGGCCGACGCACACGCCTCCGGGGCCGGGTGCGCCGGACGCGTGGCGGGCGCCCGAGTCCGGGGTGTCGTCCGAGCCGGCCGGTCGGTTCGAGCCACCCGGGCCGCCCGACGGGTCGGGGTCGCTCGCGCCGACCCGGGCGCCGGACCGGCTAGGGGCGCTCGCGCCGACCCGGGCGCCGGACCGGCTAGGGGCGCTCGCGCCGACCCGGGCGCCGAAGCGGATCGCGTCGCCGTCGCCGGGGGCCGAGCCGGAGCGCTCGGCCCCGCCGCTCGCCGCACGGATCTCGTCGAGCGTGATGTCGGTGACGACCAGGCACTCGGTCATCCCGTACGGGGTGTGCGGGGTGGCGTGCGGCAGGAGGGCGCCGGCCTGCGCGAGCAGGTCGACCGGCACCGGGGCGCCCGCGGACAGGAACGTGCGCACCGACCCCAGGCCGGTGCGCTGCTCCGCGGTGAGCCCGCCGGCCGTCGCGACGACGTTGGCGAGGGCCGCGGGGGACAGGAACAGCACCGTCGCGTCGACCGCGGCGGCCGCGTCGGCGACCGCCGACGCCGTGAGGGTGCGCGGCGACGTCACGTCCATCGCGGGGATCGCGGTGCGGGCGCCGAGGCCCGGGGCGAGCAGCGCGAACGGCGCGAAGCCGGCGACGAGCCCCGTGCCGGGCCCGAGGTCGTACTGGGTGGCGAGCGCCGTGCACGCCGCCGCGAGCTGGGCGTGGGTGTACACGACGCCCTTCGCGGGTCCGGTCGACCCGGAGGTGAAGAGCACGGCCGCCGTGTCGTCGGGACCGGGCGCGGGCGGGAGCGCGTGCGAGGCACCGAGCTCGGCGACGTCCACGAGCGAGTGCCGGACGCCGAGCGCACGCGCGAGAGCCGGTGGCAGCGGTGCGACGGAGATCCGGCGGCCCGGCCAGCCGAGTGCCCGCGCCGCGGACAGCCCGGGGACGGCGCCGACGACGACGTCCGGACGCGCGCCCCGCACGGCGCGGGTCAGTCCGCGCACCCCGAGCCCCGCGTCCGCGACGACGACCACCGCGCCGATGCGCAGGCACGCGTACAGGACGGCCGTCAGGTCCGCGCCGGGCGGGACGACGAGCGAGACCCGGTCGCCGCGCCGCACCCCCAGGGCGTCGAGACCCGCAGCGATCTCCCGGACCCGTCGCGCGAGGAGCCGCCAGGTCACCACGCGGGGCGCCGGCCCGGCGGCGGGAGCGAGCTCGACGAGGGCGGTGTCCGGGCTGCCGGCCAGAGCCTCGAGGTGGTGCCAGAGCGGGTTCGCGTCGCCCCAGTCCCTGGTTGCCGGACCGCGCGCGGCGGCGGCGTGCGAGGGGCTGCCGGGACGTGCGTCCTCGGTCCCGGCGGAGGCGACGTGCTCGGAGGCGACGTGCGCGGGCCGGTCCGGAGGGGCTTCCTCGACGTGGTCGGGTCCGGCGTGCGGGAGGCGGCTCGGGTGTGTGCCCTCGGTGCGACCTGCGGCGGCGTGCCGACCGTGAGTGTCCGCGAGGCCTCCCGACGCCGCACCCGTCCGGTGCGGCCCGGCTGGGGCGTTCGCCCCGACGCGGTCGTCGAGCCAGTCGAGCACGGCGCTCGCATGGTCGACGTCCTCGGCGACGAGGTGGCCCGCGCGCTCGAAGCGGTGCACGTCGGCGTGCGGCAGCCGTTCCTGCAGGTCGTCGAGGTAGCGGTCGCGGAACACGGGGTCCCTCGCGCCCCACAGCACGAGCGCGGGCACGTCGAGCGCGCTGACGCCCGCCGCGACGCGGTCGAGCTCCGCGGCGCTCTCGTGCGTCGCGTCGACGGGGATGTCCGCGACGAAGCCCTCGATCCCGCCCCGGCGGTCCGCGCGCCGGTACGGCGACCGGTAGCCGGCGCGGACGGCGGCGTCGAGCGGCGGGTGCGCGAGCGCGAGCGTCGTGTCGAGGAACGCGGTCGTGCGCCGGGTCGACGACGCGAGCACCCCGCGCCGCAGCGCGAGCCGCAGCGGGGCCGGGACCGGCGTCCCCGAGGGTTGGTGGACCGCGGTGTTGAGGACCGCGACCCCCGCCAGCAGGTCCGGGTGGTCGACTGCCCAGCCGAGCGAGACGACGCCGCCCCAGTCGTGCCCGAGCGTCACCACCGGGCCGGCGAGGCGGAGCGCGTCGGTGAGGTCGCCCAGGTCGCGGACCCGGCGCGCGAGCGGGCGGTGCTCGCCGGTCCGCTCGGAGAAGCCCATGTCGAGCTGGTCGACGGCGACGACGCGCCACGCGGGCCGCCCCGCCTCCGCGGCCTCGGTCGCCGCCGCGACGAGCCGCCGCCAGAGGTAGGACCAGGTGGGGTTCCCGTGCACGGCGAGGACCGTGCCGACCGGTGCGATGCCACGCTCGTCGAGCCGGGGCCCGTTGTCGAGGACGTGCCACGTGCGCACCGGGACGTCGGCCGACGGCGGCGTCTGCACCGCGTCCACGAGGCGGGAGAACCCGGCGTCGAGGCCGGCAAGCCCGCGCGGGGGGAGGGACGCCGGAGCGGTCCGCCCCGGCACACCCGGGGACCTCACCAGGCGATCTCCATCATCGCCGTGTTCAGCCCCGAGCCGACCCCCATGAGCAGCAGGCGGTCACCGGGCTCGAGCGAGGACGCCTCGTGCGCGAGCGTGATCGGGATCGACGCCGGGCCGACGTTGCCGAACCGGCCGTACGTCGTCGGGATGCGCGAGCGGTCCAGCCCGGCGGCCTTGACGATCGCCTTGGTGTGCACGTCGGAGACCTGGTGGAGGATGTAGCGGTCCATCGCAGCCCAGTCCCACTCGTGCCGGGCCTCGGTCCACGCCGCGAGGACGAGCTCCATGCCGCCCTCGAGCAGCGCCCGCGTGTCCGTGTACATGCCCTCGACGCTGCCGACGCACACGTCGTGGAACTGCGTGGCGGCGCGCGTGACCCCGCCGAGGATCCGGTGCCCCTCGGGGTGGGCGTCCGCGGGCCCGACGACGGCGGCCGCCGCACCGGAGCCGAGCGTGAGGCTCGCGAACTCCTGCATGAAGTCCGCGCGCGTGATGTCGTCGCCGACCAGCCGCTGGATCGTGTTGTCCTGGATCTCGTCGGCGTCCTCGCCCGCGACGACGACGGCGTACTTGATCTGACCGGCGTCGATGAGCTGCGCCGCGAGGTTCATCCCGTTGACGAAGCCGAGGCACGCGTTCGCGATGTCGAAGTTCACGGCCGAGGAGGGCAGCCCGAGCCCGTGGTGGATGCGGACCGCGACGGACGGCTCGAGGTGCTTGCGGGTGACGGAGGTGTTGACCAGGAGGCCGACCTCGCGCCGGTCGATCCCCGACTCCGCGAGCGCCTTCTCGGCGGCGGCCACCGCGGCGCCGTCGAACGTCTGCCCGTCGGCCCAGTTGCGTCGCTCGTGCACGCCCGCGACACGCTGGAGCAGGCCCCGGGGAAGCCGGAGCCGCTTGAGCGCAGGGGCCAGGCGCCGGTCGATGTCCGCGGAGGTCGTCACGCGGTCGGGCGTCGTCGAGGCGAGGGCGAGGAGAGCGGCGTTGCGGTGCCGTGAGGTCGCGTTGCCGCTCACAGCTCACCTCGCGTTCGTCTGTTCGCCTACGGGTCGGACCTGCGCCATCGTCGCACTCCCCGTGCGAGCCCGCGCGCGCTCCGGCGCAGGTGGACCCCTCCGGGAAGGTGACGTACGCCTCGTCAGGGCCACCGGCCGCAGCGCGGCGGTCCCTCGGTGCGGCGCGAGGAGGGCGTCAGGCGGAGACCGCGAGCTCCTCGGTGCGCGCCCCGCGGCTGCGCTCGTCCCGACCCGGGGTCAGGTCGTCGTCCATCGTGGTGAGCACGAGCTCCAGCGTCTCCTCGTCGAGGACGTACACGGCACGCTGCCCGCAGCCGCAGACGAGCTCGCCGTCGTCGTAGTAGGTGCACGCGTGGGTCCGGTTGCTGGCCATGCTCCGACGGTAGACGTGCCCACCGACACGGCCCGCGCCGACACGCCCGGGCGGCGAGCCCCCGCGGCGGAGGGCGTCCCGCCGCCACCCGGCGGGCCGCTGCGGCGCTCGCCCGGGTGCCGACGCGCGCTGCTCGCCCGGTGCCGACGCGCGCTGCTCGCCCGGGTGCCGACGTGCGGCGTGCGGCCTACAGTGACGGCGTGCCGGCCGCCGCAGCCACGGGGCTGGCCCTCGTCGTCCTCGCGGCCGTGCTCGTGTTCGCGGTCGTCCGTCCCCGTGGGTACCCCGAGGCGGTCGCGGCCGTACCGGGTGCGGCGCTGCTCGTCGCGCTGGGCGTTGTCGCACCGCACGACGCGTGGTCCCGGGTCGTCGAGCTCGGACCCACCGTCGCCTTCCTCGCCGGGATCCTCGTGCTCGCGGACCTGTGCCGCGCCGAGGGCCTGTTCGACGCGGCCGGCGCGCTCATGGCCCGGGCGTCGCGGGGCCAGCCGGTGCGCCTGCTCGGGGCCGTCGTCGTGGTGGCGTCGCTGGTCACCGCGGTGCTGAGCCTCGACGCGACCGTCGTCCTGCTCACGCCGGTGGTCTTCGCGACGGCGGCGCGCGTCGGGGTGCGCCCGCGACCGCACGTCTTCGCGACGGCGCACCTCGCGAACTCGGCGTCGTTGCTGCTCCCGGTGTCCAACCTCACGAACCTGCTCGCCGTGGAGGCCACCGGCCTCGGCTTCCTCGAGTTCGCCGGGCTCATGTGGGCGCCCTGGCTCGTCGCGGTCGGGATCGACCACGTCGTCGCACGCCGGTACTTCGCCGCCGACCTGTCCGTGGGCGCGACGCCGCTCGGGCAGGAACGGCCCGTGCGGGTCCCCGTCGCCGCGCTCGTCGTCGTGGGCCTCACGCTGCTGGGGTTCGCGCTGTCGTCGCCGCTCGGCGTGGAGCCGTTCTGGGTCGCGCTCGCGGGGGTCGCGGTGCTGGCGGTGCGCCGCGTCGCGTCCCGCCCACGGGAGGCGCGGGGCGAGGTGGCGGGCTGGGTCCGGGCGGCCAACCCGGCGTTCCTGGTGTTCGTGCCCGCGCTCGGGATCGTCGTCGAGGGGGCCGTGGACCACGGGCTGGGCCGGGCCCTGGGCGGGCTCGTCCCGGGCGGCACGGGGCTCCTCAGCCTGCTCGTGATCGCGGTGCTGAGCGCGGTGCTCGCGAACGCGGTGAACAACCTGCCCGCTGTCCTCGTGATGCTCCCGCTGACGCTCGACGCGGGTCCGGTCGCGGTCCTCGCGGTCCTGATCGGCGTCAACGTGGGGCCGAACCTCACCTACGTGGGCTCGCTCGCGACCCTGTTGTGGCGCCGCGTCCTGGCGGATCATGACCATGACGCCGAGCTCGCGGACTTCACGAGGCTGGGCCTCCTGACCGTGCCGGTCACGCTGGTCGCGAGCACCACGGCGCTGTGGCTCGCGGACCTCGTGGGAGGAGGGTGACGTGCGGGTGCTCGCGTGGGTCGCCCCGGCGACGTGGCCGGCGGTCGTCGAGGCCGTCGCGCGGCGCCCCCGGTCCGACGAGGTGGTCCTGGTCGTCGCGGCGGACCCGACCGAGAGCGTGCCGGCGGCCGTGCGCGGCGCGCTGCTGGGCCGGGGTCGCCGCCACGACCGGTCCGAGGTCGAGCCGCTCACGCTGACCCACGCGCACGCGCTCCTCGTGCAGGCCGTCGCGGCCCTGCCCCGGCCGTGCGAGGCGCGGGTCCTGACCGGGCCCGTGGAGCGGGTGGTCACCGAGGCCGCGGCGGAGGCCGACGTGCTCGTCCTCGCGCGCGACGGCGACCGCAGCAGGCTCGGCCCGCACACCCTGGGCCCGCACGCCCGGTTCGTCGTCGACCACGCGCCGTGCACGGTCGAGCTCCTCTGGCCCGACGCGGCACCCGGCCTCGACTCGCTGCCGCCCCGGCCGCGCACCGGTCGCCCGCCGCCCCCGCCGCCCGGAGGACACCCGCCGCCCCCGCCGCGCCCGGGCCGCTGACGCAGCGAGGTCGGGGAGCGGGCCGACGTGCAGCCCGGTCCCCGACCTCCGTGCTCGCACCCGCTCCGGTCCGCGGCTCGGCGCGACGCGCCCGTCAGTCCTGCGGGCTCGTCGCGACGGCGGCGCGCAGCTCGGGCAGGAGCACGTCGAGGTACTCGGCGGTGTCCTCCCACCCCTCGACGGCGTGGCAGGGGACGCCGAGCGCCTTGACCGGGTAGTCGTTGCCGTCCTCGTCGAGGCGGTCACCCACGAACAGCATCTCCTGCAGGTCGATCGACGTCAGGTCGGCCAGCCGTGTCATGCCGTACGCCTTGTCGATGCCCTTGCGTGTGATGTCGACCGACGTGGAGCCACCCGAGCGGACCTCGAGGTCGGGCAGCAGCGCCGCGACGGCCTCGCGCAGCGAGGACTTCTTGGCGCCGGTGGGGTCCCACGCCGACTTCGCGGCGACGGGCGCGGCCTGGCCGAGCGCCGAGAAGGTGATCTGGCTGCCGCGGTCCTCGAGGATCGGGCCCCACGTCTCGGACTCCCAGAGCCCGAGCTCCTTGGCCTGGCCCTCGACAGCGGCGAGCGCACGCTGCTTCTCGTCCTCGCTGAGGTTCTGGGCGTACACCTGGTCCCACGCCGCGCCCGTGTGGCGGTAGTACTGCGTGCCGCAGGTGGGCATGAGGTGCAGGCGTGCGAGCGCCGCGGGGTCGGCGCCGGTCAGCCGGTCGACGACCTGCATCTGGAACTGGCCGAACTGGCCGCCCGAGATGATGCAGACCTCGACGACGTCGAGCAGCTCGAGGAGCAGCCCGGCCATGCGCGGGTCGAGCGGGGACTTCGAGGGGGCCAGGGTGTCGTCCAGGTCGAACGCGACGAGCCGGGGTGCGCGGGACAGGGGAGCCTCCGGGGGCGAGAGCGGGCGGGGGAGCGCAGCGCGCGGCCACCCGGGTACACGTGGACGCCCCATCCTCCCAGAGTCCGCGGGCCGCGTCGCCCACCGGCCCCGTCGCGGGTCAGCGCGCGCGGACGAGCTCGCGCTGCGTCGGCACCACAGCGGGCGCCGCGCCGGTGACCGTGGACCGGCCGACCGTGACGTGCTCGCCGATCGGCACGACCGAGTGCATGACCGTCTCGTCGTAGACGTGCACCAGGTTGTACGCCTGGGCGCCGTCCCGGCCGCGCGTCCCGCGGTCGGGCGTCCGCAGGTCCTGGGTGTAGCAGGTGGCCGACGCGACCGAGACCGGGATCCCCGCGAACGTCGCCGAGGTCGAGTAGTGCAGGTGGCCGGCGAGGATGCCGCGGACGTCGGTCCCGCGCAGCACGTCGGCGAAGGGCTCCTGGTCGCGCAGCTCGACCGCGACCGCGAGGTCCTGCAGGCACGGGACCGGCGGGTGGTGCATGAGGAGCAGCGTGCCCTCGGGTGCCGGCTCGGCGAGCACGTCCCGGAGCCACGCCAGCTGCACGGGCGTGACCTCGCCGTGGTGGAAGCCGGGCACGGAGGAGTCGAGCACGACGACGCGCAGGCCGCCGAGGTGCAGCACGTGGTCGTACGGCGCGTCGGACGGGGCCTCGTCGGTCAGCTCCCGGCGCAGCGTCGCCCGGTCGTCGTGGTTGCCCATGGCCCACACGACACGGGCGCCCATCCGGCGGGCGGCGGGCTCGACGACCTCGCGCAGGCTGCGGTACGCCTCGGCGTCACCGACGTCCGCGAGGTCGCCGGTGAACAGGAGCGCCTCGGGCGCCGCGCCGGAGTGCTCGAGGCCCGCGAGGAGGTCCGCGAGGTGCGCACGCGAGTCCGCGACGCCGTACAGCAGCGGGTCGCGCGGCGAGACGAAGTGGGTGTCGCTGAAGTGGGCGATGACGTGCCGGGCCTGGGGGCGGCCCGCCTGCTTCGAGATCATGACGCTTCTTCTCACCGGGGACGACGGTCGGACGGTCAGCTCCATCCGACCGTTCCAGCATGAACGATGGTCGAACGGGCGGCACCCGGGGTGAGGCGCGCCGCTGTCCATCCCGATCGGTCACCCGCCGGAGGTCCTGAGGCGCCGGCACCGGGCCGGCGGGCGTCTCAGGACCGGCGTCAGGCGTCGGGGTGCTCCCACGGCGCGACGACCGGGAAGTACCGGTCGAGGAAGTCGCGGACCGCGCGAGCCCGGACGTCCTCGTCGATCTCCGGGAAGCTCCCGTCGTTGAGGCAGAACATGTCCGTCGAGCGCCGCGCGAGCAGCGACTGCATCGCCTCGAGACCCGCACGTGACGTCGTGTCGACGTACTTCGTGCGGGCCGTGGTCTGCACCGCGCGCCCGCTCATCAGCGCGTAGTAGTGGTAGAGCGAGTTGGTCACGGAGATGTCCGTCGCGGAGCGGAACCGGCTCGCGGCGGTCGCGGCGAACTGGTCGGCGAACTCCCGCTCCATCTCGTCGAGCACGCTGCGCCGCAGCGGTGCCGCGGAGTGCTCGAGGTGCCGGGTCGTGAGCCGCCCGAACCGCTCGAGCAGCAGCGTGCGGTTGACGCGCGCCGCGTTCTCGAAGCCGCTGCGGCGGGCGTCGTTGCCGCCCAGGCCGATGCGCGTCGTCGCCTCGACGAACTTCGTGACGCCGCCGGGGGAGAAGAACACGTCCGGGGTGATCGGCCGGCCGAAGAACATGTCGTCGTTCGAGTACAGGAAGTGCTCGGCGAGCCCCGGGATGTGGTGCAGCTGGGCCTCGACCGCGTGCGAGTTGTGGGTCGGGAGCACCGAGGGGTCCACGAAGAACTCCTCGCTGCGCACGAACGTCACACCCGGGTGGTCCGCGAGCCACGCCGGCTTCGGGGAGTCCGTCGCGACGAAGATCCGCCGGACCCACGGCGCGAACATGTGCACCGAGCGCAGCGCGTAGCGCAGCTCGTCGACGTGCCGGTAGCGCGCCGGGGCGTCGTCGCCCTCGCCGACCACGTAGCTCTTCATGCGGGCCGCGCGAGCCTTCTGGAACGCCGTCGACGTCCCGTCGACCCACGAGAACACCATGTCGATCTCGAACGGCAGGTCCGACGCGTGGTCGGTGAACATGTGCTCGATGGTCGACCACGTGCGTCCGTAGCGCTCGACCGTGCCGCGCGTGACCTCGTCGACGTGCACGGTCCGGCGCGTGAGCGAGTTCTCGACGGGCAGCACGACCTCGTCGGGACCGTGCTGCCACAGCTCGACCTGCACGGCCTGGTCCGCGCCGTACCGCAGCCCGCCGACGGGTTCGATGCGCGGCCGGAACAGCCGCAGCACCCGGGCCTTCGGTGTCGCGTGCAGCCCACCGGTCGCCACGAGGCGCGCCTTCGGCTTCGTCGCGTCGGCGGCCCGCACGTAGAACGGCTCGTCGGCGCACGCCCGGGTGAGCGCGTCGCGCAGCGCGGACCGGTCCGCCCAGTCGACCGCGACGACGGGGCGCGCACCGTTGCCGCGCACGAGGAGGTGGTCGACGCCCGCGGCCGAGAGGACCTCGCGCACGAACAGCAGGTCCGCGACCGTCGCCTCGTGCGGGGTGAGCGTGCGGTTCTCGAGCGTGTACCTGCCCTTGACGAGCAGGACGTCGTCGCGTCGGAGCAGGTGCGCTCCCGGTCCGGGGGCCGGGGCGAGCGACGTGCTCGTGGTCGGAGGGGCAACGTAGGCGGCGAGGTCCGCAGGCAAGGTGGTGATGGCGGTTCCCAGGTGGTCGACGGTGGGACGGCGCCGGGTGCACCTCGCGCGGAGGACGCGCAGAGCGTGCTGCAGCGTCGTCGGGGGGCAGTGGGCAGAGCGTACGCCGTCCGGGCGACCCGGGCGAGAGATCTGCCCCGCAGCTGCGGGTGACGGCGCACCACCACGCGCCCGCCGGTCGCGGCACGCACGCCGGGTGGATCCGGCCGGGCGCTCCTAGAGTCGCAGGCATGACCGGGTCGGGGCGAGTGCGGATCGGTATCTCCGGCTGGCGGTACGCGCCGTGGCGCGGCGAGTTCTACCCGCCGGGGCTGCCGCAGCGCCGCGAGCTCGAGTGGGCCTCCCGGCGTCTCGGCTCCATCGAGATCAACGGCTCGTTCTACTCGCTGCAGCGCCCCGACAGCTACCGGGCCTGGCGTGCGGACACGCCCGACGGCTTCGTCTTCTCGGTCAAGGGCCCGCGCTTCGTGACGCACCTGAAGAAGCTCGCGGGCGTCGAGACCGCCGTCGCCAACTTCTTCGCGTCCGGGGTGCTCGCGCTCGGCGACCGGACCGGGCCCGTCCTGTGGCAGCTGCCGCCGAACCTCGGGTTCGACGCCGACCGGCTCGCCCGGTTCTTCGACCTGCTGCCGCGCTCCACGGCTGCGGCGGCCGTGCTCGCGGCAGGTCACGACGACAAGGTGCCCGAGGGGAGGGCGCTGACCACCGTCGACGAGGACCGGCCGTTGCGGCACGTCCTCGAGGTGCGGCACGCGACGTACCTCGACCCGGCGTTCCCCGAGCTGCTGCGTGCGCACGACATCGGCCTCGTCGTCGCGGACACCGCAGGGACGTGGCCGCACCTCGAGGACCTCACGAGCGACGACGTGTACGTGCGGCTGCACGGCGACAGCGAGCTGTACGTGTCGGGGTACGACGACGCCGCCCTCGACGCGTGGGCGGCCAAGGTCCGGGCCTGGTCCGCGGGCACGCCGCCCCCGGACGGCCCGCGCCTGACTCCGCCGGCGCCGGACCGCCCGCGCGACGTCTACGTGTACTTCGACAACGACGTGAAGGTCCGCGCGCCGTTCGACGCCATGGCGCTCGCCGCCCGGCTCGCGGTCACGCCGCCGCTCTCCTGACGCGGTGTGGCGCGCACCGCCCCGGTGTGGCGCGCACCGCCCCGGCGGGTCGCGGCGCGAGCGGACCCGGTGCGTCGCGCAGCACGGCGCACCGGGTCCTCCGCCCCTCAGCCCGTCGTGAGCCGCGCCGCGAGCCGGTTGTCGAACAGGGACATCGCCGACGCGATCGCCATGTGCATGTCGAGGTACTGGTACGTGCCCAGCCGCCCCCCGAAGAACACGTCGCGCTCGGCCGCCGCGCGCTCGCGGTAGCGCGCGAGCACCTCACGGTCGCGTGCCGTGCTGATCGGGTAGTACGGCTCGTCGCCCGGCTCCGCGGTCCGGGAGTACTCGTGGACGACCACGGTCCTGTCCTTCGGGTAGTCGCGCTCGGGGTGGAAGTGCCGGAACTCGTGGATCCGGGTCCACGGCACGTCGGAGTCCGCGTAGTTCATGACGGGCGTCCCCTGGAAGTCGCCGATGGGCAGCACCGCCTGCTGGAAGTCGAGCGTGCGCCACCCGAGCCGGCCCTCGGCGTTCCCGAAGTACGCGTCGAGCGGCCCGGTGTAGACGACCGGCACGCCGGCGGGGACGAGCCCGCGGACGTCGAGGTGGTCGACCTCGAGGACCACCTCGACGAGCGGGTGGTCGGCGAGGCGCTCGAGCCACGCCGCGTACCCGTCGACGGGCAGGCCCTCGTACGTGTCGTCGAAGTAGCGGTTGTCGAACGTGTACCGGACGGGCAGCCGGCTGATGATCTCGGCGGGCAGCTCGCGCGGGTCGGTCTGCCACTGCTTCTCGGTGTAGCCGCGCACGAACGCCTCGTACAGCGGGCGCCCGATCAGCGAGATCGCCTTGTCCTCGAGGTTGCCGACGTGCGCGGGGTCGACCTCGGCGGCGTGCTCGCGCACGAGCGCCCGGGCCTCCGCGGGCGAGAGGTGCTGCCCGACGAACTGGCAGATCGTCCCGAGGTTGATCGGCATCGGGAACGTCTGGCCCTTGCTCACCGTGAACACGCGGTGCTGGTACGCGGTGAAGTCCGTGAACCGGCGGACGTAGTCCCACACCCGCTGGTTCGACGTGTGGAACAGGTGCGCGCCGTAGCGGTGCACCTCGATGCCGGTCTCGGGCTCGGTCTCGGACCACGCGTTGCCGCCGAGGTGGGTGCGTCGCTCGAGCACGACGACCCGCTTGCCGAGCTCGTTCGCGGCGCGCTCGGCGACGGTGAGGCCGTAGAACCCGGAGCCGACGACGACGAGGTCGGCGGTCGCGAGCCGGTCGGTGAGGCCTGCGGTGCCGGTCGGGTGGGTGGTCGTCACTGGTCCAGCTCCTTCGTCGTCGGGCACGGTGCCGGGACCCGGCACGCCGGGCAGAGGTCCGGGTCGGTCGCGGCGTGCGGGCTGTGCAGCTGCCGGACCCGGGACAGGCGGGCGAGGAGCGGGGCGCGGACGAACGGCGTCGCGGAGGTGACGGCCGCGTCGGCGAGCACCGGGACGGCGGTGCCGGTCAGGCGGACCGGTCCCAGGCCGGCGTCCTGCAGGCCGGCCGACGCGGCGCCGACCGCGTACCGGTGGGCCTCCTCGAGGTCACGGGCGAGCGGGGTGCGCCGCACCTGGGCCTGCCACGCGGTCATGCCGTCTCCTCCGCCTGGGCGCCGGAGCCCGTGGACCGGGCCGCGTCGAGCAGGCCCGCCATGGACGTCGCGATGTGGTCCCACTCCTGCCGGGCCTGCAGCGGCCTCGCACGGCGGTCGCGCGCGCGGGGGTCGTCGAGCAGCACCTGCCGGCACGCCGCGGCGAGCTGCTGGCCGTCGTCCGCGAGGCAGACCACGTCGGCGTAGTCGGCGACCACGTCGGGCACCGCGGTCGACACGACGGGCAGCCCGGCCGCGAGGTACTCGAGCGTCTTGGTGGGGCTGATCGAGCGGGTCGCCTCGTTGAGCGCGAACGGCATGAGCGCGACGTCGAAGCCGGCCATGACCGCGGGCAGCTCGTCGTACCGGGCCATGCCGGGGTACTCGATGTTCGGTCGCCGCGGCAGGTCGGCCGGGTCGATCTTCGCGACGGGACCGACGACCCGGATCGTCCAGTCCGGCAGGTGCTGCGCGAGCTCGTCGAGGAGGTCGAGGTCCAGCCGCTCGTCGACGACCCCGACGTACCCCGCGACGGGGCGCTCGTGCTCGGTGCGCAGCAGCCGGCTCTGCGCGTAGTGCTCCGTCTCGACGCCGCTGCGGAACAGGTGCACGCCGGTCGTGCGCTGCCTGCGGACGGACCGGTCGAGCGACGGCCCGCCGGTGAAGACGACGTCGGCCTCCGCCAGCAGCCGGCGCTGGCGCAGGACGAGGCCCTCGGGCGCGTCCTTGAACGACGCGAGGTCGTCCATGACGTCGTACACGAGCCGTCCGGGCTCGAGGCGCTGAGCGAGCTCGATCGCCATCGGGGTGTAGACCCACACGTCGGGCGGCAGCGGCCGGTCCCCGAGCGCCTCGGCGAGGAGCTCGCCGTAGCAGTCCGCCGCGGGGTCCTCGAACCCGCGGTCCACGGGGTGGGCCTCGGACCGGGCGGCAGGGCTCTGCGCCACGGGCAGGACCAGCCAGAGGCGGGTGATGCCGTCGACCTCCTCCGTCGCGAGGCGCGGGGTGTCGACGTCCGCGACGACGGGCTCCTCCACGACGTACGTGCGGGCCCCGCCCTCGGCCCGCTGCCGCGCGAGCCGCGACACGATGTGCTGCGGCCGCTGCCAGACCCACGGCCACCGGAGGTGGGAGAGCACCACGAGGTCGGGCTGCGTCGGGCCGGTGGTGGCGGGTACCGCGGACGACGGCAACGTGGTCATGGTGTGCTCCCGGGTGTCGAGGTCGTGGTCGGACGGGTCGGAGAGGTCGGGGGAGCCGGTGCGGCTCGGGGGGAGGTCGGCGCTCAGCGCCGGCACGGTCTGCTCAGGGGTGGGCTCACGCCACGGCCAGTGCGCCAGCGCGGGCAGGAGACCCTGGAGCTGGTCGTCGCACGGCGGCTGGAAGCGCACCGCGGGGAGGTCCGCGACCGGGGTGCCGGCGGCGGCGCGCTCCCAGGCGTCGGTGAACTCCGTGCGCCGCCGGGTGCCGTCCGGTGCGAGCGACACGACGCCGACGGGGTCGACGCGGCCGGCGGCCCGGGCGAGCAGCGAGTCCCAGTCGGCGGAGTCGACCTGCGGGAACCAGCAGTACCCGTGCAGCGGGACGCCGCGGGACAGCGCGAGCTCGTACTGCTCGAGCGTGTACCGCATCCACGTCGTGCGGTCCGACGGGAGGCCGCGCACGTTGGTCTCCGTCAGCATGAGCGGCAGGCCGTAGCGGTCCGCGTACTGCTGGACGACCTCGGCGAGGCCCACCGGGTGCGGCGACGGCGCGTGACCGCCGTGCTCGTCGTAGAACCACTCCGAGTGGCCGTAGTAGTCGAGCCCGAGCACGTCCACGCGCAGCGGGCGCAGGGTGAGGAGCGCGTCCCCGCCGTCCGCCACGAGCTGGCGCAGGAAGGGGCGGCCGAGGTCGAGGTCGTGGCCGAGGGCGAGGTCGAGCACCACGTGCCGCCGGTCGTTCGCCAGCCCGGCGTACGCGCTGCCCGGGCCGGTCCCGACGTGGTGCTCGGCGGTGTCCACCCAGACGTGGTGCGCCTCGGGGAGCAGGGTGCGCCAGACCGCCGCCGCCTCGGACAGCGCCGGCAGCACCGACAGCAGCAGGCGCCGGAAGCCCGGGACGCCGTGGTCGTACGGCGGCCAGAGCGCCTGGTGCCCGGACAGGAACAGCGTCGCGAAAGGCTCGTTGAACAGCGTGTACGCGCGTAGCCACGGGTAGCGCTCGGCGACGGCGCTCGCGTAGCGCACGAGCGCGGGTCCGAACCGCGGGTCCCGGAACCCGTCGGTCAGCCAGTCCGGGTAGGACGTGTGGTGCACGAGGTCGACGACGGGGACGGCGCCGCGCTCGCGCAGCGTCCCGAGCACGCGGTCGGTCTCGGCCCAGTCGTGCACCCCGGGCTCGGCCTCGATGCGGTGCCACCGGAGCGGGTACCGCAGGTGCCGCACGCCGGCCGCGAGGAGCTGGTCGAGGTCCTCGTCGTACCGGGCGACGTGCCCGGTCACCTCGAGCGCGTCGACCCCCGAGGCCGGGTGGTAGGTGCTCTCGAAGCCTCCGACGAACGTGCGGCCCACGTCGGGGAGGGGGTGGAGAGGATGCGGGTGGTCCGGGCGCACAGTGCCTCCGAGGTCGGGGACGCGTCCTCGCGTCCCGTGCATCGGGCTGTGTACCCAACCGTTCTGCCAGACAACCTAAGCCGGAAGTGCGGGTTCGGCGCGTCGAGTGTCCTCGGGGAGACGGGCAAGTGTCCAGGTCAGGGGCCTGCGGCGGTGGTCAGTGCGGGTCCGGTTCCGTCGCGGCGCCCGCGATCCGGAAGTCTGGCGCAGGCTCGCGCGGGCCGCCCGGGGGGTAGTCGCCGTAGGAGAACTCGTCGACCGCGTCCCCCGGGACGGCAGCCGAGACACGGGTCGTGATGCGCCGGATCTGCTCGACGGGTGCCTTCGGGACGCGCTCCGCGGTCAGGAGCCCGTTGCGCTCCTGCTGGGTGTCGGTGAGCTGCGTCCAGCAGAAGCCGACGACGGCGGCGCTGTCGAGCAGTGCGTGCACGAGGTCCTGGTACCCGGCGAGCAGCTGGTCGCTGCTGCGCACCGAGCCGTACCCGCTCCACCCGGCGCGCTGGTCGGGGTCGAAGGAGATGCCGCCGAACTCGCTGATGAGCACGGGCCGGTCCTCGCGCGACGCGCCCGCGAGCAGCACGACGCGGTACGCCGGCTGGGTGCGCGCCAGGGTGTGCTCGAGCCGGTCCCAGTCGGCGTACCGGTCGCGCAGGACCTGCCCGCGCGAGGCGTAGTCGTGCACCGTGACGATGTCGGTCACGGGTTGCTCCCAGCCGTCGTTGCCGATCACGAGGCGGTCGCCGTCGAGCGACTTCGTCAGGTGGTAGAGCGCCCGCACGAGGTTCTGCTGCTCGGCCGAGCGCTCGAGCGCGGGCACGCCCCAGCTCTCGTTCACGGGGACCCAGGCGATGATGCACGGGTGGCTCGCGTCGCGGTCGAGCACCTCGAGCCACTCGCGCGTGAGCCGCTGGATGGTCGTGACCGAGAACTCGTACGCCGCGGGCATCTCGGCCCACACGAGCAGGCCCAGGCGGTCGCACCAGGCCAGGAACCGCGGGTCCTCGACCTTCTGGTGCAGCCGGACGCCGTTGAAGCCGAGGTCCTTGACGAGCTGCACCTCGCGCCGCAGGGCGTCGTCGTCCGGGGCGGCGAGGTGCGACTCGGGCCAGAACCCCTGCGCGAGGACGAGCCGCAGGTAGTACGGGCGCCCGTTGAGCAGCAGGCGGTCGCGCGACGCGGAGATGCTGCGGACCGCGGTGTAGCTGCCCACGACGTCGAGCACCTCGTCGCCGTCCAGCAGCACGAGCGTCGCGTCGATGAGGTTGGGGTGCTCGGGCGACCAGAGCAGGTCCGAGCTCCCGAGACTCATGTCGTGCTCCGCGAGCGTGATGCGGCGCTGGACCTGGCCGCGGTCCACCGAGTAGACGTCGTCCGCGAGCACGCGGTCGCCCTGCCGCAGCACGACGCGCAGCCGCGCACCCTCGCGTCCGTCGGTCCGCACGCGCACGTCCATGTCGACGCCGCGCCCGTCCGCGTCGGGCTTCCAGCGCAGCGCGCGGATCCGGGCCGCCGGGACCTGCTCGAGCCACACGGTCTGCCAGATCCCGGACGTGCGGTCGTACCAGATGGCGTGCGACTCGGGCTGCCAGTCCTGCTTGCCGCGCGGCTGGCGCAGGTCGCCCGGCAGGTCCTCGGCCCGGACCACGACGACCTGCTCGCCCTCGGGCACCAGCGCGGAGGTGATGTCCGCGGTGAAGGGCGTGTTGCCACCCTCGTGGTAGGCGACGGACTGGCCGTTGACCCACACGTGCGCGCGGTAGTCCACGGCGCCGAAGTGCAGGAGCAGCCGGTGGCCCTCCCGTGCCTGCGCGGTGAGCGTGCGCCGGTACCAGACGACCGGGTGGAACCCCGTGTCGCCGATGCCGCTCGCGGGCGACTCGAACGGGAACGGGACCTGGATCTGCCGGTCGAAGTGCACGGGGTCGCCCTCGTGCCAGCCGTCGTGCATGCCGACCGTGCGGTCGTCGAACGCGAACCCCCACGGCCCGCTGAGGTCCTCCCAGCCGGGTCGGGTCAGCTGGGGGCGGGGGTGCTGCACGTCGGTCGGGACGGTCGGCGCGGGTCCGTGAGCCATGCGCTTCATCGTGTCCCAGCAGCGCGCGGTCGGCACGCGGGCGCGCGGACCGTCCCGCGGAGGGACGCGCCGCAGCCGCGCGTCGCCCTCGCACCGGGACGGAACCCCCCGGTCGTCGACCGGGGGGTTCCGTGTGCGGGTGCTGCGGTCAGGAGGGACGGGTCACCAGAGCCCGCCCGCGTCGCGCAGTGCCGGGATGTAGCCGTAGGGGAGGACCCCCGTGAGCTCGGTGTGCGTGCCCTCGACGTCGAGCTGGAGCGTCGGGGCGAGCGTGCCGCCGTAGATGTCGGGGCCGCCGCCGTCGCGCGGGATCGTGTCGATGAAGCTCTCGACGAGGAAGTTCGGCATCACGAAGTGCGAGTAGTTCTGCAGCGGTGCGTCGGCCGGGTTGCCGAGCACGAGGCCGCTCTCGTTGAGCGGGCGGTAGTTGCTGCGCAGGCCGGGGCCGACGAAGCCGTAGAGGCCGTCGGGGCCGGTCAGCCCCGGGGCGAACGTGAACTGGTGGCTGATCGTCCACAGGTAGTAGTCGCCGTCGTTCACGACGAGGTGCGGGCGCTCGGTCTGCTGGTTGGTGCACTCGGCCGACAGCAGCGGCGGCAGGAGCTCCCAGCTCGACGCCCAGCTGTCACCGTCACCGGTCGACCGCATGAGCCCGATGTTGCCCGTGTACAGGTTCGACCTGGGTGGGACCACGTGCCCGGCGGGCACTCGTCCGATCTCCTTGCGGTCGCACGTGTGGCTGCCCGCAGGCCCGGGGTTGTTGCCCTCGAACAGGATGTAGAGCTGGTGGTCGGTGGGGTCGCGGAACACGAACGGGTCGCGGAACGCGTAGATGATCGCGTCGGGCACGGCCTGCGACTGCTCCATGGTCTGGTACAGGTAGCCGTCGGCCTCGGCGATGATCTCGTGGTCCTCGAAGCCGGTGAACCACACGCCCTCGTCGTCCGCGTGGATGCGGCCCTGCGCGTGCGCGAGGCGCTGCAGCGCGTCGGTCGGGTCGATCTCCGTGGGGTTGTCGATGCCGGACGCGGTGTAGAACGCGTCGACCGTGCCGTCGTCGTCGACGACCGTCGAGCCCGCCCACTCGCGCGAGCCACGGGACGAGCCGGCGGGGAACAGGTCGCCGCCGTAGGTCCAGGTCTGCGCGTCGTCGGAGTAGAAGTACCCGATCTTCGCCTGCCAGTGCCGGTCACCGAAGAAGATGTCCCGCGGCGCGGTCAGCGCGAAGATGACGTTCCAGCCGCCGTAGGAGACGGGGTTCATGTCGAGGTCGCTCAGCGGCCAGGTGTCCCAGATCCACACCTGGTCGGTGATGATCGGGAACTCCTGGGGTATGCGCGGGGTGGTGTTCGACGGGTTCGACGCGATCTTGAGCGCCTGTGCCCGCGTCCAGTTCGCGGTGTAGGGCGCTGCCGGGTCGTAGACGGCATCGATGGTGGCGCCGCCGGAGGGCCGTGGCCTGTCGAGCGCGCCTGCGGGTAGCTGCGCGGTCAGGACGAGTGCACCCGCGAGCGCCCCGTAGAGGGCGCGCCGGATCGTGCGGTTCATGTGGTCTCCCGTGGGAAAGGACCGTGGCGGCGCGCGCAGGGGCACGGGCTGCTGCCCGCGCGGGTGTGCGTGCCGTGACGATCGCGCCGGCCGACGACGGTGTCGGCAGGCATGATGCGGATGGTCGGCGCCGGACGTCTCGGCGCGGTGGAGGCGCGGTGTCCTCGTCCCCCTGTCAGGCGGTCGCGAGCGACCGGATGTGACCCACCTAACACCGGACCCGAAGGCTCGACAAGGGTGCGGAGGGACTCTCATCGAGTTCTCATGAACCAGCGTCCGGGCGCCTCGCGGACGTCGGGCGCGCGCCCCGCGGCTGACCTGCACGCCTGTCCTGGACCGGCGACCCGGTGTGCCGCGCGCGGTCACCAGGCCCGGTCGCGAGCTCCTAGCGGGGGCCCGGCACCAGCTCGACGGTGAACCCGAAGGACCGCCGCTCGCCCGGCTCGAGGCGGACCGCCGCGGCCTGGTCGGGCCGGTTGAACGCGTCGGTCATGACCTCGACCGGCTCGACCGCGAGCGACGCGCGCCGGTCGCGCGCGAGCGTGTCGCCCGTGAACACGTGCACGAGCCCGCGGTCCTGCCGGACGAGGAGGCGTGCACCCGTCGCGGGGTCGTGCACGGCGGCGGGGAGCGCGGGGTCGAGCCCGTCGAACGCCGCGTCGAGCACGGCGTCGCCCAGCGGGTGCCACGACGGCGCGCCGACCTGCGCGAACGCGTCCGGGCCGGGCAGCGGGAGGAGCGCGGCGTCGGTCCGCACCGCGACCGACGCCGGGAGGTCCAGGTCGAGGCCGTCGACCCCCGCCGTGCCGGGCAGCCGGAAGTACGGGTGCCAGCCGCTCGCGTACGGCGCCGCGACGTCCCCCACGTTGTGCCCGGTGATCTCGACGGTGAGCGTGCGCGGACCGAGCGTGTACGTCACCTCGACGACCACCGGGAACGGGTAGCCGACGGCGGGGGAGTCGGCGAGCGCCGTGCAGCGCAGCCGCAGCGAGGCGTGCGACTCGTCACCGGCCTGCGCGACGTCGGTGCGCTCGACGACCGTGAACGGCAGGGTCCGGACGAGCCCGTGGTAGACGACGCGGTCCGTGGCGCCCGGCGCGAGGTCGTGCTCGACGCCGTCGAACGTGTAGCGCGCGTCCGCGACCCGGTTGCAGAACGGCGCCATGATCCCGTTCCGGACCCCGTTCTGCGCCGCGAGCTCCGCGTCGTCGCGGTAGCCGTCGAGCAGGTCCCACGGCGCGCCGTGGTGCGGGACGAGCCACCGCAACGGCGTCGCGCCGAGCAGGGCGACGTGCAGCTCCGCGTCTCCCGCGTGCAGGACCTCGGTCGCGCTCATGCTCAGCTCCCCGTGTCGGCCGTCTCGAGCGTGCGGGTGGGGCGGCGGGCGGTGCCCGTGCCCTGGGGTGGGGGGATCTCGCCGGAGCCGCGTTCGACGAGGCGGGTGGGCAGGACGATGCGTTCGGGGGGGAGGTCGGGGTCGGTGAGTCGGGCGAAGACGCGTTCGGCGGCGGCGCGGCCGATGTCGGCGGGGCTCTGGGCGACGACGGTGATGCCGGGGTCGACGAGGTCGGCGAGGGCGAAGTCGTCGAAGCCGACGAGGGCGACGGTGTGCTGGGCGGCGAGCTCGCGCAGGGCGCGGATGGCGCCGATGGTGACGAGGTTCTGGCTCGTGAACAGCGCGGTCGGGGGCTCGGGGGACGTCAGCAGCGCACGCGTCGCGGTGAGCGCGGCGTCCGCGTCGTGCAGGTCGCCGACCTCGAGCCGCGCGTCGGCCGGGACGCCCGCGGCGTGCAGCGCCCGGCGGTAGCCCTCGTGCCGCTGGCGCGCCGTGGCGATCTGGCCGAGGTCGCCGAGGAACGCGATCCGGTGGTGCCCCTGCGCGAGGAGGTGGGCGGTGGCGAGCTCGGCACCCGCGACGTTGTCGACCACGACGCTGTCGACGTCGATGCCGACGGGCGGCCGGTCGACCATGACGACGGGCGTCCCGGTCTCGAGCTCGGCGCGCAGGTACGTCTGGTCGCCCGCGGTCGCGGTGATGATGAGCCCGTCGACGCGGCGGGAGGTGAAGGCGGCGACGAGCGCACGCTCGCGGCGCGGGTCCTCGTCGGTGCTCGCGGAGAAGACGGCGACGTGGCGCTCCTCGGCGACGTCCTCGACGGCCCGGTGGATCGCGGCGCAGAACGGGTTGTCGACGCTCGCGAGCAGGAGCCCGAGGCTCATGGACCGCCGGCCCGAGCGCCGCAGGTTGCCCGCGATGAGGTCGGGCTGGAAGCTCAGGGCCTCGGCGGCGCGGGCGACGCGCTCGGCCATCGCGGCGGAGACGCCGGGCTCGCCGTTGACGACCCGTGAGACGGTCTTGATGCCCACGCCGGCGAGCGCGGCGACGTCCTTCATCGTGGCGCGCGGGCGGTGCGCGACCGGACCGCTCGCGCTCCCGGACGTCCGTGTCATGGCACGTGACCTTAGCGCTTCGCCTCCGGGCGGCCCGGGGCGGTGCGGCCGGTCGGGCGACCCCGGGCTGACCTGGACGGACGCCCGGTCCGTCGCCCGCGGCGCGCCGTCGCCGTGCACGTCGGCGGAGACAACGTTGTCAAGTCGTGACCACCCCAAGGGGCAGAGCGCCTTGACCCGCACGAGAAGCGGCGGGTACAAAGGCCTAGACAACGTTGTCAGCGCCGCGGCGCCGACCACACCAGAGGCAGGGTGGGACCACCCCGCCGCCCGACCGCACGGCGCCCGGGAGGCCACGATGGACGACGACGCACGCGTCATCCTCGAGATGCGGCACATCACCAAGGAGTTCCCCGGTGTCCGGGCGCTCGACGACGTGACCATGCAGGTCCGCGCCGGCGACATCCACGCGATCTGCGGGGAGAACGGCGCCGGCAAGTCGACCCTCATGAAGATCCTGTCCGGGGTGTACCCGCACGGGACCTACGGCGGCGAGGTCGTCTTCCAGGGCGAGGAGGTCGCCTTCACGGGCATCAAGTCCTCCGAGCACGCGGGCATCGTCATCATCCACCAGGAGCTCGCGCTCATCCCCGAGCTGTCGATCGTCGAGAACATCTTCCTCGGCAACGAGATCGTCAGCCGCGGGCTCATCGACTGGGACGCCGCCCGCCGGCGCACGCTCGACCTGCTCGCACGGGTCGGCCTCCAGGTCGACCCCAGGACCGCGATCAAGAACCTGGGCGTCGGCCAGCAGCAGCTCGTCGAGATCGCCAAGGCGCTGTCCAAGGACGTCCGGCTGCTGATCCTCGACGAGCCCACGTCGGCGCTCAACGAGGACGACTCGGAGAACCTGCTCGGGCTCATGCGCGGCCTCAAGGCGCGCGGCATCACGTCGATCATGATCTCCCACAAGCTCAACGAGATCGCAGCGGTCGCCGACGCCGTCACCGTGATCCGCGACGGGCGGACCGTCGAGACCTACGAGGTCGAGGCGGGTCACGTCGACGAGGACCGCATCATCCGCGCGATGGTCGGGCGCTCGATCGAGAACCGCTACCCCGAGCACACCCCGACCATCGGGGAGACCGTGCTCGAGGTCCGCGGCTGGAACGTCGAGCACCCCGTCGTCCCTGGGCGGCTCATCTGCAAGGACTCGGCGTTCCACGTCCGGGCCGGGGAGATCGTCGGGTTCGCCGGGCTCATGGGCGCCGGCCGCACCGAGCTCGCGCGCTCGATCTTCGGCCGCAGCTACGGCACGTACCTGTCCGGGCAGCTCCTGCTGCGCGGCCGGGAGGTGCAGACGCCGACCGTCGCCTCGGCGATCCGGCAGGGCCTGGCCTACGTGCCCGAGGACCGCAAGAACCTCGGGCTCAACCTGCTCGACACGATCAAGCGCACGACCATCTCCGCGAACCTGCGGGCCATCGTCCGGCGCGGGCTGCTCGACTTCGACAAGGAGCGCGCCGTCGCCGAGCGCTACCGGAAGTCGCTGCGGATCAAGACCGCGACGGTCGACGCCGGCGTCACGACCCTGTCCGGGGGCAACCAGCAGAAGGTCGTGCTGGCCAAGTGGATGTTCCCCGACCCCGACGTCCTCATCCTCGACGAGCCCACGCGCGGCATCGACGTCGGCGCCAAGTACGAGATCTACCGGCTGGTCCAGCAGCTCGCCGACGAGGGCAAGGCCGTCGTCCTGATCTCCTCCGAGCTGCCCGAGCTCCTCGGGCTCAGCGACCGGATCTACACCATCTGCGAGGGCCGGGTCACGGGCGTGGTCGACGCGCGCGAGGCCGACCAGGAGCAGCTCATGCGGATGATGACCACCACGTCCTCGGCGCCCGCGCGCTGACGGCCCAGAGAGAGAAACCTCGATGACGAAGCTCAAGCTGGTCCTCGGCGGCGACTACCGCCAGTTCACGATGGTGTTCGCGCTCGTCGCGCTGCTCGTCGGGTTCGACATCGCGTCGGGCGGGCGCATGCTCACCCCGTCCAACTTCCAGAACCTCCTCGCGGGGAACGCCTACGTCCTGATCCTCGCGATCGGGATGGTCATGGTCATCGTGATCGGCCAGATCGACCTGTCGGTCGGGTCGGTCGCGGGGCTCGTGGGCATGGTGGTCGCGCTGACGTCCCGGGACTGGGGGCTGTCGTGGTGGGTCGCGACCCTGCTCGGCCTCGCGGTCGGCGTGCTGATCGGCATGTGGCACGGGTTCTGGCTCGCGAAGATCGGCATCCCCGGGTTCATCACGACCCTCGCGGGCATGATGATCTTCCGCGGCGCCCTGATCTGGATGAGCCAGTCCATCAGCGTCCCCGTGCCCGACGAGCTGCGCGTGCTCGGCTCGGGGTACCTGCCCGAGTGGGGCCCGGCGGTCACGCAGATGAACAACTCGACCCTGCTGCTCGGCCTCGTCGGCATTGGCGCCTTCGCGTGGGGCGAGCTGCGCAAGCACCGCCGGCTCGTCGCCTCGGACGAGGAGGGCCCGGTCCCGCTGTGGCCCGTGGTCATCCGGATCGTGCTCGTCTCGGCCGTCATCGCCTACGTGACGTGGCTGTTCGGCAGCGGGCGTCCCGGCACGTCGTTCCCGGTCCCCGGGCTCATCCTCGTGGCGCTCGTGATCATCTACCACACCATCACGCAGCGCACGACGTTCGGCCGCCACATCTACGCGGTCGGCGGCAACCGCGCGGCGGCGGCCCTCTCCGGGGTGAACACGAGGCGCACCTACTTCCTCGTGATGACCAACATGTCCTTCCTCGCGGCGCTCGCCGGGATCATGTTCGTCGGTCGTGCGACGTCCGCCGGCCCCTCCGACGGCACCGCGTGGGAGCTCGACGCGATCGCGGCGGTCTTCATCGGCGGCGCCGCTGTCTCGGGCGGCATCGGCACGGTGCTCGCGTCGATCGTCGGGGGCCTCGTGATGGCGGTCCTCAACAGCGGCCTCATGCTCATGGGCGTCGGGGCCGACCGCACGCAGGTCATCAAGGGTCTCGTGCTCCTCGCCGCCGTCGCGTTCGACGTCTACAACAAGGAGCAGGGCCGGCCCTCCATCACCGGCCTGCTGTTCGGGCGCAAGAACGCGCCCGCGCCGGCGATCCCGGAGTCGCCGAGCGGCCCGGCCGGGCCCGCCGACGTCGGTCCGGTCATGCCGGACCTCGGTGCGGTCGAGCCGGTGGCGGCCGAGGTGGACGCCGAGCCGGTCGCTCCCGTCCGGACCCGCCCACGCGGGTCGGCCTGACCGGCACCACCCCGCACGGCACCACGCGCACGGCACCACCCCGCACGACACCCAGGCCTCACCCACCCCGGCCTGCGGGCCGTCATGCCCGCCGGCACCCCCGGCACCCCGACGAGGGGCGTCTCGTAGAAGGAGCTCTCCGATGAAGAAGACATCCCTGAACGTGCTGGCGCTGGCCACGGCCTCCGCGCTCGTCCTCAGCGCGTGCGGCGGCGGCCGCGAGGGCACGGCCGCGGGCGGCGAGGAGGGCGCGGGCTTCGCCGAGGACGCCGTCGTCGGCGTCTCGCTGCCGTGGCTCGGCACCCAGAACTGGAAGGAGGCCGAGACGATGTTCACCGACCAGCTCGCCGAGGCCGGCTTCGAGCCGCTCGTCCAGGCCGCCGACAACAAGGTCACCCAGCAGCAGCAGCAGATCGAGGCGATGATCGAGCGCGGCGCCGAGGTCATCGTCGTCGGCCCCGTGGACGGCACCCAGCTCGGCAGCGTGCTCGAGCGCGCCGCCGACGCCGGCATCGCGGTGATCGGCTACGACCGCCTGATCGAGAACACCGAGGCCGTCGACGGCGTCGTCCAGTTCGGCAGCATCCGCACCGGCGAGCTGCAGGGCCAGTCGCTGCTCGACGGGCTCGCCGCCCGCGCCGGGGAGCCCCCGTACGCGATCGAGCTGTTCGGCGGCGGCCCGGCCGACCCGAACGCCCCGAACTTCTTCGAGGGCGCGATGTCGGTGCTGCAGCCGAAGATCGACGACGGCACGCTCGTCGTCACCTCCGGGCAGACGGACTTCACGCAGGCTGCGACGCCCGACTGGGACAACGCGAAGGCCCAGGCCCGCATGGACTCGCTGCTCTCCGGCTTCTACAGCGGTTCCGAGGTCGACGGCGTGCTCTCGCCCAACGACGGCATCGCGCGCGCCATCCTCACGTCGGCGCAGCAGGCCGGCCAGAAGGTTCCCGTGGTGACGGGGCTCGACGCCGAGAACGAGTCGATCGTCTCGATCTGGAACGACGAGCAGTGGTCGACGGTCGCCAAGCCGACGACCGACCTGGTCGGCAAGACGGTCGAGCTCGTCCAGGCCCTCCAGGCCGGCGACGACCTGCCCGACGCCGACGAGATGGTCGACAACGGCAAGACCGATGTCGCCGTGTACCAGCTCGACCCGGTCGTCGTGACGAAGGAGAACGCGCAGGAGGTCTTCGCGGACGACCCGGCGCGCCTCGCACTGCTGAAGTAACGCGCACCAGGTCGACGAGCCCCGTCCCCACCCGTGGGGGCGGGGCTCGTCTGCGCCCGCCACCGCGTCGCGTTGACAACGTTGTCCTGCCGATCGAGAATCGACCACGGTCTGACAACGTTGTCAGACTGCGCAGCGCCCGGACGACCACCACGTCGCGCGGAGCCGCGCCCCCTGTCTCGACGAGGAGATCTCATGGGAAGACGCACGCACGCCCTGCTCTGCGGGGTGCTCGCCCTGACGTCGTCCGTACCGCTCGCCGCCGCTGCCGTCGCCTCGCCCGCGCCCGACTCGCCGCTCCCCGGGCGAGCAGGTGCCTCGCCGTACTCCGCGACGGTCGACCCCTACCGCCCGCAGCTGCACTTCGCGCCGCAGGAGAACTGGGTCAACGACCCCAACGGACCCGTCTGGTACGACGGGGAGTACCACCTGTTCTTCCAGCACAACCCCGAGGGCACCCAGTGGGGCCACATGTCCTGGGGGCACGCGGTGAGCACCGACCTCGTGCACTGGGAGGAGCGACCCGTCGCGATCCCGTGGACCGAGCGCGAGCACATCTTCTCGGGCTCGGTCGTGGTCGACGAGCGGGGCACCAGCGGCTACGGGACGCCCGAGCAGCCCGCGGTGGTCGCCGTCTACACGAGCTGGGACCCCGTGACCGGCATCCAGGCACAGTCCGTCGCGTACAGCACCGACCGCGGGGAGACGTGGAGCCGGCACCCCGGCAACCCCGTGCTCGACCTCGGGTCGCGCGAGTTCCGCGACCCCCGCGTCCTCTGGTTCGAGGAGGGCGGGTACTGGGTCATGGCCGTCGCGATGGCGGTCGACCGGACGATCGCCTTCTACCGGTCCGACGACCTGCTCTCGTGGAGCCACCTGAGCGACTTCGGACCGGCCAACGCCGTCGGCGGCGTCTGGGAGATGCCCGACCTGTTCGAGCTCCCCGTCGAGGGTCGGCCGGGGGAGTCGCGCTGGGTCCTCGTCGTGAACCTCAACCCGGGGGCCATCGCGGGCGGCTCGGGCGCGCAGTACTTCCTCGGCGACTTCGACGGCACGCGGTTCACGTCCGAGTCCGTCGTCACCGGCGACGAGGACCCGCCCGGCGACGTGCTCGCCGGCTTCGACGGCGGCGCGTACGGGGAGGGCTGGTCCACGACGGGGGCGGCGTTCGGCACGGCGCCCGCGACCGGGACGCTGCCCGGCCAGCAGGCCGTGACCGGGTTCCGCGGCGGTGGGCTCGTCAACAGCTTCGTCGACCACGACCACGACCGCGCCCAGGGCACGCTCACCTCGCCGCCGTTCACGCTCACCCAGGACTACGTGAACGTGCTCGTCGGCGGCGGCGACCACCCGCGCCGGCCCGGCACCGGCGACGGCTCCGCGCCCGAGGGGACGGTGCTGGCCGACTTCGAGGGCGGCGGCTTCGGGGACTGGACGGTGACCGGTGACGCGTTCGGCGCCGGCCCGACACCCGGCGACGCGCCGTGCCAGACGGGCGTGACGGGGTTCCTCGGCGGCGGGCTCGCGAGCTCGTACCGCAGCGCCACGCCCGACGACTGCACGGTGCCGCCCGACACCGGCACCGGCACCCTGACGTCGCCCGAGCTCACGGTGACCGAGCGCTACCTCGGCTTCCTCGTCGGCGGGGGCGCCCAGCCCGAGACGGCGGTGCGGCTGCTCGTCGACGGCGCCGTGGTGCGCACCGCCTCCGGCTCCGAGAGCGGGACCCTCGACTGGGTCAGCTGGGACCTCGCCGACCTCCAGGGACGCACGGCACGCATCGAGGTGCGCGACGCGGCCACCGGCGGCTGGGGCCACATCCTGGCCGACACCTTCGTCGCGTCCGCCGCGCCCGTGCGTCCGCGTGCGGCCGAGGCGACCGTGAACCTCGTCGTGGACGGCGAGGTCGTGCGCAGCGCGACCGGTCAGGACAGCGAGGCGCTCGACTGGGTCGCGTGGGACGTGCGCGAGCTCGCCGGGCGGCAGGCGCGGCTCCACGTCGTCGACAGCGTGAGCGGCGGGTGGGGCCACGTGCTCGCCGACCAGGTCACGCTCTCGGACGTGCCGGCGCGCAGCATGCTCGAGCGCTACCGCTGGCTCGACCACGGCACGGACTTCTACGCGGCGCTGACCTTCGAGAACGTGCCCGACGGGCGCCGCCTCGCCGTCGCGTGGATGAACAACTGGGAGTACGCCTCCGCGACGCCCACCGGGACCTGGCGCGGGTCCATGACGTTCCCGCGCGAGCTCACGCTGCGCGACGTCGGTGGCGAGCTCCGGCTCAGTCAGGCCCCCGTCCGTGAGCTCGCCGACGTGGTCGCGTCCTCGGGCGTCGCGCCGTACCGGCTGCGCGACAGGGTGGTCCGCGAGGGCGTCACGGCGCTCCCGCGGCAGGCGCGTGGGACCGTCCTCGCGATCGACGCGGAGCTCGAGGTGGGCAGCGCCGACCGCGTCGGCCTGCACGTCCGGACCGGGACCGGCGAGCGGACCGTGATCGGGTACGACGTGCACCGCGAGCGGCTGTTCGTCGACCGCACCGCGTCGGGCGACGTCGGCTTCCACGAGGCCTTCGCCGGCGTGCACGCCGCGCCGCTGCCCGCCCCCGAGGGGCGCGTGCGGATCCGGGTGCTCGTCGACCGGTCGTCGGTCGAGGTGCTCGGCGGTGGCGGCGAGGTCGCGCTCACCGACCTCGTCTACCCGGCGCTCACGAGCGACGGGGTCGCCCTGTTCGCCGAGGGAGGGCAGGCGCGGGTCCGCAGCCTGACGGTGCAGCCGCTGGACTGACGCGTCGCGCCGCGCCGTCGCCGGGCCGCTGGGGTCCGGCGGCGGCGCCCGGGCGGGTGTCACCGGTGCTCCGTGCCGCGGGCGGCGTCGCACGCAGGAGTCGTCGCATGCGGGCGGCGCGGCAGGCAGGCGTCGTGGGGCTGACCGATCCCGCGCCCCGCGTCCTCCGTCGAGGCCCACGGGTCGGCGCGCGCGACGGGAGTTCAGGCGGTGCCCGTGCCCTCGGGTGGGGGGATCTCGCCGGAGCCGCGTTCGACGAGGCGGGTGGGCAGGACGATGCGTTCGGGGGGGAGGTCGGGGTCGGTGAGTCGGGCGAAGACGCGTTCGGCGGCGGCGCGGCCGATGTCGGCGGGGTTCTGGGCGACGACGGTGATGCCGGGGTCGACGAGGTCGGCGAGGGCGAAGTCGTCGAAGCCGACGAGGGCGACGGTGTGCTGGGCGGCGAGCTCGCGCAGGGCCCGGATGGCGCCGATGGTGACGAGGTTCTGGCTCGTGAACAGCGCGGTCGGGGGCTCGGGGGACGTCAGCAGCGCACGCGTCGCGGCGTGCGCCGCCTCGACGCCGCGCAGCCCGGGGACGACGAGCCGGTCGTCGAGCGGGATGCCCGCGGCGTGCAGGGCGCGCAGGTGCCCGTCGTGCCGCTCGCGTGCGGTGACGATGACCGAGAGGTCGCCGAGGTGCGCGATGCGCCGGTGCCCGTGCCGGACGAGGTGCCCGGTCGCGGTTGCTGCGCCCTCGACGTTGTCGACGACCACGACGTCAGCGCCGAGCCCGCCCGGCGCCCGGTCGACGAGCACGACCGGTGTGCCCGTCTCGATCGCGGCGTGCAGGTGGCGGTGGTCGCTCGCCGTCGCGGTGAGGATCAGGCCGTCGACGCGGCGCGACGTGAAGGCCGCGACGAGTGCGCGCTCCCGGCGGGGGTCCTCGTCGGTGCTGGCCGAGAACACCGCGACGCCGCGGCTGCCGGCGACGTCCTCGACCGCGCGGTGGATCGCGGCGCAGAACGGGTTGTCGACGCTCGCGAGGATCAGCCCCAGGCTCATCGACCGCCCGCCGGTCCGCCGCAGGTTGCCCGCGACGAGGTCCGGCTGGAACCGCAGCGCGGTGGCGGCCCGGGCGACGCGTGTCGCGGTCGCGGCGGAGACGCCGGTCTCGCCGTTGGCCCACCGCGAGACGGTCTTGATGCCGACCCCGGCGAGCGCGGCGACGTCGCGCATCGTCGCGCGGGTCCGCCGGTGCAGTGTCTCGTCGGGCGGGTCTGACATCGATGTCATGGTCCGAGCGTACTGGCCGCGAGCGTCGGCAGACAACGTTGTCAGCGAGTGAGGAGTGCGAGGGGCCGTCGGCCCGGCTGGGAAGGCTGCTCCGGCGCTCCGGCGCTCCGGCGCTCTCGCGCCCGGGCGCCGGTGCGTGCCCCGCGCCCGGACCGCCGCGCCACAGCAGCCGGCCCGCCGATCCCGGCGCAGCGACGTCCGAACAGCCGAGCGCCCGGCACGAGGAGGGGGGATCCCGGTGCCGGGCGCGTCTCGGGCCCGGGCGCACCCGGGCGGCTCAGGCCGCTCAGGCGGCTCCGGTGGTGCGCCTCCCGAGCAGGCCGGCGACGACCGCCCCGATCGCGAACAGCGCGACCGCGGCGATGCCCCGGCCGAGGCTCCGCGCGCCCGCGCCGTCGACGCCCGCGATCTCGAGCGAGTACGCCGTCGCGCCCGCGGCGCCCTCGGGCGCGCCGAACGCCATGCCCTCGGTCGCGGCCCGCTCGGCGCCCGCCTCGATGACGGCGTACTTCACGCCGTAGTCGCTCGCGGTGTCCTTGCCTCGCTCCACGAGCAGAGACGTGCCGTCGGTCGAGAGGCGCTGCGCACCGTCGACCAGTGCGGGTGCGCCGTTCGCCGCGGTGACGAGCCCGTCCGCGAGCTCGGCCGAGCCGTCCGCGGCGCGACCGATCCCCGCGGCGAGCTCGTCGGCCCCGGACGCGAGGCGCTCGGTGCCTCCGGCGAGCGCTGCCGCGCCGCCGGACAGGCGGTCCGTGCCCTGCGCGAGGGTCGTCGCGCCACCGTGCAGCGTCGAGGCGCCCGTCGCGAGCTCTCCGAGACCGCCGGCGAGCGTGCGCCCGCCGGTCGTGAGCTGCCCCACGCCGGCGCGGGCCGCGCCGACACCGCCGCGCAGCGTCGTCGCGCCGTCGGCCGGGGAGCCGACCGCGCCCTGGACCTTGCCGACGACCCCGGCGGCGACCAGGTCGATGCCGCCGTCGAGCTGAGCGAGCCCGGCGGTCACGCTCGCGGCGCCCGCGGGGCACGTGCCGGGCAGCGACGAGCCGCTGAGGCCGCACTCGACGCGGACGACGCCGGGGATCGCCGCCTGCAGGCGCGCCGTCAGGTCGTCGACGCCCGCGATCACGGCGGTGGTGGTGCCCGCTGCTCGCGCCAGGCTCACGGCGCGGTCCTCGAGCGCGCTCGCCTCGACCACGAGCCGGTCCGCCTCTGCGGGGTGCGCGGACCGCACCGCCGCCGCGGTGCTCCGCAGGGTCGTGGCCGTCGCCGTCAGGTCCGCGCCCGTGCCGACGAGGCCGGACACCCCGACCGCTCCCGCGCGGACGCTGCCCAGGCCGGTCACCGCGCCGCCGAGACCGACCCGCACCTGGTCGACCCCGTCGACCAGCGTGCCGGTCGCTCCCGGGGCGCCGACCGCCGCGCGGATGCTCGCGACCCCCTCGTGCAGCGGCTTCATGCTCTCGGGGAGCAGCCCGATCGACCCCGACAGCTGCGCGAGCCCGGCATCGACCTTCACGAGCCCTGCGTCGAGCTGCGTGAGCCCGCCGAGCAGCTGCGGGACCGCGGCCCCCGCCGACGCGAGCCCGGCGTCGAGCCGTGCGCCGCCGTCGGCGAGCTGCTCCGCCCCGGTGTCGAGCCGGCGGGCGCCGTCCGCGAGCTCGGCCGCGCCGTCGTGCGCCGTGTCGAGGCCGGCCGCGAGCGTGTCGGCGCCCGGCGCGGCCTCGTCGACCAGGCCGGCGGACAGCTCGGCGGCCCCGTCGCGCAGCTGCACGAGCCCGGCGAGCAGCTCGGCGGCGCCGTCGTGCAGGCGCAGCAGGTTCGCGTCGATCTCGAGCGCGCCCGCCGTCAGGTCGACGCCGCTCTGCGCGCCGCTCGCGTAGCTCGCCGATCCGCCCTTGAACGACGCGCTCGTCAGGGGCGAGACCGGGAGCGCCGTGATCGTCGCCGGCGGGACGACGCCGAGCGAGATGCGGGCCGAGTAGCCGAGCTCGAGGCTCGACGACCCGATCGGGGGGAACAGGGTCATCTGGTAGGTGAGGCGGGTGCCGCCCCGGCCGTCGCCGGAGATGTTCGCCTGCTCCGACGCGACGGCGGTGAACGACGAGGGCAGCGTCGTGACGAGCTGCCCGACCATCGGCACGACCGTCTCCGCGGTGCCCGACCCCGTGCCGCCCGCTCCGTCGGCGAACTCGACCTCGTCGTCGCGCGCCGTCAGGTTCGTCACGGTGTACCGGACCTCGAGCAGGCCCGAGCGCCCGAGCACCTCGCGCGGGGTCACGACCTCGCCGTCCAACCGGTAGGTCACGTCGACGCCGAGAGGGAGGTCGCCCGCGAAGTCGCTCACGGTGCGCAGCCGCTGCGCGCCGTCGACGTCCACGGACGTGCGCAGCGCGCCGTCCTCCACGCTGAACCCGCCGAACCCGTCGAGGTTGCGCAGGCCGCGCTCGGACACCGGGTTCTCCACGCTCGCCGTGCCGGTCCCGGTGAAGGTGAGCTGCTCGTAGACGCGCGCCTCGCGGACCATGCCGGAGGCGTCGAGTCGGGCCTGCACGGTCTCGGTGTTGGTGACCTGGACGTCGCCGTCGGTCGCGGTGGGCACGCGAGCGGCGGCGAGCGAGGGCGCGGCGACGAGCAGCGCGAGCGGGACGGCGACGGCAGCTGTCGCGGCGCGCCGGGTCGTGGCGCGGGAGGCGAGGGCCGGGCGGGGGAGGGAAGGACGCACGTCAGGACTCCTGGGTGTGCTGGAGGGGGCGCGGGGCGGACCAGTGCGGGGCTGCGGGCGCGTCGTCGTCGGGCCCGTCCGGTGCCTCGGGCTCCGGCGGTGCGGACGCGACGCGCTCCCGGCCGGCGCCCAGGGCGTCGAGCAGCGCGGTCGCCACGAATCCCGTCCCGGCGGCGAGGAGCACGGTGGTCGCGGCTCCGGGCGAGGTCGCGAGGACGCCCGACGGGTCGGCGGTGTACGCCGCCTCGTACGCGCCGGCGAGGGCGGCGGCGCCGAGCAGCGTGGCCCAGAGCGGCAGCGCCCCGCGCGTCCCGGCCGCGAGCAGCGTGCACGTGAGCACCACGAGCAGCACCGCCACGGCGCGCCCGCTCGGGGCGTCGGGCAGCACGGCGGCGCGCAGCAGATACCCGGCCCACGCTGCCGCGAGGCCCGCGGCGAAGGCGCCGGCCCGCTGTGCGTGGGAGCGGTCGGGCACGAGCCCGAGGGCACCGCCCAGCGCGGTGCCGAGCAGCGCGACGGCCTGCGTCTCGGGGCCCAGCACCCCGGTGAGCAGCACGAGGACGGCGGCGAGGACCGCGAGGACGGGCCCGGCGAGCAGGGGACGTGTCATGACCACCTCGGTGTGGTGCGTGCGCCCGGGGGCGCACGAGGGCGTGCGGGACCGTGCGACCGCGTGCTCGTGGAGCGGGAGCGGCCGCGCGTGGGGATGGTGCGCTGCGTGCTGTGCGTGGGTCGCGGGGTGGGCCGCGAGCGGACGGGGAGCGCAGCCGTCCGGCGGGGCGGCCGGCGTCGTTGCCGGTCCGCCCCACCGGAGCGGAGCGACCACTGTCTAGCAGCGCCGCGGATACGGCGAACAGTCGGTACTAGGTACTTGGTGGTGGAACGGCGCACATCGTTATGCCGCCGTGATCTCCGTCACTCTCCCGGGAGCACGGGCTAGCGTGCGGGGATGAGCCCTCTCTCGGTCCTCTTCCTCGGCGGCAGCGGCGTCATCAGCTCCGCCTCCACCCGTCTCGCCGTCGAGCGGGGCCTCGACCTCACGGTGCTCAACCGCGGCGAGAGCGCGACGCGTCCGCTGCCCGACGGCGTCCGGACCCTCCGCGCCGACGTCCGCGACCCGGCGTCGGTCCGCGAGGCGCTCGGCGACCGGGAGTTCGACGCCGTCGTCGACTGGGTCGCCTTCACCCCGGAGCACGTGCGCGCGGACGTCGAGCTGTTCACCGGGCGCACCGGGCAGTACGTGTTCATCAGCTCCGCGTCGGCGTACCAGACGCCGCCCGCCCGGCTGCCCGTGACCGAGTCGACCCCGCTGCGCAACCCGGACTGGCAGTACTCGCGCGACAAGATCGCGTGCGAGGACCTGCTCGTGCGCGCGTACCGCGAGGACGGCTTCCCCGCGACGATCGTGCGGCCCTCGCACACGTACGACCGCACGCTCGTCCCCCTCGACGGCGGCTGGACGGCCCTCGAGCGCATGCGCCAGGGCAAGGAGGTCGTGGTGCACGGGGACGGGACGTCGTTGTGGACCCTCACGCACCACACCGACTTCGCCCAGGGGTTCGTGCCGCTGCTCGGCCACCCGCGCACGCTCGGGGAGGCGTTCCACCTGACGTCGGACGACGTGCTCACGTGGGACCAGATCACGCACGCGCTCGCCGCGGCGGCCGGGGTCGAGGCCCGCATCGTGCACGTGCCCTCCGACGTCATCGCGTCCCACGACCCCGAGTGGGGCGCCGGCCTCCTCGGCGACAAGGCGCACTCGATGGTCTTCGACAACACGAAGGTGCGCAGCGTCGTGCCCGGCTACCGCGCGACCGTGCCGTTCGAGCGGGGTGCCCGCGAGATCGTCGACTGGTTCGACGCCGACCCGGCCCGCAAGGTCGTCGACCCGCGCCTCGACGCGCTCATGGACCGGCTCGTCGAGACGTACCGCGTGCGCTGAGGCGCCGCGCCGGGAACGACGAGAGCGCCCGACCCCCGGAGGGGCGGGCGCTCTCGTGCAGTGCGGAGCAGTGCGGTGCCTGGGCTCAGCCGACCCGGATGAAGACCGGGCTGGACTGCCAGATCGAGCGGAACTGGATCGTCTTGCCCGGGCGCGGGGCGTCGATCTGCATGCCGTCGCCCGCGTAGATCGAGATGTGGCCCGGGGACCAGATCAGGTCGCCGGCCTGGGCGTCCGCACGCGAGACGACGGTGCCGGCGCCCTTCTGCTCGGCCGACGTGCGGGGCAGGTCGATCCCGACCTGCGCGAACACGTACGAGGTGAAGCCGGAGCAGTCGAAGCCGTCGGGCGTCGTGCCGCCCGAGACGTACGGCACACCGACGTAGCGCGACGCGACCTCGACGATCGCGTTGCCCACGGCCGAGGCGGGGACGGAGACCGCGGGGGCCTCCTCCTCGGCCACGGCGGCGGTCGGGGCGGCCGCGGCGCGGGCCTGGCTCCGGGACGTCGTCGCGGCGCGCGTCTCGACGACGGGCTCGGGCTCCGGCGGGGGCGGCGGCGTGACGGCGGTCAGCGTCGGGGCGTCGAAGCCCCACACCGCGTCAGGCGCGGCAGCGACGACCGGGGAGGTCTCGAGGATCGCGCGGGCCGAGGCCGTGAGGACGGTGCTGTCGACCGCGGCGAGGGAGGCGCCGCTGGCGCTGCTGCCCTCGGCCGAGGCGGGGACCGCCACGATGCCGATCATGAGACCGGAGCCGGCTGCGACGACCGCCGAGCGGCGACCCGCCGTGGCGATGCCGGCGCTGGTGGCCGTGGCGAGGTCGTTGAGGGGGGTCGTCGGCCGGCCGGGTGACCGGCGGCGTCCGTGAGACGTGCTCGAGGGCATGCAGAACCTCTCCATACGCCTACGAGGTGAGCTGTCGGGTTCGGGCTGGAGAACGCCCGGCCGGTCGCGTTCGACCGGCTTCACCCCAAGGACACCGCACGGATGCCCACAAGTGGGTCCCCCGCTCCTGCCAGCGAGACTCGAACTGACCGCGGGTGGTGGCAGGACTCGGCGATCCACCTCAGGCCGCCCCAGGAGGGTGGGGCGCGTCGATGTTAGGCACGGCGTCCGCGATATGTCACGGCAAGGTCACGGGTGAACGCGTGTCCAGGTTGCACGATCACCCGAAGGGATGACGTAGGTCACGCGAAGAACGGGAGATCCCCGCGTGAATCCGGCACGGCCGCCCGGTCGGCGTCCCTCCGGGTGTGACGAGCGCCTCACTCGCGCGGCCCGGGCGTACGCTCGCGGAACGGGGTCGTCGTCATCCCTGCGAGGGGGCACGTGATGGGTCTGCTGAGCCTGGGCATCGTCTCGACGTCGCGCAAGGAGGACGAGCGGCGGCTCGCGGTCCACCCCGCGCACCTCGAGCGCATCGACCCCGGGCTGCGGGCGAGGATCACCCTCGAGGAGGGCTACGGGGAGCGGCTCGGGGTGCCCGACGCGGAGCTCGCCGGGCTCGTCGGCGGGCTCGCGCCCCGCGCGCAGGTGATCTCCGGGTCCGACGTCGTGCTCCTGCCCAAGCCGCAGGTCGAGGACCTCGAGGCGATGCACGCCGGCCAGGTCCTCTGGGGCTGGCCGCACTGCGTCCAGGACGTCGCCCTCACGCAGGTCGCGATCGACCACGGGCTGACGCTCCTCGCGTTCGAGGCGATGAACCACTGGGCCGACGACGGCGGGTTCGGCCTGCACGTCTTCCACAAGAACAACGAGATCGCCGGCTACTGCTCCGTCCTGCACGCGCTCCAGCTCGTCGGGCTGACCGGCGACTACGGGCGGCGGCTCTCCGCGGCTGTCCTGGGCTTCGGGGCCACGGCCCGCGGCGCCGTGACCGCCCTCCTCGCGCACGGGGTGCACGACGTCGAGGTCGTCACCCACCGGGGCGTCGCCGCCGTCGGGGCGCCGATCCACGAGACACGGATGGTGCACCTCGAGCCGGACGGCCACGTGGACGCCGGAGGGACGCGTGTGGCCGTCGCCGAGTTCCTCACCGGGCACGACGTCGTCGTCAACTGCACGCTGCAGGACCCGCAGCGCCCCGTGGTGTACCTGCGCACCGAGGACCTCGCGGCGTTCCGGCGGGGCAGCCTCGTGGTCGACGTCTCGTGCGACGCGGGGATGGGCTTCGAGTGGGCCCGGCCGACCTCGTTCCGCGACCCGGTCGTCGAGGTCGGCGACCACGTGACCTACTACGCCGTCGACCACAGCCCGTCCTACCTGTGGAGCTCGGCGTCGTGGGAGATCAGCGAGGCGGTGCTGCCGTTCCTCGCGGGGGTCATGGGCGGGCCGGACGCCTGGGCGGGCGACGAGACCCTGCGGCGTGCGATCGAGGTGCGCGACGGCCGCGTCCTGAACCCGGCGGTCCTCGCGTTCCAGGGCCGGGATGCCGCGCACCCGCACGAGCGGGCGGTCGCGGCGCCGGTGGGCGCCGTGCGCTGAGGGCGGCGCGGGCGCGCGCCGCCCTCGCACCGGGGGAGCGCCCGTGCGGGCCCAGGGGGCCCTGGCGTTCTGCGGGACGTGCGCTGGGCTCCGTGCCGCGCGCGTGCAGGACGCGCCCGGCTCGGAGCATCGCGTGCAGGACGCGTGGGGCTCACCTTGCGTGCAGGACGTGCGCGGCTCGCCTCCCGTGCAAGCAGTGCGCTGCTCAGAGCCTCGCGTGCAGGCAGTGCGTGCTCACGTTGTCCGTCGCCTCGTCGAGCAGCGCGCGCAGCGCGGCGTAGCGGGCGCGACGCGCGTCCGCTCCCGGCTCGCGGGCACCGTGGCGCTCGGCCGCGTGGTGCGCCTCGGACGTCGCACGGGCGAGCTCGAACCACGTGGCGCCCGCATATGCGGCGCGGACCTCGTCCGCGACCTCGTCGGCACCGAGGTCGCCGGCCCCGAGGTCGTCGTCGGCTCCGGCCATCTCCCACCCCTCCTCGTGAGCTCCCAGCGTCTCCCCGACCTCCGACACGACCGCGGCGCCACGCCGGGCCTCTTCGAAGGTCCCCGGAGAGGAGGAGTCGACGGCGGCGCGCGTGATGCACCCGTGCCGGGGCCCGGCGAATCGATTCGACGTACCGTGGTCCTCGCGCGCGAGGGAGCGGGGGTCCGCGACGTCGGCGCGGCGGCGACGACTCGACGGGGAGTGCACGGATGACGCAGCTCGACGGCTGGATCGCGGGGATGACGTGGGGCTGGGGCTCCCGGCGCGGGGAGTGGACCGGGCCCGAGGCGGAGCGCTCGATGTCCCTGATGGTCGAGCGGCTCGGCGTGACGTGGACGGCGATCACGTTCTTCACGCTGCAGGACACCCCGCAGTCCACCGAGATCCGCTTCCGCGACGAGCCGACCGTGAGCGACGAGGAGGTGCGCGCGGCGATCCGCGCGGCGCACGAGCGCGGCCTCGCCGTCGTGCTGAAGCCGGTCGTGAACTGCGCCGACGGCACGTGGCGCGCGCACATCAACTTCTTCGACCACGACGTGCCGTGCGAGCCGAAGTGGAGCGAGTGGTTCGCGAGCTATACCGAGTTCCTCGTGCACCACGCGCGCATCGCCGAGGAGGAGGGCGCGGAGATGCTCTGCATCGGCTGCGAGATGGTGCAGACGGACCGGCGCGAGGGCGAGTGGCGCGAGCTCGTCCGGCAGGTGCGCGCCGTGTACTCGGGGCTCGTCACGTACAACTGCGACAAGTACCAGGAGGACCGCGTCACGTGGTGGGATGCCGTCGACGTGATCTCGTCGAGCGGCTACTACCCGGTGGACGACTGGGAGAACCAGCTGCGGCGCATCGAGCCCGTGGTGCGCGCGCACGGCAAGCCGTTCTTCTTCATGGAGGCCGGCTGCCCGAGCCGCACGGGGTCCCCGGCGCTGCCCAACGACTGGGCGCTCCCCGGCGAGCCGAGCGAGTCCGCGCAGCGCGTCTGGTACGAGGCGGCGTTCGCCGCGACCGGGCCGTGCGACTGGGTCCAGGGCTTCATGCTGTGGGACTGGCCGGCGCACCTGTACGACGAGGCGGACGCCGCGCGCGACGACGACTACTGCATGTTCGGGAAGGAGGCCGAGCGCACGGTGCGCGAGCACTACGCGTCGAAGGTGCGTGCCGCTGACGGCTGACGGCTCACGGCTCGCGGGCGTGCGTGGTGCCGGGTCCGGTCCGGAGGTGGTCCCGGCCCCGGCGGGTGCGGTCCCGTCGGCCGGGCGGGCGTCGCGGCAGTGGACCCGCGAGCGGTCGCCGCCCGCGCGGGCGCTCAGGCCGGCCGGCGCTCAGACCGCGCGGGCGGCGGTGACCGCGTCGGCGGCCCGCTCGACGTCGGCCTCGGTGCACCACACGTGGAAGGCCAGGCGCACACCGCCGCCGCGCCCGGCCGCGCGCACCCCGTGCTCCGCAAGACGGTTGCGCAGGGCCCCGGTGGCGTCGGGCAGCGCGACGATCGCGCTCCCGGTGGGTCCGAGGCCGAGCCGTGCGCGCAGGGCGTCGGCGAGGCCGGCGTCGTGCGCGCGGACCTCGCGGGGGTCGACGCCGGCGAGCAGCTCGAGCGCCGGGGCCAGGCCCACCCAGCACAGCCAGGCGGGCGAGACGTCGAACCGCCGGGCGTCGGAGGCCAGCGTCATGCCGGGGCCGTACACCGAGGACCACACGTCGGCTCCCGCGTACCAGCCGGCGTGCAGCGGGCGCAGCGTGGCGGCGATCTCGGGCCGCACGGTCAGGAACGCGGTGCCGCGCGGGCCGCACAGCCACTTGTAGGCGGAGCACACGGTCACGTCGAAGCGCGCGGCGTCGACGGGGAACCAACCTGCGGCCTGCGTGGTGTCGCACAGCGTGCGGGCCCCGACCGCGGCCGCCGCGGCGCACACCGCGTCCGCGTCGGCGACCCGGCCGTCGCGCGACTGCACGAGCGAGAACGCGACGAGGTCCGTGCCCGGGCGCACCTCCTCGGCGAGACGGTCGAGCGGCACGTGCCGGACCCGGACACCGCGGTCGGCGTGCGCGAGGAACGGGAAGACGACCGAGGTGAAGTCCCCGTCGACGACCACGACCTCGGCGCCGCCGGGCAGTCCCGCGGCGACGACCCCGACGAGCGAGGACGACTGCGAGCCCACCGCGACGTGCTCGACCGGCACGCCGACGAGCCGGGCGTAGGCCGTGCGGGACCGGTGCACCGCCGCGTCGTAGGCGGCGGCGTCGGCGCGTCCGGACTGCCAGGCGTCGAGCGCCTCGCGGAGCGCGTCCGCGGAGGTGCGGGGCGGCAGTCCGAGCGTCGCGGCGTCGAGGTAGCCGGCGACCGGGGTGAAGGCGGCGCGCAGGTCGGCCAGAGGCGTCGTGGTGAGCGGCATGATCCGATCGTCGTCCGCGCGCCGCACATCACACAACGACGGGTTCGCGGGGTGCGCCATCACGGGAAGTGATGGGTCGGTACCGTGGTGACCATGAGCGAGCACCGCCACGGCGTGCGTGCGGGCCGGCCGGTCGGGCGCGGGGAGGCCCTCGGGCCCGCGTCAGGGCCCGTACCCACATCCAGGTCCTCGACCGGCGCAGCGCCGGTCCCGGCCGCCGTGGCCTCGCCGCCGGACGAGCGTGCCGGCACGTCCGCCCGTGCCTCCCCGACGGCTCCTCAGCGGACACCCGCGACCGGGTCGCCGTCCGGTCCTGCGCGGACACCCGTGACCGGGTCGCCGGCCGGCCGCGCCCCGGCACCTCCGGCCGCTCCCGTGCTCGACGTGCGGGCCCTCGACGTCCAGGCGCTGCGGCTCATGCGTGCCATCGCCGACCACGGGAGCCTCACCGCGGCGGCCGCCGCGATCGGGTCGAGCCAGCCGGCGGTCAGCCAGCACGTCCGGCGCCTCGAGCGCCGGCTCGGGACGGCGCTGCTCGAGCGGGCCGGTCGCGGGGTCCGGCTCACGGAGGCCGGCCGCGTGCTCGCGCACCACGGGGCGACCGTCACCGCCGCCGTCGGGGCGGCCGCCGCCGAGGTGCAGTCGCTCACGACGCTGCGCTCCGGGCGGGTCCGGCTCGTGGCGTTCCCCTCGGCGACCGCGACGATCGTGCCGCGTGCGCTCGCCGACCTGCGCGAGCGGCACCCGGGCCTCGTGGTGACCCTCGACGAGGCCGAGCCGCCGCAGGCGCTCGAGGCGCTGCGGACCGCGGCCTGCGACGTCGCGCTGGCCTTCGCCTACCCCGGCGTCCCGACGCCGGGCGGGGACCTCGACGGGCTCGTCACCCGTCACCTGGTCGACGACGGCACGGTCGTCGCGCTGCCCGAGGGGCACCCCGCGCTGTCCGGTGGCGAGCTCGACCTCGCCGACCTCGCGGACGACGTGTGGATCGCGGGCTGCCCGCGCTGCCGCGGCCACCTGCTCGCCGCCGGCAGCTCTCGCGGGTTCACGCCACGCATCGCCTACGCGACCGACGACTACGTCGCGGTGCTCGGCCTCGTCGCGGCCGGGCTCGGCGTCGCGCTGCTGCCCGGGCTCGTCCTGCCGACCGCGCTGCGCACACCCGGCGTGGTGGTGCGCGCCGCGGCCGGGACCGCCGAGCGCACGGTGCACGCGGTGACGACGCCCGACCTGCTGCGGGTCCCCGCGGTCGCCGCGACGCTCGACGCGCTCGCTGCTGCCGCCCGTACGCTCCCGTCCCTGACGAGCGGGTAGCCCCGGGGCCGACGACGGGGCCTCGGGGGTGGAGCGTCGAACGGGCCTGGGGTGGTTGGGGAACGGATGGGGGCGTGGCAGGCGAACAGGCCCGGGCGTGGCCGAGGAGCGGCCGACGGGCGGGCCTGTGGCGTGGCGTCGGTCCGGCGGCCGCGCGTGGCAGCCGGACCGGCCCGCGAGCTCGGCCGTCGACCCGGCGCGGAGGTGCGGGCCGTCAGGCCGCGCCCGTCCCCTCGGTGGGCAGCCCGGCGCGGTGCCACGCCTCGAAGCCACCGACGACGTCGGTCGCCCGGTGCAGCCCCAGGTCCAGGAGCGCCGCAGCCGCGAGGCTCGAGGTGTAGCCCTGGGAGCACAGCACGACGACCTGGACGTCGTGGTCGGTCGCGATCGGCACGCGGTGCGCGCTGGTCGGGTCGAGACGCCACTCCAGCACGTTGCGCTCGATCACCAGGGCTCCCGGCACGGTCCCCTCCGCGGCCCGCTGGGCGGCCGGTCGGATGTCGACGAGCACCGCCCCGCGCGCGTGGGCCTCCGCGGCCTCGGCCGGGGAGAGCCGGCGCAGGCGGGCGCGCGCCGCGGCGAGGACGTCGTCGATGGTGCGGGTGGGTCGGATGGGTCCTGTGGCGGCGGGGGCGCTGCCGTCGGCCGGGCCGACCCCGTGCGCCCGGGGGTCGGGCGCTGCGCGGTGCGGGGCGGCGAGCGTCGGCGCGCTCATGCGTCCTGCTCCGGCTGGTCGGTCAGCACGGTGCGCGTCGGGGTGAGGCCGCCCCCGCCCAGCGTGTAGTACGTCATCGCGAGGAGCGGCGGCGAGTACGCGTGGATGCTCACGGCCGGCTCCGCGTGGACGTTCACGACGTCGTGGACCGCGCCCGGGACGACCGTCTGCGTGCGGCCGGCCGCGAAGGTCCGGGACGCGAGGGTGTCGCCGCCGCCGGGGCGGTTCTCGGTCAGCGCCCCGCGCACGACGGTGAACGCCGCCGCCGAGGGCCCGTGGTCGTGCAGCTCGGTGCCCTGGCTCGTCAGCCACGACAGGAGCCAGACGTCCGTCCCCGCAGGGCCCTCGAGCCGGGTCCACCACCGGGAGCCCTGGTCGAAGCGGACGAGCGGGCGCCACAGGTCAGGGCGCTCCGCGAGCGAGCGCGTGAGGGCGGCGAGCTCCGTGAGGCGCAGCGTCCGGGCCGAGCCGGGCGGGCGGGTCGTGGGGGGCGGCGGGGTCGGAGCGGTGGCGGGGGAACGGTCGACGATCGTGGTCATGAGGGTGCCTCTCGGGTGCGCGGCCCCGCCCGTGGCTCGCGTCCGGGCAGGCCGGAGGGCACGACGGTGCGGGGGTGTTGACGGGGGCGGAGCGTCAACGACAGCGACAGCACCCGCGGCCGGCAGCACCGGCGGCGGGGAGGGAGACGGCCAGGGGGAGCCGGGACGAGTGGGACCGGGACGTGGGTCGGTTCATCGTGGGCTCCTCTCGCGGCTCGTCGGTACCGGGGTCCGTCCCGGTGCGGACGAGAGTGGGCGCCTCCGGGGTTTCGTGTCAAGAGATGGACCGTTCGTCTCATCCTTCGAAACTCCCGCGCGGGCGTGCGGCCGGCTCCCCGTGAGCACCGTCACCGGGAGCCCGCCGGGCGCGCGTCAGCCGGCGGCGACCGCGTCGATCGCGCCGAGCTCGCGCTCGAGGTCGTCGAGCCCGAGCGAGCCGAGCGAGAGCGCCGCGGTGTGCCAGGCGCGCAGGTCGAAGCGCCCGCCGTGCGCCTCCGCGCGCGCCCGCGCCGCCGCCCGCCCCGCGAGCCAGGCGCGCTCGCCGAGCTTGTAGCTGATGGCCTGCCCGGGCCAGCCGAGGTAGCGCACGATCTCGCTGCGCACGAACGCTGCGGGCGACCCGCTGCGCGCGGCGAAGAACTCCTCGCCGAGCTCCGCGGTCCACCGCTCCCCGGGGTGGAAGCCCGACCCGTCGGGGATGCGCAGCCCGAGGTGCATGCCGATGTCGATGACCACCCGCACGGCGCGCATGCGCTGGCCGTCGAGGTACCCGAGCCGGGCGCCGGGGTCGGTGAGGTACCCGAGCTCGTCCATGAGCCGTTCCGCGTACAGGGCCCAGCCCTCGGTCGTCGCGGACACCGAGCCGACGCTCACCTGGAAGCGCGAGAGCTCGGCGGCCCGGTGCGCCCACTGGCCGAGCTGGAGGTGGTGACCCGGGACGCCCTCGTGGTACCAGGTGCTGATGAGGTCCCAGGTGGGGAACCGCGTGCGCCCGAGGGTCGGCAGCCAGGTGCGGCCGGGACGGCTGAAGTCGAGCGACGGGCGCGTGTAGTACGGCGCGGCCGCGGCGCCCGGGGGAGCGATCATGGCCTCGACGCGGCGGACCGGCTCGGCGACGTCCACCGCGGTCCCGTCGAGCTCGACGATCGCGGTGTCCATCATCGTCTGGAGCCACGCGCGCACCTCCTCGACGCCCTCGACCGCCTCGCCGTGCACGTCGAGGTGCGCGAACGCCTCCGCGGGCGTCGCACCGGGCAGCACCCGGTAGGCCTCGCGGACCATCTCGGCCTCGATGCGCGCGAGCTCCTCCCAGCCCCACGCGTACGCCTCGTCGGGGTCGAGCGTCGCGCCGATGCTGGACCGCGCGGCGACGAGGTACGCGTCGCGGCCGACCCCGTCGGGCGTGCCTTGCGCCGCGGGCAGGTAGGTGCCGGCGATCCAGTCGCGCAGCTCGGCGACCGCTGCGGTGGCGGCGTGCGCCCCGGCGTCGAGCTCGGCGCGCAGCGCGTCGGGTCCGGGCGCGACGAAGCCGGCGTACCAGCCCGGGGTGTGCGGGCCCGGGAGCCAGGCGTCGAGCATCTCGACGACGGCGGCGGCCTGGCGGGGTGCGCTCGTGCGGCCGGCGGCGAGCCCGGCCTCGAGGGTGCGCCGGTAGGAGGCCGCGGACCCGGGGAGGGCGGAGAGGCGGCGGGCGACGACGTCCCAGTCGTCGTCCGTCGCCGTCGGCATGAGCAGGAAGATCCCTTGGAGCATCTGCACGGGTGAGCCGATGGGCCGCAGCGAGGTGAGGTCCGCTCCGGTCTCGTGGACGGCGAGCTGCGCGTCGAGGCGCTCGCGCAGCAGCGTCGCGCAGCGGCGGTCGTCGTCGTCGAGGACGCGGGCGCCGTCGAGCTCGGCGAGCGCGGCGCGCGCGGCCCGGGCCTCGGCGGCGAGCCCGTCGGGCGACAGGTCCGGCATGCGGTGGTCGCCGGGGCGGACCCCGAGCGCGGCTCCCCAGCGCGGGTCGAGGTCGACGAGGGTCTCGACCCACCGGTCGGCGACCTCGCGGGCGGTCGGGGTGCCGGTCGGGGTGCCGGTCGCGGCGTCGGTGGCGGGCGGGGGCGTAGCGGCGTCGTCGGAGGTCACCCGGCCACGCTAGACGAGCGGAATAGGTGCGGAGAGGTTGTCGTTGAGGCGACCAGATGGTTGAATGTTAAACAAGACGACCAGAGGGAGCACGCCATGCAGTTCGGGATCTTCACCGTCGGCGACGTCACGACCGACCCCACGACCGGTCGCACGCCGACCGAGGCCGAGCGCATCCAGGCGATGGTGACCATCGCGCGGCACGCCGAGGAGGTCGGGCTCGACGTCTTCGCGACCGGCGAGCACCACAACCCGCCGTTCGTGCCCTCGTCGCCCACCACGATGCTCGGCTACATCGCCGCGAAGACCGAGCGGCTCCTCCTGTCGACCTCGACGACGCTCATCACCACGAACGACCCGGTGAAGATCGCCGAGGACTACGCGATGCTCCAGCACCTCGCGGACGGCCGCGTCGACCTCATGATGGGCCGCGGCAACACTGGGCCCGTCTACCCGTGGTTCGGCCAGGACATCCGCAACGGCATCAGCCTCGCGATCGAGAACTACGCGCTGCTGCACCGGCTGTGGCGCGAGGACGTCGTCAGCTGGGAGGGCAAGTTCCGCACCCCGCTGCAGTCGTTCACCTCGACGCCCCGCCCGCTCGACGGCGTCCCGCCGTTCGTCTGGCACGGCTCGATCCGCAGCCCCGAGATCGCCGAGCAGGCCGCCTACTACGGCGACGGGTTCTTCCACAACAACATCTTCTGGCCCATCGAGCACACCCAGCAGATGGTCGCCCTCTACCGCCGCCGGTTCGAGCACTACGGGCACGGCAGCGCCGACCAGGCGATCGTCGGGCTCGGCGGCCAGGTGTTCATGCGGGCGAACAGCCAGGACGCCAAGCGCGAGTTCCGCCCGTACTTCGACAACGCCCCGGTCTACGGCCACGGGCCCTCGATGGAGGACTTCACCGCGCAGACCCCGCTCACGGTCGGCAGCCCGCAGGAGGTCGTCGACCGGTACGCCACGATGCGCGAGCACGTCGGCGACTACCAGCGCCAGCTGTTCCTCATGGACCACGCGGGCCTGCCGCTCAAGACCGTCCTCGAGCAGCTCGACCTGCTCGGCGGCGAGGTCGTCCCGGTGCTCCGCAAGGAGCTCGCGGTCGGCCGCCCGGCGCACGTGCCCGAGGCCCCGACGCACGCCTCGCTCGTCGCGAAGGCCGGCGGCGCGCACGACGCGACGGTGTACGCCGCCGCCGACGACGTCACGGGCGCCTCGCCCGAGGTCGCGACGGTGACCCGATGACGCGCCGCACCCTCGTGGTCGTCTCCGCGGGCCTGCGCCAGCCGTCCTCGACGCGCCTGCTCGCCGACCGCCTGACCGAGGCCACCGTCAACGCGCTCGGTCAGAAGGGCGTCGAGGTGGACGTGCACGTGATCGAGCTCCGCGAGCTCGCGCACCCGCTGACCGACGCGCTGCTCACCGGCTTCTCGAGCGGTCCGCTGCGTGAGGCCATCGAGACCGTGACGCGCGCGGACGGAGTCGTCGCGGTCACGCCGATCTTCAGCGGCTCGTACAACGGGATGTTCAAGAACTTCGTGGACGTCCTGGAGCAGGGCGCGCTCGCGGGGACCCCGGTGCTGCTCGGCGCGACCGCGGGCACCGCGCGGCACTCGCTCGCGCTCGAGCACGAGCTCCGGCCGCTGTTCTCGTACCTGCGTTCCGTGGTCGTCCCGACCGGCGTGTTCGCCGCGACCGACGACTTCGGCGCGGTCGAGGGGGCGGCCGGGTCCGACGACGTCGCCCCGCTCGTGGTCCGGGTCGACCGTGCGGGCCGCGAGCTCGCCGACCTCGTCGCCGCCCGCACGCCGCGCGACGTGCACGACCCGTTCGCGAGCCCGACGTCGTTCGAGGACCTGCTCGCCGGACGGTGACGCCGCGGCCGCCGGCCCGGGGACGCTCCTCGGGCCGGCGGCGCACCGGCTGCCCCGCCCGTCGCACGACGACGCCCGCCCCTCCGGCCGTGACCGGGGGAGCGGGCGTCGTCGTGCGTGGGTGCGGGTACCGCTCAGGCGCCGACCTGGGCGTCGTCCGACATGCCCTCGCGCTCGAACGAGTCGTCCCAGTCGCTCCCGCCGAGGCTCGGCATCATCTCGCGCAGCTGCGGGCGCCACGCGTCGACCTGCGACGGGAAGCAGCGCTCGAGCAGGTCGACCATCGTCGAGACCGCGGTCGACGCGCCCGGGGAGGCGCCGAGCAGGCCGGCGATGGTGCCGTCCTGCGCGGTCACGAGCTCCGTGCCGAACTCGAGCACGCCGCCCTGGGTCGGGTGCTTCTTGATGACCTGGACGCGCTGGCCCGCGGTGATGAGCTCCCAGTCGCGCGGGTGGGCCGTCGGCATGAACGCGCGCAGCGTGCGCAGCCGACGCGTCTCGGTCGCGGTGACCTCGCTGACCAGGTACTTGACCAGGTCCACGTTCTTCAGCCCGACCGCGAGCATCGGGACCAGGTTGCCGGGCCGGATCGAGCGGATCAGGTCGAGGGGCGAGCCGGCCTTGAGGAACTTCATGCTCCACCCGGCGTAGGGGCCGAAGAGCAGGGCGGTCTGGCCGTCGACCACGCGCGTGTCGAGGTGCGGCACCGACATCGGCGGCGAGCCGACGTCGGCCTTGCCGTAGACCTTGGCCTGGTGCTGCGCGACGAGGTCCGGGTTCGTGGTGCGCAGGAACTGCCCGCTGATCGGGAAGCCGCCGTAGCCCTTGGCCTCCTTGATGCCCGACTTCTGCAGCAGGTGCAGCGCGCCGCCGCCCGCGCCGATGAAGACGAAGCGCGCGTCGATCGTGCGGCGGCGCGGGCTCGCGTTCCAGCGACGGTCGGCGACCGTGAGGCGCCAGGTCCCGTCGCGGCGCTGCCGGAGACGGCGGACCTCGTGCTCGAGGCGGACGGTCGCGCCGCGCTGCACGGCGCCGTCGACCAGGCCGCGCGTGAGCGCCCCGAAGTCGACGTCGGTGCCCTCGGGGGCCCGGGTCGCGGCGACCGGCTCGTCGCCGACCCGCCCCTCGACCAGCAGGGGGGCCCACGAGCGGATGACCTCGAGGTCGTCCGTGAACTCCAGGCCGGCGAAGAGGTGGTGCGCGCGGAGGGCCTCGGCGCGCCGGCGCAGGTAGTCGACGTTCTCGGCGCCGCGCACGAACGTCAGGTGCGGCGTCGGGGACAGGAAGGCGAAGCCCTCGGGCAGCCGGCCGCTCGTGAGCAGGAAGTGCCACAGCTCGCGCGAGAGCTCGAACTGCTCGTTGATCGTCACGGCCTTCGCGATGTCGATCGAGCCGTCGGGCCGCTCAGGGGTGTAGTTGAGCTCGCACAGGGCGGCGTGCCCCGTACCTGCGTTGTTCCAGGCGTTCGAGCTCTCCTCGGCGAGCGCGTCGCGGCGCTCCAGGATCTCGATCGACCAGGTGGGCTCGAGGACGGAGATCATCGAGGCGAGCGTCGCGCTCATGATCCCGCCGCCGACGAGGACGACATCGACAGTGCTGGCGTGGTCCGTCACCCCTTAATCATAGGATGACCTCGGAGCGCAAACCCACCCCTGTCCGGATCTCGGTCATCCCATGACCGGCTTGGTCGTCCCATGACCTGACGATGACCGACGCGCGCGCCCGAGGGTGCGCGCGGGCCGGCGTGATCGCACGCGGACGGCGCGACCCGACAGCCGGGTCTGCGCCGGGACCCGCACCCACGGCGCGCGAACCGTCCACCGGCCCACGGCAGCACCCGGCGGCCGGGCCCCCGGCTAGCGGATCGCCTGCGCCACGACGCGGACCAGCCGGCTCGTCGCCTCGTCCGGCGCCGTGCGCGTCCGGCGCCCCGCGCGGGCGACGGCCCGGGCCGCCCCGGGTGCGGGCTCGGTCAGCGTGAGCTCGAGGCGCGTCAGCCGCTCGCCCCACACCCCGGCGAGCAACGGGTCGTCGAGCAGCCGCACCGTGGTCGTCGCGACGACCGTCTCGGGGTCCCACGTGAGCCGCACGCCTCGTCCGCCCGAGAGCGGCCGGGTCACGACGCCGCCGCGCTCCGCGCTGACGGCGCCCGCGAGCAGGTAGTGGACGCGCAGCCCGGCGGGGGAACCCTCGTCGTCGTCGGGACGCGCGCCCTCCACGACGCGGCGGCCGTCGCCGTCCGCCGCGCCCGCGGCCGCCGTCGCGCCCCCGGCGGTCGTCCCCGCACCCGGCACCGCCGCCGCGCCCGCACCGCCGCGCCGCCCCTCGCGGCCCAGGTCCCACGCGTCCTCGATCGTCACGCAGCGCCGCTTGCGGTCGAGCACGACCGTGCGCACCCCGGTCGCGCCCGGCAGGTCGTACGCCTCCGAGAGGTCGAGCGCGACGCGCGTGACGTCGTCCCCGGATGTCACCCGCACGTCCCGTGCGCGGTACCGGGCGCCCGTGCCCTGCGTCGTCCACGCCGGTTCGGGGACGTTGTGCCAGCTGCTCTGCATCGTCCACAGCGTGAAGCGCTCCGCGCCGAAGGTCGCCGCGGTGTAGGTCGGCTGGCCCGCGTCCACGACGAGCGGCACGCCGTCGACCGCGACGACGACCGAGCCGACGTCGTTGTGGTTGTCGTGCTCCCCGTTGTGCCCGCCCTTGACGGTCACGCAGAGCCCGCGTGCGGAGCCGAGCCGCTCGCGCGCGACGACGAGCTGCGTCGTGGGCAGCCAGACGTCGCGCTCGAGCGGCGGGTGCTCGCGGTGGGCGTCGCGCCAGGCCGGGTCGGCGAGCCCCTGCAGCGCACGACCGAGCCCGGCGCGCTCGGTCACCGACGGGAGGCCGGGCTCGCGGTAGGACGCGGCGTGCAGGCGTACCTGCTCGTCGCCGAGCGTCTGCGCCCACCGGTGCAGCACGTGCCACGCCTGGTCGCGCGGCGGCCGTGCCGGGCTGTCGGCGACGTCGAGGTACCAGTCGCCGCCGAGCTGCATGCGGTGCGGGAACCGGACGGTCTCGCGCACGACGGGCACCGCGCGTGCGTCGAGCACCCCGCCGCTCGCGTGCGCGAGGACCTCCAGCGCCTCCAGCGCGCGCCCGGCGCCGTTCCACCAGGACGTGTACCCCTCGTCGCTGCTGCCGTCGGCGGGGAGCGTGTCGAGGAACTGGTCGAGTCCGGAGATCACGTGCTCGACGGCCTCCGCCCGCTCGGCGGGGTCGTCGAGCAGCGCGAGGGCCGCCACGAGCACGTGACCGTGGATCCACGGGTTCCAGTTGTGCGCCCAGCCGTCCTGCCGGAGCCAGTGCCAGTCGCGCCGGTCGACGAACGGGCTCAGGACGCGCGTCCGGGCCTCGGCGCGCAGGCGCTCGCGGACGCCGGGCGCGTGGTCGTCGAGCGCCGCGCCGAGCGTGTGGTCGATCCAGGCGAGCTGCCCGACGACCTCCGCGGCGCCGAGGTCGAGCGACGGTGATCCCGCGGGCGGCAGCGCCCACCCGTGCAGCCGGAGCCCCTCGTCGTGCGCGGGCCAGCACCAGCTGCTCTGCTCGCACAGGAGCACCACGCCGTCGGCGACCTCGTCGAGCCAGCGGCGCTCGCCGGTCGTGGTCGCGAGCACGGCCGCGCGGGTGAGCCGCTCCTGGCGGCGGGCGACCTGGTCCTCGTACGCCGTGCGGTTGCCGTCGCGCAGGTACCGGGCGTAGTGGGAGGTGAGCGGCTGCGGCCAGGGCTCCTCGAGGTCGAGCTCGCCGCGCAGCCGGAACGCGGCGACGGTGGGCCGGTCGACGGCGTCCCAGAGCCCGCGCTCGTGCACCGGCCGGACGGGGTGCGCCGCCAGGCCGCCCGCGAGCAGCTCCGTGAGGTGGTCCCGTCCGGCGGCGGGTCCCCAGGCGCGGGAGAGCGGACCCGCGGGCGGCGGGGCCGTCGGCAGGGCGCCGGTCGAGGCACGGGCCGGTGCGGGCGGCTGCGGCGTCACTGTCGCGGTGCCCGCGGTGCGGTCGTCTTCCACGTGTCCTCCGTCGGACGGTGGTTCGGCGGTCCGCCCGCGGGGGTCGGCGGTCCGACGCGTCGGTTGTGGGCGTCGTCGGGCCGGCGCACCGATCCCCTGCGGGGCGCTCACGGCCTTCCGGGGACGTTACCCGCGGATGTGGCGATTGCCTCCGACTGGCTGCGACAAAAGCGCGTCGAAGCGCGTCGAATAATCGTTTAAGCGCGACCGGACAAATGCACACCGTCGGACGATCCGCATTTACCGTCCCGTCAGTGACGACCGCCGGGGCGTGCCGCCGGAGGGCGCGGGGGAGCTGCGCCCGCTCCCCGGCCGCCGCCTGACGCCCTCGTCCGGACGGGGGAATCGTCGTGTCGGCTTTGCAGAAAGTTGCTGCAAGACATTGCCGGACGCCGCCTCGGCGGACTACGGTCCGAGCGCCGGTCGCCCTCGCGCCGGGCGGTGCCGACCGCAACAGACCCCCAGGAGCGCTCCGATGCGACGACGCATCCTCACCGGCGGTGCCGCCGCCCTCGTTCTCGTGCTCGCCCTCGCGGGCTGCGCGGGCCCGGGGCCCGACCGGCCCGCGGCCGGAGCGCACGAACGTTCCCTCGTCGTCTGGGTCGACGAGGCGCGGGCAGGGGCGATCGAGGACCTCGCCGGGCAGTTCGGCACCGGGGCGGGCGTCGCGATCGACGTCGTGCCGCGCACGAGCGAGACGCTGCGCGCGGACTACGTGCGCGCCGTCACGCAGGGGGAGGGGCCGGACGTGCTCATCGGTGCGCACGACTGGCTCGGCGAGCTCGTGACGAGCGGTGTCGTGCAGTCGGTCGAGCTCGACGAGCCTGGCGCGTTCGCCCCGGCGGCCGTCGAGGCGGTGACCTACGACGGGGTCACCTACGGGGTCCCCCTCTCGATCGAGAGCGTCGCGCTCGTGCGCAACGACGCGCTCGCGACGACGACACCCGCCACGTTCGACGAGGTCGTGGCGCAGGGGGAGGCGCTGGTCGCGGCCGGCCGGGCCGCCCGCCCGCTCCTGGTGCAGCAGGGCGACGGCGGTGACCCGTACCACCTGTACCCCGTGCAGACCTCGTTCGGCGCCCCGGCCTTCCGCGCCGACGAGGACGGCTCGTACACGGCCGAGCTCGCGCTCGGCGGCGAGGCGGGCCACGCGTTCGCGCGCTACGTCCGGAGTCTCGCAGAGCGCGAGGTGCTCGACCCGGCGATCACGTCGGACGCCGCGACCCAGGCCTTCCTCGCCGGCGAGTCCCCGTACGTCCTGACCGGGCCGTGGGGCACGGCCGCCTTCGTCGAGGCGGGCATGGACATCACCGTGCTCCCCGTGCCGCCCGCCGGGGCGCTCCCGGCCCAGCCGTTCGTCGGGGTGCAGGGCGCGTTCGTGAACAACCTGTCGCTGCACCAGGAGGACGCGCGCGCGTTCGTCGCGGACTTCCTCGCGACGCCCGAGGCGCAGCTGGCGCTCTACCGCGCCACGAGCCGGGCGCCCGCGCTGACCGCGGCGCTCGACCGGATCACCGACGACCCGGTCACGACGGGTTTCGCGGCCGCGGGTGCGCAGGGAGCGCCGATGCCGGCGACCCCGCAGATGGGCATGGTGTGGCTGTACTGGGGGTCGACCGAGGCGTCGATCGCGCGGGGTGAGGGCGACCCTGCCGTGCTGTGGGACCAGATGGTCACGAACATCGAGGCGGCGATCGCCGCGGAGCTCTGAGGGCGGCGCCATCGTCTCGCGGTCCGCGGGGCCCGCCACCGTGCCCGTCGTCCGGTCTGCGGCTGAGCCCGTCGCCGGCCGGCGCGTGCGGCGGGCCGGGCATCGGCGCGCGCGGAGTCGAACGGCGAGGGAAAGCGATATCCATATCGTTTCCAGGGTGTCGACCCCCGTTGTCCCCGCTGGCGCGACGTGGCTACCGTCGGCCGTGCAGCTCGGGGAAGCGCTTCCCGAGCCCGGCGGCCCGGTCGGGTCGCCCCGCACCTCCACGGCAACGCCGCCGAGGAGGAGGCCCACCACGGAAGGCACACGACGTGGATCTCACGAACGACACCCGGTCGCACCCGCGCCCGGTCGACCCCGGGCCCCGACGCCCTCGCCGTCGGGCGCTCGCGGTCACGCTCGCGCTCGCCGTCGGCGCGCTCGGCGCTGTCGTCGGCGCGCAGAGCGCGACCGCCGCACCGCCCACCATCGACACCCAGTCCTGGTACGAGCTCGAGAGCTGGCGCTCCCGGCTCGTGCTCGCCGTCGACGGGGCCTCGACCGCCGACGGCGCCGCCGTCGTGCAGGAGGCCTCGACCGGCGCGGCCAGCCAGCGCGTGCGGTTCCTCGACTCGGGCAGCGGCTACCTCCGCGTCGCGTTCGCGCACTCGGGCAAGGTCCTCACGATCGGCAGCTCGGCGTCCTCGCTCGCGACCCAGTCCACCGACTCGGGCGCCACGAGCCAGCAGTTCTCGGTCGCCGCCGGCTCGTCGGGCCGCATCAAGCTCGTCAACCGGGCCAGCGGGCTCGCGCTGCAGGTCGTGGACAGCTCCAAGTCCGCGGGCGCGCGCTGGAACCAGGCCACCGACACCAACGCGACGAACCAGCAGCTGACGCTGCGCAAGGTCTCCGGCGGCACGCCGGACCCGACGTCGAGCCCCAGCCCGACGGTCACGTCGAGCCCGAGCCCGACCGTCACCTCGAGCCCGACGCCGACGGTGACGTCGAGCCCGACGCCGACCCAGCCCAGCGGCTCGTGGCCGAGCGCCACCTCGACGCAGAAGGTGTCGTCGACCATCCAGGTCTCCGGCACGCTCGACGGCCGGCTCGTCCGCTACTACGGCATCTCCTCGGGCGACCAGGGCGAGAGCCAGCCGCCGATGTTCCAGCTCTCCGACGGCGCGGTGCTCAAGAACGTCATCATCGGCACGGGCGCCGGCGACGGCGTGCACTGCACCGGGACCTGCACGCTCCAGAACGTCTGGTGGGAGGACGTCGGCGAGGACGCCGCGACGCTCAAGGGCAGCAGCACGTCGCAGGTCATGACCGTGACCGGTGGCGGCGCGAAGGGGGCGAGCGACAAGGTCTTCCAGCACAACGGGCCCGGCACGTTCGTCATCACGGGCGGCTTCCAGGTCACCGACTTCGGCAAGCTCTACCGCTCGTGCGGCAACTGCTCCAAGCAGTACGCGCGCACCGTCAAGGTCGACGGCGTCCAGGTCACGACCCCGGGCAAGGCACTCGTCGGGATCAACTCGAACCTGGGCGACAAGGCCACGCTCCGCAACGTCACGATCGTCGGCGACTCGTCGCGCAAGATCTCGATCTGCGACGAGTACAAGGGCGTCACCTCCGGCGAGCCGTCGAAGGTCCGCTCCGGGCCGTCGGCCGCGTGCGGCTACTCCACGTCCGACATCACCTACCGGTGAGGCACGCGCTCACCGTCCCCCGGTGAGCGCGCCCGCACCACCCGACGACGCCCGGTCGCCCGCCCCCTCGCGGACGGCCGGGCGTCGTCGCGCCCGCGACCACGGGTGACACGCGCCACCGCTTCTCTCAGCAGTTCTCACACGGCCCGCTCCAGGGCTGTGCGCGGAGGTTTCCCTCCGTGTCATCGACGCGCGCGCACGAGCGAAACATCGGCTTCCTACCGTCAGGGCGCACGGCCACGGTTCTCCACCGACTCCCGGCCGTCCCCCTCAGGAGGCAGTGATGGCGACACCCACCACCATGACCCCCGCCGGCAGCGTCGCCGGACCCACGGACACCGAGACCGCCCTCGACCCCGCCCTCGCGCCCGCTGCCGCGCCCGGGCACACGCGTCGCGGCCGCTGGATCGACCAGTGGGACCCCGAGGACCCGACGTTCTGGGCGAACGGGGGCCGGCGGGTCGCGCAGCGCAACCTCTACGGCTCGATCTTCGCGGAGTTCCTCGGCTTCGCGGTGTGGGCCGTGTGGAGCATCGTCGTCCCGCAGCTGCCCGCCGCGGGCTTCGCGTTCACGGTCGACCAGATGTTCTGGCTCATCGCCGTCCCGAGCCTCGTCGGCGCGACGCTGCGGATCCCGTACACGTTCGCGGTCCCGCTGTTCGGTGGCCGGAACTGGACCATCGTCTCCGCGCTGCTGCTCCTCCTACCCACGACGGCGATCGCCTGGGCGGTCCAGCGGCCCGAGACGCCGTTCGGGGTCATGCTCGCGATCGCGGCGCTCGCCGGCGTCGGCGGCGGCAACTTCGCGTCGTCGATGGCGAACATCTCGTTCTTCTACCCCGCGAAGGAGAAGGGCAAGGCGCTCGGCCTCAACGCGGCGGGCGGCAACATGGGGACGGCGGCCGTGCAGTTCGCGGTGCCGATCGTCATCGCGATCGGCGCCGGGATCTCGCTCGAGCGCGCCGGGCTCATGTTCATCCCGTTCGTCCTGCTCGCCGCGTTCGTCGCGTGGCGCTTCATGGACAACCTGACGATGGCCAAGGCCGACTACACGTCGTTCGCGAACGCGACCCGCAACCGGCACACGTGGATCATCTCGTTCCTCTACATCGGCACGTTCGGCTCGTTCATCGGGTACGCGGGTGCGTTCCCGACGCTGCTCAAGGGACAGTTCCCCGAGGTCACCGTGTCGATCGCGTTCCTCGGCGCCCTCGTCGGCTCGCTCGCCCGGCCGCTCGGCGGGATCCTCGCGGACCGGCTCGGTGGCGCCCGGGTGACCATCGGCTCCTACCTCGGCATGGGGATCGGCGCGTTCGGCGCGATCATGGCCCTGCGTGAGCACGTCTTCGCGCTCTTCCTCGCCTCGTTCCTGCTGCTCTTCGTCTCCACCGGGCTCGGCAACGGCTCGACCTACCGGATGATCCCCGCGGTCTTCGCTGCCGGGGCCGGCACGGGCGTGAGCCTCGACCGGGCCCGCAAGGCCGCGGCCGGCTGCATCGGCATCGCCGGGGCGATCGGGGCGTTCGGCGGGTTCCTGATCCCGCGGACGTTCGCGATCTCGACCGCGCAGACCGGCAGCCTCGAGGCCGCGCTGTGGGTGTTCATCGGGGTCTACGCGGTCATGTCCGCCGTCACGTGGGCCGTGTACCAGCGCCGCGGTGCGGCGATGGCCGAGGCTCGCATCTGATGGTGGGTTCGCCCGCGGTGGCGGCCCCCCGTGCGTCCGACGACGCGCGGGGGACCGCCACGCACTGCCCCTACTGCGCGCTGCAGTGCGCGATGCGCCTCACCCCGGTCGCCGGCGCCGGCGCGCCCGCCGCCCCGCCCGCGCCCGGGACCGACCCCGCCGCTCCGGTCACCGTCGAGGGGCGCGACTTCCCGACGAACCGCGGCGGGCTGTGCCAGAAGGGCTGGACGAGCGCGAGCGTCCTGCGCACCGGGGACCGGCTCACGACCCCGTGGGTACGCGTGGGCGGGGAGCTGCGCCCCGCGACGTGGGACGACGCGCTCGACCTCGTCGCCGGAACGCTGCGGACCCTCGCCGCGGAGCACGGGCCGCAGTCCGTCGCGGTGTTCGGCGGCGGCGGGCTGACCAACGAGAAGGCGTACGCGCTCGGGAAGTTCGCGCGGACGGTGCTGCGCACCCCGAACATCGACTACAACGGCCGGTTCTGCATGGCGAGCGCCGCAGCGGGCGCCAACCGGACCCTCGGCGTCGACCGCGGCCTGCCGTTCCCGCTCGAGGACGTCGGCGGCGCGCAGGCCGTGCTGCTGCTCGGCTCGAACCTCGCCGAGACCATGCCGCCGTCGCTCCAGCACCTCGCGGGCGTGCGCGCCGCGGGCGGGCTCGTCGTGGTGGACCCGCGCCGGTCCGCGACCGCTGAGCTCACCGTGGACGGGCAGGGCGTGCACGTGCAGCCCGTGCCCGGCACCGACCTGGTCGTGCTGCTCGCGCTCGCGCACGTCGTGCTCGCCGAGGGGCTCGCCGACACGGCCTACCTCGAGCGCCGCACGACCGGGCTCGACGCGCTGCGGCGGTCCGTCGCCGCGTGGTGGCCCGAGCGCGCCGAGCAGGTCAGCGGTGTCCCGGCCACGACGTTGCGGGCCGTCGCCCGGCTGCTCGCGGCCGCGTCGCCGTCCCGCGGGGGAGCGGGCGCGTACGTGCTGACCGGGCGCGGCGTCGAGCAGAGCAGCCAGGGGACCGCGACGGTGACCGCCGCGATCGACCTCGCGCTGCTGCTCGGCCTGCCGGGCCGCACCGGCAGCGGCTACGGCGCGATCACCGGTCAGGGCAACGGCCAGGGCGGGCGCGAGCACGGCCAGAAGGCCGACCAGCTCCCCGGCTACCGGTCCATCGAGGACGACGCCGCGCGCGCGCACGTCGCGGCGGTCTGGGGCGTCGACCCCGCGGACCTGCCGCGCTCGGGGCTGCCCGCGGTCGAGCTCCTGCGCCGCCTCGGGACGGCGGGCGGGCCCCGCGCCCTGCTGGTGCACGGGTCCAACGTCGTCGTGAGCGCGCCCGACGCCGACCGCCTGCGCGAGCGGATCGCCGCGCTCGAGCTGCTCGTGGTGTGCGACGTCGTGCCGTCCGAGACGGCGCTGCTCGCCGACGTGATCCTCCCCGTGACCCAGTGGGCCGAGGAGGAGGGGACCATGACGTCGCTCGAGGGCCGCGTCATCCGGCGGCGCAAGGCCCTCGAGCCGCCGCCCGGCGTGCGCAGCGAGCTCGACGTGCTCGCCGACCTCGCCGCCCGGCTCGGGTCGACCGTGCACTTCGGGACCGACCCCGCCGAGGTCTTCGACGAGCTCGCCCGCGCGAGCGCCGGCGGCCGCGCCGACTACTCGGGGCTCAGCCACGCACGCCTCGACGCCGAGCCGGACCTGTTCTGGCCGTGCCCCGCGACGCCCGCCGGCGAGGCGCCGCACCCCGGCACGAAGCGGCTGTTCACGCGCGACTTCCCGACACCCGACGGGCGTGCGCGCCTGGTCCCCGTCGACCACGTGGGCCCCGCCGACGACCTGCGGCCCGGCGCGCCGCTGTACCTCATCACCGGGCGGGTCCTCGCGCACTACCAGTCGGGTGCCCAGACCCGGCGCGTGCCCGCGCTCGTGCGCACGTCGCCCGGCCCGTACGTCGAGGTGCACCCGCTGCTCGCGGAGCGGCTCGGCGTCGAGGACGGCGCACCGGTGCACCTCGAGACCGCACGCGGCGGGCTCGTCGCGCGCACGCGAGTCAGCGACGCGGTGCGCGCCGACACCGTGTTCATGCCGTTCCACTGGAGCGGCCAGGGCAGCGTCAACCGGCTGACCAACGACGCGACCGACCCGGTCTCGGGGATGCCCGAGTTCAAGGTCTGCGCGGTCCAGGTCACCCGGTGGGACGGGCCGTGGGACGGGTTCGAGCCGGTCGACGCGGGGCTCGAGCCCGTGGCGGCGGGCGTCAGGCACGACGGCGGCGCGCAGGCGCCGGGGACGGCGGGGGCATGAGCAGCGCGGGCACGAGCAGCGGGGGCACGAGCACCGGGGGCACGGCGGGCCGCAGCGGCACGACGCGGGTCGTCGTCGTCGGGCACGGGATGGTCGGGTCGCGGTTCGCGGACGACCTGCACGCGCGCGACGCCGAGCGGCGCTTCCACGTCACGGTGCTCGGCGCCGAGGAGTACGAGCCGTACAACCGGGTCCTGCTCTCCGAGGTCGTCGCGGGCAAGCTCGACGTCGCGTCGCTGAGCCTGCCGCGCAGCGTGCGCGAGAGGACCTCGGTGCTCCCGGGCACGAGCGCCGTCGCGATCGACCGCGCCGAGCGGCTCGTCCTGGACTCGGCCGGGTGCACGTACCCGTACGACGTGGTGGTGCTCGCGACCGGCGCGCGGGCCCGGGTCCCGGCGCTCGCGGGCCTCGGGACGGGGGACGACGACGCGCTCCCGGCGGGCGTGCACGCGCTGCGCACGCTCGACGACGCGCGCGAGATCGTCGCGGCGACCGTCAACGCGCGCACCGCGGTCGTCGTCGGCGCGGGTGTGCTCGGGCTCGAGGTCGCGTGCGGGCTCGCGCACCGGGGCCTCGACGTCACGGTCGTGCACGGCGGGGCGAGCCTCATGGACCGTCAGCTCGACGCCGACGCCGGCGCGGTCGTGACGGGTGAGCTCGGGCGGCTCGGCATCGGGGTGCGCCTCGCGGCCCGCACGCAGGAGGTGCTCGTGCGCGACGGGCGGCTCGAGGGGGTGCGACTCGAGGGCGGCGAGCGGCTCGACGCCGACCTGCTCGTCCTCACCGCGGGCACCGTGCCGGAGGTCGGGCTCGCGCAGCGCGCCGGCCTCGACGTCGCGCGGGGCGTCGTCGTCGGCCCCGACCTCGCGGCGCCGGCCGACCCGCGGGTGTTCGCGATCGGTGACTGCGCCGAGCCCCCCGAGGGCGGCACCGGGCTGATCGCGCAGGGCTGGGACCAGGCGCGGCGGCTCGCGCTGCTGCTCACCGGCCAGCGCGACGAGCCCGCGGACGCCGCCCCCGGCGCCGGCGCGGTCCCGGTGGGCGCCCCGCTGCCGCAGGGCGGGACCGACGTCGTGCGGGTCAAGGCGGTCGGCCTCGACGTCGTGTCGATGGGCGTGAGCGGCACACGACGCGGGAGCGACGCCGGGCACCGCTCGGTGCGGCTGACCGACCCCGTGGGCGGGCGGCACGTCGAGGTCGTCGTCGCGGACGGCCGGGTCGTCGGCGCCACGTGCGTCGGCGCGGGCCAGGTCGCCGCGGACCTCGTCGCGGCCTACACGAGGGCGACGCCCGCGCCGTCGGACCCTGCGCAGCTGCTCCTGCGGCCCGTGGGCGGCGCCCCCGAGCCCGCCGCGTCGCCGACGCTCATGCCCGACCGCACCACGGTGTGCCGGTGCAACGGCGTGACGAAGGGCGAGATCGTGGCGTGCTGGCGCCACGGCGCCGACACCGTCGAGGACGTCGCGCGGGAGACCCGCGCGACGACCGGGTGCGGCGGGTGCAAGGACGTGGTGTGCGGCCTGCTGGACTGGCTCGGGACGACCGACCCCGACCGGGCCCGGGCGCGCGAGCCACGCCGGGCGGTCGGTGACGTCGTCGTCGAGGTCGAGGAGCCGGCTCGGGCCGGGGGGTGATCCGCCCCCGCCGCTCCGTCAGTCGGTCAGCGCTCGCTGCCGCCGCGGGGCCGCCGTCTTGCGGGCCGCGGTGATGTACGGCTCGAGCGCACGCAGGAGCTCGTCGCGGTGCGCGTCGGTCAGGTCGATCTCGTACCGGGTGTCGCCCCACGCGAAGCGGTAGGTCCGGGCGCCGTCGGAGCCGTCGAGGTCGTCGGTCACGAGGACGCGGGTCTGGGTGGCCATCTCCGGATCATCCCGCACCCCGGGCGTGCCGTGTGACGTGTGCGGAGCCCGGTGCGAGCCGCGCCCCGGCCCGGCGCGGGTGGCTTCCTGAACGTGCGTCCAGAGATCCTCATGCGGTCCGCCGTCCCGCCGATGGATGAAGTGTCAAGCAAAGTGACGGCACCGGGCGGGCGCTCGCGCCGTGGAGAGGTTCGGGGGAGCCATGCTCGAAGCGCCGGAAGACCTGCACGCACCGACCCGCACCGGCGTCCTTCCCGTGGCGTACCGCCACCGGGGGCGCGCGGGTCGCGGTGCGTCCCTCGCCGCACCCGCAGGTCCGGCAGCCGCCGCCGCACCGGGAACCACCGCGCGGGCTGCCGCCGAGCCGCGTGCCGCCGAGCCGCGTGCCGCCGCGCCGGCTGCCACCGCACGAGCCGCCGCCGCGTCGGCAGCCGTCGAGCCGGCAGCGACCGCGCCGACCGCGCCGACCGAGCCGCAGGACCGGTCGCACACGACCGCGGCCCCGGCGCAGCCCGCGCCGCAGCCCGGCCCGAGCGGCTACGGGCTCGACCTCGGGGCAGCGGCCGGTCCGTGGCTCGTGACGCACGTGCGCCGCCGCGTCGCCAACGTCGCCCTCGGCCACGGGGCGTCGCCCGACGAGAGCCTGGTCGTCGAGCTCTTGGCCAGCGAGGTCGTCACCAACGCCGTCGTGCACGGACCCGACCACGGGCACGTCGGGGTACGCACCGCCTACCGAGACGGCGCGTTCAGCGTGGCGGTCACGGACCGGGGTGCCGGGCTGCCGGTCCTGCGCGACCCGCACCCGACCGAGCTGTCGGGCCGCGGCCTGCACGTCGTCGCCAACCTCGCCTCCGCGTGGGGCGTCGAGCTCACGGCCGCGGGGAAGACGGTGTGGTTCACCGTGGAGCTCGCGCGCGGCGTGGAGCGGGAGTCGCGGCACGGCTGACGCCCAGCCGGGGCACGGCGCGGCTGGGCGGCGGGCGCGGCCGGCGCACGAAGAGGTGCAGGCGATGCGCGCGACGGTCCCGTCCCGCGCACCGGGGAACGTTCACCCGCGCGTCACCGCCGGGTCGCCGCACGGTCGGACGGGGTGCCTAGCGTCCGGGACGCCCCTCGCCGTCCCCTGGGCGGCGCTCTCATCTCCCCGGAGGCACCCCCGTGACCCTCGCGCCCGAGTCCCGCTCGCTGCTGCCCATGGCCGGGCACGTCCGCGGCAAGCGCAGCGCCGTGACCTGCCACCTCAAGTGCGGGGACGCGTGCGCGCAGCCCGTCCCGAACACGAGCGACAACGCGTACTTCCGGGACGTCGCGAGCGCGGCGCTGAGCCGCCGCTCCGTCCTCGGTGGCCTCGGCGCCGGGGCCCTCGCCCTCGTCGTCGGCCCGACGCTCGGCGCGCAGCCCGCGGCCGCGCACGGCAAGGGGCACGGCGCGACGAAGGGCCTCGCGTTCGGGCCGATCGCGCCGGTGCCCGCGGCGGTCGACGCGTTCACGGTGCCCGACGGCTACCGCTGGGCGCCCGTGATCCGCTGGGGCGACCCGATCCTGCGCCACGCGCCGGCGTTCGACCGCGACGCGCAGACCGCCGAGGCGCAGGCCGGCCAGTTCGGCTACAACAACGACTACGTCGACATCCTCCCGATGCTGCCGACCGGGCGGGACGGCAGCCGCGGCGACAAGGGCGCGCTGCTCGTCGCGAACCACGAGTACACCAACGAGAACCTCATGTTCCCGCCGTCGACGGACCCGGCCGTCCTTGCCGAGCGCAAGCGCATCGCGATGAACGCGCACGGCATGAGCGTCGTCGAGCTGCGCCGCTCGGGCCCGGGCAAGCCGTGGGAGCACCTCCGGATCGGCGGCTACAACCGGCGGATCACCGCCTCGACGCCGTTCGCGGTCACCGGCCCCGCGGCCGGCTCGGAGCTGCTCCGCACGGTCGACGACCCCGAGGGCCGCACGGTGCTCGGCACGCTCAACAACTGCGCGGGCGGCACGACGCCGTGGGGCACGGTGCTGTCGGGCGAGGAGAACGTCAACCAGTACTTCCGCACGGCCGGGACGTCGCCCCGCGACACCCGCTACGGCCTCGCGGACAAGGCGACGACGCGCGGCTGGGAGGAGATCGAGCCCCGGTTCGACGCCCGCAACCCGGGCTACGAGAACGAGCCGCACCGGTTCGGCTGGGTCGTCGAGGTCGACCCGCACGACCCGGGGTCGGTGCCGGTCAAGCACACCGCGCTCGGCCGGTTCAAGCACGAGGGCGCCAACGTGATCCTCGCGCCGTCGGGCCAGGTCGTCGCGTACATGGGCGACGACGAGCGCTTCGACTACCTGTACAAGTTCGTCTCGCGCGACACGATGCGCACGGGCTCGAAGCGGGCCGACCGCGAGCACAACAAGACGCTCCTCTCGGCGGGCTCGCTGTACGTCGCCCGGTTCGCGGGCGACTCCCCGGCCGCCGAGATCACGGGCACGGGCGCGCTGCCCGCCGACGGCGAGTTCGACGGCACCGGCGAGTGGATCCCGCTCGTCGTCGACGGCGTGAGCCACGTCCCGGGGTTCACGACCGAGGAGGTGCTCGTCTTCACGCGGCTCGCGGCCGACACCGTGGGCGCGACCAAGATGGACCGCCCCGAGGACGTCGAGCCGAACCCGCACACAGGCCGCGTCTACGTCGCGTGCACCAACAACACCGACCGCGGCAAGGCCGGCAAGGAGGGCGCGACCGAGCCGAACCCCCGCGTCGCGAACCGGGACGGGCACGTCGTCGAGCTCACCGAGGACGGCGACGACCCGACGGCCTCGACGTTCCGGTGGACGCTGCTGCTCGTGTGCGGCGACCCGGCGGCGGGGACCTCGACGTACTTCGCGGGCTTCCCGGCCGAGCAGGTCTCGCCCATATCGTGCCCCGACAACCTCGCGTTCGACGCGGCCGGCAACCTGTGGATCTCCACGGACGGCCAGCCCGGGACCATCGGCTACGGCGACGGGCTGTTCAAGGTCCCGCTCGACGGGACCGAGCGCGGCCACGTCCAGCAGTTCCTCTCCGTGCCGGCGGGCGCCGAGACGTGCGGGCCGGTGATCCGCTCGGAGGAGTCCATGGTGTTCGTCGCCGTGCAGCACCCGGGCGAGGACGGGTCGTTCGACGCGCCGCAGTCGAGCTTCCCCGACTACGTGGCGCCCGGCCGCCGGCCGAAGCGGGGCGAGGCGCGGGGTCCGCGGCCGAGCGTCGTGCAGGTCTGGAAGGCCTGACCGAGCGGTCCGGGCACGCGGCACGACGCACGTCCGGGGGGCCGCCGCGGCCGCTGTGACCTGGCCGTGACCGCACCGAGACGCAACCGGGACGCCCGCACCGACGTCGGTGCGGGCGTTCGGTGCACCACGGTCCCCCCGGCCGCTAGCGTGGTTCCCCCGACCCCAGGAGGTCCCATGACTCGCACGGTCGACCAGCACCGGGACGCCGTCCTCGGGCTCGTGGTCCCCACGGCCGCCCACACCGTCGCGCTCGAGGACGGTGCCGGGCTCGTGCTCGCGGAGGACGTGACCGCGCACGAGGCGCTGCCGCGCTTCGACAACTCGGCGATGGACGGGTACGCGGTCCGCGCGGGCGACGTCGCCGGTGCGACGCCCGGCACGCCGGTGCACCTGCGGGTCGTCGGCGACCTGGCGGCGGGCAGCGACGCCCAGCCGGTCGTCGGCGCCGGCGAGGCGGCGCGCATCATGACCGGCGCGCCGCTGCCCCCGGGCGCCGACGCGATCGTGCCGGTCGAGGTCACCGACGCCGGGATCGTCGAGGTCGAGGTGAGGGAGCCGTCTCCCGTGGGTCGCCACGTGCGCCGGGTCGGGGAGGACGTCAGCGCCGGGGACGTGGTGCTCCGTGCGGGCTCCGAGCTCACGCCGTACCGGCTCGCCGCCGTCGCGTCGGTCGGGCGCGCCGAGGTCGTCGTGCACCGCCGCCCGGTCGTCGTCGTGCTCGCGACCGGCTCCGAGCTCGTGACACCGGGCGTCGCACCGCGCCGCGGGCAGATCCCCGACTCCAACTCCTACCTGCTGGCGGCCGCCGCGGCCGCCGCCGGTGCGCGCGTGCAGCGCCTCGGCGTGGTGCCCGACGACCCGGACCTGCTCGCCGAGGCGCTCGGGGCGCAGTACCCGGCCGCGGACCTCGTCGTGACGTCCGGTGGCGTGAGCGTCGGGGCGTACGACGTCGTCAAGGAGGTCCTCGCGCCGCTGCCGGGGATGTCGTTCGTGAGCGTCGCGATGCAGCCCGGCAAGCCGCAGGGGTTCGGCCTCCTGCCCGACGGGACCCCCGTCGTGTCGCTGCCCGGCAACCCCGTGAGCGCGTTCGTGTCGTTCGAGGCGTTCGTGCGCCCGGCCATCCTGCGGCTGCGCGGCCTGTCCGGCGCCGCGCTCGAGCGCCCCCGGCTCCGGGCGCGCGTCGCGCAGGGCTGGCGCTCGCCCGCGGGCCGCGAGCAGCACATCCCGGTGACGATCGTCGAGGACGACGGCGAGGTCCTCGTGCGCCCCGCCGCCGCGCGGGGCTCCGGCTCGCACCTCGTCGCGAGCCTCGCGGCCGCCGACGGCCTCGCCGTGGTGCCCGCGCACGTCGAGGACGTCGGCGCGGGCGACCACGTGACCGTCGTGCGGATCGCGTCGTGAGCGGCCCGTTCACGCACCTGGACGCCGCGGGCCACGCCCGCATGGTCGACGTCACCACGAAGCAGCCGACCGTGCGCTCCGCGACCGCCGAGGGCTACGTCCGTGCACCGCGGCACGTCATGGACGTCCTGCACGCCGGCGACGTGCCCAAGGGCGACGTCCTCGCGGTCGCGCGCATCGCCGGGATCTCGGCGGCGAAGCGCACCGCCGAGCTGCTGCCGCTCGCGCACGTCATCGGGGTGCACGGCGTGGTCGTCGACGTCGAGCCGGACGCCGACGGGGTGCGGGTCACGGCGACCGTCCGCACCGCCGACCGCACCGGCGTCGAGATGGAGGCGCTCACCGCGGTGTCGGTCGCGGCGCTCGCCGTCGTCGACATGCTCAAGGGCCTCGACAAGGCCGTCGAGATCGAGCACGTGCGGCTCGTCGCGAAGTCGGGCGGGAAGTCCGGTGACTGGGTCCGGTCCTGAGCGCCCGCCCTCCGCGGGCGGGGTTCCCGGAGCGGGCGCCCGTGGGCCGCTGACCTACGACGCGCTCGTGCTCGCGGGCGGGCGTGCCCGGCGGCTCGGCGGCGTCTCGAAGCCCGACGTGCTCGTCGCCGGGCGGCGGCTGCTCGCGCACGTGCTCGACGCCGCCGCGGCCGGACCGGGTGGTGGCGCTCGGCGCACCGTGGTGGTGGCGCCGGGCTCGGTGGCCGTGCCGGGCGACGTGCTGCGGACCCTCGAGGACCCGCCCGACGGCGGCCCCGTCGCCGGGATCGCCGCGGGGCTCGCGGCGCTGGGACGGGCGGAGGGCGATGCCGGGCCGGGCGGCGCCGGGCCGGGCGATGCCGGGCCGGGCGATGCCGGGCCGGGCGGCGCAGGGCCGGGCGATGCGGTGCCGGGCGATGCCGTGCCTGACGATGCCGTGCCGGGCGATGCCGTGCCTGACGATGCCCGGCCGGACGAAGGGCCAGCGACGTGGGTGCTCGTGCTCGCGTGCGACGTCCCGCGCGCCGCCGGGGCCGTCCCGCACCTCGTCGCGGCGTGCTCGGCGCCCGGGGCGACGTCCGGCGCGCTGCTCGTCGACGCGGACGGACGCGACCAGCCGCTCGTCGGGCTCTACCGGCGCGCGGACCTCGACCGGGCCCTGGCCGTGCTGGCCGCTGCACGGGACGGCGGCACGGTGCGCGGCGCGTCGGTCCGCGCGCTGCTGGCGCCGCTGACCCTCGCCCGCGTGCCCGACGACGCGTCCGCCGCGGCCGACGTCGACACGTGGGACGACGTGCGCGCCTTCGACGGCGTCATCTCCCTCGGACCGGACGGCGTCGCCGCACCGGGCAAGGTCGTCGCCGCACCGGGCGTGGACCTCGTCGCACGACCGGGCACCCGTGCGACCGCGCCGTGGTGCGACGATGGCGACGGCCCGCCCGACCCGGCCGCCCGGCCCGACGACCGACCTGGCGGCCGACCGCCCGCACGACCCGCACCACCCGCGACCCGCAGCACCCGACCCCCGGAGGAACCATGACCCCGTCCGACGACACCGGAGTGACCGCCCCCGCGACCCCGCTCGACTCGTGGGTCCGTGCGCTGGCCGCGGAGCTCGGCGTCGACCCCGGGGTCGTCGACGTCGCGGCTCTCCTCGACGTCGCCCGGGACGCGGCCCACGGCGTCGCCCGCCCGGCCACGCCGCTCACGACGTTCCTGCTCGGCTACGCCGTGGCGACCGGGACCGTCGGTCTCGACGAGGGGATGCGTCGCACGAGCGACCTCGCCGCCGGCTGGCAGCAGCGCGGCGGGATCCTCGGCGGCACGGAGGCCTGACGTGCCGCTCGTGCGCTACTTCGCCGGCGCCGCCGAGGCGGCCGGGACCGAGTCCGAGGAGCTCGCCGGGACCACCGTCGGCGAGCTGCGCACGCGCATGCTGGCCGCGCACGGCGACGCGCTCGCGCAGGTGCTGGGCCGGTGCTCCGTCCTCGTCGACGGCGTGCGCTCGGACGACGACGCAGTCGTGCACGGCAGCGACGTCGTCGACGTGCTGCCCCCGTTCGCGGGCGGCTGACGAGCCGTGCGACGGCTCGCGCTCGGCACTCGCGCGACGGCCTGACGCGCGGAGTACCGCGCGTCAGCCGCCGATCGCGCTCATCGGCCGGTCCGGCTGCAGGAACGTCGGGTCGTCGATCCCGTGCCCCGGCTGCTTGCCGGCGAGGCACGTGCGGATCGCCGCCTCGAGGTCGGCGTCCGTGCCGCCCTCGCGCAGGAGCGTCCGGAGATCCGTCTCGGTGCGCGCGAACAGGCACGAGCGGAGCTGGCCGTCGGCGGTGAGGCGGACCCGGTCGCACGCCCCGCAGAACGGTGCGGAGACGGAGCGGATGACGCCGACCGTCGAGGGCCCGCCGTCGACGAGCCACCGCTCGGCGGGTGCCGAGCCTCGTCCGGGAAGCTCGGTCAGCGTGAACGCCTCGGCGAGGCGCTCGAGGATCTCGGTGCCGGTGACCATCGTGCGGCGCGCCCAGGTGTGCCCGGCGTCGAGCGGCATCTGCTCGATGAACCGCATCTCGTACCCGCGGTCGACGGCGTAGCGCACGAGGTCGACGAGCTCGTCGTCGTTGACCCCGCGCATCGCGACCGCGTTGAGCTTGATCGGCCGGAACCCGGCGGCGTCGGCGGCGGCGATCCCCGCGAGCGTGTCCGTGAGCCGGTCGCGGCGCGTGAGGTCGCGGAACCGCTCGCGCTGCAGCGTGTCGATCGAGATGTTGACGCGCGCCAGCCCGGCGTCGGCGAGCGGGGCGGCGAGCGCGGGCAGGCGCAGCGCGTTGGTGGTGAGCGAGATCTCGGGCGGGCCCTCGGGGCCGTCGAGCGCCGCCATGGCCGCGACGACGTCGACCACGTCGGGCCGCAGCAGGGGCTCGCCGCCCGTGAGCCGGATCTCGGTGACGCCGTGCGCCACCGCGACGGACGCGATCCGGACGAGCTCGGCGGTGGTCAGCAGCGTCGAGCCCGGCAGCCAGGGGACGCCCTCGGCGGGCATGCAGTACGTGCAGCGCAGCGAGCAGCGGTCGGTCAGGGAGATCCGCAGGTCGCGGTGCACGCGGCCGAACCGGTCGACCAGCATCAGTGGTCGACCCCGTCGAGCTGGTCGAGCAGGTGGGGGAGCAGCGGCAGCAGCACGCGCAGGCCCTGGCGGACGCCGTCCGGGGAGCCGGGGAGGTTGACGACCACGGAGCCCGTCGCACTGACGCCGGCGAGCCCGCGGGACAGGACCGCGGTCGGGACGGTCTCGGCGGCGTCGCGCCGGATCGCCTCCGCGAGGCCCGGCAGCTCGCGCACGATCGCGCTGCGCGTGCCCTCGGGCGTCTGGTCGCGCGGCCCGACCCCGGTGCCGCCGCTCGTGATCACGAGTCGCGCCCCGGAGGACAGGGCCTGGTGGATCGCGGCCTGTACGCTGCGGCGCCCGTCGGGCACGACGACCGGCTGCTCCGCGGCGATGCCGGCGTCGCGCAGGAGCTCGACGGCGAGCGGGCCGGACCGGTCCGGGCGCTCCCCGCGCGCCGAGCGGTCCGACGCCACGACCACCACGGCGGGCAGCCCGACGAGCGTCGCGCCCGGGTCGCGCAGCGTTCCCGGGTCGTGGGTCGGGTGGACGCCGGTGGGCAGGTGCATACGCCCACCGTACCGACGGTGCGGGCGGATCCGGCATCTCGGACGGTCCCCGGGCCGGTCCCTCGCGGCCACGGGGCTCCCCGCGGTGGCTCTCCCCGTCCGCGCCGGGCACGGGCGGCCGGACGTCAGGTCAGGCCCACCCAGGTGTGCGAGCCGTCGGCCTCGAGCTGCTTCTTCCAGAGGGGCACCTCGGCCTTGACGCGCTCGACGAGCGTGCGGCACACGTCGAACGCGTGCGCCCGGTGCGCGGTCGCGACGCACGCGACGATCGCGACGTCCCCGACACCGAGGGTCCCGGTGCGGTGGCTCACCGTGAGCCCGAGCACATCGGGGTCGTCGGCCAGCTCGGCGGCGATCGCCGTCAGCACCCGCTCGGCGTCCGGGTGCGCGGAGTACTCCAGCGCGGTGACCTCACCCGTCGCGCCCGGGTCGTGGTCCCGCACGAGCCCGACGAACGACGCGACCGCACCCGCGCGCGGGCCGGAGACGTCGGCGACGTGACGCGCGAGGTCGAGGGGGGCGTCGTCGAGGCGTGCGCGGACCGTCGTCACGGCGTCAGCGTACGGCGGGGGCGCGACCGCTCGCGCCGGGCGCCGTGTGCCCGGAGGGGCCGACGGGTGCCTGGCATGCTGTCGCCATGTCGGACGACGCGAGGCACGTGCTCGGCTCCCTCGACGCCCCGGTCACGGTCGTGGAGTACGGCGACCTCGAGTGCCCCTACTGCCGGGACGCCGCCCCGGTGCTGCGTGAGCTCGTCGCGGGGTCGGGCGGCCGGGTACGCCTGGTCTGGCGGCACTTCCCGCTGTTCGAGGTGCACCCGCACGCGCTGACGGCGGCGCTCGCGGCGGAGGCCGCCGCGGCGCACGGGCTGTTCTGGCCGATGCAGGAGCTGCTGTTCTCCCGGCAGGGCCGGCTGACCGACGCGGACCTGCGCGCGTACGCCGCCGAGCTCGGCATCGACCCCGACGAGGTCGCCGGCGACCGGGCGCAGGTGCACGCCGACGCCGTCGAGGGCGACTACGTCGGGGGCGTCGCGGCCGGGGTGCGGGGCACCCCGACGCTGCTCGTCGACGGTGTCCGCTACCGCGGGCCGATCGAGGTCGGCGCGCTGCGGGTTGCGCTCGGCGTCGCGTGAGCCCCGCCCGGCACCGCGCTGGGCTCAGCCTGCGGGCGCCACCCAGGGCCGCGGCGGGAGCGTCGGCGGCGGCCCGTCGGAGGTCGGCGAGCACAGCGGCAGGCGCTCCCCGAGGTAGCGCAGCAGCAGCGTCCCGAGCACGGCGGCCACGAGCGAGCCCACGAGGATGCCGATCTTCGCCTGCTCGACGAGGTGCTCCTCGTCGAACGCGAGCTCCGCGATGAACAGCGAGATCGTGAACCCGATCCCGGCGAGCACCGAGCCGCCGAGCAGGTGCCCGAACCGCACGCGCCCCGGCAGCACGCCCATGCCCGCCCGGATCGCGAGCGACGCCGCGCCGAAGATCCCGATCGCGTTGCCCGCGACGAGCGCGACCGCGACGCCGATGGTCACGGGCGACGACGCCGCCGTGCGCAGCGTCTCCGCGTCGAGCCGCACGCCCGCGTTCGCGAGCCCGAAGACGGGCACCACGACGAACGCGCTCCACGGGTGCAGCAGCCGCTGGAGCCGGTCCGCCGCGGGGACGGCGGCGCGTGCGGCGAGCTCGGTGAGGTGCTCGCGCTCGGCGGTGGTCTCCCGGGCGAGGTGCTGGGCGTACCGCTCGACGTCGTCGACGTCCTCGCGGCGCGACGGCCGGGACGGCAGCAGGAGCCCGACGAGCACGCCCGCGAGCGTCGCGTGCACCCCCGACGCCTGCACCGCGAACCACAGCGCGAGCGCGGCGACGACGTACGGGGTGAGCCGCCAGACGCCGAGCCAGCGCATGACGAGCACCGCGACCACGACGAGCCCAGCCAGCCCGAGCGGCACGAGCGCGACGCCGTCGGTGTAGAAGACCGCCATCACCGTGATCGCGCCGATGTCGTCGACGATCGCGAGCGTGAGCAGGAACAGCCGCAACCGGTCCGGGCACGCGGGCCCGAACAGGGCCAGGATGCCGACGAGGAACGCGGTGTCCGTCGACATGACGACACCCCACCCGTGCGCCGCCTCGCTGCCGCCGTTGAACGCCAGGTAGATCAGCGCGGGGACCGCGAGACCGCCGAGCGCGCCGAGCGCCGGTACGGCCACCGTGCGCCGGTCGCGCAGCTCCCCGCTCGTGACCTCGCGGTTGATCTCGAGCCCGACGACGGCGAAGAAGACGGCCATCGCCGCGTCGTTGACCCAGTGGTGCAGGTCGAGCGTGAGCCCGACGCTGCCGACGTGGAAGCCGGCCTCGGTCGACCACAGCGCCTCGTACGCGGGCGCCCACGGCGAGTTCGCCCAGACGAGCGCGAGGACCGTCGCCGCGAGCAGGAAGGCCGCGCTCCCGGCCTCCGTGGCGAGGAAGCGCAGCACCGCGGGGGACGTGGCGGGGAACCGCACGCGCAGCGTGGGACCGGGCGAGGGGAGCACGGCCATGGGACCTCCGGAGGGTGGGACGGCGCCCAACGTGCCAGCCTGCCGGGCGTCGGCGCAACGCGCGCCACGACGGGGATATGCCCCGGGGGCGGCTCAGGCGTCGGTGACCTTGACGCGCACGGTGTGGTACCCGGTCGCGCCGTCGGGGACGACCCGCGCGACGTCCGCGGTCTGCGGGCCGTCCGGGTCGCTCGCACGCACCTGCAGCTCGTGGTCGCCGGGCGTGGCGTCCCACGCGTGCGTCCACTGCCGCCACGAGTCGATCCCGCCGTCCGCCGCGAGCGTCGCACGTTCCCACGGACCCTCGTCGACGCGGACCTCGACGCCCTCGACGCCCCGGTGCTGCGCCCAGGCGGTGCCCGCGACCACGGTCCGGCCGGCGGCGACCTGCGTCGCGTGGCGCGGCACCTCGATGCGCGACTGGGTCTTGACCGGACCGTGCTCCGACCAGCCGCGCACCGTCCAGTACGCCTCCGCGTCAGCGAACCGCGTGACCTCGAGGTCGACGACCCACTTCGTCGCCGACACGTACCCGTAGAGGCCCGGCACCACCATGCGGACGGGGAAGCCGTGCTCGACGGGCAGCGGCTCGCCGTTCATCCCGACGGCCAGCAGGGCGTCCCGGTCGTCGGTCAGGGCCTCGATCGGCGTGGAGGCGGTGAACCCGTCGGCGCTCGTCGAGAGCACCATGTCGGCGTCCGGCAGGGGACCGGCGCGCTCCAGCAGCTCGCGCACGGGCAGCCCGAGCCACCGCGCGTTGCCGACGAGGTCCCCGCCGACCTCGTTCGACACGCACGCGAGCGTGACCCACGCCTCGACGAGGTCCGAGCCCAGCAGCTCGTCGAACGTCAGCGTGACCTCCCGCTCGACGAGACCGTGCACCCGCAGCGCCCACGTCGTGGGGTCGACGCGGGGGACGGTGAGCGCGGTGTCGATCCGGTAGAACGCGCTGTTGCGGGTGACCCACGGGTCGACCCCGGGCACGCCCGAGTCCACGCCTGCCGGGAGCGCGGCGGTCCGGGCCGCGGTGGGGAGCCGCAGCGTCTCGCGGACCGCCTCGACGGCGCGGCGCCCGGCTCCGAGCGTGCGGCCCGCGACGACCGCGAGCGCCCCGCCGACGGCGAGGGCGCCGGTGAGGCGGAGGAAGGAGCGCCGGTCCGCCGACCCCGCCGGTGCCGCCGATCCCGTCGCGTCCCTGCGCTCACTCGCCGGCGGCGCCCCGGCCGAAGGCTCGTCCACCGGACGCGCGCCCGCCGGCGGTGCGCCCGCCACGCGGGCGCGTCCGGGCAGACGGTCCACGAGCCACCGCAGCACGAGCAGCCCCGCCAGCGCACCGACCAGGCTCGGGAGCGGTGCCAGCAGCCCGGCGTCGGGGCGGGACGCCGCGGCCAGCGCGCCGGCGGCCCCGAGGAGCACGACGAGCGCCGCACCGAACGCCCACCGCCGCGCAGCGAGCACCCCCGCGAGCGCGGCGAGGACCGCGAGCACGACGACGCTGCCGACGGTGAGCGCGAGCTTGTCGGCGGTCCCGAACGCCGCGATCGCGAGGTCCTTGAGCCACCCGGGGGTCGCGTCGACGAACGTGGCGCCGACGGCGACGAGCGGGTCCGCGCTCGCGGAGACCAGCGCGGCGGTGAGCGCAGCGACGCCGAGCGTCACCGCCCCGGCGGCGAGACCGGCGAGCGCGGCGAACCGGGTGCGAGGCATGGTCCGAGTATGCGGCGACGCGCGCCGACCGGCCGGCAGACGCGGCTGCTCCCGGCGGCGAGGGCTGCGGGCGCTGCGGGTGCTGGGTGCGCTGCGGGCGCTGCCGTCCGTCCGGTGCCCTGCCGGTGCCGCGACCGTCCCGCGCCCCGCCGGTACCGTGACGGGGATGACGACCGCTCCCGCCGCACCCTCCGCCCCGACCGACGCCGCCCCGTTGCCCGTCCCGAGGACCGCGCTCGTCACGGGGGCTGGTCGCGGGATCGGCCGGGGGCTGGCGCTCGGGCTCGCGCGCGCGGGCTGGGCCGTGGCCCTCGTCGGCCGCACGCGCGCCCACCTCGAGGCGGTCGCCCAGGAGTGCCGGGACGCGGGCCTCCCGCCCGAGCGGGTCGTCGTGGCCGCCGGCGACCTGGTCGACGCCACGCAGGTCGCGGACGTGGTGGCGACCGTCGAGGAGGCGTTCGCGCCGCTCGGCGGGATCGGTCTGCTCGTGAACAACGCCGGCGTGATCGAGAACGCCGAGGTGCCGTTCGCCGACGACGACCCCGAGGACATGTGGCGCGTCGTCGAGGCGAACGTGCGGGGGCCGCTGCTCGTCACGCACGCGGTCCTGCCCGGGATGCTCGCGCGGGGCGGTGGCCGGGTCGTCAACCTCAACTCGGGCGCGGGGCACCGGGCGACCGGCACGTACACGGGCTACGGGATCAGCAAGGGCGCGCTCGCGAGGTTCACGCGGCTGCTCGACCACCAGCACCGCGCGGCCGGGCTGCGGATCTTCGACCTCGCGCCGGGCGTCGTCGTGACCGACATGACGCAGGGCATGCCGGCGCACGACGACCGCACCGAGTGGACGCCGGTCGAGACGGTGGCCGAGCTGCTGCTCGCGCTCGCGTCCGGCGGGCTCGACGACCTCTCGGGCCGGTTCGTGCGCGCGGGCGCGGACACCCCCGGGCAGCTCCGGGCGGTCGCGGAGCGGATCGTCGCCGCCGACGCACGCGTGCTGCGCATCCCGCCGTACGGCGACGACGACCCGGCGATCTGATCGAGGTGCGGCGCCGCGGCGCGCGGTGGGCGGGGCGCGCAGTCAGCGTCGCGGGCAGACCTCCGGGGCGTCGGCGGCCCGGCGCTTGACCTTGACACTGTGTGAAGGTGTGGACTCGACGCAGGAGGTCCCACCATGACGTCGCACCCGCTGACCCACCCGGACGCTCGCCCGGTCCCCGGATCGGACACCCGCGCCGACACCCGCCCCAGCACCCGCCCCAGCCCCCGCCTCGCCCGCGCCCTGGCCGCCGGGTCGTCGTCCGTACGGCTCCAGGCCGCGCTCGCTGCAGGGACCCACCCCGAACCGGGCCTCGTCGCGCTGCTCGTCGAGCGCTGCGCGGTCGAGCCCGACTTCTTCGTGCGCGACATGCTCACGTGGGCGCTCACCCGGCACCCGGCGGCCACGACCGTCCCGCTCCTGCTCCACGAGGTGCGGGCCGGCACCCGCCAGGCGCGGAGCCAGGCGCTGCACACCCTGTCGAAGATCGGCGACGCCCGCGGGTGGGACGCGATCTCGACGGACGTGCTGCACAACCCCGACGAGGACGTCGCCCGCACCGCGTGGCGTACCGCGGTCGGCCTCGTCCCCGCGGGCCGGGAGGCGGAGCTGGCCGAGGCGCTGTGCGCCGAGCTGGGGCGCGGGGACGGTGAGACGCAGCGGAGCCTGAGCCGCGCGATCGCCGCGCTCGGCGACGCGTGCCTCGCGCCGCTGGAGGAGCGGCGGCACGCCGACGACGAGGCCGTCCGCACGCATGCGCTCGCGACGCGACACCTGCTCGATGACCCCGACGCCGACTTCGGGGTGGCGGTGGCCGAGGCGCAGCGCGTCGCCGCCCTCGCCGCCGCGCCGTCCGTGCTCGCCGACGCGCGCGCGCCGACCGTGCCCGACGACGCGCCCGCGCCGACCGTGCCCGACGGCGCGCCTGGACCCGACGACGCGCCCGGACCCGCCGACGCGCCTGCGCCGACCGTGCTCGCCGACGCGCCAGGTCCGCTCGCCGCCGGCGACGCGCCGGGGCCGGTCCCGGGGTCGCCACCCCCCACGCCGGGGCGGGGCGAGCGTGCTGATCGGTGACGTGGCACAGCACGCGGGGATCAGCACCCGCATGCTGCGCCACTACGACGCGATCGGCCTCGTGTCGCCGAGCGGGCGCACCTCGGGCGGCTACCGCGCGTACGCGACTGACGACCTGCGCCGGCTGTTCCAGGTCGAGTCGCTGCGCTCGCTCGGGCTGCCGCTGGGCGACGTGCGCAGCGCGCTCGACGACCCGACGTTCGCGCCGTCGGCCCTCGTCGACCGTCTGATCGCCTCGACGCGGGAGCGGGTCGCGCGCGAGCAGGAGCTGCTGGCGCGGCTGCGCGAGGTGCGGGCGAGCGAGCCCGCCGCGTGGACCGACGTGCTGGGCCTGGTCGCGCTGCTGCGCGGGCTCGACCACGGGCAGCCGGCGCACCGCCAGCAGCTCCTGCTCACCGCTCCCGGCGTGGCGCGCGTCCCCGCGGCGTCGCTCGCCGAGGCACTCCTCGGGGAGGACGACGCCAACGTCGCGGGCGCGCTGCAGTGGGCGCTCGGCCGGCACGAGGACGACGCGGTGCACGTCCTCGTGGCCGCGCTCGACGCGCCCGACCGGGACGTCCGGCGGCGGGCGGTGCGTGCGCTCGTGCGCGTCCCGACCGACGAGGCGGCGGCCGCGCTGACCCGGGCGCTCGACCACCACGACGAGGACGTGCGCGGTCGCGCGGCGCTCGGCCTGGGCGCGCGCGGCGACGAGGTGTCCGTCCCCGAGCTGGTCCGCATGGTGGTCCGCGGTGACGACGACGTCGAGGCGGCGGAGGTCCTCGGCGCGCTCGCCGGGCGGCACCGCAGCGCCGACCGGATCGCCCGGGCGGTCGAGGACGAGCTCCGGCGGCCCGGGGCTCCGTCCGCGGCGCGCGCACGTCTCACGCAGGCGCTCGCGGAGCTCGACGGCACCGCCGCCGAGGAGCTGCTCACGGCCCTGGCCGAGGACGCCGACCCCCACGTGCGGCGGATCGCCGCCTACTGCCTCCGCGCACGCACGGCCCCGAGCCGCCGCCCGCTGCGGGGCCGCGCCACACCACCGAGCCGTCCCACGCCGCCGAGCGGTCCCACGCCTCCGGATCGCGGCACGCCGGACCAGTAGCCCGGGGTGCGTCGGACCCGTGTCCGGCGGTCGCGTCAGACCGTGAGCGCGGGCGACGTGAGCGTCGCCGGGACGTGCGCGCCGTTCCCGGCGTCCCGCAGCGCCGTCCGCAGCCGCTCCGCCGCGGCGTCGAGCTCGTCGCCCGGCACGTCGGAGCGTGCGTTCGCGAACGTCAGGCTCGACTCGTCCCACGCGGGCAGGACGTGCAGGTGCAGGTGCGCGACCTCGAAGCCCGCGACGAGCAGGGCCGCCCGAGGCGCCCCCCACGCGGTCTGCTGCGCGACGCCGATCGTCTTCGCGACGACCGCGAGGTGAGCGACGACGCCGTCGGGTGCCTCGGTGAGCTGCGCGAGCTCGGCGCGGGGGACCACGAGCACGTGCCCGTCGGTGAGGGGGGCGATGGTCGAGAAGGCGACGCACACGTCGTCGGCCCACACGAACCGGCCCGGGATGGCGCCCTCGATGATCTGCGTGAACACGGTGGTCATGGCCCCACGCTAGCGACGCCCGGCGCGCGGGCCCGGCCGGGCTCACCTAGCGTGAGGGCGACCCTGCCCCCTGGCCCGAGGAGCCCGGCATGCCGACCGTCGTCGCGACCCGCCGCTGCCGGCCGGGCACCCCGAGGACGTGGTCGTGAGGCTCTGGTCGCTCCACGCGCGCTACCTGGACCGCCCGGGTCTCACGGCGGCGTGGCGCGAGGCGCTGCTCGCGCAGAAGGTGCTCACCGGCACGACGCGGGGGTACCGCAACCACCCCCAGCTCGTGCGCTTCGCGCCGCCCGGGTGGCCGCCGCCCCCGGTGCCGGGGCGTGCGGCGCGCGTCCCCGGGACACCGTACGTGCGGGACCCCGAGCCGGCTGCTGCGCCGGAGCCGCGCGACCCCGGCCAGGCGATCACCACGTTCCTGCACGGCATCGCCGACGAGGCTGCCGCGCGGGGCTACGTCTTCGACCGGTCGAAGGTGCTGCACCCGCCCGACCCGCACCTGCACGTCGAGGTGACCGACGGGCAGCTCGCGCACGAGTGGGGTCATCTGCGCGCCAAGCTCGAGGCGCGCAGCCCCGACGTCCTCGCGCGGTGGGCGGACGTCACGGTCCCCGACCCGCACCCGATGCTCGTCGTGGTCCCCGGCCCGGTCGCGCCGTGGGAGGTGCTCGACGACCTCGGGTAGGCCGGACGCGTCCGGTCAGTCGCGCTCGACGAGCAGGCCCTGCAGCGCGAGCACCGTCCGCCAGTTGCGGCCCGTGCCGGCCTGGCGCGCGGCGCGGGTGAGCACGTCAGGCGCCAGGCGCGAGCGGCCGAGGCCGTCGGGGTAGTGCACGTACGCCTCGCGGCCCGCCCACACGACCCGCTCGTTGCCGAGCGCAGCCGCGTCGAACGCCGGGTCGGGGTCGAGGTCCGCGGCGAAGAACATGACGAGCACGCGCCCGGGGTCCTCGGCCGCGGCGTCGGGGAACGGGTTGGCGGCGACGGCGGCGTCGAGCTCGGCGCGGGTGCGGACGACCACGTCGACGTCGAACCCCAGGTCCTCGCGCAGCCCTGCGGCCAGGTCGCCGGCGATCCGCTCGGGCGCCGCGTCGTCGGGCGCGACGAGCACCACGTTGCCGCTGTTCAGGTGGGTCTTGACCTGCTCGTGGCCGAGCCCCTCGGCGACCGCGCGCAGGCGGGCCATGGGGACCTTGCGGTGGCCCCCGACGTTGACCCCGCGCAGGAGCGCGACCACGGCTGTCATGGGCCCAGGATGCCCTGCGCGCCCGCTCCGCAGCACCTCCCGGCCGGCGCGGCGAACTCACACGCGGGCGGGCCGGGCTGTGCGCAGACCGTTCCCCGGGGGTAACGGGGCGCGCCCCCTGGCGGAAACACGGGGTTCCTAGCGTGGGGGCACGCCCCGGCCGGACCCACCCTGGAGACGCACATGGACTCGACCGACCCGACGGACCTCACGCCCGAGGAGCCCCGACCCGCGACCGACGCGGCGACGGCCCCGGCCGAGCAGCCGGCGGACGCCGTGGTCGGCGAGCGCACGCCGAAGCACCTCGTCGTCGTCGGCGGTGGCATGGTCGCGCAGCGGCTCGTCGAGGCGATGCGGGACCGGGACGCCGCGGGGGAGTGGCGCGTCACCGTGCTCGCCGAGGAGCCGCGAGCGCCGTACGACCGCGTCGCCCTGACCTCCTACTTCTCCGGCCGGGACCCCGAGGACCTCGCGCTCGGCACGCCCGAGCTGTGGGCCGACCCCCTCGTGCGCCTCGTGCGCGGCGACGCCGTCACGGCGATCGACCGCGAGGCGCGCACCGTCACGAGCGCGTCGGGGCGCGTCGAGCACTACGACCACCTGGTGCTGGCGACCGGCTCGAAGGCCGCGATGCCGCCCATCGAGGGCAACGACCTGCCGGGCGTCTTCGTGTACCGCACCGTCGACGACGTCGCGGAGCTGCGCGGCTGGGTCGAGGAGCAGCGCGAGCGGTGGAACCGACCGGTCCGGGGCGCGGTCATCGGTGGCGGGCTGCTCGGGCTCGAGGCGGCGGGCGCGCTCCAGGCGCTCGGCGCGCAGAGCACCGTCGTGCAGTTCGGCACGCACCTCATGTCGGCGCAGATCGACCTCGGCGGGGGTGAGGCGCTGCGCCGGCTCATCAACTCCCTGGGCGTCGGCGTGCGGCTCAACACGGCGACGACCCGCATGCGCACGAACCGCCGGGGCACGGTCGGGCGCCTCGACTTCGCGGACGGCGGCCGGCTCGACGTCGACGTCGTCGTGGTCGCGACCGGCGTCACCCCGCGCGACGAGCTCGGCCGGGCCGCGGGCCTCGAGGTCGGCCCGCGCGGCGGCGTCGTGGTCGACGACGCGTGCCGGACCGCCGACCCGTTCGTCTCGGCGGCCGGCGAGGTCGCGTGCATCCAGGGCGCCTGCATCGGGCTCGTCGCCCCCGGGTACGCGATGGCGGAGATCGTCGTGGACCGCCTGCTCGGCGGCGCGGCGACGTTCCCCGGCGCGGACACCGCGACCAAGCTCAAGCTCTCCGGGGTCGACGTCGCGAGCTTCGGCGACGCGTTCGCGGTCACGCCGGGCGCGCTCGAGATCGTCTGGGCCGACCCGGTCGGCGGCGTCTACAAGAAGCTCGTGCTGTCGGACGACGCGCGCACGCTGCTCGGCGGCGTCCTCGTCGGGGACGCCAGCGCGTACGCGTCGCTGCGCCCGATGCTCGGCCGCGAGCTGCCCGGCGACCCGGGCCAGTACCTGCTGCCCGAGGGCGGCGGCGGTGGGGGTGCGGCGCTCGAGCTGCCCGACGACGCCGCGGTCTGCTCGTGCAACAACGTCACCGCGGGCACCGTCCGCGGCGCGGTCACCGAGCACGGCTGCACCGACCTCGGCGCGGTGAAGGCCTGCACGCGCGCCGGGACGAGCTGCGGCTCGTGCCTCCCGCTCGTCAAGAAGCTCGTCACCACGGAGCTCGAGAAGTCCGGCATCACGGTCAGCAAGGCGCTCTGCGAGCACTTCGACCTCTCCCGGGCCCAGCTCTACGACGCCGTCCGCGTCACGCAGCTCCGCTCGTTCACCGACGTGCTCGCGCGGTTCGGCACGCGGCCCGGAGCCCGCGGCTGCGACATCTGCAAGCCCGTCGTCGCGTCGATCCTCTCCACCACCGCCCCCGGGCACGTCCTCGAGGGCGAGCGCGCGACGCTGCAGGACACCAACGACCACGTCATGGCGAACCTGCAGAAGGACGGCTCCTACTCGGTCGTCCCGCGCATCGCCGGCGGCGAGATCACCCCCGAGGGCCTGCTCGTGATCGGGCAGGTCGCGAAGGACTTCGGGCTGTACACGAAGATCACGGGCGGCCAGCGCATCGACATGTTCGGGGCGCGGATCGACCAGCTCCCCGCGATCTGGAAGCGCCTCGTGGACGCCGGCATGGAGTCCGGGCACGCGTACGGCAAGTCGCTGCGCACCGTGAAGTCGTGCGTCGGGTCCACCTGGTGCCGGTTCGGGGTGCAGGACTCCGTGGCGCTCGCCGTCGAGCTCGAGCTGCGGTACCGCGGCCTGCGGTCCCCGCACAAGATCAAGCTCGGCGTGTCGGGCTGCGCACGCGAGTGCGCCGAGGCGCGGGGCAAGGACGTCGGGGTCATCGCCACGGACAAGGGCTGGAACGTCTACGTCGGTGGCAACGGCGGGTTCACCCCGCGCCACGCGCAGCTCCTCGCCGAGGACCTCGACACCGAGACCCTCGTGCGGACCATCGACCGCTTCCTCATGTACTACGTGCGGACCGCGGACCGGCTGCAGCGCACGGCGCCGTGGATGGAGGACGTCGAGGGCGGCCTCGAGGGTGTGCGCGCCGTGATCATGGACGACTCGCTCGGCATCGCCGCGGACCTCGACGCCCAGATGGCGCTGCACGTCGACTCGTACGAGGACGAGTGGGCCGCGACGCTCGCCGACCCCGAGAAGCTGCGCCGGTTCGCGTCGTTCGTCAACGCGCCGGCCACGCCCGACCCGTCGCTCGCGTACGTCGCGGAGCGCGGCCAGGCACGGCCCGCCACGGCGGAGGAGAAGAACGGGTACGACGACGGGCGCACCGGTGCGGTGCTCGTCGCGGGGACGACTCTGGAGGTGCGCTCGTGACCGCTGCTCAGGTGGAGGAGCTCGTGGTGGAGGACGTCGCGTGGGTGGACGTGTGCCGGCTCGACGACCTCGCGCCCGAGCGGGGTGCGGCGGCGCTCGTCGGCGGGGACCAGGTCGCGCTGGTCCGGCTGCTCGACGACCGCGTCCTCGCGGTCCAGCAGCTCGACCCGTTCTGCGGCGCGTACGTGATGTCCCGCGGCATCGTGGGCACGCGGTCGGTCGACGGCGTGGACGTCCCGACCGTCGCGTCGCCGATGTACAAGCAGGTGTTCGACCTGACGACCGGCCGGTGCCTGGACGCGGTCGGCAAGGAGCCCGCCGACCTGCGGACGTGGCCCGTGCGCGTCGTGGCCGGCTCGGTGCAGGTCGGCGTCGCGGCCGGCTCGGTCGCCGTCGGGGGTGCGGGGTGACCGCGCTGCTCGGGCTGCGGCTCGCCGGCCGGCGCGTCGTCGTCGCGGGCGGGGGACCGGTCGCGGCCCGGCTCGTGCAGGACCTGCTCGTCGAGGGTCCGCGCGTCCTCGTGGTCGCCCCGCAGCTGTGCGAGGCGCTGCTCGACATGCACCGCTGGGGGCTCGTCGAGTGGCGCGCCGGAGAGGTCCGCGCGAAGGACCTCGACGGCGCGTGGCTCGTGCAGACCGCGACGGGCGACCGGTCCACCGACGTCGCCGTCGCCGGGTGGGCCGAGGAGCGCCGGGTCTTCTGCGTGACGCCGGGCGACGCGCCCGGCGGGACCGCGCGCACCCCCGCGACGACCCGGCTCGGCGACGTGCTCGTCGGCGTCGTCGCGACGTCCGCGGGGAGCGCGGCCGAGCCGTCGGGTGCGTCCGGCGCATCCGCCCCGTCGGCCTCCGCCGGACCCGCGGACGCCCGCCGGATCGCCGGCGTGCGCGACGCCATCGCGACCCACCTCCGTCAGGGCGGCGCGGACCTGCGCCGCCGCCGCGCGCCGGTGCCCGGGCAGGGCCGGGTCGTGCTCGTCGGCGGGGGACCGGGCGCGGTCGACCTGCTGACCGTCCGTGCCCGCCAGGCGCTCGCCGAGGCGGACGTCGTCGTGACCGACCGCCTCGGGCCGACGGCCGTGCTCGACGAGCTGCCCGCGGACGTCGAGGTGATCGACGTCGGCAAGACCCCCGGCAACCACGCCGTCCCGCAGCACGAGATCAACCGGGTCCTCGTCGAGCGGGCCCAGCGCGGCGAGCTCGTCGTGCGCCTCAAGGGCGGCGACCCGTTCGTGTACGGGCGCGGCGGCGAGGAGGTGCTCGCGTGCCGTGAGGCCGGGGTGCCCGTGACCGTCGTCCCGGGCGTGAGCAGCGCGTTCGCCGTGCCCGCCGCGGCCGGCATCCCGCTCACGCACCGCGGGACCGTCGGCTCGGTGCAGGTCGTCAACGGGCACGACGGGCTCTCCCGCGCCGCGCTCGCCGGGCTGTGCGACGCGTCGCTGACCCTCGTGGTGCTCATGGGCGTGAGCATGCTCGACGAGCTCGTCGCCACCGCGCTCGGCGCCGGCACCGACCCGGCGACGCCCGTGGCGATCGTCGAGAGCGGCACGCTCGACACGCAGCGGGTGACCCGGGCGCCGCTCGACGGGATCGTCGCCGCGGCCCGGTCCGCGGGCGTGCGCGCGCCCGCCGTCATCGTCGTCGGCGCGGTCGCGGCCGACGGCCTCCTGGTGCCCCCGCCGCCGCCGGACGACGGGCCCGACACACGACCGACATCCGGCCAGGACACAATGACCTCGTGAGCGACCACATCGACCAGACCATGGCCGGGGTCGTCGTGCTCGTGACCGCGGACCGCCGGTCGGCCGAGCTCGGCGCAGCCCTGGCCCGCCGTGGTGCCGCGATCCGGCACGCCCCGGCGCTCAGCATGGTCCCCAACCAGGACGACGCCGCGCTGGTCGCGGGCACCCGCGCGCTCATCGCCGACCCGCCCGACGTCGTCGTCGTGACGACCGGCATCGGCTTCCGCGGCTGGATCGAGGCGGCCGACGCCGTGGGGATCGCCGACCAGCTCACCGCGGTGCTCCGGAACGCCCGCATCGTCGCCCGCGGACCCAAGGCGCGCGGGGCGATCCAGGCCGCGGGGCTCCAGGCCGACTGGGTCGCGGAGTCCGAGACGAGCGCCGAGATCGCCGAGGTGCTGCTCGACGAGGGCGTCGCCGGCCTCAAGGTCGCCGTGCAGCACCACGGCGCGGGGGCCGACGGGCTCGACCGCGCGTTCGAGGTCGCGGGCGCGCACGTCCGCAGCCTCGTCGTCTACCGCTGGGGGCCGCCACCCGACCCCGAGGCGCTCGCGGCGTCGGTGCGGGCGGTCGCCGCCGGGGAGATCGACGCGGTCGTGTTCACGTCGGCGCCGGGGGCGGCCGCGTGGCTCGCCGCGGCCGAGGAGGCCGGCGTCCTCCCGACGCTCGTGCGGCTCGCCGGGCGGGGGCAGGTCGTCACCGCGGCGGTCGGCCCGGTCACCGCGAAGCCGCTCGTCGAGCGAGGGATCACCCCGATCGTCCCGGACCGCGGGCGGCTCGGGTCGCTCGTGCGCACGCTCGTCGCGCACTACGGCGGGCTGCAGACGCTCGACACGGTCGCGGGCCCGCTCCAGGTGCACCGCGGCGCCGCGGTGCTCGACGGCCGGGTGCTCCCGCTCTCGCCGTCGGGCCTCGAGGTGCTGCGGCTGCTCGCCGCGGCGCGCGGCGCCGTCGTCCCCCGCTCCGACCTGCTCTCGGTGCTGCCCGGGGACTCGCAGGACCCGCACGCCGCCGAGGTCGCCGTCGCACGTCTCCGGGAGGCGACCGGCAGCAAGGGCCTGATCCGCACGGTGGTCAAGCGCGGCTACCGGCTCGAGCTCGTGAGCGAGGGAGGACGATGACGCACACACCGCCGCCGGTGCTCGTGGGGTGCTCGCACGGCACCGACAGCGTGGCCGGCCGGGCCGCGATCCGCTCGATCCTCGACGCCGTCCGTGGGCGGCGCCCCGACCTCGACGTGCGCGAGGCGTTCGTGGACGTGCAGCAGCCCGAGGTCCCCGACGTGGTCGCGGGTGCGGTCGAGCCGGACGGGTCGACCGCCGTGGTCGTGCCGCTCCTGCTCTCGGTGGGCTTCCACGTGCGCGTCGACATCGCCGAGTCCGTCGAGGGGCACCCGGCCGTCGCCGCCTCGCCGCTCGGCCCTGACCCGCGCCTCGTCGACCTGCTCGCGGACCGCCTCGCCGAGGCCGGCCTGCGCGACGGCGACGCCGTGGTGCTGGCCGCGGCCGGCTCGACCGATCCTGCCGCCGCGGTGGCGGTCGAGGCGATCGGCTCGGGGCTCGCGGAGCGGCTCGGGCGCGCCGTGCACATCGGCTACGGCGCGGGCGCGACGCCGCGGGTCCCGGACGCCGTCGCGGCGGCGCGGGCCACCGGGGCCCCGCGCGTGGTCGTCGCCGCGTACCTGCTCGCGCCGGGGTTCTTCCACGACCGGGTGCTCGAGGCCGGCGCCGACGTCGTCAGCGCGCCGCTCGCCCCCGACGACCGGCTCGCCGCGATCGCGCTCGACCGGTACGCCGCGGCGTGCGCACGGCTCGAGGTGCCCGCGGCGCGCTCCGGCGGCTGACGGCGCCTGGGCCACGCGGAGGGACCGTCCGCTGCCCCTTCGGCCACGCGGGTGCCGGCACGGGCCGACCGCCCTTGACCGGCGGTCGGCCGGGCCCTAGAACGGCCGCATGCCCGCACCCCGGACGGCCCGCCGCCTCGCCCCCCTCGTCGTGCTGCCGCTCGTGGCCCTCCTCGGTGCGTGCGGGGGAGGGGACGGCGGGACGGCCGCGGATCGCACCGCCGAGCCCGCACCCACCGGCCCCCGCGAGATCGACACCCCGGACTGCGTGCCCGACGACGCGCGCGCGGTCGTGACCGGCCCCGAGGACGAGCCCGTCGTCGTCGTGACGCTCGGCGAGGGCACGAACGGCCTCGTCTTCGCCCCGCAGTCGGGCGACACGTACTGCGAGTGGGTGCCGACGCTCGAGGCGTACGCGGCGCAGGGCTACACCGTGACGTCGTTCGCGTGGTCCGGGCACCCCGTGGCGTCGCTGGAGAGCACCGTCGAGGTGCTGCTCGCGGAGGGCGTCGACGCCTACGCGCTCGTCGGCTCCTCGGTCGGGGCGGCGATGTCCGCGGCCCTCGCGGACGACCTCGACCCGGCGCCCGCGGGCGTGCTCGCGCTGAGCCCCGCCGCGGTGTCCGACGCGGGTTCCGCCGCCTCGGCCGACTCGACGTACACGGGCCCTCTCCTGGTGATCGGCAGCGCGGCGGACAACGCGACCGCGGCCCGCCGGGTCGCCCGCTCCGACGACCCCACGACCTACCTCGAGGTCCCGGGCGGCGCGCACGGGCTCGCGATCCTCGCGACCGGCTCCGGCCCGATGGTCGAGGAGCGCATGAGCGCGTTCCTCGACGGTGTCTTCGCGGGCTGACGCGGGCGGCAGGAACCGGGCCTGCGTCGACCGGCCCCGTCAGAGGTAGCGCAGCGGGTCGAACTCGTCGAGCGGGATGATCCGCAGGCGCGGGAGCTGGACGTTGAACGCCTTGACGTCGGACTCGAGGTCGAACACCTCGAGCCCGCGGTCGGCGAGCTGCGCGAGCGCCGAGCTCGTGAACTCGCGGAACGCGAGCAGGCCGACGTGGCGGTCGGTGCCGAGCAGGGCCTCGATCTCGGGGGTGAAGTCGCCGTCGTGGCTCGCGAGGAGCACGTCGCCGGGCCGCTCGGCGAGCGCCGTGAGCGTGCGCTTGATGCCGATGTCGACCACCTTCTCGTAGCTCTCGCCGGCGAGGGGGATCGGCTGGAACCCGATCGCGACGAGGGCCTGCACGAAGGACATCGGCATGGTGCCGTTGGACGCGTTGAGGAAGAACAGCCCCTTCGCGTTGCCGCCCCACGCGCGCTGCGCGAAGTCGAGCACCCGCTCCCAGCGCGGCCGCTGCTCGGGGGTCGGTCGGCCGCTGAGGATCGACGAGCCGAGGGTGGCGTCGATGTTCTCGCCGTCGACCAGGACGTAGGTGGTGCGCGGCGCCGGCGTCTCCATCGGCCCAGCGTACGGCCGTCGGGCCGCGCGCGGGCAGGTCGCGCCGGACGCACGAGGGCCCGGCACGCCGTGGCGTACCGGGCCCTCGCGCGAGCCGTACGGGTTACGGCTGGTCGATGAGGTCGATCACGACCGCGATCGCCGGGCTGGCCTCGGCCGACGGGATCTGCAGCAGGACCCGGCTGCCGAGCGGCACGCCGACGAGGCCGGCGAACGTCGGCTCGTCCGGGGAGACGGGGAACGCCTGCGGGGTCTTGTCCTCCCACGAGCTGCCGATGCTCGACCCGGTCCAGTCGACACCCGAGTACTGGGCGATGAGCTGGCCCTCGGCGACGGGCTCGCCAGTGCCCTCCGCGAGCACCGTGGTGACGACCTCGGTCGGCTCGGGCGACCCGGCCGGCACGGTCACGGTCGCCACGCTGCCGAGCTCACCGGTGACCTGGGGGGCGACCGAGGCCGCCGCGGCGGCGTCCGGCACCGCGTCCGCCTGGGCGCTCGCGTCGGCGCTGTAGCTGTTCAGCACGTCGACCACGAAGACGATGGTGTCCGTGCCCTTGATGCCCGCCTGCTCGTTGCCCTCCTCGCCGTAGCCCTCCTCGGGCGGCAGCGAGAGCATCACGCGGCTGCCGACCTTGACGCCCTCGAGGCCCTTGGCCCAGCCCGGGACGAGCTGGCTCAGCGGGATCGTGAGCGGCGTGGGCTCGGCCTCGCCCTTCGCGTCGTACGAGTTGTCGAACACCTCGCCGTCCCAGACCTGGCCGAGGTAGTCGGCGACGATGAGGTCGGTCGGGGCGACCTCCGCGCCGTCGCCCTCGGAGATGACGTCGGTCGTGAGCTCGGCGGGCGGCTCGGCGTCGGGGAAGGTGATCTCGGGCTTGTCGCCGAACTCACCGCTCGCGGTCGGCAGCGAGCTCTCGGGCTCGCTCGCGCCGCACCCGGCGAGGACGAGGGCGGCAGCGAGGACGGTGCTCGCGAGGACGGGGCGACGGCGCACGTGACGGCTCCAGGTCGAGGGCTCCCGACGCCGGTGTGCGCACGAGAGGACCGTCACGGCGCCGATCGACGACGTGCGGCCGCACCCAGCATGCCTCCTCGGGCCTTCCGGGCGAAACGCCGGACCGACCGCCGGCCACGGGTCACAGGTCCCGGGGACCTCCGACCCACGAGGTCGCCGGCCCGCGCGCGCACGATGGGTGCGGGGGGCAGGGGTGGCGCGCCGCCCTCCCGGACCGCGCGGAGGACCACCGAGCACCCCGACGCACGAACGCACGCACGCGCACCCGGAACCGGCGGCAGACAGAGGTGAGAGCAGTGAAGATCCTGGTCACAGCAGCATCCCGGCACGGCGCGACGCGGGAGATCGGCGCCGTCGTGGCGCGCACGCTCGCCGAGGTTGGGCACGAGGTGGACGAGCGCTCCCCGGCCGACGTGCGGAGCCTCCAGGGCTACGACGCCGTGGTGCTCGGCTCCGCCGTGTACACCGCGCACTGGATCCCCGAGGCGCGCGACCTCGCGGTACGGCTGCGCGACGAGCTGCGCGAGCGGCCGGTCTGGCTCTTCTCGTCCGGCCTCGCGACGCAGCCCGCCGCGTCCGCGAACTCCCCGCACGAGGTCGCCCGGCTGCGTGCGGACGTCGGCGCCCTCGCGCACCGCAGCTTCGCGGGCCGGCTCGACCGCAGCGAGCTCTCGTTCACCGAGCGCACGGTCATCGCCGGGGCGCGCGCCCGCGAGGGCGACCACCGCGACCTCGACGCCGTCCGCCGCTGGGGTCAGCAGATCGCCGCGGAGCTGGCGAGCCGCCCGGTCCCGGTGGCCTGAGCGCTCAGCCGAGCCGCGCCGCGACGCGGTCCCACAGCGCGGGGCGGCGCAGGCGGCGCAGGCGCTCGGCGACCTCCGTCGTGCTGGGCCGCATCGCCGGGTCGCTCGCGGTCATCTCCTGCAGGAGCGAGCACCACGTGGGGCCGAGCGAGTCGGGCACCTCGGGGGACTCGAGCAGGCGCGCGAGCGAGCTCGAGAGCGCCTCGCCGGGGTACGCGCGCTCGCCGGTGAGGCACTCGAGCAGCACGAGCCCCAGCGAGTAGACGTCCGACCCGGCACCGAGCGGCCGGCCGAGCGCCTGCTCCGGGCTCAGGTAGCTCGCGGTCCCGAGCGTGCGGCCGGCGGAGGTGTCCCCGGACGTGGGGCCGCCCAGCGCCTGCGCGATGCCGAAGTCCGCGAGCTTCGTCGCCGTCGCCGGCGCCTCGGCCTCGCCGGACAGCACCGGCTCGTGCGCGAGGAGGATGTTCGCGGGCTTGAGGTCGCGGTGCACCACCCCGGCCGCGTGCGCGTGGCCGAGCGCCTCCGCGAGCTGGCGGCCGATGTCGGCGACCTCGACCGGGTCGATGGGTCCGGCGTCGAGCCGGTCGCGCAGCGTCACGCCGTCGACGAGCTCCATGACGAGGTACGCGAGCGGCTCGCCCTCGGGGCCCTGGTCCGCGCCGACGTCGAGCAGGGCGACGAGCCCGGGGTGCGAGAGGCTCGCGAGCACGCGTGCCTCGCCGGCGTACCGGCCGATGTCGCGCGCGGGCACCCCGTCGAGCGAGAAGACCTTGAGCGCGACGGGGCGGCGCAGGCGCACGTCGGTCGCGGCGAAGACGGTGCCCATGCCGCCGTGCCCGAGGGTTCCGTCGATGCGGTAGCGACGGCCCAGGGCATGGCCCACGAGCGCGTCGAGGCGGGTCGGGTCCACGCGGCTTGCTCCCTCGTCCGGTCTGCGCTGCCTGGTGCGTACGCCCCGGAACGCGCCCCACGTCCCGGGATCCCCTCCAGAACGGTAGGAGGTCGGGCGCCCGTCTGCATCCCGACGGCCGGGTGGAAACGCGGATCTGACAGCCCGTCGCGACAACGTCACCGCGGGCCGACCCGCCGTCACCGGGCCGCTCCGCGCGGCGGTGGGATGATTCTCTGGTGGCTCCCTCGACCCTGAACCCCACCTCGCTCGCGCCCTACGACGGCCTGCTGCTGTTCTCCTTCGGCGGCCCGAACGGACCCGACGACGTCCTGCCGTTCCTGCGCAACGTCACGCGCGGGAAGAACATCCCCGACGCGCGCCTCGCCGAGGTCGGCGAGCACTACGCGCACTTCGGGGGTCGCAGCCCGATCAACGAGCAGAACCTCGCCCTGCTCGCCGCGCTGCGCGACGAGTTGGCGCGCCGGGGCATCGACGTCCCGGTCACGTGGGGCAACCGCAACTGGGAGCCGTACACCGACGAGGGCCTGACGGAGCTGCGCGACGGTGGGGCGACGCGCGTCCTCGCGATCGTCACGAGCGCGTACGGCTCGTACTCGGGCTGCCGGCAGTACCGCGAGAACCTCGCGACCACGCTGCGCGGGCTGGGGGCCACGACGCCGACCGGGGACGACGGGAGCGCGGGCCTCGTGGTCGACAAGCTGCGCCACTACTTCCACACCCCCGGCTTCGTCCGCGCCAACGTCGACGCCGTCGTGGAGGCGTACACCACGCTCGCGGCGCGGACCGGCACGACGACCGCCGAGGCGGCTGCCACCGCGCCGCTCGTCTTCGTCACGCACTCCATCCCGGACACGATGGAGGAGGCGTCCGGCGCGCAGCGCCCGAGCTACCGCACGCAGCACCTCGACGTCGGTGCGGTCGTCGCGGCCGAGGTCGGGCAGCGCCTCGGGCACGACGTGGACTGGACGCTCGCGTTCTGCTCACGCTCGGGCCCGCCGAGCCAGCCCTGGCTCGAGCCGGACGTCAACGACCTGCTCACGGAGCGCGCGGCGCAGGGCATGCGCTCGGTCGTGCTCTCCCCGATCGGGTTCATCTCGGACCACATGGAGGTCGCGTTCGACCTCGACACCGAGGCGCTCGAGACGGCCGGTGAGCTCGGCGTGACCGCGGTGCGCGCGGACACGGTCGGGGTGCGCGCCGCGTTCGTCGAGGGGCTCGTGGACCTCGTCGTCGAGCGGGCGGCGGCGGAGCGCGGCGAGGACGTCGAGCGGCTCGTCGTCGGCGGGCTCGACGCCTGGCCCGACGTGTGCCGGCCCGGGTGCTGCCGGCTGCGCGCCGGCGAGGACAACGGGGTGCCCGCGGCCTGCGGGTCGGACCCCGTCGATCCCGTCGACCCCACCACCACCCCGCAGACCGCAGGAGAGCAGCGATGAGCGCAGGACCGACGACGCCGGACGCCGGCACGCCCGACCCTCGACCGCACGCGGCGTCCCAGCCGCACGGTCACCACGAGGGCGGGCACGCCCCCGGCGTCGCCGAGGCCGTCAACGGAGCGATCCGGTACGCGATGTTCTCGGTGTTCGCCCTCGAGCAGCCGCTGCCCGAGGACCACGACGAGCGCACGCTCCTCGTCGCGGAGTGCGAGGCGGCCGTGCGGGGCGAGGGCCCGACCCCCGCGATCGGCGACCTCGTGGTGCGCGGCTGGTACGACGTCGCCGGCCTGCGCGCCGACGCCGACCTCATGGTGTGGTGGCACGGCGACTCGGTCGAGGCCGTGCAGGGCGCCTACCAGCGCTTCCGTGCGAGCGCGCTCGGCCGGCACCTGCTGCCCGTGTGGTCGGTCGTCGCGCTGCACCGCCCCGCCGAGTTCAACCGCGGGCACGTGCCGGCCTTCCTCGCGGGCGAGGACCCCCGCGACTACCTGTGCGTGTACCCGTTCGTGCGCTCGTACGAGTGGTACGTGCTGCCCGACGCCGAGCGCCGCGACATGCTCGTCGAGCACGGGCGCGCCGCCAAGGACTACGCCGACGTGCGCGCCAACACCCTCGCCGCGTTCGCGCTCGGGGACTACGAGTGGATCCTCGCCTTCGAGGCCGACGAGCTGCACCGCATCGTCGACCTCATGCGCGAGCTCCGCGCGACGCAGGCCCGCCGGCACGTGCGCGAGGAGGTGCCGTTCTACACCGGACCGCGCGTGCTGCTCGCCGACTGGGCGGAGCGCCAGCCGCGCGAGTGAGTGAGCGGAGCGCGCGCCGCACGGCTGTGCGCCGAGCGCGCGCCGCACGGGTCCGGCGAGCGCGACGCACGGGTGCGCCGAGACCCTGACGGCGCCGGGGTGGCGTGCCATGATCGGCACGTGACCGGAGCCGTGCACCTGACCGCAGCGCCGTGGCAGTTCGTCGACGTCGCGGGGGAGCCCCTCGGTGACGTCCCGGAGCGCTCGCGCCCGGCGCTCACGTTCGAGTCCGACGGGCAGGTGTACGGGACGGGCGGCGTCAACCGCCTCCGCTCGACGTACCGGCTCGAGGACGGCGTCCTGCGCTTCGGGACGGTCGTGAGCACCCGCATGGCGGGCACACCCGAGCACACGCAGCGCGAGGAGGCGGTGCTCGCGCTGCTCGCCGGGGACGTCCGGGTCCGCGCGGAGCACGCGACGGCCGGCGCCGCGCACGTCCGTCCCGGGGACGCGCGGACGGGCGATCGAGCGGACGGCGGCGCCGCACCGGGGATCGAGGGTGTCGTGCTGGTGCTGTCCGACGCCCAGGGCCGCGAGTCACGGCTCGTCCCCGTGGCCCGCGTCCCGGACGCGCCGCACGCACCCGCCGAGCCGGAGCCCGGCGCCCCGCGCTGAGGACCGGGCGCCGCGCGTCAGCGAGCCGCCGGCACCTCGGCGCGCACGTCCGCCTCGGCCCACAGCGGCGCGATCGCCTCGAGCGTCGCGATCCGCGTCGCCACGTCGTGGGTCGTCGCCGTGAGGAGCAGCTCGTCGGCGCCCGTGCGCGCGACGAGGGCGGCGAGCTCGTCGACGGCACGCTCGGGCGTCGTCGCGATCTGGGTGCCCGGCAGCTGCGCGAGGAGCTCCGCGGTGCCCGGGTCGAGGTCGGCGAGCATCCGCTGCGCGTCGTCGGGCGACACGATCGGTGCGAGCGGCCGGGGGCTGCGCAGGCTCAGCGCCATGACGCGGCTCGGTCCGGCGAGGTAGCGGGCCTCCTCCTCGGTGTCCGCGACGATCACCGACGCGGACACCATGAGGCGCGGCTGCGCGAGCACCGACGACGGCCGGAACCCGCTGCGGTACGCCGCGGCGGCCTGGTGCGTCCGGCCCGTCGAGAAGTGGTGCGCGTAGCTGAACGGCAGCCCGAGCTCGGCCGCGAGCTGGGCGCTGAACAGGCTCGACCCGAGCAGCCACGCCTCGGGTGCCGACGTCGGCGCCGGCGTCGCGGTGAGCCGGGCGGCGCGCGCCGACGGCGGGTGGCCCTCGGGTCCGCTGCCGAGCAGCGCGAGCACGTCGATGAGCTCGACGGGGAAGTCCTCGGCACCGAGGCCGTCGACGGTGCGGCGCAGCGCGGCCGCCGTGCGCGGGTCGGCTCCCGGCGCGCGGCCGATGCCGAGGTCGATGCGCCCGGGGTGCAGGGCCTCGAGCATCGCGAACTGCTCCGCGACGACGAGCGCCGGGTGGTTGGGCAGCATGACGCCGCCGGAGCCGACCCGGATGCGCTCGGTCGCGGACGCGAGGTGCGCGAGCAGCACGGCGGGCGAGGTCGAGGCGACAGCCGGCATCGCGTGGTGCTCCGCGACCCAGAACCGGGCGAACCCGAGCGCGTCGGCGCGCCGGGCGAGCTCGGTGCTCGCGAGCAGCGCGTCGCGCGAGGACGCGCCGGCGGCGACGGGGGACAGGTCGAGGACGGAGAGCGGGATCGAGGTGGTCACCTCGGGGCAACACGGGGACGGCGCGCAGGCTTCCCGCGGGCGGACCGGACGTGGGTCACGTCACGGCCGCCCGCGGGCGCACGTCAGGGGTACAGCCCGCGGATCTGGTGCGCCTCGGCGACGCGGCGCACACCGATCGTCAGCGCGGCGTCCCGCAGCGACAGCCCCTCGGCGCGGGCGGCGCGCGCCACGGCCTCGTACGCGCTGACCATGCGGCCCTCGAGGCGTTCCTCGATCTCGCGTTCGGTCCACCAGTACGCCTGGTTCGCCTGGACCCACTCGAAGTAGGACACGACCACGCCGCCGGCGTTCGCGAGGATGTCGGGCACGACGATCACGCCGCGCTCGGCGAGCAGCTCGTCGCCGCGCTGCGTCGTCGGGCCGTTGGCCGCCTCGACGACCCAGCGCGCCTTGACCGACGGGGCCGTCCGGGCGTCGAGCACGCCCTCGACCGCGGCGGGCACGAGCACGTCGACGTCGAGGGCCAGGAGGGACGTGTTGTCGATCGGCTCGGCGTCCGCGAAGCCGGTGACGGATCCGGTCGCTGCGACGTGCGCGAGGAGCGCGGGCACGTCGAGACCGCTCGGGTCGTGCACGCCGCCGTACTCGTCGCTGACCGCGACGACGCGCGCGCCGCCCTCGGCGAAGAACCGGGTCGCGTGGGAGCCGACCTTGCCGAAGCCCTGGATCGCGACCGTGACCTCGTCCATCCCGACGCCGGCCTCGGCGAGCGCCGCGCGCGCCGCGTGCACGACCCCGCGGGACGTCGCGGTGGCCCGCCCGAGCGACCCGCCGACCGCGAGCGGCTTGCCGGTCGTGACCGCCGGGATCGTGTAGCCGCGGTTGACGGAGTACGTGTCCATGACCCACGCCATCGTGCGCTCGTCGGTCCCGATGTCGGGCGCCATGATGTCCCGCTCCGGGCCGATCATCGGCATGATCTCGCTCGTGTACCGGCGCGTGACCCGCTCGAGCTCGGCCTGCGAGTACCGCCGGGGGTCGATCGTCACGCCGCCCTTGGCGCCCCCGTACGGGAGCTCGACGACCGCGCACTTCCAGGTCATGAGCATCGCGAGCGCGCGGACCTCGTCGGGGTCGACGCTCGCGGCGTAGCGCAGGCCGCCCTTGCCGGGGCCGCGCGAGATGTTGTGCTGGACGCGGTAGCCGGAGAACAGCTCGGTCGTGCCGTCGTCGCGCCGCAGCGGGATCGCGACGGTGATCTCACGCCGCGGGGTCGCCAGCATCTGGTGCAGGCCGTCGTCGTAGCCGAGGATGTCGACGGCCTTCGCGAGCTGCGCGCGGGCCGTCTCGAGCGGTCGCGTGCGGGCCGGCGCGTCGTCGGTCCCGGTGCTCGGGGCGGCCGTGGAGGTGCCCGGGGTGGCCGGGGAGCCGTGGCCGGTGGTGGTCGACGGGTGGGTGTCCGTCATGGTCGGGTGCCTCCTGGGTGCAGGGGTCGCGACGTGGCACGACGGGTCCGTCGCACCACGCCCCACCATGCCACCCGGCGTGCGCGTGCGCCGGAGGTCCGCGCCGTCAGCTCGTGCGCCCGGGGCCGTACTCGAAGTGCCAGTACTCGGGGTAGGCGGCGTCGGCGCGCACGCGCGCGGGGGCGTACCAGCCGTAGGCCGGGCCGTGCGCGACGAGCCAGTCGTAGCGGGCGGTCCCGAAGCCGTACACGTCGGGCCACTCCTGGACGTCGAGCGCGGTGCCGAGGCCGTGGCTCGACGTGCCGGGCTTCGCGGCGATCGGGCCGAGGGCCTGCTTCATCGCGACCTGGTCCGCGTAGGAGCGGTAGGTGAGGTCCATCGCGATCGACTCCCCGAACGTCGCGCGGAACGCCGCCTCGAGCTCGGTCAGGGCGTCCGCGGCGTCGCAGCGCAGGTACTGCGCGTAGCCGAGCTGGTCGGTGCCCCACGGGATCCGGCACATCGCCGACATCGCCATGTTGCCGTTCGACCCGTCGCCGTCCGCCGTCGGGACCGACGTGACCCACAGGACGTTGCCCGCGGCGTCGGTCGGGCGGCCGGCGGCCGGGGGAGCGGGATCCTCCGGCGGGGCCGGCGGCGCCGCGGGGCGCGCCCTCGCCGTCGGGGTGTCGGGTGCGCGAGCCCGCGCGGCGGCCTCCTCCCACTCGACCCGGGCCGCAGCGACCGATGCGCTCGCGGCGTCGACCGCGTCCGCGGCCGCGAGGAGTGCCGCGCTCGTCACCGCGCCCTGCTCGGCGGCCGCGACGTGAGCGCGCAACGCGTCGAGCGCCGACTGCAGCGCGGCGCGGACGGCGTCGTCGGCCACCCTGCCCGCGGACGCGTCGAGCACCGCCTGCGCGGCGGCGTCGCGTGGGGCGACCGAGGCGAGCGTCGCCCCCAGCTCGCGCGCCTGCGCCTGACCCTGCCGGGCCGCGTGCACCGCGCCCGCCTCGCGTGCCGCGGCGTCCCGGGCGGCCTCCGCCGCGACCCGGGCAGCGGGGGGGGGGGGAGGGAGGGGGGTGGGGGAGTGGGGGGCGGGGTCGCCAGGGGCGTGACGGTCGGCGTCGGCGTCGGCTTGGCGGTCGGCGTCGGGGCC
>NZ_JBSGSU010000001.1:452652-897214 GCF_053607065.1 Cellulomonas sp. NPDC055163 | reverse complement strand
CTGTGGCCGGGGGGGCGCGGGGGCGGTGCCGGCCTGACGGGGTGTTGGTGCGGCGTTGGGCCGGGCCGGGACGGTGCGGGGCCAGGCAGGGCGTCGACGGGCCGTCGGTCGACGGGTGGCCGGCCGCCGCACGTTCGCGCACCGCCGCCCGGGGGCTCTACCGGGGTGCGTCCGCACGCTCGTAGCGTCGACGGTGCACACGGCCGGCGTCCCGTCGTCGAGGAGGATCCCGATGTCCGACACGAGGTCGAGCGTGGAGGCGGCGTCCGACGCCCGGACCACGCTGCTCGAGATCACGACCACTCCGGAGCGCGGGGACGTGCTCGAGCGGCTCGTCGCCGCCGGGCTGGTCACCGCCGGGCGGGATCTCCCGGAGCGGCACGTCCCGCGCGACGTGCGGCCGGTCGAGGAGACCGACAGGGTGACCGCTGCCTTCGCGGGCCGCGTGGACCCCCGGCAGTCCCGTGCGGTGCTGTCCGGCGGCCGGGTGCTCGGCATGTACGTGCAGGACTGCCTCATCAGCACCGAGGCGCAGCCCGCGTACCACCGGCTCCCGAGCTTCAGCACGCACTTCCCATACCACATCGTGTACCTGCTGGGCTTCCCGGCCAACGAGGCGCACACCGTCAACGTGACGCTCCAGGTCTTCTCCGCGGGCACCGTCCGGATCACCGGGACGGGCAGCCCCGCGGCCGTGGTCGTGGGCCAGAGCTCGATCCGCCTCACCGTCCCCGTCGAGGTGCGGACGACCGCCGGCGGCTTCGCGAGCGTCATGGTCCAGCGCGTCGGCCAGACGGGGTTCGACTGGTTCGGCGCGGACGTGTTCTGACCCGCGGTCGCACGGCCGCGTCGGAGCTGTCACGGGGGGTCCGTCATGGCGGTCCCGCGTCGCGCGCCTGCTCGGCCAGGGTCGTCGCGCGAGGTCCCGGCACTCCCAGCAGGAGCAGGGTCGTGGCCGTCACTGCGGCGGCGTCGGACCGGGCCCCGGCCGCGTCGTGGTCGGCGACGGTGAAGACGGCCGACCACGCGACCTGGCTGAGGACGCCCGCGGGCAGGTGCCCCGCGAACGCACCGCTGTCCTGGCCCCGTCCGACGAGGTCGGCGAGCGCGTGCTCGACCGTCCCCAGGAGGGCATGGATCTCCTCGCCGAGCTCACCGCGCCGGAGCGCCACGAGCACGCGGTACCGGTGCGTCAGCGGCCAGAGGCGGGTCACGAAGCCGGCCCACGCCTCCTCGGGCGGCCGCTCGGCGGGGGCCGCCTCCCGGAGGACCGTCGTGATCTCGTCCACGGCGCGCCGCGCGAGGGCCAGCACGAGGTCGGACCGGGACGGGAAGTAGCCGTAGACGGTCCGCCGGACGACCCCGGCTGCGGCGGCCACCTCGCCCATGCCCGCGTCCGGGGTCCTCCCGAGCACCTCGGTCGCCACGTCGAGGAGCCGCTCGCGGGTGTCGCGGCCACGGAGGGCCGGGATCTCGTCCTGCACGCCCCGATGCTTGCACACGCGTGTGCAATGCGCCTAGTTTGCACACTGGTGTGCAACCCGGCCGCCGCAGCGCGAGAGCAGAGGAATCCCACGATGACCGCACCGCACCCCGCACCGACCGACATCCGCCCGTTCCGCGTCGCCGTCCCGGACGCCGAGGTCGACGACCTCCGGGGACGGCTCGCCCGGACGCGCTGGCCGGACCGGGAGACGGTCCCCGACTGGTCGCAGGGCGCCCGCCTGGACGACGTCCGCTCGCTCGTCTCGTCCTGGGAGCAGGAGTACGACTGGCGCCGCCTGGAGTCCCGGCTGAACGCCCACCCGCAGTTCGTCACGACGGTCGACGGGCTCGACATCCATGTCCTGCACGTGCGGTCCCCGCACCCCGGCGCGATGCCCCTGCTGCTCACGCACGGGTGGCCGGGCTCGGTCGCCGACTTCCTCGAGCTGATCGGGCCGCTCACCGACCCCGTCGCGTCCGGGGGCGACGCCGCCGACGCCTTCGACGTCGTCGTCCCGTCGCTCCCCGGCTCCGGGTTCTCCGGCAAGCCGACCGAGCCGGGCTGGGACGTCACGCGGACCGCCGCAGCCTGGACCGAGCTCATGCGCCGGCTGGGCTACGCCACCTGGACGGCGCACGGCGGCGACTGGGGCGCCGCGGTGACCACCGCCCTCGGCGCGATGCGGCCCGACGGTCTGCTCGGCATCCACCTGAGCACCCCGTACGCGTTCCCGGAGCAGCTGCCCGACGCGCTGACCCCCGAGGAGCGCCGGGCTGTGGACGGCCTGGCCCTCTACGCGGGCCCGCTCGGCGGGTCCAACCACCTGCAGGGCACCAGGCCGCAGACCGTGGGGTTCGCACTGGCGGACTCCCCCGCCGGCCAGGCGGCGTGGATCTACGAGAAGTACCAGTCCAAGACGGACAACCGCGGGCTCGCCGAGGACGCGCTCGACGTCGACACCATGCTCGACACGATCTCGCTCTCCTGGTTCACCAACAGCGCGGCGTCGTCTGCCCGGACCTACTGGGAGAACCGGTCCGCGACGATGGCCGGCCCGCGGCTCGACCTGCCGGTCGCCGTGACGCTCTTCCCGCGCGACCTCCCCCGGATGCCGCGGAGCTGGGTCGAGGACGCCTACAGCGACCTCGTGCACCTCGGCGAGGCCGACCGGGGCGGGCACTTCGCCGCGCTCGAGCAGCCCGGCATCCTCGTCGACGAGCTGCGCACCGGCCTGCGCGGCCTGCGGGGGCGGCCGTCCCGGTGAGCGCGCGCGGCACCTCCCCGACCGGCGACGCGCCGGGACCTAGCGAGCGGCCGCCGCCTCCGGGCCGACGCGGTCCCGGACCACGCGCGTGCGCGGCTCGGGCCCGACGGCCTGGGCCAGGAGCTGCAGCGCGGCGGCGTCGGCGGTCCCCGCGCCCGCGGTCGCCAGCACGAGGCGCTGCTCCGGGGCCTGCGGGACGGCGAGCGTCTGCTGCACCACGGTCAGCTCCCCGACGAGCGGGTGACGCATCCCCAGCTCCACCACGTCGCAGTCCCGCACCCGGTGGGCCGCCCACATCGCCGCGAACTCCGGGCTCTCGATGCTCAGGCCGCCGACGAGCCGAGCCAGCAGCGGGTCGTCGGGGTGGCGCCCGACCTGGAGCCGCAGGTGCCCGACGACCGCCCGCGCCTTCGCCGGCCAGTCGCGGTACAGGTCCCGCGTGTGGGCGTCGAGGAACACCATCCGGGTCATGTTCGGCCGGTCGGCCGCAGGCCCCCGCGGGGCGTCGACGGGCACGTGCGCGGCGAAGAACGCGTGGCCCGTCCGGTTCCACGCGAGCACGTCGCTGCGCCGGCCCAGGAGGATCGCCGGCGTGTCGCCGACCGCCGCGAGCAGCTGCTCGGTCTCGGGGGTGACCCGCTCGGGCGTGACGCGGGCCCGGCCGGCCCGGCGCCCGGGGGCCGCGGACAGGTCGTGCACGTGGCGCCGCTCGGCGTCGTCGAGGCACAGCGCCGTCGCGACGGCGTCGAGCACCTCGGCCGACGCGTGCAGCGCCTGCCCCTGCTCGAGGCGCGTGTAGTACGACATCCCGACGCCGGCCAGCAGGGCGACCTCCTCCCGGCGCAGCCCCGTGACGCGGCGCCTCTCGCCGTACGTGCGCAGCCCCGCGTCCTGCGGGGTCAGCGCCGCGCGGCGGGCCTGGAGGAACGAGCCGAGGGGTCCGGGTGAGGTCACCGGCCCAGTGTGCGACCCGGCGGCGCACCCGTGCCCACCCCTGCCGGGGGTAGCCGCACGGTGGGCTGGCCCGGCACCCGCGCGCGCCGCAGCCTCGTCGTGGCCGAGCAGGCCGCCGACGAGCCCCGACACGGGGCGCCGGCACGACGAGAGGTGGACGAGATGCACGAGACGCTGACGCTGGGCGACGTCGAGGTGAGCCGGGTCGTGGAGTTCTCCGGGCCGGTGGGACTGACCACCGAGGGGTTCTTCCCCGGCTCGGACCCCGACGTGTGGCGCGAGGCCGCGGGCTGGCTCGCGCCCGACTTCCTCGACGCGGACACCGACCTGGTGCAGACCGCCGCGCAGACGTGGGTGCTGCGCAGCGCCGGCCGGGTGGTCCTGGTCGACACGGGCCTCGGCAACGGCAAGGAGCGGCCCTACGTGCCGGTCTGGTCGCACCACCACAGCGACTTCCTCGGCGACCTGGCGGCGCTGGGCGTCGCGCCGGAGGACGTCGACGTCGTCGTGAACACCCACCTGCACCTGGACCACGTCGGCTGGAACACCCACCTCGTCGAGCGGACGTGGGTGCCGACGTTCCCGAACGCGACCTACCTGATCCACCGGGCCGAGCTCGAGTTCTGGGACCCGACGGGCCCGCACGCCCCGGCCTTCGGGCGCGGCAACCAGAACGCGTTCGAGGACTCCGTGGCGCCCGTCGTGGCCGCCGGGCAGGTGCAGGTCTGGGACGGCGACCGGCACCGGGTCGACGAGCACCTGACCCTCGAGCTCGCCGGCGGGCACACCCCGGGGTCCGCGGTGGTCGTGCTCGAGTCCGCCGGCACGACCGCGATCTTCGCCGGCGACGTGCTGCACAGCCCCGTCCAGGTCGCCCACCCCGACGTGGACAGCTGCTTCTGCGAGGACCCGATCGAGGCCCGCGCCTCCCGCCGTCGCATCCTGGGCCGGGCCGCGGACACCGGCGCGCTGCTCCTGCCCGCGCACTTCCGGGGCGCCGGCGTGACCCGCGTCCGGCGCGACGGCGACGACTTCGCGCTCGACGGCTGGGGGTCGCCGGTCGGGGCGGGGGCCGTCTGAGGTTCACCGCCCCTCTCGTCCGCACACGCGGTGGGTCGGTCAGGGACCTCCGCGGCCCGCAGGCTCGGCGACTGCGCCGCCCGCCGGGGACGTCGCCGGTGCGGCCGGGGCGGTCCCCGCTCCTGCGGCGGCGGGAGTCGTCGCCGGTGCCGGTGCCCCCGGACCGCCCGGGACGGCGAGGGTCGGCGTCGTGACGTCGAGGCAGGACATCGCGACCGGGTCGCCGCCCGCGAGCGCGGTGACGCGCGCCGCCGCCTCCGAGAGGCGGTCCTCGGGGAGGCGGCCGGTGCGCACGGCGTCGACGAGCGCGTCGCGCATCCCCACGGCGTGGCGCCCGTCGGTCGTGAGCACGGCGTCCGCCCCGGCGCCGACGGCCTCGACGGCGGCCGCCGGGAAGTCCCACCGCAGGTTCACCGCGCCCATGCCGACGGAGTCGGTGATCGCGACCCCGTCGAAGCCCATGTCGCGCAGCAGCGCGTACGCGCGCGGGCTCAGCGACGCCGGCCGGTCGGGGTCGAGCGCCGCGTACTGCAGGTGGTTGAGCATGACGACGGGCGCACCGGCGTCGATCGCCCGCTGGAACGGCAGCAGGTCGGTCGCCGCGAGCTCGTCGACGCCCGCGGTCACGAGCGAGGACCGCGCGTGGGAGTCGACGGTCGAGCGTCCGTGCCCGGGGAAGTGCTTCATGGTCGGTGTGACGCCCGCGTCGGTGAGGCCCGCGGCGTAGGCGAGGCCGTAGTCGGCGGCCGTGGCCGGGTCCGCGCTGAACGACCGGTCGCCGATCACTCCCCCGGCGGGCCCCTCGTCGAGGTCGAGCACGGGCGCGAGGTCGAGGTCGACGCCCACGCCCGCGAGCGCCGTGCCGGTCGCGGCGGCGCGCTCCCGCACGGCCTCGGGGGTCTCGCGCTGCGCCATGCGCCGGGGCGACGGCCCTGCGCCGACGACGTCCCGCATGAGCGCGACGCGACCCGACTCCTCGTCGGTCGAGACGAGCAGCGGCCGGCCCGCGGCGGCGCGCAGCCCGGCCGACAGCGCCGCGACCTGCGCCGACGAGCGGACGTTGCTCTCGGACAGGAAGACGCCGCCGACGCCGAGACCGACGACCTCCTGCGCGAGCGGGTCGGCGGCCGTGCGCACCCCCGGCAGGCCGACGACGAGCGTCGCGGCAGCCCGCTGCTCGAGCGGTGCGGGCGTGCACGTGGGTGTGGGCGTCGGCGTGGGCGCCGGCGTGCGCGTGACCGCGACGGTGTCCGGGCTCGGCGTCGCGACGGGCTCGTCCACTCCGTCGGCGAGCGCAGCCGCACCGACCGAGCCGGCGCCGAGGCAGACGACCGCGAGGCCCGCGAGCGCCGTGGCTCGCACGCGCCCGGCCCATCGCGAGGGACGCGCGTGCCGCGGAGCCGGGTTGCCCGGGACCCGGTTCGGTCCGGCGGGCGGGGAGGCGGGCGTCACCGGGGCAGGCTATGCCGGGGCCTGGCGGCCGGCCTCCCGAGGGGGGCACGGTCACCTGGGCGTGGAGCAGCACCACTCGATCGTGCGGATCGTCACGCGGCGACTCACACCATGAGGAGCTCGTCCACGACCCCGGGCCCCACCAGCCGTCCGCGAGCGCCTGTCGACGGGCGTCAGCTCACGGGCGCCGAAGCGTTTCATCGCTTGCCGCGCCCCCGCGCCCGGCCGAGGGTGCACCTACGTTCGCTCAGCCCTGTCCCGGAGGGGGACCATGTCACGCCTCTCACCACTCCGCCGCGTCGCCGCGGCCGTCAGCACCCTCGCGATCGGCGCCGCGATGGTGGTCGGCTCCATCGTCACGGCGGGGCCCGCCGCGGCCCACGGAGCCGTGTCCGACCCGCCCACGCGCATCTACGGCTGCTGGGACCGCTGGAAGTCCAACCACGCGGACCCCGCGATGCAGACGCAGGACCCCGCGTGCTGGGACGCCTGGCAGGCGAACCCGAACGCCATGTGGAACTGGAACGGCATCTTCCGCGAGGGTGTCGCCGGCCGGCACGAGCAGGTGATCCCCGACGGGAAGCTCTGCTCCGCGGACAACCCGATCTACGCGGCCGCCGACACCCCCGGCGGCTGGCGCACGACCGCGAAGCCGTACGACTTCCGGCTCACCCTGACCGACCCGTCCAACCACGGCGCGGACTACCTGAAGATCTACGTGACCAAGCAGGGCTACGACGCGAGGACCGAGCCGCTCACGTGGGCCGACCTCGAGCTCGTCACGACGACGGGCCGCTACGGGCCCACGAGCCCGTACGTGGCCGACGTGAGCATCCCGCGCGACCGCCGCGGGCACCACGTCGTGTTCACGATCTGGCAGGCCAGCCACCTCGACCAGCCGTACTACCAGTGCAGCGACGTGACCTTCGGGGGCGACAGCACGACGCCGACGCCGACGCCCACCGTGACGCCGACGCCCACGCCCACGGTGACGCCCACGCCGACGCCCACGCCCACGGTGACGCCGACCCCGACGCCCACGGTCACCCCGACGCCCACGCCCACGGCCGGAACGGGCGGCTGCACCGCGACGTACGCCAAGCGCGGGGAGTGGACCGGCGGGTTCAGCAGCGAGGTCAAGGTGACGGCGGGCGCCGCGGCGATCCGCGGCTGGCAGGTCGCCCTGACCTGGCCCGACGGCCAGCGCGTCACGAACGTGTGGAGCGCGTCCGCGACGACGAGCGGGTCGACGACGACCGCGAGCAACGCTGACTACAACGGCAGCCTCGCCGCGGGCGCCAGCACGAGCTTCGGTTTCAACGGCTCGTGGACCGGGGGCAACGGCAGCCCGGCGGTGACCTGCACCGCACGCTGACCTCCGGGCCGGCAGCGCACCACGCACCGCGAGGGCCGCACGTCTCCGGACGCGCGGCCCTCGTGCGCGTTCGGGGGCCCCTGCCGTCGCGCGCGCCCGGCGTGCGGCTCGGGCGCGACCGGCAGACGTCGCGGTCGGCGGCGGCGCGACCGGGCGGAGGTCGTGGTCGCGGTCGGCGGCGGCGCGACCGGGCGGAGGTCGTGGTCGTGGTCGGCGGCGGCGCGACCGGGCGGAGGCCGTGGTCGACGCCCGGCCCGGCGTACCGGCCGGAGTCGGACCGGTGCTGGGCCGCGTCTTGACAGATTTTCTTGTCAAGGCCACGGTGGATCTGTGCAGGACATCGAGGTCATCGAGAGCGCCGAGGCGGCCGCCGCTGCGCTCGACCCCGTCCGCGCCCGGCTGCTCGCCGAGCTGACCGTGCCGGCGTCCGCCGCCGGGCTCGCCGCCCGCGTGGGCCTCACCCGCCAGAGGGTCCGGTACCACCTCACGGCGCTCGAGGCGCACGGCCTCGTCGAGCTGGCCGAGGAACGCCGGCACGGCGGGATCACGGAGCGCGTGCTCCGGGCGTCCGCGGCGTCCTACGTCGTCTCGCCCGCGGCCGTCAGCGCCGCCGCGGCCGACCCGGACGCCAACGCCGACCACCTCTCCGCCGCGTACCTCGTCGCGCTCGCGGGCCGGCTCGTGCGCGAGGTCGGGACGCTCGCGCGGCGGGCGGGCGCGACGGGCCGCCGCCTGCCGACGATGACCATCGACACCCGGATCGGCTTCCGGTCGGCCGCCGACCGCGCCGCCTTCGCGGACGAGCTCACCGCCGTGGTGCTCGACCTGGCCGCCCGCTACCACCACGACGACGGGCGCCCGCACCGGCTCGTCGTCGCCGCCCACCCCGTCCCCGAGGAGCGCGCATGAGCACGACCCCGGACGTCCCGTACCGCCTCGAGCTCAGCGTCGAGGTCCCGGGCACCCCCGAGCAGGTGTGGCAGGCGATCGCGACCGCGGGAGGGCTGAGCGCCTGGTACCTGCCGACCGAGCTCGAGGAGCGCGTCGGCGGCGCGGTGCGCTTCACGATCGGCACCGAGATGGGCGCCGACGCCGAGGTCACCGGCTGGGACCCGCCACGCCGCCTGGCCTTCGACGAGGACTGGGCCGACCTCATGGGCGCGGACCCGGAGACGCTCAGCCCGCTCACGTGCGAGCTCCTCGTCGAGGCGCGGTCCGGCGGCACGTGCGTCGTCCGCGTCACGAGCAGCGGCTTCGGGACGGGGGCCGACTGGGAGCAGGAGTGGTGGGACGAGCTCGCCCCGGCCTGGCTGCCCTATCTCGACAACCTGCGCCTCTACCTGGCGCACTTCCCCGGTCAGCAGGCCACGCGGCTCGAGGCCGCCGCCGAGCTCCCGGGCGGCCCCGACCCCGTCTGGTCGACGGTGCGCGACGCGCTCGGGCCGGTCGCCGAGGGCGTGACCCTCGAGCTGCGCGGCACGACCGGGACGGTCGAGCGGGTCGGCGCGCGGCAGGTGCTGGTCCGGCTCACGTCACCCGTGCCCGGGATGCTGAACGTCTTCGCGGACGGCCACGGCGACCGCCCGACGACCGCGGGCGTGCGGGCGTACCTGTTCTCCGCCGACGCCGCGGAGTACGTCCGGCGCGAGCAGCCCGCGTGGCAGGCGTGGCTCGAGGGCCTCGCCGTGCGCACCTGAGCCCGGCCGCGCCGCAGCCGCCGGCCACCGGCCCGTGGCCCACCGACCTACCCACCGGCCCACCGACCGACGAGAGGAACGACCGTGCTGACACAGGTTGCGGAGGGCGTGCTCGTCCACGAGAGCGCGTTCGTGCAGAGCAACGCCGTCGTGGTGCAGGGCGCGGCGGGTGTGCTGCTCGTCGACCCCGGGATCACGGGCGCCGAGCTGGGCTGCCTCGCGGACGACCTCGACCGGCTCGGGCGGGCCGTCGTCGCGGGCTTCTCGACGCACCCCGACTGGGACCACGTGCTGTGGCACCCGCGGCTCGGCGGTGCGCCCCGCTGGGCCACCGCCCGCGCCGCCAGCACGATCCGGGACCTGCTGGCCGACCCGGGCACCCTCGACCGCGTCGCGGAGCACCTGCCGCCCGAGATCCACGGGCAGGTGCCGCTGGACCTCTTCGGGCTCCTCACCGGCCTGCCCGCCGCGGCCACGGAGCTGCCGTGGGACGGCCCGCGGGTCCGGGTCCTCGAGCACCGGGCGCACGCCGCAGGTCACGCGGCGCTGCTCGTCGAGGACCGCGGCGTGCTCGTCGCCGGCGACATGCTGTCCGACGTCTTCATCCCGATGCTGGACCTCGAGGCCGCCGACCCCGTCGGGGACTACCTCGCGGGACTGCGCCTGCTCGAGGACGCGGCCGGTGACGTCGACGTCGCCGTCCCCGGTCACGGGTCCGTGGCGCGCGGGGACGAGGTGCGCGCCCGCATCGAGCTCGACCGCGCCTACGTCCTCGCGCTGCGCGACGGCCGTGAACCCGACGACCCGCGCATCGGCCCGGCGGCGAAGGACGGGTGGGACTGGGTCGTCGGCATCCACGAGTGGCAGGCCGAGCAGCTGTCCCGCCGCGACGAGCCCGACGACGCGTCCGGGCACGAGCCCGATGACGCGTCCGGGCACCAGCCCGCGCCGACCGGGAGCCGGTGACCGCGTGGCCAGGCTCGTGTACCTGGCGATCGCGTCGCTCGACGGGTACGTCGAGGACGCGTCGGGCTCGTTCGACTGGGCTGCGCCCGACGAGGAGGTGCACGCGTTCGTCAACGACCTCGCGCGGCCGATCGGCACCCACCTGTACGGCCGCCGCATGTACGAGACGATGGCGTACTGGGAGACGGCGAGCACCGGCGACGACGTGACGCCGCCCGAGCGCGACTTCGCGCGGATCTGGCGCGCGGCGGACAAGGTCGTCCACTCCCGCACGCTGCCCGCGCCGACCACCGCCCGCACGCGGCTCGAGCGCCGGTTCGACCCGGACGACGTGCGGCGGCTCGTGGGCTCGGCAGCGCGCGACGTCTCGGTCGGCGGCGCCGACCTCGCGGGTCAGGCGCTCGCCGCCGGGCTCGTCGACGAGTGCCAGCTGGTCCTCTGCCCGGTCGCGGTCGGCGGCGGCACCCCGGTGTTCCCGCGCGGCCTGCGCGCGGGTCTCGAGCTCGTCGAGGAACGCCGCTTCCGCGGCGGCGCCGTCTTCCTCCGGTACGCGGTGCTCCGGACCGACCGGCCCGCACCCTGAGCCGGGTCGGACCGGCCCGCGACGACCCGGGTCGGGTCGCGGACCGGCCCGCGCGCGACCCTACGGGCCAGCGGCGGACCGGGTCGCCGGGCGGCCGGTGACGGGACCGGCCGCCCGACCGACCGGCGACGGAGCGAGGTCGCCCGCCGGCCGGGCGCGACGTCAGCGACCGCGACCGCCGGTCACACCCCCTCCCGCAGGTGCCGGTCGAGGAAGCGGCACGAGTCCTCGAGCTCGAACCGGGGCGTGCCGAGGTGGCCGCCCGGGTTGGCGTGCAGCGTCTTCTCGGTGCTGCCGCACGCGTCGAACAGGTCGAGGGCGCGCTGCCGGGGGTTGCCCTCGTCGTCCCACTGCAGCAGGAGCAGCAGCGGGGCGGTGAGCTGCCGCGCCTCCTCCCGCTGCGCGTGCGGCACGTAGCCCCCGGCGAAGAGCCCGAGGGCCGCGATGCGGGGCTCGACGACCGCGAGCCGGATGCCGAGGGCGGCCCACCCGCTGTAGCCGACCGGCCCACGGACCTCGGGCAGGCCGAGGAGCGCGTCGAGGGCCACCCGCCAGTCGGGGACGGCGCCGGCGACCAACGGCCCGACGAGGGTCTCGAGGAGCTCGTCGACCGGCTCGCCGGCCCGCACCGCCCGGCCCAGGTCGGCGCGGGCCTGCTCGTCGGCCGGGGAGCGCGGCCGGTCGCCGCACCCGGTCGCGTCGATCGACGCGACCGCGTAGCCGTGCTCCGCCGCGGCGTACCGGGCGCGGGCGACGAGGCGGGCGTCGCTCTTGGGGAGCCCGTTGTTGTGGGCCACGAGGACCAGCGGAGCCGGCGCGGGGCCGGGCGTCCACAGGGTCACGGGGATCTCGCCGAGGGTGAGCTCGCGCTCGACGACGCCGTCGTCGAGTCGCTGCTCGGAGATGAGCTGCATGGTCGTGCCTCTCGGGGTGCGCTGGGGTGGCGCTCCCGGGCGACCTACCGCCCGACCGTGACCCCGGAGGGGAGCACCCATGTCGTCACTGCGTTCACGGGTACCACCTCCTCGTCCTCCTGCACGGTCAGGCGGACGCTAGCAGCGGAGCCCGCGTGTGCCCAGGGATTTTCGGACCTGCGCGGGCGTGCACGCCGACAGCGAACGAGGGCCCGGGCGCCGGGCGCCGCCCGCGAGGATGACCGCATGACGACCCGCCCGGAGCCGACCACCGATGCCGACCACGACCTCGCCGCGCGCGTGCAGCGCCTGCTCGGGAGGCGCCACCCCGTCGTCGGCGTCGCGGCCGTCACGCCCGGCGGCACCGCGAGCGTGCTCCTGGGCGCCGGACCGGAGGCGGACCTCGAGCTCGGGTCGGTCTCGAAGGGGGTGACCGGCCTGCTGTACGTCGACGCGCTCGAGCGGGGTGAGGTGTCGGCGTCGGCGACGCTGGCCGACCACCTGCCGCTCGACGGGACCGCCGTCGGCGCCGTGCGGCTCGCCGACCTGGCGACCCACCGCTCGGGACTGCCGCGCCTCGCGCCGGGCACCCAGGTGCTGCGGAGCAGCGTCGCACTGTGGCGGCACGGCACGAACCCGTACGGCGAGACGCTCGACGAGCTCCTCGACGCGGTGCGCACCGTCGCGCCCGGCGCCCCGAGGCCGCGGTACTCCAACCTCGGCTTCGAGCTCCTCGGCCACGCCGTCGCGGCGGCTGCGGGCACCACGTACGCCGACCTGCTGCGCACGCGCGTCGCGGAGCCGCTCGGCCTGGACCCGTTCTACGTCCCGGCGACGCCCGGCGCCCTGCGTCCGGGCGCGCTGCTCGGGCGCAGCCGCCGCGGGCGCGTCCAGGAGGCGTGGACCGGCGAGGCCCTGGCCCCGGCGGGCGGCATCCGCTCCTCGCTGGGCGCGGCCGCTCGGCTGACCGCCGCGCTGCTCGACGGCGCGGCGCCGGGGATGCGGGCGCTCGACCCGGTCGCGCCGCTGGGGCGGGGTGTGCAGGTCGGGGCGGCGTGGGTCGTGCTCGGCGCGCGCGGGCGGGACGTCACGTGGCACAACGGCGGCACCGGCGGGTTCCGCTCGTGGCTCGGGCTGGACCGCTCGGCCGGCACCGGTGTCGTCGTCGTCTCCGCGACCGCGGCATCGGTGGACCGCGCCGGGTTCGCACTGCTCGCGGAGCTCGCGCCGCCAGGGCGTCGCTGACTCCGGGTGCCCGTGCCCCCGCCTGCGTGCGGTCGACACCGGCTGGGCTCGACACCGGCTGGGCTCGACACCGGCTGCGCCCGGCCGACGCGGTGCCGTCAGCCGCTCTTGACGCATTCCCATATCGGCATACGATTGCCGCATGGCCCGCGCAGCGACGACGTCCGACGTCTTCAACGCCATCGCCGAGCCGCAGCGCCGCGAGATCCTCGCGCTGCTGCGCGCCGGCGAGCGTCCCGTGACCGAGCTCGCGCAGGAGCTGGGCCTGACCCAGCCCGGTGCGTCCAAGCACCTGCGGGTGCTCCGCGAGGTCGGTCTCGTGCACGACCGCAAGGTCGGCAGGCAGCGGGTGTACGGCCTCGACGCCCGCGGGCTGCGACCGGTGCACGCGTGGACCGGCGGGTTCGAGCAGTTCTGGAACGAGAGCCTCGAGCGGCTCGACGCGTACGTGCAGGAGCTCGCGCAGGCAGCACAGGAACCCCAGGAGGAGCAGCCATGAGCACGACAGGACGAGCAGCCCCGACGGCCGCCGCAGCCACCCAGCCCGCACCGGCGCAGTCCCCGACGGCCGACCGCGAGGTCGTCGTCTCCCGGGTCGTCGCCGCACCGCCCGCGCGGGTGTTCGAGGCGTTCACCGAGGTCCGGCACCTGTCCCGGTGGTGGGGGCCGGACGGGTTCACCACCACGACGCGCGCGTTCGAGTTCCGCGTCGGCGGCGCATGGGAGTTCGTGATGCACGGGCCGGACGGGACGGACTACCCCGAGTGGATCTCCTGGACGGGGATCACGGCGCCGGAGCGCATCGCGTTCCGGCACGGCGAGAGCAGCGACGACCCGAACGCCTTCGAGTCGGTCCTCACGTTCACCCCCGACGGCGCGGCGACCCGCGTCGTGCTGCACACCGTGTTCCCGACCGTCGAGCTGCGCGACGAGGCGGTCGAGAAGTACCACGCCGTCGAGGGCGGCCGGCAGACGCTCGGCAACCTCGCCGCCTACGTCGCCGAGGGCCTGCCGGGCTGAACCGAGGGCCCGCCGGCGGGGCGGCCCGACCCGCCGAGGGCCTGCCGGCCTGAGCCGAGCCCGTCGGCGGAGCGGCCCGACGCCCCCGGCGCTCGGCCGGGTGCCCACGTCGGGCCGCCCTCACCGGCGGACCTGTTCCGTCAGGACCTCGGTCGCGGCGGCTTCCTCGTCTCGAGCGCGGCGACGGCGTCGACGAGCGCGGCCGTAGCGTCGTTCACCTTGGCCTGCGAGCCACCCCGGGCGAGGACGGCCTGGGCACGGCCCAGCGCCTTCTTCACCGCGGCGACGCTCGTGCCGGTGTAGGTGTGGCCGCGCAGGTCCAGCGCCTCGGCCGCTGCGACGGCCTCCGCGAGCGCCGAGGTGTCCGTGATGGGCGCCCGAACGCCGAGCCAGCGCTCGGGGTCGGCGACCGCGGCCGCGGCGAGCTTCTCGCTGAAGTCGCTGTTGAAGATCAGCGGGTTGTGGGTGGACCGCCAGCTGAGCTCGTCCGTCAGACCCCAGAACGTGACCCGGTTGATGTCCGTGGAGTACGCCTTGTAGACGGCGAAGTACTCGGCGAACCGCTGGGCCTGGATCGCCTCGAGCTCGGCGCGGTTCGTGATCTTCCCGACCCAGTAGGTGAACTCGTCCCGCGAGATGCGGTCGGCGACCGACGGGTCGGTCAGGTCGCGGTACTGCGAGCGGTCGTCGCCCTCGGGCTGGCCGTTCCACGCCTCCCAGACCTGGAGGTCCAGCTCGCTGATGTCGGCGGTCATGCCGGCCTCGGTGATGAGCTGCAGCGACCGCTCGACCGAGGCGGTGTCCGAGCACGCGCCGGGGCGCCACTCCTCCGCCGCGTCGTCCGACAGCCCGGGCAGGCGGGTGTGGTCGGAGCAGGCGAAGGCCGGGGTCTGGTTGATGTAGTTGTGCGACTGGAGCCCGATCGTCTCGACGAGCAGCCGGGGGTCCTGGGGGTGGTCGGCGGCGTACCGCGCGTTGAGGTCCTGGGCCATGGCGACGATCGCCTCGCCCTTGCCCTCGGACTGGAAGACGTTGAAGTCGTTGTAGACGAGCCGGACCTCCGGTGCGTACGTGCGCGCGAACACGAACGCGTCGTACAGGAAGTCGGCCGGGCTCTCGCCGGCGGACGCGTTCAGACCGTTGGCGTAGGCCGAGTACCAGAGCGACTGGCCGCCGTTCGGGCCGCCGCGCAGGAAGTCGCGCCAGTCCTGCGTCGCGGGGTCGAACTCCTCGAGCCCGTCGACGAACGCCTCGTTGACGACGTCCCAGGAGACGGCGCGGCCCTGGAAGTGGGTCAGCACCTGCTCGATGTAGCGCTCCATGTTGGAGCGGGCCTGCTCGCGCGTGCCGCCCGTCGGGCCGCTGTTGATGCGCGCCGGCGACTGCCCGTGCCACACGAGCACGTGGCCGTGGACGTCCATGCCGCGCTCGAGCGTCTCGTCGACGAACGCGTCGGCGGCCGTGAAGTCGAACGTGAAGTCGCCCGTCTCGGGGTCGATGTTCTCGTTCGGCAGCAGCTGGTCCGGCTTCATCGCGTTCTCGGCCGTCATGACGTCGTAGTGCCGCGCGACGGTCGCCTCGTTGGGCGAGCCGGGCTCGTACGTCTGCGGGCCCGACCAGATGTTCCCGACGTCGAAGTGGTCGCGGTAGACGTCCTTGAGCGGGGCCATCTGCCGCCGGAACGTGGTGTCGAGGACGACGTCGCCCGCGGGCATCGTGAACGAGTCCACCCGGGCGCCGATCCAGCCGAGCTCGTCGGACGTCCACCCGCCCCACACCTGGTGCCGCCCCGGCGCCGCCGTGAGCTCGACCGTCTCACCGGCCTCGTAGCTGCCCTCGCCGGCGACGGTCCCGCGTCCGGCGACGTGGATCTCCACGTCGTACGTCTCGTCCGCGACGGCGCCCTGGGCGGGTCCGGCGAGGCCGACCGCCGCCAGCACGACCGCCGTGGCCGCTCCTGTCCATCGCGCGGCCCAGCGCCGACCGTCCTTCGGCACCACCTCGGGTGCACCGTCACGTCGTCGTGCGGCAAGCGTCCTCATGCGTCGTCCTCTCGCTGGTCCCCCGGGGTCGCCCGGCGGCGGCGGGCGCCCCGTCGGTCCGACGTCTGGTCACGTCCCTGTGCCAGGAGTGCCGAGGCCGCCCGGTGGTCGGCGCAGCCTCGTCGCTGGCGCAGTCCGTCGACGACGCCCGCCCGGGAACGGTCGTGCCGCCTCTACACCGGTGTAGGGGCGGCAGTCGACGAAAACGTTCTACACCCGGATGGGTGACACCGTAAGGAGGCGTCGGAGGCGCGTCAAGGCCGACCGAACGGTCGGACCCGTGACAGGCGAGGCCGTTCTCCACCGGTGCACACGAACCGTTTCAGAGGGGTGGCCGTGGCTGCCGAGCCCGTGCCACAGTGGCGCCTTCGCGGATGTTAACGCTCACACCCTGTCCCGGTGCAGCGGCGCGTCCTCCCCACAGCGCAGTGGTCCAGGAGCCAGCGATGACCGACGACGACGTCGACGTGCAGCACCAGCCGAGCAGCGCCCCCGGGCGCGCAGCCCCCCAGCGCCGTCCCCGCACGGGTCGTCCTCGCACCACCCTGTCCTGGCCGAGCCCGCGCCCGCGCCGGGGTCCGAGCCCGCACGTGGGTCCGAGCCCGCGCCGCCCCCGTCGGACCGCCGCCCACGCCCACGCGCGCCGCCTCTGGACCGCCCTCGGCGTCGCGCTGAGCCTCGCCGTCTCCGGCGCCCTCGCCGTCGCCGCCGCACCACCCGCCCCCGCCGCGACGCCGGACACGTCCGCGACCTACGTACTGGTCAACCGCAACAGCGGCAAGGCGCTCGACGTGTATGACTTCGCGACCAGCGACGGCGCGCGGATCACGCAGTGGACCCGCGGCGACGGCGCCAACCAGCGGTGGCAGCTCGTGAGCTCGGGCGACGGGTACTACCGGATCCGGTCCCAGCACTCCGGCAAGGTCCTCGACGTCTCGGGCCGGTCGCTCGCCGACGGCGGCCCCGTCGTCCAGTGGGCCGACACCAACGGGACGAACCAGCAGTGGCGGCTCCAGGACACCACCGACGGGTACGTCACGCTGATCAACCGCAACAGCGGCAAGGCCCTCGAGGTCCAGGGCGCGTCCACGGCAGACGGGGGGAACATCGTGCAGTACTCCAGCTGGGGCGGGACCAACCAGCAGTGGCTGCTCGCCCGCGTCGGGTCGTCCACCCCGACGCCGACCCCGACCACGCCCCCGACGGGCACCTTCACCAACCCCGTCGTCTGGCAGGACTTCGCCGACGGCGACATCATCCGCGTCGGCGACGCGTACTACTACTCGGCGTCGACCATGCACTACTCGCCCGGTGCGCCGATCCTGCGGTCGTACAACCTCGTGGACTGGGAGTACGCGGGCCACTCCGTGCCACGCCTCGACTTCGACGACGCCGGCTACGACCTGACGGCGGGCCGCAAGTACGTCAAGGGCATCTGGGCGTCGACGCTCGGGTACCGGCCCAGCAACCGCACGTACTACTGGATCGGCTGCACGGAGTTCAACCGCACGTACGTCTACACCGCGTCGGCGGTCGACGGCACGTGGACCAAGAAGGCCCGGCTCAACCAGTGCTACTACGACGCGGGCCTGCTCGTGGACACCGACGACACGATGTACGTCGCGTACGGCAACGGCACGATCAGCGTCGCGCAGCTCAGCTCGGACGGCACGTCGCAGATCCGCGCGCAGCAGGTCTTCCAGACGCCGGCGAACGTCGGGACGCTCGAGGGCGCCCGGTTCTACAAGCGCGGCAGCTACTACTACATCTGGCTGACCCGCCCCGCGAACGGCCAGTACGTGCTGCGCTCGACCTCGCCGTTCGGCCCCTACGACATGCGGCAGGTGCTCCTCGACCTGCCGGGCCCGATCTCCGGCGGCGGCGTGCCGCACCAGGGCGGGCTCGTCCAGACGCAGGCCGGGGACTGGTGGTACATGGCGTTCACCGACGCGTACCCGGGCGGGCGGGTGCCGACCCTCGCGCCGATCAGCTGGAGCGCCGACGGCTGGCCGTCCGTGCAGACCGTCAACGGCCGGTGGGGTGCGACGTACCCGCGACCGAACATCTCGACCAGCAGGACCGTCGCGCCGATGACGGGGAAGGACACGTTCGCCGGTCCCGCGCTCGGGCACCGGTGGGAGTGGAACCACAACCCCGACACGAGCCGGTTCAGCGTCGCGAACGGGCTCCGGCTCCAGACCGCCACGGTCACGAACGACCTGTACGCCGCGCGCAACACCCTCACGCACCGCATCCAGGGTCCGTCCTCGACGGCCACGATCGAGCTCGACCACTCGGCGATGGCCGACGGCGACCGGTCCGGGCTCGCGATGCTGCGGCAGTCGTCGGCGTGGATCGGCGTGGTCCGGACGGGCGGCGCCTCCCGCGTCGTGATGACCGACGGGCTCACGATGAACAGCTCGTGGGCGACGACCGGGACCGGGGTCGAGCGCGCCTCGGCGCCGTTGTCCGGCGGGCGGGTGTGGCTGCGCGCGACGGCGGACATCCGGCCGGGGTCGGGCCGCACGGCGACGTTCTCGTACAGCACGGACGGGACCACGTTCGTGCCGCTCGGGCCCGCGTTCGTCCTGAACAACGAGTGGCAGTTCTTCATGGGCTACCGGTTCGGGATCTTCAACCACGCGACGCGCGCACTCGGCGGGGCCGTCACCGTCCGCAGCTTCGACCTGACGACCCCCTGAGCCACGTCGGCCGCCCGACCCGCCCGACCGTGCTGTCTCCCGACCGCACCACCCCGCCCGGCCGCGCGATCGTCGCCGACCGGACGGACCCGCACGACCGCGCGGTCCTGCCCGAGCGCGCGCAACCGCCCGACTGCACGAGGGAGTGCACGATGACGTCTTCAGCCGCCCGTCGCTGGGCCGCGGCCTGCGTGGCGACCCTGTCCCTGCTGAGCGCCGGCGTCGCGGTGGGCGCCGGTCCCGCAGCCGCCGCTCCCGCGCCGACCGTCGACGAGCCGGCGCCGCTGCCCCCGCTGGGCTGGAACAGCTGGAACACCTTCTACTGCGGCATCGACGAGGGGATGGTGCGCCAGACGGCGGACGCCATGGTGAGCACCGGCATGGCGGCGGCCGGCTACCAGTACGTGGTCGTCGACGACTGCTGGATGCGCGACACCCGCGACGCGAACGGCAACACGCAGCCGCGCACCGACCGGTTCCCGTCCGGCATGAAGGCCCTCGGCGACTACATCCACGGCAAGGGCCTCAAGTTCGGGATCTACCACGCGCCGCGCGAGAAGACGTGCGACCAGTACTTCGGCAACCGCCCCGGCACGTCCTCCCACGGCTACGAGACGAAGGACGCGGCCCTCTTCGCGTCGTGGGGCGTCGACTACGTCAAGCACGACTGGTGCGACCCGCGCGGCTCGGTCACCGAGCAGGCGACGCTGTTCGCCCGGTTCGGCGCCGCGCTCAAGGCCACCGGCCGCCCGATCGTCTACTCGATCAACCCGAACAGCGCGCACTCCAACACCGCGCCGACCTACTCGGGCTGGGGCTCCTTCGCCGACATGTGGCGCACGTCCGAGGACCTCGACGACGCGTGGTCCACGGGCTGCGCGCCGACCTCCGACTGCTTCGTCGGGATCACCGAGGCGCTCGACATCGTCGAGCCGATGCGCGAGTGGACCCGGCCGGGGCAGTACAACGACCCGGACATGCTCATGGTCGGGGTGCGCGGCAGCCTGACGCCGACGGAGAACCGCGCTCACATGAGCATGTGGGCGATGCTCGGCGCGCCGCTCGTCGCGGGCAACGACCTGCGGAACATGAGCGCCGACGTGCGCGCGGTGCTGACGAACCGGGACGTGCTCGCGCTCGACCAGGACCCGCTCGTGCGGCAGGCCGACCGGGTGCGCGACGACGGCGACGCCGAGGTCTGGGCCAAGCCGCTCGCCGACGGCTCGGTCGCGGTCGCGCTGCTCAACCGCGGCGGCGGGGCGCGCTCGATCTCGACGACGCTCGCGCAGGTCGGCCTCGGCTCGGGGACGCACACCTACCGCGAGCTGTGGACGGGTGCGACGGGGACGACCACCGGGTCGCTGACCGCGCAGGTCCCGGCGCACGGGGTCGCGCTCTACCGGGTCACGCCCGGCGGTGTCGTCACGCCGCCGACCGGCAGCACGCTGGTCGGCGCCGCGTCGGGCCGGTGCCTCGACGTGCCCGCGAGCGCCACCGCGAACGGCACGGGCCTCGTGATCTGGGACTGCGGCACGGGCGCCAACCAGCGGTGGACCGAGACCGGCGGCACGCTGCGCTCGCTGGGGAAGTGCCTCGACGCACCGCCGAGCGCGGTCGCCGGCACGCGCGTGCAGCTGTGGGACTGCAACGGCGGCACCCACCAGCAGTGGACGGTCCAGGGCGACGGCACGGTCCGCGGCGTGCGGTCCGGGCTGTGCCTCGACGTCGACCGCAACCTCACCGCGAACAGCACCGCGGTGCTGCTGTGGCACTGCACGGGGGCCGCGAACCAGGTCTGGTCGCGGCGGTAGGGGGCACCGGCGGACCACCGCGGGGCGGTCTACGCGTCCGGGTCGGCGGCGTCCCAGCCGGGCATGTCGATGCGGAGGGCGTCGTCGCCGACGAGCTGCCGCAGGGTGCCCTCGAGCGCGGCGACCGACGCCGACCCGACCTGCCGCTCCCACCGCTCACGCAGCTCGGCGAACACCGTCTCGCCCTCGCGCATCAGGGCCCGGCCGTGGTCGGTGACGCGCAGGCGCACCCGGCGCCGGTCATCGGGGTCGGGCTCGCGCGCGACGTAGCCGCGCGCCTCGAGGGCGGCGATCGTCTTGGCCGCGGCCTGCTTGGTGACCGACATGGCGCGGCCGAGCTCGGAGGCGCTGTCCGCGCCGGTGAGGATCGCGCGGAGGGCGAAGTCGTGCACGGGTCGGACGTCCTCGTGGCCGCGGGCCGCGAGCTCGGCACCGGCCTGGTCCGCCATCGTCCGGAAGCCGGCGAGCAGGAGCAGCGCCAGGTCGGCGCCCGATCGCGACATGGAGGCAGCCTAGACCGGCCGTTGACATCGACAACCTGGATGTCTACCGTAATGGACAACCTAGATGTCGAACCCGGAGGCTCCCATGCCCGTCGTCACCCCCGCCGGCGCGACCGTTCCCGGCGCCACCCACCACCTCACCGACGTCCACGGGACCCGGCTGCACCACGTCTCCGCCGGGACCACCGGCTCGCCGGTCCTCCTGGTCCACGGGTGGCCGGAGACCTGGTGGGCGTTCCGGAAGCTGATCCCGCGCCTCGCCGGCACCCACCGTGTGCACGCCGTCGACCTGCGCGGCTTCGGCGACTCCGACGCCGACGGCGCCGAGTTCGGCGAGCACGTCGCGGCCGAGGACCTGCACCACCTGGTCCGGCACCTCGGCCAGGGTCCCGTGCACCTCGTGGTCCAGGACATCAGCGGCGGGGTGGGCTTCCGGTTCGCGGCCACGCACCCCGCGGACGTGCTCAGCCTCACCGCCGTCGAGTCGACCCTCGCCGGGTACGGGCTCGAGCAGCTCGCCGACGTGAACGCCCACGGCTCGTGGCACGTCGGGTTCCTCGGCGCGCCCGGCATCCCGTCCCTGCTCCTCCCGGGTCGCGAGCGCGCACTCCTGGCCGGCTGGGCCTACCCGCTGATGAACGGGACCGAGGGCGCCGTGACCGAGCGCGACCTCGACGAGCTCGTCCGCACCTACTCCCGCCCGGGCGCCTGGCGCGGCACCGAGGGCCTCTACCAGTCCCTGTTCGCCGACGACGGCGCCACCCGGGCGCTCGCCGCGTCCCGGCCGCTCACCGTCCCCGTGCTCGCCGTCGACGGCGTCCACCACCCCGTCACGGCCAGCACCTTCCGCCAGGTCACCGCGGGCGAGCTCACCGCCGTGCACGTCGAGGGCGTCGGGCACCTCGTCGCGCAGGAGGCCCCGGAGGCGCTCGCGTCCGCGATCCTCGACCTCACGGCACGGGTCGACTGACGTCTGCGCCGGGCAGGCCCTGCGCCGGGACCGCCCGGGCGTACCGCGCCGCGAGCACGCGGAGGTGCTCGACGAGCCCGGCCGGCTCGTCGACGTGGAAGTCGAGCCCGAGCATGCCGACCCAGACCGCGACGACCTCGACGCTGTCCCCGCCGGTGACGAGCACGCTGCGGCCGTCCGGAAGCGCCTCGACCGTGCCCACCGCGGGGTTGATGCGCGCCAGGACCTCGTCCGCGGCGGCGTCGACGGTCACGCGCGCGTGCACCGCCCACCCCGCCCGCGCGACCTCGCGGACGGTGAAGTCGGTGACGTCCTCCGGGAACGGGACCGGCGTGAAGCGACGCCCGCCCGGCGTCCGGAGCCGCAGCCAGTCGACACGGTAGGGCGCCCACTCCCCCGTCCGCGGCTCACGCGCGACGAGGAACCACCGGCGCTGCCAGGCGACCAGCCGGTACGGCTCGAGCTCGAGCCGCTGGTCCCGGAAGTCGACCCGGAGCCCCTGGTGGTCGCGGATCGCGTCGGCGACGGTCGCGAGCGTCGCGGGGTCGACGGCCGGGTCCTCGACGTTGGAGTCGGTGTTCTCGGGTCCGCTCGCGCTCGCGTCGCGGATCGAGGCGAGGCGGCGGCGCAGCCGGTCGGGCATCACCTGCTCGAGCTTCGTGAGCGCCGAGCGCGCAGAATCCTCGAACCCCGCGGTCGCGGTGGTCCGGCGCAGGCCCACGGCGACGGCGATCGCCTCGGCGTCGTCGAGCAGGAGCGGGGGCAGCCGCGCGCCGGCGCCGAGCCGGTACCGCCCGCCCGGTCCGCGCACCGCACCCACCGGGTACCCGAGCTCGCGCAGCCGGGTGACGTCGTTGCGCACGGTCCGGTCGGTGACGGCGAGCCGCTCGGCGAGCTCGGTGCCGGACCAGTCGGGCCGGGACTGCAGCAGCCCGAGGAGCGTCAGCAGCCGGGCAGACGTCGATGTCATGCGTCCTCCACGGCGGGCCGGATCCGGTCCAGATCGGTGAAGGATAACGGAACGAAACGTTCCGGAACCCTTTCTACGGTGGGTGTCACGAGCCCGACGACGACGGGCTCACGACCTCGGGAGATGCCATGACCTCCACCACCTCCGCCGCACCGCTCGACCTCCGCCCCTTCCGCGTCGGGGTCCCGCAGGCCGACCTCGACGACCTGCGGGCCCGGCTCGCCCGCACCCGCTTCGCCCCGGCCGCCCCGGCCGACTCCTGGGAGTACGGCACGCCCGTGTCCTACCTGCGCCGCATGGTCGAGCGCTGGGCGGCGTTCGACTGGCGGGCCGTCGAGGACCGCCTCAACGGCTACCCCGCGTTCACGACCGAGGTCGACGGCCAGCCGCTGCACCTCCTGCACGTCCGCTCGCCGCACCCGGACGCCACGCCGCTGCTGCTCGCGCACACCTACCCCGGCTCCGTGCTCGACTTCCTCGACATGATCGACCCGCTCGTCGACCCCGTCCGTCACGGCGGGCGACCCGAGGACGCCTTCCACCTGGTGATCCCCTCGATGCCCGGCTCCGGGTTCTCGACGCCGCTGGTCGGCGCCGGCTGGACCATGGCACGGGTCGCCCGCACCTACGACGCGCTCATGCGCGGGCTCGGGTACGACTCGTACGGGATCCACGGGAGCGACGGCGGCGCGATGATCGGCCGGGAGCTCGCCGTCCTCGACCCCGAGGGCTTCCGCGGTGCGCACGTGCTGCAGCTGTTCTCCTTCCCGTCCGGAGCACCGGGCGAGATGGACGGCTTCGGGGAGAAGGAGCTCGCCGCCCTCGCGCACGCGCAGTGGTTCCAGTCCGTCGGCGGCTACAACGCGATGAACGCGTCACGGCCGCAGACCGTCGGCGCCGGGCTCGCCGACTCCCCCGTCGCGACGCTCGCCTACCACGAGCTCTTCGAGAGCTTCGGCAACGGCACCTCGCTCGTGACCGCGGACCAGGTGCTCGCCCAGGCGAGCCTCTACTGGTTCACCAACACGTACGCCACGGCGGCGCGGTACCACTTCGCCGAGCAGCGCTCCGGTGCCGAACCGGTCGTGAGCACCGGCCGCCTCGGCGTCGCCGTCTTCCAGGACGACTTCCAGACGATCCGCAGCCGGCCGAGCGTGACAACGCCCGGATCGAGCACTGGTCGGAGCTGCCGCGCGGCGGTCACTACGCGGCGCTGGAGGTGCCCGGGGACGTGGTCGCGGACCTCCGGGTGTTCTTCGGCTGAGGACGGTCGGCCAGGCACGGGTCACCCCGGGACAGGGGCGCGACGGCGCGCTCAGCGCGCTCTCAGGGGCCGTCGGCGACGATCCTGCGGTGACCGGAACCCTCGCTGGCCTGCCCCTCGCGGAGCTCCTGGTCGTGGCGGGCTCGCTGGCGCTCGTGCTGAGCCGCACGCGGCGGCTCGCCGCCCGCCGCCGAGCCGCCGCCACGGTCACGGTCGCCTCCGCCGGCATGGTGGTCGCCGGCCTGGTCGGCTTCCTGTCCACGTCCGGCCTGCGCTGGGCGCTCCTGCCGGTGCTCGCGGCCGACCTGCTCGTCGTCCTCCGGGCCGCGGTGGTGTGGCTGCGGCGCCGGCAGCGCGGCGGCGCGCCCGGCCCGCGCGGTCGCCGGTGGCCGGCGGTCGTCGGCTCGCTGGTGTGCGTCGGCCTGGTCGCCGCGGGCGGGGTCGCCGCCTGGGCGCTCCCCGTCCCGACGTTCCCGCGCCCGTCCGGGGAGTCCGCGGTCGGCACGACGGTCCTGGAGTGGACCGACCCGGCACGCGAGGAGGCGGCGACGCCGGAGGCCGGCGACCGGCGGACCGTCGTCGTGCAGCTCTGGTACCCGGCGCAGCCGAGCACCCCGGGGGCGCCGCGAGCGCAGTACCTGGGCCGCACGCCGCACGAGGCCACGACCGTCGCGGCGGCCGCTGCCGACTACCTGGGCGTCCCGGCGCTCGTGCTGGACGGCCCACCGCGCGCACGCAGCCACGCGGTCGTCGACGCGCCGCCGGCGACGGGGCGCCTCCCGGTCGTCCTGTTCTCCCCCGGCCTCGGTGGCCTGCGCACGCAGAGCACCGCGTGGGCCGAGGACCTCGCCAGCCGCGGCTACGTGGTCGCGGGGATCGACCACCCCTACGACTCGGCCGCGGTGGTCCTCGCCGACGGCCGGGTCGTCCGGACGCAGATCGCGTCGAGCGGCGACCCGCAGGAGGACGCGAGGCGGCGGATCGGCTGGACGACGGTGCGGGCCGCGGACCTCGGCTTCGTCCTCACGCAGCTCGGCCGGCTCGACCGCGGCGAGATCGCGAGCCCGTTCGAGGGGCTGCTCGACACCGGGCGGGCGGCGGCGGCCGGGCACTCCGTCGGTGGGGCGGCCGCCGTGCGCGCCGCCGCCCAGGACCCGCGCTTCACGGCGGTCATCGACCTGGACGGCGGTCTCGACCCGGATCAGGGGCCGCCGCAGCAACCGGTGCTCGCCCTCGCCCACGAGGTCCGCGACGAGGCCGACGCCGCCTACGTCGCCCGCCTGTCGAGCGTGCTCGCGCGCGGCGCGGGAACGGGCTACCTGCTCACCGTCCCGGGGAGCGCCCACCTGACCTTCACCGACGCCCCGCTGTACCTGCCGCCCGTGCCCTCGGTCACGGGCTCCCTGGGCCCCGCCCGCAGCGTCCGGACGACCGCCGCGACCTGCGCCGCGTTCCTCGACGCCACGCTCCGCGGTCGCCCGCTGGACCTTCCCGCGACGCTCTCCCGCTTCGGCGACCTGCAGGTCCACGCGCCGACGACCGCGCCGCAGCAGCCCTGACCGGCGCGCGGTTGCCCGATCGCGTGGACCGGCGCGGACGGTCACCCGGAGCCTTGGCAGCCCCGCCGGCCCTCGCCACAGTGGTGCCATGACCACCGCCGAAGCCCTGCCCGCCACCTTCGCGGGCGACGTCCTCGTCCCCGGCTCACCCGGGTACGACGCCGCGCGCACCGTCTGGAACGGGACCGTCGACCGCCGCCCGGCCTACGTCGTGCGGTGCGCCGGCAACGACGACGTGCGTGCTGCCGTGCGGGTCGCGCGCGAGCTCGGGCTCCCGCTCGGCGTGCGCGGCGGCGGGCACAGCGCCGCGGGCTGGGCCGTGCCGGAGGGCGGGCTGATGATCGACCTGTCCCGGATGGATCGTGCGGAGGTCGACCCGGGCGCCCGCACGGCGCAGGTCCAGGGCGGTGCGCTGCTCGGGTCGCTCGACACCGCGGCTCAGGCGCACGGGCTCGCGACGACGGCGGGCATCGTGTCGCACACCGGCATCGGCGGGCTCGCGCTCGGGGGCGGCGTCGGCTGGCTCGCGCGCCTGGTCGGCCTCACCTGCGACAACGCGCTCGGGTACGAGGTGGTGACCGCGGAGGGCGAGCTGGTCCGCGCGACGCCCGACGAGCACCCGGACCTGTTCTGGGCGCTGCGCGGCGGCGGCGGCAACTTCGGCGTCGTGACGCGCTTCGACCTCGCGCTGCACGGCACGGGGACGCAGGCGCTCACGGCCGAGGTCGACCTCGACGCGGAGGGCGGGCTCGACGCGCTCCGGACCTGGCTGACGCGGGCCCACGAGGCCCCCCGGCGCGCGACGCTCTACGCGGAGGTGCGGGCCGCCGGGCCGCTCACGCTCGGGCTGGTCTGGGTCGGCGCACCCGACGACGCGGAGCCGCTCGTCGCCGAGCTCGACGACCTCGGCACCCCCAGGGCCCGCCGCGTCGCCGCCCTGCCCTACCTCGACCTGCAGCGGCGGTACGACGTCGGCGCCGCGCACGGCTTCCGGCGGTACGCGCGGAGCCACTACGTCCGGGAGCTGCCCGACGCGGCGCTCGAGGCGTTCCTCGCGCACACCGAGGCCGGCGTGGGGACGGCGAGCCTCGTCGCGTACGGCGGCGCCATCGCGGACGTCGACCCGGGGGCGACGGCGTTCGCGCACCGCGACGCGCGGTTCGAGTACGGCGTCGGCGCACGGTGGGAGGACCCCGCGGACGACGAGCGGCACTCGGCGACGTGCCGCCGGCTGGCCGCGACGATCGAGCCGTGGAGCGTCGGCGTGTACGTCAACGCGCTCGGCGCCGAGGGGACCGCGGGCGTGCACCGGGCGTACGGGGAGGCGACCTGGACGCGTCTCGCGCGGGTGAAGTCGGCGTGGGACCCGGAGAACGTCTTCCGGCTGAACCAGAACATCCCGCCCGCCTGAGGCTCCCCGACGCACGTCGCTCCGGTGACCGGGGACGGTCACCGGAGCGACGGCGTGCGGTGCGGCACGGCAGGGCACGCTCCCCGCGTCGACCGGGAGCGGCGCGTCACCGCCCGCTCAGCCCGCGACCTCCAGGTAGGTGTCGATGAGGCCGACGAACTCCGACCGCAGGCCGTAGGCGTCCTCCCCGAGCGCCGCCTCGGCCCGATCGCGGGCCCGGCGCGCGTCGGCGTCCGCGGCGTGCTCCGAGCCGGCCACCGTGAGTCCGAACTCGACGACGGCGGACGCGAAGCGGAAGTCGCTCGTGGGCCGGGCGGTGTAGGCGTCCGCGCGGGCCGGGAACACGACCTCGGTGCTCTCCGCGGCGCCCGGCTGCTTGTAGCGCACGTGCACCGTGAGGAAGTCGTCGGAGCGCCCGGTCTCGACGTCCTGGTAGTCGAGGTCGTCGACGGGCTCGCCGTCGGCCGGGACGATCTCGTAGAACGCCGTCACCGCGTGACCGGCGCCGACGTCCCCCGCGTCCTTGGTGTCGTTGTCGAACTCCTCGTCCTCCAGCCGGCGGTTGTCGTAGCCCAGGAGCCGGTACCGCGCGACGGTCGCGGGGTTGAGCTCGACCTGGACCTTGAGGTCCTGCGCGACGACGAACATCGTCGAGTCGAACTCGTCCACGAGGACCTTGCGGGCCTCCTGGAGCGTGTCGATGTAGGCGTAGTTGCCGTTCCCGTGGTCGGCGATCGCCTCCATCGTGCTGTCCTTCAGGTTGCCCATCCCGAAGCCGAGCACCGAGACGTAGACCCCGGTCCGGGCGTGCTCCTCGATGAGCTCGGTCAGCTCCTCCGGCGTCGACGGGCCGACGTTGAAGTCGCCGTCGGTCGCGAGCACCACCCGGTTGTTGCCGCCCTCGACGAAGTTCTTCGTCGCCAGCTCGTACGCGGTCGCGAGGCCCTGCGCACCGCCGGTGGACCCACCGGCCTCCAGGTCGCGCAGGATCCGCACGAGCTCCTCGCGCCGGTCCCCGGGGACGGAGTCGGCGAGCACCTGCTCGCTGCCGGCGTAGGTCACGATCGAGACGGTGTCGTCCTCGTCGAGCTGCTCGACGAGGAGCGCAAACGAGTCGGCGAGCAGCGGGAGCTTGTCGGGCTCGTCCATCGAGCCGGACACGTCGAGCAGGAACACGACGTTGTTGCCCCGGCTGGTCGGCGTCGCGGCGGTGGCCTGCACGCCGATCATGGCGAGCTGGTGCCCGGGCGCCCACGGCGCGTCCGCGACCTGCGTCGTGACGGTGAACGGGTCGGCCGCGCCCGGCCCCGGGGTCGGGTAGTCGTAGTCGAAGTAGTTCACGAGCTCCTCGATGCGGACGCCCTCCGGCGCGACGCCCTGCCGCAGCTGGCGGCGCAGGTTGCTGTACGACGCGGTGTCGACGTCCGAGGCGAAGGTCGACAACGGGCTCGTCGTCACGTCCTGGAACGGCTGCTCCGGGGAGTCGTCGTACTCCTCCTGCCCGTCCGCCGGGGCCGGGCGAGCCTCGTCGGGCGCGACCGAGCCGTCGTAGCCGAGCTCCGGCCCGTAGGCGTCGCTCGCGCCGTCCGCGCTGCAGGCCGCGAGCGCGCCCACCACGGCCAGCACCACCGCAGCCGAGACGAGGCGCGTCGGCGTGCGGGTGCGACGGGACGCGCGAGCGAGCCGCGTCGTCGAGGGACGAGCACCGAGAAAGATCCGACCGCGCATGGGCTGCCTCCGTTGTCCGAGGTCTGAAGCGTGGCGGTCCGTCCGGCGGGCAGCCAGCACGGCACGGTCACGCGAGCATCCCGGTCAGGTAACACGCGTCGCGATCAGGTAACGGGGACGTCCGGAGCGGTCGTTCCTCACCCGATCCGTCACCCGGTCAGCGGTGTTCCCCGGTCCGGCCGAGGTGCAGCGTCGCCCGGCGCCGGCACGTCGTGCGTGTCGTCCGAGTCACGGGCGTCCGGCACCCGCCGGTCGACGAGGGGCGGGGCCTGCGACCGTGGCAGCGCCGGCTCACGGAACCTGCTCTCAGGGACGCGCCGCCTCGGGCTCCGGCTCGTCGTCGGCGGCGGGGTCGCGCAGGTCGTGCACGAGCGCCAGCACGTCGTGCACCGCCGGGCGCAGCGGCCGCAGGCGCGAGAGGCGCACGAGCCGGTCGACCAGCGGGGTGGTCCGCTGCACCAGCTGCCGGGTCCTGCGCTGCCCGCGGCTGGTGTCGTGCACCCAGAAGAGGGTCACGCCCATGTGCGCCAGCCAGAGCAGCTCGGGCAGCTCGGCGAGCAGGCGCTCGTCGGCCTTGATCTCGCTGCCCTCGACGACAGCCCGGTAGATCGCGGTGGAGGCCTGCCGCGGCTGGCTGCTCTCCGCGCTGAACGGGTTGAGCGGGCTCGTGGGCTGGGCGGCGACGGCGAAGAACTGGCCGGCGAACTGGTGGTACGGCGCGGCCGCCTCGAGGAACGCCTCCTCGGCGGTCCTCAGCCTCGAGGGGAAGTCCGGGACGCCCGTCAGGCGCGCGAGGGCCAGGTCGCGGTGCTCGTCCTGGAGCCGGTCGTAGAAGCCCTGGACCAGGTGCTCCTTCGAGGCGAAGTAGTAGTACGCGTTCCCGAGGCTGACGCCCGCCTCGGTCGCGACGGCGCGCATCGTGGTCTTTTCGTAGCCGCACTCCTGGAACAGGGTCAGCGCGGCCTCGACGATGCGGCCCCGGGTCTCCTCGCCGCGCCGCGACGGGGCGGCGCTCGGGGGGTCGGTCGGTGCGACGCTCACGCTCTCAGCTCATCCCCTCGGGCCTGCACCGACGTCACCTGGGTGACTCGAACCTCCGCGACACGATATCTGTGCGCACGGGGCCCGCGACGGCGGTGGCCGGCGCCGGCGGTGGCCGCCGGCGGCCCGGTGCGCCGGCGACGTCAGGCCCGCGGCGCGTACGGGTGCCCGTAGACGGGCAGGTCGTGCTGCCCGGACGGGACGTAGGGGCCGTGCGGCTGCGCGGGGGCGACGCGGTGCCGGCGGACGCGGCTCAGCACGAAGACGTTGCCGAGGTGGAGCGCGCCGAGCAGGAGGGTCACCGCGCCGAGCTTGGAGGCCAGGGCCTCGATGACGTGCTGGGCGGAGGTGACGGGCTCGCCCGCCCGGAGCATGAGCGAGACGAACCCGAGGTTCACGAGGTAGAACCCGACGACCAGGAGCCGGTTGGTCGCGGCGGCGACCTTCTCCTCGCCGTGGAAGACGTCGACGAGGAAGACCTCGCCGTTCCGCGTGAGGGTCCGGGCGACCCAGACCGTCAGCGCGACGCTGACCGCGATGTAGACGAGGTAGGTGACGACGGTCGGGTTCATCGGATCGCTCCTGGGCGGGGACGTCGGCCGAGTGGTCCTCGGCGAGTTGAACGTGTTCAACACGAGCCACGCTACCGCCGGACTTGAACGTGTTCAAGTGACGCTGGTCACGGCCGCCGCCCGGGCCCCGCACGCCCCGGCGGCGACCGCCCTCCCGCCTCGGACGCCAGGAGCCCGCCGGCAGGGCCGCACCGGGTCGGGGACGCGCTGCCCGCATGTCGGCACCGCGCGCGGTCTAGGGTGACGAGCGCTCGGCCGACCGCCTGACGTCGGCGCACAGCAGCCCGCGGCACTCCACGTCCGGCCCCGGACACGGTCGCGGGCCCCGACACCACGAGCTCTCGGAGGACCGATGACGCCGCGCACGAGCACCACCGGCACCCCCCGCCGCGCCGCCGCCCTCGGGGCCGTCGCGTTGACCCTGACGGTCGGGGCCGCGGGGTTCGCCTCGACGCTCGCGAGCGCCGACCGGCCGGCCGGCGAGGTCACGGCCGGCGACACCGCACCCCAGGCGCAGGTGGACGACGCGGTCCTGGCGACGGACGAGCCCGCGGCGGCGGACGCCCTCCCCGGCGCCGACGGGTACACGCAGGAACGGTCCGACGCCTTCTGGGCTGCGGGCTACGTCATGGAGGACGCGGCCGCGCTCGCCGAGCTGTGGCAGGTCGAGCTCCTCGAGGCGAAGGGCCGGGCGGGGCAGCTGCTGCTCGACGGCCGGCCCGTGCCGGTCGCGCCGGGCTCGTCGCTCGACCTCACCGATCCCGACACCGTCCAGGGGCTGCAGCTGGAGGCTTTCTGGGACGCGGGCTACACGGGCGACGACGGCGCGACGCTCGCGGATCTCTGGAACGTCGAGGTCATCGAGGCGAAGACCACCGCCGGCCAGATCCTCCGCGACGGGCAGCCGCTCCCGATCGGCCCGAGCGGGACGCCGGTGTCCTGACCGGGCCCCGCCCCGCCACCGCCCAGCCCGCGACCGGGGGCGCGGCACGGACGGCACCCTCCGGCGCGGGCTGCCTCGACCCGCGGGCCGCCGCCGCCGAGATCAGCGCCCGACCCGCTCCCGCGCCACCGCGCTCGGCACACCCCGCGCTCCCGCCACACCGAGCCGTTCGCGCAGCGTGACCCCCGCCTCGGCCGCGGCGAAGAGGCCCCGCTCGACGAGGATCGGGACCACCAGCCGAGCGAAGCGCTCGAAGTCGACGGCGGTGTCCGCGTACATCACGGTGAAGCCGTCGGCCGCGCCCGCCGCCCACCAGGCCTGGAGGTCGTCGGCGACCTGCTCGGGAGAGCCGACGACGAGGCGGTGCCCGCCCGCAGGTCCGCCGGCCGTGTGCCGGACCAGTCCCCGCGCGGAGAGCGGACGCTCCGCGAGGAGGGCGCGCGTGCTGAGCTGGAAACCGACCGACCCGGACTCGCCCACCGGGACCTCCGGCAGGTCCTCGAGACCGATCGGCTCGTCGAGGTCCCGCCCGGGCAGGCCCAGGGCGGACAGCACGCCGCGCGCGAGGTCGTCGACCGGGAGCGTGGCCACGAGCTCGTCGAGCCGGTCCCGTGCGTCCTGCTCCGTCTCCCCGACGAGCACCACGACCCCGAGCGACACCTTGACCTGGTCCGGGTCGCGTCCGGCCGCGGCGGCTCGCGCACGGACGTCGTCCCGGAGCGCGACCGCACGGGCCCGGGTCTGAGCCACCGCGAACACCACGTCGGCGAACCGCGCACCGAGCGCCAGCCCGCCGTCCGACCCGCCGGCCTGCACCACGACGGGCCGGCCCTGCGGCCCGGGCGGGACGGGCAGCGGCCCGGCGACCGAGAAGAACTCGCCCCGGTGGTCGGCGGGGTGGATCCGCGACACGTCCGCGTAGACGCCCGTCGCCCGGTCGGCCACGACCGCGCCGGGTTCCCAGCCGTCCCAGAGCCGCGTGACGACGTCGAGGAACTCGTGGGCGCGCCGGTACCGGGTCTTCTTGTCGAGCGGTTCGGCGAGCCCGAAGTTCGCGGCCGCGGCCGGCGCGAACGTGGTGACGACATTCACCGCCGCGCGACCCCTCGTCACGATGTCGAGCGCCTGGAACCGCCGCGCCAGGTTGTAGGGGGCGTTGTACGTCGACGAGCTCGTGACGACCCCGCCGACGCGCTGCGTCACCGCGAGGAGGTGGCCGAGGAGCACGAGCGGGTCGATCCCCCCGGACGGCGTCGAGGCGATGTCGGCGCCGAGCGCCGGGCCGTCCCCGAGGAAGATCGCGTCGAGGCCGACCTCGTCCGCGATCCGCGCGAGTCGTGTGTAGTGCTCGACGTCGAGGTTGGCCCCCGGGTCGGCGTGCGGCAGCCGCCACGCGGTGCGGAAGTGGCCCGGCGTCATGAGCGACGCGACGAGGTGGAGCGTGGGCATCGGTGTCCTCCGGGGTCAGTGGGCGGGGACGGCGGGTCGGGCGGGCCACCAGCCGAGCCGGCCGGCGACGTCGTGCGCGGCCGAGCGGAGCAGGCGCAGGTGCTCGTCGTGGTCGGGGACGCCGGGCACGAAGCTCACCAGCAGGTCGGTGACGTCCGCGAGCGCGGGGTCGGCGGCCAGCTCGGCGGCGAGCGCGTCCGGCGGCCCGAGCAGCGCGTGGTCGTCGGCGAGGTACTCCTCGACGCCCTGCGCCGCGCCGCCGCCGGTGCTCCAGCTCTGCCACCGCCGCACCCCGGGCGTCACGAGCCGGACCGCCTCGCGGGCGTCGGGGTGCGGGTACACGGCCCGGGACACCAGGACGCGGGGCTCCCGGTCCGTCCCGGCCCACGTCGCCGCGAACGCCGACCGGTACGCGGAGACCGTCCGCGCCTGGGCGTGCTGGGCGTCGAGGACGGTCCCGCCCCGCCACGCGGTCGCGCGCGAGAGCTGGAGACCATCCCCGGCCCGGCCGGCGGCAGCCGCGGCGGCGAGCGCCCGGTCGGGGTCGCTCGTCGTGGCCTGCCACAGCCGCCGCCGCAGGTCCGGTGCCGGCGGGTGCAGCACCTCCCCGAGCCGGTTGAGCGCCGCCCCGTCGAACACCTGGTGCAGCCGGTCGACCGCAGCCCGGTACTCCTCGTGCCGGTGCACGAGGTCCTTCCCGAACGCCTCCCACGCGCCCGGGAAGGGACCGGAGCCGACGCCCAGCTCGAGCCGTCCTCCGCTGAGCGCGTCGAGCGTCGCGGCGTCCTCGGCGACCCGCAGCGGGTCCTCGAGCGGCAGCACCAGGACCCCCGTGCCGAGCCGGATGTGCGAGGTGTGCTCGGCGATCGCCGCGAGCACCACGAGCGGGGCCGAGACGTGCTCCTTGCCCTGCCGGAAGTGCCGCTGGATGACCCAGCCCGAGTCGTAGCCGAGCTCCTCGGCGGCCTGGAACAGCTCGACCGCCTCCCGGTACGCCTGCGCGGGCGGCACGTCCCGGTCGAGGTGCAGGAGGAAGCCGAGGCGCAGCCGCCGCTCGCTCACGGTCGTCCGGTCACAGGTTCAGGCCGGTGCCGTGCACACCGTGCTCGTCGACGAGCGCGAGCTCCTCGTCGGTCAGCGGCGGGAAGGACAGGGCCTGGAGGTTGTGGTCGAGCTGCGCCGTCGAGCTCGCGCCGATGAGCGCCGACGTGACCTCGGGGCGCCGCAGGACCCACTGGAGGGCCAGCTGCGCGAGCGACTGGCCCCGGCTCTCCGCGACCTTGTTGAGCGCCGCGGTGCGCCGGCGGTAGGTCTCGTCGATCACGTCGGGCGACAGGAAGGTGCTGTTCTCGGCGCGGGCGCCGTCGGGGATCGTCTCGAGGTACTTGTCGGTGAGCAGCCCCTGCGCGAGCGGCGAGTACACGATGACGCCGAAGCCGTCCTGGGTGGCGGCCTCGAGGAGCCCGTTCTGCTCGACCCGGCGGTCGTAGATCGAGTACCGCGCCTGGTGGATCAGCAGCGGGACACCCGCCTCGCGCAGGAGCGCCGCGGCCTCGCGAGACCGGTCGGGCAGGTAGTTCGAGATCCCGACGTACAGGGCCTTGCCCTGCTCGACGGCGCTGACCAGCGCGCCGACGGACTCCTCGAGGGGCGTCGAGAGGTCGGGGCTGTGGTGGTAGAAGACATCGACGTAGTCCGTGCCGAGGTCGCGCAGGCTGTGGTCGAGGGAGTTGAGGATCGCCTTGCGCGAGCCGCCGCTCAGGTACGGGCTCGGGCCGATCGGGTTGCCGGCCTTCGTGGACAGCACGATCTCGTCGCGGTACGGCGCGAGGTCCTTGGCCAGCACGCGGCCGAAGTTCAGCTGCGCCGCGCGGTGCGGAGGGCCGTAGCGGTCGGCGTTGTCGAAGTGCGTGATCCCCAGGTCGAACGCGTGCAGGATGATCTCCCGCTGCGTCGCGAACGCGTAGTCGGCGCCGAACTTCTGCCACAGGCCGAAGGACACGGCGGGCAGGTCGAGGCCCGAGCGCCCGGTCCGGCGGTAGGGGATCGTCGCGTACCGGTCGTCGGCGGCCGCGTAGGTCGTCTCGAAGGTTCCGTAGCTCACGGTGGTGACCTCTCAGTGCGTGCTGGGCTGGCGGGGGGCGGGGTCCTGCGCCGGTCGGCGACGCAGCGCGGCCGGTCGGAGCGACGGGGTGTCACGGCCCGTGTCGCGCTCCTGGAACTGGGTCCCGGGGTCCACGATCTCGTCGACCCGGTCGAGGACGTCGTCGGTCAACGTCACGGTGGTGGCCTTGAGGTAGGCCTCGAGGTGCTCCTGCGTCCGTGGGCCGATGATCGCGCTCGTGATCGCCGGGTGGTTCAGCGTGAACGCGAGCGCGAGCTCGACGAGCGGCAGGCCGTTGTCCTCGGCGAGCTGCGCGAGGGCGTCCGCCGCCCGGAGCTTGCGCTGGTTGCGATCGAGCGAGACGTCGAACCGGCCGGGGATCAGGTCCGCGCGCGCCGACTCCGGCTGCTCGCCACCGACCCGGTACCGGCCCGAGAGCCAGCCGGCCGCGAGCGGGCCGTAGCTGAGGACCCCGAGGCCGTACCGCTGTGCGACGGGCAGCACCTCGCGCTCGACGCCGCGCACGAGCAACGAGTACGGCACCTGCTCGGTGTGCGGCGCGACCAGGGCGTGCCGCTCCGCGAGCCACTGCGCCTCGACGAGCTGGTGGGCCGGGAACACCGACGTGCCGTAGTAGCGGATCTTGCCCTGCCGGACCAGGTCGTCGAGCGCCCGCAGGGTCTCGAGCAGGTCGGTGTGCGGGTCCGGGCGGTGGGCCTGGTAGAGGTCCAGGTGATCCGTCCCGAGCCGGCGCAGGCTGTCCTCGACCGCCCGCACGATCCAGCGGCGCGAGCTCCCGGCGTGCTGGGGGTTGCTCCCCACCTGACCCTGGAACTTCGTCGCGAGGAACACGTCGTCGCGTCGACCGCCCGCGAGCGCCTTCCCGACGATCTCCTCGGACCTGCCGTGGCCGTAGACGTCGGCGGTGTCGATCGACGTGATGCCGGCGTCGAGCGCGGAGCGGATGATCCGGACGCTCTCGTCCTCCTCCTGCCACCGCCCGAAGTTCATCGTGCCGAGCGTGAGCGGCGTGATCCGGACGCCGGTGCGTCCGAGGACACGGGTGACCTCGATGGTCATGCTGAACCTCTCGTCGTCGTGCGGGGCGGATCGTGCGGGTCAGAACAGGCCCGTGGTCGGGGGCTCGGTGCCCGCGAGGTGGTAGGCGCCCGCGACGGCCTGCTTCCACTGCCGCGGGTTGTGGTTGGCGGCCGTTCGTGCGTTGCGCCAGTGCCGGTCGAGGCCGAGCGCACGGTCGGTGACGGACGCGCCGCCCACGTCGAACAGCAGCTCGGCGGCCTTGAGCGCGGACTCGATCGCGACGACCCCGGCCTGCGCCACGTGCACCGCGGCGGCTGCTCCGGCCCGGCGGGCCTCCGCACCGGTCAGGCCGCGCAGCCCGTCGAGCGTCTCGCCCGCGAGGACGACGACGGCTCGCGCCGCCTGGGCGCGGGCCGCGATCTGCCCGACGGTCTCGCGCACGTAGGGGTCGTCGACGCTGCTCGCCGCCGAGCTGTGCTTGATCGGCCGGGCACGCTCGCGCACGAACCAGACCGCGTCGTCGAGCGCCCGCGCCGCGACCCCGGCCTCGACCGCGGCGAGGTACAGCTGCGCCCAGGCGCCCGTCCACGGGTTGTCGAGCACGACCTCGCCCGCGACGGTCGCCTCGTCGGCGTGCACCCGCACTCCCCTCAGCCGGGTGGTGCCGCTCGCGGTCAGGCGCTGACCGACGGCGTCGAAGTCGTCGAGCAGCTCGACGCCCTCGCGATCGACGGGGACGGTGAACCGCACCACGGTGCCGTCCTCCGTGACCGCCTGGGCGGAGAACCACGACGCGTACAGGCCGCCGGTCGAGTAGTACTTCTCTCCGTCGACGACCCAGCCGTCGCCGTCGCGGCGCGCCGTCGTGGTGACCTGCCCGCCCGCGCCACCGGCCCGCTCGTTGCTCGTGCCCGCGAAGAGGTCCCCGCGCCGCAGCCGCTCGACGAGCGCCGCGCGGTTCGGCAGGTCCGGACGGCTCGCGACCTGGTACGCGGTGAGGAAGCTGCTGCGCAGCGCCTGCGCGACGCTGGAGTCGGCGCGCGCCACGTCCACGACCATCTCGACGACGTCCCGCACCGTCCCGCCCGCACCGCTGTCCTGGACCGCGAGCCCCGTCCGGACGATCCCCGCCTCCGCGAGCTCGCGGACGTCGGCGAAGGCGTAGTCACGCGTGCGCTCGCGGGCGGCTGCGGTCTCGGCGAGGCGCGCCAGGACCGGGGCGACGGCCGCGCGGATCCCCTCGACGGTGAGCGGTTGCGTCGCGACGGCGGTCACCGGGGCACCCCCGCGAGCTCGGGCAGGCGCAGCCCGGCGCGGAGCGTGGTCGGTGCACCGGGCCCGGCCAGCAGGGGCACGAGCCGGCGCACGGCCGCGAGCGCACCCGGCGAGCCGCCGAGCGGGACGAGCTCGACGCCGTCGAGCCGGTCGGCGGCGACCCGCGCGCGCACCTCGCCGGCGAGCCGTGCCGGGACCCCGTCGACCGCGTCGACGGTGACGCGGCCGACCAGCGCGACCTCGTCGCGGCGACGCCCGACGGCCGCGAGCACCGCGGTGAGGGCCTCGTCCGCACCCTGCGTGCTCCCCGCGACGACGACGTCGGCGGACGCCGCCACAGCCGCCCACCCGGTGACCTCGACGTCGGCGGCGACGAGGACCGGCCGGCCCTGCACCGACGACGGCCCGTCGAGCGGTCCGGCCACCCGGTAGGACGGACCGACGTGGTCGATCCGGTGGACCCGGGACGCGTCGAGGACGATCGCACGCTCCTGGTCCCCGACCAGCGCGTCACGCGGGAACGACTCCCAGAGGCGGGTGAGGACCTGCGCGTACTCCGTCCACCGCTCGGCCGGCGACGCGTCGGTCACGGCACCGACGGCTCCGTCGCTGACCTCGTCGCCCACCCCCGTGCGCAGCGCCACGCCGGTACGGCCGGCGGTGGCACGGTCCAGCGAGAGGACGCGCCGGGCCGTGTTGTACGGGGCGTTGCGGCTCGTCGGGATGTCGACGACGTAACCCAGCTCGCCGTGCCGGCCGGCGAGGCTGCCCGCGACGACGCTCGGGTCGAGGCCGCCGTCGAGCAGCCGCAGCGCGGTCACGCCGGCCGCCTGTGCTGCGGCGGCGATCTCGTGGGCGGCCGGGACGTCGTCGACGGCGAACGCCACCAGGATCGGGACGGTCATGGGTTCTCCTCTCGGGTGCGTGCGGGTCAGCGGGCGGGCTCGAGGACGCCGGGCTCCCACACGCCCGTGGGGGCCGGGGGCAGGCCCAGGCCCAGGTGGCCGCGCAGGGTCGTGCCCTCGTACTCGGTGCGGAACAGGCCGCGGCGCTGGAGCACGGGGACCAGGTGGTCGGCGAAGTCGTCGAACCCGGAGGGCAGGACGTCCGGCATGACGTTGAACCCGTCGGCCGCACCGTGCCGGAACCACCGCTCGATGTCGTCGGCGACCTGCTCGGGCGTCCCCACGACGATCCGGTGCCCCCCGCCGCCGGACAGCGCCTTGAGCAGCTGCCGCAGGGTCGGGTTGTCACGCTCGATGAGGTCCTTGACCAGGCGGTAGAACGTCTGCGAGCCGCCGGCGGCGTCGGGTTCGCGCAGCAGGTGTGCCGGGATCGGCTGGTCGTCGTCGAGCTCGTCGAGCGAGAACCCGAGCTGGCCGGCCAGGCGGCCGCGGGCGTAGGCGTCGGGGAGGGCCTCGTCGAGGACCTCGCGCCGCCGGGCCGCCTCCGCCTCCGTGCTGCCGAGCACGGTCGACAGGCCCGGAAGCACGACGAGCTCGTCGGGGTCGCGCCCGAACGCGGCGGCGCCCGCGCGCAGCTCCCGGCGGAACGCCACCGCCGTGTCGAGGTCCTGCTCGGCGGAGAAGATCACCTCGCCGACGCGCGACGCCAGGCGCTTGCCGTCGCGCGACCCCCCGGCCTGCACGACGACCGGCCGGCCCTGCGGGGACACGAAGCGGTCGCGCTCGGCCCACGAGGCGACGACCTGCTCGACGAACCGCGCGGCCCGCCGGTAGCGCAGCCCGTGGTCGGGCTCGCCGTCCCGGCCGAAGTTGGCGGCCGCCACGGTGCCCGCGGTCGTGACGACGTTCCAGCCGAACCGTCCGCCGCTCACGTGGTCGAGGTCGCCGAGCCGGCGGGCCAGCTCGACCGGGTCGTTGTACGACGACGACAGGGTCGCGATCAGCCCGATCCGCTCCGTCTGGGCCGCGACCCGCGCGAGCACCGTCGTGGGCTCCAGGTTGTTGCCGGTGCGGTGCGTGGTGCTCGGGTCGAGCGAGGGACCGTCGGCGAGGAACACCGCGTCGAGCTTCGCGGCCTCGGCCTTGCGCGCGATCGACGTGTAGTGCTCGATCGTGTAGCTCGCGAGCGGGTCGGTGCCGGGGAAGCGCCACGAGCCGCCGAAGACACCGGCGTTGAGGATGTTGACGTTGAGGTGCAGCTGAGCGCTCACGCGACGGTCTCCTGGCTCGACTCCTGCATCCGGTAGTAGCCCGGCACGGGCGCCTCGCCGTTCACGAGGAAGTTCCCGACCACCCGCGGCTTGTAGACGACCGGGTTGTGCGACGCGAGCGTGCGCGCGTTGCGCCAGTGCCGGTCGAGGTGCACGCGGTTGCGGACGGCGGAGGACCCGAGCGCGTCGAACGCCCGGGACGCGGCGTCGAGCACGGCCTCGATGACGGCGACCTGCGCCGCGGAGGTCTCCAGGTAGGCCCGCGTGTAGTCGGCCTCGAGACCGCTGGCGTGGGCGTCCTCCAGCAGCCCGGCCGTGCGCGCGAGCAGGGTCTCCGCAGTCAGCCGGCGGACCTCCAGGATCCCGACGACGCCGAGCACCTCGGGGTCCTGGGCGGCCTCCCCGCCCAGCGCGTGCAGGCTCGTCCGGGTGCGTGCGCGGACCAGCTCCACGGTCTCGGCGACGAGGCTGCGGGCGATGCCGGCCAGGTTCGCCAGGTGCACGATCTGCACGAACGAGTCGAGCCCGCGCAGCGACTCCCGGTACCGGCCGATGTCGCCGTCGGGCTCGACGGGCACGTCGGCGAACAGCGTGGTGCCGCTCCCGGTCAGCCGCTGGCCGATGCCGTCCCAGTCGTCGACGTGCGTGACCCCGGCGTGCCGCGCGGGCACGACGACGAACCCGCGACCGCCGTCGTCGTCGGTGACGGCGACGCGGACGTGGTCCGCGAACCGTGCACCCGTCGAGTAGAACTTCGTGCCCGAGACGAACCGCCTGCCGTGCTCGTCGGCGTGCACGCGCGTCGTCGTCACGCCGAAGCCCGATGTGCCGGTCCCGACGGCCTCCGCGACGACGGCGGAGGGCTCGGACTGCGCGTTGCCGAACATCTCGCCCCGCCCGGCGGCGTCGAGCCAGCGCGCCCGCACCGCGGGGTCCCGCTCGGCGCGCAGGATCTCGGTCGTCGTGAAGTGGCCCCGCCAGATCTGCGGGAGGTTCGAGTCCGCCTCGCCCGCCTCGGCGAGCAGGGCGAACAGCGTCGGCAGGTCGACGTCGAGGCCGCCGTGCTCGACCGGCACCCGCAGGCGCCCGAAGCCCGCGTCCGCGAGCTCCCGCACCGAGGCGTCCGGGTGCTCGAACGCGACGTCCCGCTCGCCGGCGCCCTTCGCGAGCTCCGCGAGGACCGTCCGGATCCGGGGCAGCGCCTCGTCGAGGGCGACGGGCCGGGGCGAGGTCGGCAGGACCTGCTCGGTCTGCCGGGTCTGCTGGGTCTGCTGGGTCTGCTGGGTCACGAGGGCACTCCCACGGTGAGGTCGCGGCCCGCGATCGCGTCGAGCAGCTGGACGGTGTACTCGGTCTCGGGTGCCGCGAAGACCCGCTCGACCGGCCCCTGCTCGACGATCCGGCCGTGGCGCATCACGGCGACCCGGTCGGAGATGGCCCGCACGACGGCCAGGTCGTGCGAGATGAACACGTACGTCAGGTCGCGCTCGACCTGGAGCCGGCGCAGGAGCTCGAGGATCTGCGCGGCGACGGAGACGTCGAGCGCCGAGATCGGCTCGTCGAGGACCACGACCTTCGGCTCGATCACGAGCGCCCGGGCGATCGCGACCCGCTGGCGCTGCCCCCCGGACAGCTCCCTCGGGTGGCGGTCGACGAAGTCCGCCGGCAGCGCCGCCGCCTCGAGCGCGGCGACGACCCGGTCGCGGTGCGGACGGCGCCCGCGCCGAGGCGCCCCCTCCTGCAGCGAGCGCAGGGGCTCCTCGACGACCTGGTAGACGTCGAACCGCGGGTCGAAGGACGCGTACGGGTTCTGGTAGACGATCTGGACGTCCTTGCGCAGCGGCCGGAACGCCCGCCGGCCGAGGTCGGTGACGTCGGTGCCGAGGAGCGACACCCGCCCCGACGTCGCCTGCGTGAGGCCGGTCAGGACACGCGCGGTCGTGGACTTGCCGCTACCGGACTCCCCCACGATCGAGAAGGTCTCGCCCCGGCGGACCGCGAACGAGGTCCCGTCGACCGCCGGGACGGCGCCGTACACCTTGCGCAGGTCGGCGACCTCGACGACGACCTCGCGGTCCGCCGGGATCTCGATGCGCTCGCGCGTGAACGCCAGCCGGGACGGGACGCTGTCGAGCAGCCGGCGCGTGTACGCGTGCTGCGGGTCGGCGAGGACGGCCGCGGTCGCGCCGTGCTCCACGAGCCGGCCGGCCTGCATGACCCCGAGACGGTCCGAGCGGTCCGCGGCGACCCCGAGGTCGTGCGTCACGAGCACCACGCTGGTCCCGGTGCGCACACGCAGGTCGTCGATCAGGTCGAGCACCTGCTTCTGCACCGTCGCGTCGAGCCCGGACGTCGGCTCGTCGGCGATGATCAGCTCGGGCTCGACCGCGATCGCCGAGGCGATGAGCACGCGCTGGCGCATCCCACCGGACAGCTCGCCCGGGTACTGGGCGTACTGCCGCTCGACGTCGGTGAACCCGACGAGGTCCAGGAGCTCGTGCACGCGCACGCGCCTGGCCCGCGCGTCCAGGCGCGTGTGCAGCCGCAGGACGTCCTCCACCTGGTGCCCGACCCTGCGGACCGGGTCGAGCGAGACCGCCGGGTCCTGCGGGATCAGAGCGACGGATCGGCCGCGCACGTCCCGCCAGCCCCGGGGGCCGAGCTCGGTGAGCACCTGGTCGCGAAAACGGATCCCGCCCTCGAGCACCTGCCCGTTGCCGGGCAGGAGCCCGAGGATCGCGTGGCCCGTCGTCGTCTTGCCCGAGCCGGACTCGCCGACGAGCGCGAGGACCTGCCCCGGCTCGACCTCGAACGAGACGTCGTGCACGACGGCCTCGAGGCCGCGCCTGGTGCGGTAGCCGACGGTGAGACCCTCGACGGAGAGCAGGGCGCTCATGACTTGTCCCCTCGGGAGAGGTGGTGCGAGATGTGGTTCGTGGCGAGGACCACGGCCACGACGGTCAGACCGGGCCAGAGGGTCAGCCACCCGCGGGTGGCGATGTAGCTGCGCCCGTCCGCGACGAGCCGGCCCCACTCCGGGTCCGGCGGCTGGGCACCGAGCCCGAGGAAGCTCAGGGACGCGATCCAGATGATCGCGATGCCGAACTGCACCGTGACGAGGGCCAGGGTCGACGCGATCGAGTTGGGCAGCACGTGACGGCGCAGGATGTCGAACGTGGACGCCCCGCTCGTCGTCGCCGCCTCGACGTAGGTGCTGGTGCGTGCCTTCAGCACCTCGGCCCGGACCAGCCGGGCGAACGTCGCCGTCAGGGTCAGGCCGACCGCGACCGCGGCCTGCACGATCCCGAACCCGAGCAGCACCACGATCGTGATCGCGAACAGGAACCCCGGGATGGACAGCAGCACGTCGATCGCCCGGCCGATCGCGCTGTCGAGGAACCCGCCGAACCAGCCGGCGAGCGCGCCGAGCAGCGCACCGACCACGACACCGACGGCGACCGCGATCGCCGCTCCGGACAGGGACGCCCGGGCACCGTGCACGACACGGGAGTAGAGGTCGCGCCCGAGCTGGTCGGTGCCGAACCAGTGGTCGGCCGACGGCGGGGCGAGCTTGCCCGCGGGGTCCACCGCGATCGGGTCGTGGCTGGTGAAGACGCCTGGCAGGACCGCCCAGGCGAGCACGAGCACGACGACGGCGACCGCGAGGACGAGGAGTCCGTGGGCGCCCAGCCAGCGCAGCAGGCGAGCGGGTGCGGCGGAACGGTCCGCCGTCGCAGCCGGCGCCGCGGGCGGCGGTGTCTCGACGACGGTCGTCATGGCATCGCCACCTCGGCCGGGAGCCGGCGCCGGGCCGGCTCGGGGAGGACGACGCTCGCCGCGACGGTCGCCTGGCGCCGGAGCGCGGTCGTCCGCCGCGACGTGCCCTCGACCAGGATCCGGGGGTCGACGTACGGGTACGCGAGGTCCACGGCCAGGTTGATGGCGACGTACGCGACGGTCGACAGCACGACGACGCCCTGCACCACCGGCAGGTCCTGCGTGCTGACCGCCCCGACCACGAGCTGGCCGATCCCGTCCCGCGCGTACACCGACTCGGTCACGACGGACCCGGCGACGAGCTCGCCGAACGCCAGGCCGAGCAGCGTGAGCACCGGGAGCGAGGAGTTGCGCAGCACGTCCTTGCGGAAGATGAACCCCTCGCTCGCCCCCTTCGCGTGCAGCACGTGCACGAACGGCTGCCGTCGGGTCGAGCGGATCGACGACGAGAACACCTGCGACAGCGGTGCGGCGACGACGAGCGCGAGGGTCGCCGCCGGCGCCAGCAGCGCCCGGAACGAGCCGTCGTCGACCGACGGGACGAGGCCGAGCCGGAACGAGAGGAGCTGCAGCGCCAGGACGCCGGCGACGAATGTCGGCACCGAGGCGAACAGGGCGGGCAGCGAGCTCGTGAGCTCGCGCAGCCAGCCCCACGGGGCGTAGTTGATGACCAGCGCGACGACCGAGGCGAGGACCAGCCCGAGCACGAGCGCCAGCGAGGTCAGCCGGAGCGTCGACGGCAGGGCGCTCGCCAGCATCGCCTGCACCGGCTGGGCGGTCGTCAGCGAGACGCCGAGGTCACCGCGCAGCAGCCCCGTCAGCCCGTCCAGGTACTGCTCCCGCAGCGGGCGGTCGAGGCCGTAGTACTCGAGCAGGAGCTGCGCCCCCTCGGGCGAGATGTTCGCCTCCGGGTTCTGCACCCGGTTGGACACGGCGTCCCCGGGGAGGGCGCTCAGCAGGACGAACGACAGGGTGTAGGCGGCCCACAGGACGAGGACGGCCTGCCCGACGCGCGTGGCGACGTACCCGCGCACGGCCTACTCCTCGATCCACGTGTCGTACAGCCACGAGCGGCCGGTCGACTCGGTGCCGAACCCGTGCACGGTGCCCGCCAGGCCGAAGACCTGCGTCTCGTCGTAGAGCGGGATCTGGTACCCGTTCTCGAAGATGTGGTCCTCGATGGCCTGGACGGCGGCCGCGCGCTCGTCGGGGCCGAACGCCTCGGCCTGCGCACCCAGCAGCGCGTCGAGCTCGGTGTCCACGGTGGGGTTGTGCGTCGAGTTCGCGCGGTAGCTCGCGAGGGCCGCCCGCAGGACGCTCGGGTCGGCGGTGGACTGCTGACCCTGCGCGAACGCCCACGTGTCGCCGCGCGCGGCCTGGATCGCCTCGTACTCGGTCAGCGACGCGCTGTTGATGTTCAGCTCGACGCCGGCCTTCTTCCACTGGGACTGGAGCAGCTCGAGCACGGGCTGGGACACCTGGTAGTACGGCGCGACCCAGATCTCGAAGTGCAGGCGCTCGCCGTCCTTCGCGCGGATGCCGTCGGACCCGGCCTTCCAGCCGGCCCCCTCCAGCAGCGACTTCGCCTTGTCGAGGTCGTACCCGAGGTGCTCGGTCGAGTCACCCCGCAGAGGGGTGCCCTGCACGAGCGCGCTGGTCGGGACCGGGTAGCTGGGCGACAGGACGGTCGCGTTGATCTCCTCGCGGTCGGTGGCCGCCTGGAGCGCGAGCCGGACGTCCAGCTCCCGGGTCGGGGTGTCCGCGTCGAGCTGCACGGTCAGCGAGTTCGTCTGGCCCTGGATCGGGATCGCGACGATCTGGCCTCCACCGGCGACGACCGTCTCCTCGTCGTACGGCGCGATGTTGCGGGAGATGTGCGCCTCGCCCGACTGGAGGGCGCCGACGCGGGTGCTCGCCTCGGGCACGGTCGTGAAGACGATCCGCTCGAGGTACGCCTTGCCCTCGTGGCCCGATCCCTCGGGCGCCCAGTCGTAGTCCTCGCGCCGCTCGAGCGTCACGCCCGTGGTGCCCTCGACGGACTCGACGACGAACGGGCCGGTGCCGATCCAGTTGGTCAGGTCGCCGTGCCCGTTGAGGTCGGTCGCCAGGTACGGCTGGGCGAGGATCGAGCTGGCGCGGTAGTTGGACAGGATCTGCAGGAACCCGGCGTTGGGCTTGCTCAGCCGGACGTCCAGGTGCAGCGGGTCGATCACGTCGGTCCCGGCGTAGTCGCCCCAGAACGGGTCGACCGGGATGCCGAGCGCCTTGTCCCCGAGCCCGTGCTGGTCGAGGTTGAGCTTGACCGTCTCGGCGTCGAGCGGGTCGCCGTTGCTGAAGGTGATGCCGTCCTCGAGCGTGAACGAGTACGTGAGCCCGTCGTCGCTGACGGTCCAGGACTCGGCCAGCCACGGCCGGAACTCGCCCGTCTCCGGGTCCTGCCAGACCAGGCGCTCGGCGAGGTTGTCGCTGACCTGGCTGTTGGACCAGAGGGACGCGGTCGGCTGCCACGCGGCGTACTCGACGGGGTCGTAGAACGTCAGGGTGCCGCCGTGGACGGGGTCCGCGTCCGCGGCGCTGCCGGCGCCGCCCCCCGCGTCCGGCGAGGAGGCCGCACAGGCGCCGAGGACGGTGGTGAGAGCAGCGGCGGCTGCGGCGGTGGCCAGCAGCGTGCGGGAACGGGTGCGTCTCATGGGGTTCGTCCTTCGTCGTCTTCCGTGCGGAGACCGTCCCGTCGGGGCGGCGGTGCCGAAGTGGAGCAGGTCCGTCGACGTCGGAACAGTCCTTGTGGTGCCCTGTCTGAATGGTGAGACAACTTTTCACCATGTGAGATATCGCCCCCAAAGCCTTGCCCGCGAGCGCACGAGGTGCCGACTGCCGCGGGGCGACACCCCTGCGGACGGTGCGGGTGTCGACCCGTGAGAGGGCGCGACGAAGGGGTGGAGGCGGGCCGCGGTCTTCGCTACAGTCCGCCGATCGCCATGTCCGAATGGCGAGATATGCGTTCACCATGTGATACGTCACTCGAAACGCTTGCAACGGAGGGCCAGAGATGCCGACACCGAGTGCCCAGGTCACGCCCGTGGACGCCGTCGACGCGGCCGACGCGCACCCCCTCGTCGTCCGGGTGCGCCGGTACGCCGACGAGGTGCTGCGACCCTCCGCGCTGCGGACCGACCGCGACGGCGTCACCGCGGACCGCATCGCCGAGCTGGCCTCGCTGGGGCTCCTCAACCACCTGGCGCCGCCCGAGCACGGCGGCCTCGGGATCGACCGGGACACCGACCGCCGCCTCCACGAGATCGTGGCCGGCGCCTGCTTCACCACGTGGCTGGTGTGGGCGCAGCACGCACCGCAGGTGGGCCGGCTCGGCGAGGCACTCGCCCACGGGCGCCCGCTGCCGCCCGTCGCCCGGCAGGTGCTGCGCGGCGAGGTGCTGCTCGGCGCCGGCATCAGCGACGTGCGCCGGTTCCCCGACCGCTACGTCGCCGCGACGCGGGTCCCCGGCGGCTGGACGTTCGCCGGCACCATCTCCTGGGTCAGCGGCTGGGGCCTGAGCTCCGCCCTCACCGTCGCCGCCGTCGAGCCCGGCACCGGGACCGTCGTCACGGGCCTCGTCGTCGTCGGCCCACGCACCCGCGTGCCCGCACCGCTGCGGCTCGCCGCCGTCTCGGGCAGCCGGACCGAGCGCGTCCTGCTCGACGACGTGCTCGTCCCCGACGACCACGTGCTCTCGACGAGGTCCCTCGACCGGACCCGGTTCGAGGACATCGGCGTCGCCGGTGACGCTCGCGGCCACCACTTCGGCCTCGCCGCCACGGTCCTGGACGAGCTCGACCGATCGACGCACCCCCAGGCTCGGCACGTCGCGGACACGTGGCGGCCGCGGGTCGCTCAGATCCGTGCCCGCGCGTACGCGCTGGCGGACGAGGCGGCGCTCGCCGGCGGCGGCCCGCACCGCATCGACGAGCGGATCGCCACCAAGGTCGCGAGCGGCGAAGCGCTCTCGGTCCTCACCCGCGCCCTCCTCGTCGCCCGGTCCGGCCGCGGCCTCGCCGACGACGACACCGCCCAGCTCCACGCCCGCGCGGCGCTGTTCGTGCTCGTCCAGGGGCAGGACGCCGACGTGCGGCACGCCCAGCTCGCCCACCTCGCCCGCTGACCATCTGCTGGGCACGACCGGCCCGACCCTCGAGAAGGAAGCACCCATGAGCGCCGAGTTCCTCTGGTACATCCCCAACCAGGTCACGCCCGGCCACCGCGGCGACGCGGTGGTCCCCGACCACAACAGCCTCGCGACCCTGACCGAGCAGGCCGTGGCACTCGAGGACCACGGCTGGAAGGGTGCGCTGCTCGGCACCGGCTGGGGACGCCCCGACACGTTCACGGTCGCCGCGGCGCTGGCCGCGCGCACCACGACGTTCGAGCCCCTGATCGCCGCGCGGCCGGGCTACTGGCGTCCCGCGAACTTCGCCTCGGCGGTCGCGACGCTCGACCACCTCACCGGCGGACGCGTCCGCGTCAACGTCGTCTCCGGCAAGGACGACCTCGGCGCGTACGGCGACGGCGAGGGCGACCAGGCTCAGCGCTACGAGCGCACCCGCGAGTTCCTGCAGCTCCTGCGCCGGCTGTGGACGCAGGAGGCCGTCGACTACCGGGGCGAGCACTTCCAGGTCAGCGGCTCGACCGTCGTCCCGCGGATCGAGCCGCGCGGCGCGCGCCTGCACCCCACGCTCTACTTCGGGGGCGCGTCCGAGGCGGCCGAGCGCGTCGCCGCCACCGAGGCCGACGTCCAGCTCTTCTGGGGCGAGCCGCTCGCCGGGGTGCAGGAGCGGATCGAGCGACTGCGGGCGCTGAGCGCGGAGCTCGGCCGCGAGCACGCTCCGCTCGAGTTCGGCCTGCGGATCACGACGCTGGTCCGGGACACCACCGAGGAGGCCTGGGCCGACGCCGAGGAGAAGGTCGCGCGGATGGCCCAGGCGCAGGTCACCGGGACGCTGGACCAGCACGCACCGAACCCGCACCGCCGGACGGCCGTCGGCCAGCAGCGGCTCCTCGACCTCGCGGCGCAGGGCGAGGTGCTCGACGACAACCTCTACACGACCCCCGGGAAGTTCGGCGGCGGCGGCGCCGGCACCACGTGGCTCGTCGGCTCCGCGCAGGACGTCGCGAAGTCCCTGCGGCGGTACGCCGACCTCGGCGTCTCGCACTTCGTGCTCTCCGACACCCCGTACCTCCGGGAGATCGCACGGCAGGGAGACCAGCTCCTCCCGCTGCTGCGCGGATGAGCGCGAGCGCGGACGTCGACCCCGGCACGGGCGTGGCGGCGGTCCCCGGCCCGAGCGTGGCGGCGGACGTGCGCTCCGACCCGCACGCCCGGCACCCGCGACGGCTCGTCGTCGTCTTCGCCGTGACCCAGACCGTGGGCTACGGCGCGCTGATCCAGGCCTTCACCGTGCTGCTGGTCCCGATCGCGGAGGAGCTGGGCACCACGCGGACCGCCGTCACGGTCGCTGCGACGATCTCGGTCCTCGTGGGTGCGTTCGCCGCACTCCCGATCGGCACCCTGCTGGACCGCTACGGCGGCCGCGCGCTCATGACGGCGGGGTCGGCCGTCGGGGTCGTCGCGGTGCTGCTCTGGTCGCAGGCCGACTCGCTCGGGAGCCTCTACCTCGCGTTCGTGCTCGTCGGCCTGGCGCTGGCCATGTCCACCTACGAGGCCGCGTTCGCGGTGCTGGTCGTGGCGAGCGAACCGCACCGGCGGGACGGCGCCATCGTCGGCGTGACCCTGGTGACCGGGCTGCTCACGAGCTTCTACTACCCGCTCACCGCGTGGTTGGACAGCCTGCTCGGCTGGCGCACGGCCCTCCTGGTGCTGGCCGCGTCGCTCGCGCTCGTCGCCCTGCCCGCACACCTGTGGGCGGTGCCGGGCCGCTCCGCGCACGCGGCGCGCGTCAGCCGCGGCAGCGGGCTCCCCGTGGGGGACGCGCTGCGCAGCGCGCACTTCTGGCTGCTGCTCGTCTCATTCGCCCTCCAGGCCGGCGCGACCTCGGCGTTCCTGCTGCTGATGGTCACCTGGTTCCGCGACGTCGGGTTCAGCCCCGCAGCGGCCGCGTCCCTGCCGCTCGCGGTCGGCACCCTGCAGATCGGCTCCCGTCTCGCGCTCGCACCGCTCGCCCGCCGGTTCGGCATGGCGACGGTGACGGCCACGGCGTTCGCGGTCCAGGGCCTCGGGCTGCTCGGCCTGACGACGGCCGGGACGGCGGTGGCACCGACCCTGGCGTGCATCGCCGCCTTCGGGCTCGGCTACGGCGTCAGCGTCGTCGCGCGCCCGTCGATCGTCGCGGACTCGTTCGGCGTCGCGCGGTTCGCCAGCATCATCGCCGTGATGACCGTGCCCACGGCGGTGGCCCGCGCCGGGGCTCCCCTGGTCGGCACCTGGCTCGCCGACGCCCGGTTCCTCGTCGCGGCGGGGGTCGCGACCCTCGTGGCCGCAGGCGCCCTCGTCCCGCTCGCACGCGCCGCCCGGCGGCCCGCCGAGGTTCTCCCCGTCGCGTCCGCCGCCCCCGTCCGACCCACCCACCCCGACACCGGAAGAGCGTGACCCGATGACCGACCTGACGTCCCGCGCCGACCGCATCCGCCGGCTGTTCGGCCCCGACCCCGCACCCTGGGTGCGCGAGTCCTCGACCGACCACGACGTCGTCGTCGTCGGCGGCGGGCAGTCCGGACTCGCGATCGGCTTCGCACTGCGCCGAGCGGGCACCGGGCGCGTCCAGGTCCTCGACGCGGCCGCGCCCGACGGCACGGGCGTCTGGACGACGACCGCCCGGATGCGCACCCTGCGCACCCCGAAGGCCTGGCCCGAGCCCGAGTTCGGGCACCCCGAGCTGAGCTTCCGCGCCTGGTACGAGGACCAGCGCGGCGAGTCGGGGTACGAGGAGCTCGACCGCATCGAGCGCCTCGACTGGGCGGCCTACGTCGCGTGGGTCGAGGACACCCTCCAGGTCCCCGTGCGCCACCGCACCCGGCTGGTCGACGTCGTGCCCGCCGACGACCGCCTCACCCTCGTGCTCCAGGTCACGGCCGCGGGCCGTACGCACACCGTCGAGGAGACGACGCGCAGCCTCGTGCTCGCCAACGGTGTCGAGGGCACGGGCGGGCCGGCCCTCCCCGTCGCGCTCAGCGGGCTGCCGAGCAGCCTCGTGGCCCACACCAGCGACGCGATCGACTTCGGGGCGCTGTCCGGCCGGTCCGTCGCCGTGGTGGGAGCCGGTGCGTCCGCGTTCGACGCCGCGGGCACCGCGCTGGAGTCCGGCGCCGAGGTCCACCTGTTCACCCGGCGACCCGAGCTGATCATCCAGGGCCCCGGGGGCTTCGGCCCGCCGAACCTCGGCGCGCGCAACAACTACCACCGCCGCCCGGACGCCGACCGCTGGCGGCAGAAGGTCACCGTGGCGCGTGGCGGACGCAGCGCCCCCCTCGCCTCCCTCGAGCGGGCCCTGGCGCACCCCGACTTCCACGTGCACCTCGCGGCGCCGTGGCACTCCGCACGCCCCGCGGGCGGCCGGCTGCTCGTGCAGGCCGCCGACGGCTCGCACACGTTCGACCTCGCCATCGCGGGCACCGGCTTCCAGTACGACCCGCGGACCCGGCCCGAGCTCGCCCGGATCGCCGACGAGATCGCCCTCTGGCGCGACCGGTACGAGCCGCCGGCCGAGCTCGTCGACGACGACCTCGGCTCCTACCCCTACCTCGGCCCCGGCTTCGAGCTCCTCGAGAAGCACCCCGGCCGGGCGCCGTGGCTCAGCCGCATCCGCGTGTTCTCCGCCGCGGCGAGCATGAGCTTCGGCTACCCCGTCGGTGACGTGCAGAGCCTCGCCCCGCTCGTGCCCCGGCTCGTCGACGCCGTCGGGCGGGACCTGTTCTTCGAGGACCAGACCCTGCCCGCTCCCCCCGCCCCTGCGCCCGCAGCCCCGCGGTCCTTCCGCGACGTCTACGAGCGGGCCGTGTGGTCGCCGCACCCCGTCACGGTGTAGTGCGGGGACGCGTCCCCGCGGCGGGGTCAGGGCACCGTGCGCCCGGACCCCGCCGCGACACGGGGGGTGGCCAGCCCGAACCGGTCACGGATCGTCGCGCCCGACTCGTCGTAGCTCCGCGGGAAGACGCCGTCGGCCTGGAGGATCGGCACCACCTGGTCGACGAACCGCTCGAGGTCCTCGTGCAGCAGCGGCAGGTGGACGACGTAGCCGTCGACGACACCGTCGGCCCACCACTCGACCAGCGCGTCGGCGACCTGGCGCGGCGAGCCGACGACGAGCCGGTGCCCGCCCGGGTCGCCGTACCGGGTCACGAGCCGGCGAGCGGTCAGCCCCTCGGTCGCGACGAGGTCCTGCAGGGCGCGGGCGAACCCGACCGGCGCGTCCTGGGACGGGTCGGGCTCGAACCACGCCGGGTCGAGCACCTGGTCGGGATCCACGGTGGACGGCATCGCCGGGCGCCCGGCCGCGCGCTGCTGCGCGAGGAACCGCGCGACGAGCTCCTCCTCGTCGTGCACGCCCTGGAACGCCAGGTGCCGCTGCCGGGCGTCGGCCTCGGTGTCCCCGAGGACGACGTTCACCCCCGGCAGCAGCCGCACGTCCCCGGGCGAGCGACCCTGCGCGCGCACGCGCCCGTCGAGCTCGGCGCGGAAGCGTCGCGCGGCCTCCCGGCCGAGGATCGCGGCGTACACGATCTCGGCGTGCCGCGCCGCGAAGTCGAGTCCCGGACCCGACGCCCCCGCCTGGGCGAGCACCGGACGCCGCTGCGGGCCGGCCGGGACGGTCAGCGGGCCGCGGACGTCGAAGAACTCGCCGTGGTGGTCGATCGGGTCGGCCGCCCACAGCGGTCCCGCCGGCGGCTCCTCGGCGCCGAGCTCCCAGCTGTCCCACAGCTGCGTGAGCACCTCGACGAGCTCGTCGGCACGCCGGTAGCGCTGCTCGCGCGACTGCAGCGGGGCGTCGCCGAAGTTGGCCGCGATGTCGGGGTTGAAGCTCGTGACCAGGTTGAGGATCGTGCGCCCCCCGGAGATCGCGTCGAGCGACGCGACCCGCCGCGCCAGGTTGTACGGCGCGTTGTACGACGTGGACGCCGTGAGGACGAACCCGATGTCCGGAACCGCGCCGGCGATCGCTGCGAACAGGGCGATGGGGTCGAACACGTGCCCCGGCGCGCGGTGGTTGTCCCGCTGGTGTGCCGGGTGGTCGGAGACGAAGACCGCGTCGAGCACCCCGCGGCGGGCGATCTCCGCCGACCGCCGGTAGTGGTCCCAGTCCGCGAACCGGTCCCACCGGGTGCCCGGCCAGCGTGCGGAGAGCGGCGAGGTGCCGGTCCCGACGATCGAGGCGGCGAGGGTCAGACGGCGTCGCCCGTCGTTCATGGCAGGAACCTCTCGTGGTCAGCCGCCGGCGCAGGACGAGGTCCGGCGGGATCGATCCGGTGGTGCGAGCCCGCGGGCGTGGGCGCTACCGCGACGGCAGGCCCCGCCTCTCGAGCGCGTCCCGCAGCGCGTGCCGCCCCGCCATGGACTGCGGACCGGCGAGCCGCGCCAGGACCCGGTCGGTCCACCGCCCGGTCAGGCCGTGACGGCGGTTGTAGTCGGCCAGCCGCTCGTCGTACGAGGCGATGCCCGCGTCGGCCGCGGTGTCGTACCGCTCGTGGTGCAGCACCGCGTCCTGCGGGAGGCGGGGCTTGACCCCGGCGGGTTCGGACGGGTCGGGCGCGCCGACGGCGAGGCCGAACGCCGCAGCCGCGTACGGCGGCAGCCCGAGCTCGGCCGCGACCTCCTCCGGGTGGTTGCGGATCGCGCCCACGAAGACGCTGCCGAGGCCGAGCGACGCCGCCGCGAGGACCGCGTTCTGCGCGGCCAGCGCCGTGTCGACGAACCCGATGACCGTCGTCTCCAGGTAGTCGGTCGCGTCGAGAGGCGCTTCGGCGCTGGCGGCCAGCCGACGCGCCCGGCCCAGGTCGACGACCCAGACGAGGAAGAGCGGGGCCTGCCGGACGAAGTCCTGGTCGCCCGCCAGCGTCGCGAGCCGCGACTTCCGCTCGGGGTCCCGGACCGCCACGACGCTCCACGGCTGCAGGTTCGACGAGGTCGGGGCCGACTGAGCAGCGGCGACCAGGCCGACGAGCTCGTCGTCGGTCACCGGCCGCGGCAGGAACCGGCGCACCGACCGGTGCGCGAGCTGCAGGGTGAGGACGTCGCTCGACACCGCGAGCGTCGCGGCCGGGTCCCCGTACCTGTGCGTGATCGTCATGCCGCCTCCATGTCCCGGTGGTCGCGTGCTCGGGCTCGCGACCACGACGCCGCCCACGCGGGCCGGTGCGCCCGCGGTTGGACGGGGACCGTAGGAGCCGGCACCCGCCGGCGACAGGGGCACGCGCGTACGTCTCACATCACGGACGCCGCCGTCTCGTGGTCGCGCCGTGCGCGCTCGTGCGCCGGGCGCCACCGGCCCTGCGTGCTACCGCTCGGGTCGCGGGGCGCGACGCCCTCCAGGCCGCGACGGCGGTGGCCTTCGCTACCGTGTGTCGTGCTCATGCGAGACACGGGAGGCTCGTCGTGGTGACGACTGCAGGTCGCGCGCCCGTGCGCCCGGCGGCACCACCGGAGGGGTGGGAGGTGGCTCGCGCGCGCACGGCGGCGTGGTGGGCGGACCGCCCGGTGCTGGCCGCGCGATGGGCGCGGGTGCGTGCCGTCGGCCTGTGGGTGTCGCTCGTCCTGGTGCTGGTCATGCTGCTCGTCGTCGAGTCCGCCCGGGCCTCGGTCCGGGTGTACGTCGGGAGCTTCGTCCTCCTGGTCGTGTGGTTCCTGCTCGCCCGGACCAAGACGCTGTCGTGGGCGACGACCGCGCGGCTGTTCAGCTTGGCGGTGCTGTGGTCCGCCGTCATCGGCTGGTTCACGCTCCAGGTGGCCGCGGCGCTGGACCTGGGGCCGTCCTCGGACGGGTCCGGCGTGGCGCTCGCCGGGTTCCTGGAGGAGACCGGCAAGCTCGTCCCGCTGCTCGCGCTCGCGCTCCTCGCGCCCGGGCGGGTCCGGCGGTTCTCCGCGACGGACTGGTCGCTCGTCGGGTTCGCGTCCGGGATCGCGTTCAACGCCTACGAGGACGCGGTCCGCCAGGTGGCCTCGCGCGGGACGCTGTGGCTGTTCTGGAACCCGCCCGAGCCCTACACGCTCAACCCCTGGACGACCGCGGGGTTCGCGTCCACGGACGGTGTCGCGGTCGCGCACGGGCACCACATCTGGACCGTCACGACGGCCATGAGCATCGGGCTGGGGATCGCGCTGTGGCGCACCGGGCGCCGCCCCGCGCGCGCTGCCGGGGTCGGGCTCCCGGTGCTGTCGTTCGTGCTGACCGTCGCCGAGCACGCGTCGTACAACGCGCACAACGCCCACTCGAGCTGGCCCGCCGAGGACGCGGCCGGGTTCCCCGCCGTCCTGTCGGGGCTGTGGTCGCTCACCGGGCACGGGAGGGCGACTGGTGTGCTGTCCGCCCTGTTGCTCGTCGCGTGCCTGCTCGTGGACGTGCAGCGCCGGCACCGGGCTGCCGGGCTGGCACCGCTCGACGGCGACCGGCTGCGACCCGGCGGCGCGCTCGTCGACACGCCTCCCGGGCAGCGCCTGCTCCGGTGGTGGCAGGGACGCGTCGGCACCGGGACCGGGATCGCGCGGCGCCTGGCCTCCCTCGCGACCCCGGTGCTGCGCGCGCTCGCGCAGTGGTGGGCCGACGTCGCCGTCGTCGTCGCCGCTCACGCCCGCGTCGGGACGGAACCGCGCCGGCTCGCGGTCGGGCGCGCACGCGCCGTCGCCGTGCACGTGCGCAACATCCGCGCCGACGCGATGGCGCTGACGACCCCGGGCGTCGAGCCGCGTGCACGACGCGTCTTCCAGCGGGCGACGGCGGTCGTCGGCGGCGCCTGGCTCGCGCTCGCGCTGTGGTGGGGCACGACGATGGCCTCGGGGATCGGGCGGTACCTCCTGCTCGACGGGAACGGGAACTACCTCGCCGGCCTGCTGGAGAACGCCGGGCAGTGGTGGAACGGCCTGTCCCCCGTCCAGCAGGTCGCCGTCGGCGCCGGCGTCGCCGCCCTCGTCGCCCTGTCCGGCGGGTCGCTCGCACTGGCGGTCGGCGTCTCCGGAGTCGCGACGTACGGCCTGTCCCACGCCGAGGGCGCCGCGACGTTCACCCGCGACCCCGTCCGCGCCACCGCCGACTACCTCGCCACCACGACCCCGCTCGAAGCCGGCATGGACGCCGGCGAGCTCGTGCTGACCTTCCTCCCGGGCAACGTTGCCGGGGCCGCCGCAGGGCGAGGCGCACGCCTGCTCGGCGAGGAGATCGCACGCGACCCCGCCGCCTTCTGGGCCGCGCAGCGCGCGGCCTCCCGCGGCGACGCCGGCATGATCGACCTCGGCGCCTTCAGGCGACGCGAGCCGATCGAGCTGGCCGACGGCACCGAGCTCGCGGCGCTGGACGAGACCGCTGCGGCGGCCGCGCGCGCCCGCTACGACGCGCTCCCGGAGTCCCACCTGAGATCCTCCGGACCGGAGAGCCAGTACCAGCTCAGGGTCTACGGGGACGACGAGCGACTGATCACCCTGCCGGACGGGAGCAAGGTGTACCCCGACGGGTTCACGCCGCAGTACGGCGCCATCGGAGACGCGAAGTACGTCGGTGACCCGGCTCGTTCGTTCTACGTCCCCGAGAGCCTGGGGAAGTTCGGATCGGTCGCCGTGCAGTCGATGGACAAGAAGCTCAGCGGCCTTGCCGAGGCAGCCCAGGCGCTCGGTGGGAACGGCACGGTCGAGCTCACGACGAACAGCGTGCAGGCTGCTCGGTTCATCGAGTCGCGGATGCGCGCGCTCGGCCTCCACGGCTACGTCCGCATCGTCGAGTGATCGGAGTTCACCATGGAAGCCCTGCTCGCGGCCGCTGAAGGCGAGTACGCGTTCGACGTGGAGTCGCTCGCCAGCGCCGCCCTGACCAGGTGGCCCACGAGTCGCTTCGTCCGGTACGACGGGCAGCAGGCCGCCTTCGGCTACGGCCAGCTCCAGATCCCCGACGAGACCGGCGACGACGCGCTGCTCGTCGACCTGCTGGCCGGAGGTACCGGCTTCAACCTCGAACGGTCCCCGGAGGTGGCGGCCGAGTTCATCGCCTGGGTCACCGGACATGCCGACTTCCCCGAAGGATCGGTCGCGCTCTTCGGCTGGGCCGGTGACCCCCTGACCCTGCGCACGAACATGAGCGCGGAGGAGCTCTCGGCGTCGTTCGAGGGCTGACGTCCGGAACGCCCGGCAGCGCCGGGTGGGCGCGCGACGTCCGGCCTAGGCTGACTGGATGCCCGAGCAACCAGCACGACGTCCGCGCGTGGAGGAGCTCGCCTGGGAGCCGACGGCGATGGGCGAGATCAGCCTGCGCCGGCGCCGGGATCCGGTGACCGGAGCCGACGTGCTGGAGGTCAAGCTGGGCGACGAGTTCCTCATGTCGAGCCTGTTCACGGTGGCCGAGGAGGAGCTCGCGCGGCTCGGGCTCGCCATGACCGGGGCGTCCGCCGACGGCGGTGCGGCTCCGCTCGACGTCGTCGTGGGCGGCCTCGGGCTCGGGTACACCGCGCTCACCGTGCTGGCGGACGCGCGCGTCGGCTCGCTCGTCGTCGTCGACGCGCTCGCCGAGGTGATCGACTGGCACCAGTCCGACCTGATCCCCGCCGGCGCCGTCCTCACCGCCGACCCGCGGTGCCGGCTCGTGCACGCCGACTTCTTCGCCGCCCTCGCGTCGGACGACGGCCTGGACCCCGACGCGCCCGGCCGCCGGTGGGACGCCGTCCTGGTCGACATCGACCACTCGCCCCGCCACCTGCTCAACCCCAGCCACGCGGGCTTCTACACGCCGGCCGGCCTGCAGCGGCTGCGCGAGCACCTCGTGCCCGGCGGCGTGTTCGCGCTGTGGTCCAACGACCCGCCGGACGAGGAGTACCTGGAGCTCCTGCGCACCGCGCTGGTCGACGTCCGGGCGGACGTGGTCACCTTCCCGAACCCCCTGCAGGGCCGGGACGCCACCAACACCGTCTACCTCGGGCGCGCTCCGCGCTGAGCCGGACCGGTCACGCGTCGCACGTGCGGTCCCGCTCGAAGCGTTTCGCACGGGGTCGGGAGCCATCGCTCCGTGCCACATTGGTCTCGGCTACGTGTTAACGCTCACACCGCGATGTCACGGACACCGGGAGACGGCCGTGGGCGACAACGCTGTCGGCAAGGCTCCCGACTGGATCGCGCCACGCGCGATCGCACCCGCGACGACACGGCGCAGCCACCCTGCGCAGCGGCCGGCGCGGACGTCGTGCAGCACAGCAGGGGGAACGGCGCCCACCAGCGCCGCGAGCCCGTCCGCGTCGGACGACTGACGGCCCCGCGGGAGCGGGTGCGCGGCACGGCGCACCCGCTCCCGACCCGACCCGACAAGGGAGATGAACAGGTGAGAAGAACTCCAGGAAGCGCGCGACGACGCTGGTCCGCGACGCTCCTTGCGCTGGGTGTCGCGGTCACTGGTGCGGTCGCGGTCGCGGCGGCGCCGACAGCGAGCGCGGCGAACATCGACACCACGGCGTCGTACGTGCTGGTCAACCGCAACAGCGGCAAGGCCCTCGACGTGTACGCCCGGGCCACCACCGACGGTGCCCGCATCGCGCAGTGGTCGCGTAACGACGGCACCAACCAGCAGTGGCAGCTCGTCGACTCCGGCAACGGCTACTACCGGGTCAGGTCGGTGCTGTCGGGCAAGGTCCTCGACGTCAGCGGCGGGTCCACGGCCGACGGCGCCGCGATCATCCAGTGGACCGACAACAACGCGTCCAACCAGCAGTTCAGCATCCAGGACGTCGACGGGTACACCCAGCTGGTCAGCCGCAGCAGCGGCAAGGCCGTCGAGGTGCAGGGCGCGTCCACCGCCGACGGCGGCAACGTCGTCCAGTACTCCGACTGGAACGGCACCAACCAGCAGTGGCAGCTCGTCCGGGTCGGCGGCACCCCGACGCCCACGCCGACACCGACGGGCGCGTGCCCGCTGCCGTCGAGCTACCGGTGGGACTCCACCGGTCCCCTCGCCCAGCCGCGGTCGGGATGGACGTCGCTGAAGGACTTCACGAACGTCGTCCACAACGGCAAGCACCTCGTGTACGCGTCGAACGTCGTGAACGGCAGCTACGGCTCGATGGCGTTCAACCCGTTCACGAGCTGGTCGGACATGGCCTCCGCGAGCCAGAACGCGCTCCCGTCGGGCACCGTCGCTCCCACGTTGTTCTACTTCGCGCCCAAGAACATCTGGGTGCTCGCCTACCAGTGGGGTCAGTGGCCGTTCATCTACCGGACCTCGACCGACCCGACGAACGTGAGCTCGTGGTCGTCGCCGCAGCCGCTGTTCACGGGCAGCATCTCCGGCTCCGGGACCGGCCCCATCGACCAGACGCTCATCGCTGACGGGCAGAACATGTACCTGTTCTTCGCCGGCGACAACGGCAAGATCTACCGCGCGAGCATGCCGATCGGGAACTTCCCGAGCAGCTTCGGGTCGAGCTACACGACGATCATGAGCGACACCACGGCCAACCTGTTCGAGGGCGTCGAGGTCTACAAGGTCGCCGGTCAGAGCCAGTACCTGATGCTCGTCGAGGCGATGGGCTCGGGCGGGCGGTACTTCCGCTCGTTCACGGCCTCGAGCCTCGACGGCACGTGGACGCCGCAGGCCGCCAGCGAGAGCAACCCCTTCGCGGGCAAGGCCAACAGCGGCGCGACGTGGACCAACGACATCAGCCACGGTGACCTGGTCCGGTCCAACCCCGACCAGACCAAGACCATCGACCCCTGCAACCTTCAGCTGCTCTACCAGGGTCGCGACCCCAGCGTGAACGTCGAGTACAACAACCTGCCCTACCGCCCGGGCCTACTCACCCTCCGGCGGTGACGGCCGCAGGGCAGGGTCCGGCCCGGCGTCGCTGACGGGCTCGGACGGCACACCCACGACTGCGGGAGCCGAGGAGGGTGGGCTCGACCCGATCGAGCCCACCCTCGCCCGGCCCTCGGCGCCGGCGGTGCCGCAGCGGGCGCCTTCCGCCGTCTCAGCAGCGTGTCACCGCGGTGCTCGTGGACACGGGTCAGCCCGGCCTGAAGTAGTAGGTGCCCTCGACGGCCGCGAACAACGTGTACCGCCGGCCGTCCAGTCCCCGGAACTGCGTGTCGTCGGACTTCCTGCTCCAGAACCGGCGGAGCTCGTCGGGATGGAGCAAGGTCGACGGGTCCGTCGTCTCGACCGGCTTCGCGGCGGGCGGCCGGGCGGCGGGGCGGCCCTCGACGTCGGCGGTTCCGGTCTCCGCGGCGACGGGAGGACCCGGCGCCCGCTCGATGTCCTGCTGCCGCTTCCGCTCCCGGTAGCGCTTCGTCGCCTCCGCCAGCATGCCCTCCGGACTGGCGAGGTAGTCGCGGCGGGCGGGCAGGTTCGGGAACCTGTCCATGAGGAGCTGGGTGTGGCCGGCCACGACCTGCGTCTGGTAGAACCCCTCGAACGTCAACCAGAGCCCCGTACCGGTGAACCGACCCGCCAGACCGTGGTCGACCTCCTGACCCTTCGGCAGGAAGTGCCGGAACGTCGGGTCGACATGCTTGTTCCAGGCGCCCGACGTCATCATCGCGGCACTTGCCTTGGCCCGCAGCGACGCCGACCGGTACTCGAGGGCCTCGGCCCGTCTGCCGTACTCGGCGGCGGTGTCGACCTTTCCCGACCGCACGTCGCCCTGCAGCTCGGCGAACGTGGCCACCTGGTCGAAGTGGGCCAGCTCGAACGCCAGGACCCCCGCGAGGACCATCTTGGCCTGGTCGACCCTGCTGGGGTTGATGTGGATGGTGCGGGTCGGGGCGTGCCAGTGGGCCGCCGTCGGCATGCCGGGATCGAGCTCGACCGTGCAGCCGCCCCCGTCGCGGATCCTGGCCGCCAGCTCGAGGTAGACCGGCGACTGCATGACCACGTCCAGCGCGCGCCGGAGCAGGTCGCGCCGCGAGTCCGGGATCGTCATCTTGTACGCGATCGGATCGAAGCGCTGGACCGTCGCCACAGCACGTCCGACGGCCCGGTTGCCGGCGGTCCGCTGGAGCGCGAGAACGCCGGCGGCGGGCAGGGCGGGTGATCGGACCGGGTCCGCGGGCCACGGCCGGAGGACCGACGACATCCGGCCGTCGGCGGTCCGCGGAGTGACCGGTGTGGTCTGCCCCGACGACGGCCGTCGCTCCCCACGCATCACGTGCCCCCCGACGCAGCGCGAGCCCACGGTGGCACCGAGGAGTCGGGAGCGTCAAGCACAGCTCTGGCTCGTCGGTGACGGCGAGCACCTGGTGCCGCACTGCGCGGTCCGAGCCCGCGCACGCACGTGATCGGCTGGCACCGCCGGGCCACCGGTCGCTGCGGGCAGCGCTGCAGGACCGCGGCCGCTACGGCGCGCCCGCGTCGTCGTCCCGGCCCGGCGGCACCGGGACCGGCTGCGGGGACGGTGGGACGGGCGCGTCGCTCGGCGCCGGTCCCGCGACCCAGCGCTCCAGGGCGCCGAGCATCTCGGTGCGCTCGGGGCCCGCCGGGAGGCGGTTGAGCGCGTCCCGGATGACCGCCGCCGCCTCGGGGGCCCGCGGCAGGTAGCGCCAGCGCGCGAGCCCGAGCTGCGCCCGGATCGACGCCCACGGGACCCGCCCCTGCGTCTCGAAGATCTTGAGCCACTTGGCCGTCGCCGCGACCGCGTTGTCGAGCAGCGCGCGGGCGTGCTCGGGGCCGAACCGCAGCGGTCGGCCGCTCTCGAGCTCCCGGATGGGCTCCTGCATACGCGGTGCCGGCTCCGGGGCGCGCGGTGCGGGCTCGGGCTCGCCGGGGCGTGGCGCCCTCGGGGGCGGCGGCTCGTCGGCGCCAGGGCGGCGGGCGCCACCGACCTTGTGGAAGAGCCACGCGAGGAACAGGTTCGCGAGCAGGCCGCGGTCCCACCGCTCCCCGGTCGCGAGGTTCGTGACGATGCCGACCCCGGCACCGACGGCCATCGTCCCGGCGAGGAGCGCGGCACCCTCCAGCCCGAGCAGCCCGAGCCCGACGACGCCGAGGGCCAGAGCGCCTCCCGCGAGCCCGCCGATGAGAGCCCCGCGCAGGATCGGACCGGGCTCCCACCAGTCCCGCCCGGACCGGACGTTGCTCTCGATGCCCGAGACCGCGCCGGCCGCGAGCCCCCCGACCACGAGCGCGCCCGGACCCAGGGCCGAGAACAGGAGCACGGTCACCACGAGGCCCACCCAGAACGACGGGCTCTTCATCATGTTCCACAGGTCGGCGAGCTGTTCCGCGAACCAGTCGCCGATGTCGCCGAGGATGCTGCGCTGGACGGCGGGCCCGGCATCGAGCTGCGAGTCCACCCGGCGCTCCCCCTCGGCGATGCGTCCGCCGGCGTCCGCGACCGCCGCCTGGCCGCGCTCGGTCGCCTGCGCCGCGCCCACGTCGACGCTCGCGCGCGCGGCGTCCGCGGCACCGGCGAACGCGGCGGTCGCGCCGCTCGCCGCCGCGTCGAGCCGGCCCCCGGTGCGCGCCACGGTCTCGTCCCCGGCCTGCGCGAGAGCGCCGCCGGCCTGGCCGAACGCCGCCGTCGCACGCGTCGCCGCCTGGCCGGCCGCGGCGCCGAACCGGCCCGCTCCGCCCGCGAGCGCCCCCTCGACCGCCCCCGCTGCGGCACCGAACGACGTCGCCGCCTCGGTGCCGTGCTGCGTCAGCCGCTCGGCGACCGGGCCCGCGGACGCTCTCGCCTGGCCGCTCGCGCTCGTGTACCCGCCGGCCAGCTGCTCCGCCGCCTCCGCTGCGACGCGCCCCGCGGCGGCGCGCCCGACGCGGGCCTGGGCGAGGTGCCCGGCCGCAGCGACGAGCGCCGCCCGGCCGTCCGCGAGCGCGGCACGGGCACGTCCGCGCAGGCTCGCCAGCGCGGTCGCGGCGCCGTGCTGGAGCCCGGCGCGGTGCTCGTCGGCCCGCACAGCCATCGTCGCCCGCGCGTCGTCGGCGGCGGCGGCGAGCTGGGACGTCACCTCCCGCGCGCGGGTCCCGACGGCCGCGGTGGTCTGTGCGGCGGCCTGGGCGAGCTCGGTCCGTGCGGTCGCAGCCCCCTGCCCGAGCTGCGCCGTGAGCGGGCCCGCCTCGGCGGCGACGACCCCGGCGGCCGCGGAGGCGTGCGACCCGAGCGTGGTCGACGCCTCCGTGGCGTGCTGCTCGAGGCGGCGCGCGCTCTCGCCGGAGGCCTCGCGGAGCTGACGCGCGGTGTCCCCCGAGACGCGCCCGGCCACCTCGGCGTGGGCCTCCGCCGCGTCACCGCCGCCACCGGAACCGCGCTGCGCAGCGGCGGCTCCGGCTGCGCCCGTCATCGCCGCGGCTGCGCCCGCCCCCGCGGCGGCACCGGCCCCCGCGACCCGCTGCTGCTGCGCGGTCCCGGCGGCCCGTACCTGCTGCTCGCGGCGTGCGACGTCCTGCCGTGCCCTCCCCGCCGCGGCGGCGCCCCATCCGGCGACCCGTGCCTGCTCGGCGGTCGCCCCCGAGCGCACGGCACCCGTCTGCTCAGCGGCCGCCGCACGCACGTCCGACGTCGCAGTCGAGGCGCCCGCACCGACGCGTCCGGAGCCGTCCGCCGCCGAGCGCCCGACGGCGGCGACCTGCTCGTCGGCCGCAGCCGCCACCTGCTCGACGGCTCCGAGCGCGGACGACGCGAGGGCCGCCTGCCCGGCCTCCGTCGCTGCGCGCAGCGCGTCGAGCACGGTCCGTGCGCCGGGGTGCTCGACGTCCGCCAGGGCCGGCAGCGCGGGTCCCGCGAGCTCCGCCCGCACCTGGCCGAGCACCGCACCGAGCCGGGCGCCCGCCTCCTGCGCGGACGGCACGTCGGCGGAGCGCGCGGGCACCGATCGACCCCCCGGACCGGTGGCACCGGCCGACGTCGCAGCGGGGGCGGACGCCGTGGCACCGGCCGGGGCCACGCCCGTCGGTGCGGCACCCGGCGACGTGGCTGCCGACGCCGCGGCCGGCGGTGCCGACGCGTTCCCGGACCCGCTCGGCACGAGCCCCACCGAGGCAGCCGCCGCAGCGACCGACGCGCCCGATCCCGGCGCCGCCCGTGCCGCACCCGCGGCCGACGCCGACGCCGACCCGTCCGACCGGCCACCCGCCGGCGCGTCGCTCACCGGTTGCTCGGCGCCCGCCGGTCCGGCGCCCGACGGTGCTCGCCCGGTCCCGCCCACGCCCGCCGGCGCGACTCCGACGCCGGCCGCGCCCGTCGCCGCCGGGGTGGCCGGCGCGGGTGCCGGGTGCGGTCGAGGCACCGCGTCCGCGACCTCGGCCGCCGCCGCGCCCCGCCCGTGCCCGCTCCCTGACGTGGGCGTCGGCGAGGCCGGTTCGTCGGTCACCCGCTCGTCGGTGACGGGTCGGTCGGTCTCCGCAAACCGTGCGAGGTAGGCGACGACACGCTCGTTGCCCGCGACCCGCTGGAGCGCGAGGAGCGCGCGGTTGTCGGCACCCGCCGCGGCACTCCCCCGGTGCAGGGGCGACCGCGCCACGGTCGCGCCCGCCATGTCGGGGAGCGAGCCGTCGGTCGCGCGCGCGTGACCCGGCGCCGGTCCTCCGGTGCGCGTCCCGGACCGGGCGTCGGCCGTCGTGGGGCCCGGCGACGGCGCCCGTCGCGCACGCTCGCCCCCGTCGTGACCCCGCATGCTCGCTCCCGCCGGCTGCCGTCGTCCCATGCTGTCAGCGCGGGCACCGGGCCCGGTTCCCCGACGGCCAGCCCTTCGGGCAGCACGGCACCGGTGGCCCGGACGGAAGACTCCCGCAGGACGAGGTCGGGGTGCACGAGGCGACCGCGGGAAGCAGCCGAGGGATCGTGGGTCGATCCACGGGCACCTCGTTCGCCTCAGCGGAGCGGTCGCGACGACGGCTCACCCCCGGTCGACGGGAAGGTCCTCGATCAGCGGGAACCCGGCGAGCTCGAGGTCGACCGTGCGGGTCGCCGGGTCGAGCGCCGGGAACGTCGCCGTGAAGAGGAACGGGGTCGCGCCGTCCACGAGCTCGGACAGGTCCGAGCACAGGCACTCGACGGTCCCCTCGGGGTCGGTGCTCGACGCCGCGAGGGTGGGCTGGTACCGGATGTTCTCCGTGGGGACCTGCAGGGCCAGACCCCGCACGTCGTCCGCGAGCCGGACGTCCGGGCTCAGGTACGTGCTCGCCACCTGCAGGTCTCCGTCGCCGAGGTACGTCAGACGCAGCACGAGAGTCGTCGCCTGGTCGTCCGCCGCGATGTCGACGACCTCGAAGCGCGCCGGAGCCGGGACCTGCTGGTAGGCGAGCTCACCCTCGACCGAGCGCAGCACCTCGTCGTCCTCCTGCGCGGAGACCGCCTCGATGAGCTCGGTGGCGGTCCAGTCCGAGCTGCTGCCGTCACTCGACGTCGTGTCGTCAGGCGAGGGGGTGTCGTCCCCGGTGCAGCCGGCGACCAGGAGGACGGACGTGAGGACGACCACCGCGTGCCACGGGGCGCGGCGTGCAGCACCCACCCGACGTGCCTGCCGGATGTCGGTCACTGGCCCGCACCCGTCACCTGGTACACGACGGTCACGCGTCGATTCGCCTGCTTGCCCTCGTCGGTGTCGTTGCTGGCGATCGGCTCCGACTCGCCCTTGCCGACGCTCACGAACGTGACGCCGCCACCGGACGCGGGCTCGAGCGACTCGCGCACCGCGAGGGCGCGGTTCTCGGAGAGGGTCTGGTTGAACGCGTCGGTCCCGTCGGCGTCCGTGTGCCCGGTCACGACCACCTCACCGGTCCCGCGTGCGGCGATGTCCGCCGCCAGGGCGGCCAGCACGGTCTGGGCCGCCGAGCCCGGGTCCGCGGAGCCCGTCGCGAACAGCACGTTGGTGTCGAGAGTGACCGCGACCTGCTGCGGGCTCTCCTGCGCCTGCGCGATCGCCTGGAGGTCCCCGGAGCGACGCAGCAGCGTCCACGTGACGGCAGCGGGGTCCGCGCCGGCCAGCTCGGCGCCCGTGGGCACCTCCGGCCAGCCTGTGCCGAGCAGGGGCGCCGGCTCGTCGCTCAGGGGCTCCAGGGCGCCGTCCTCGACCGGGATGCCGGGCACGATCGTCCCCGACGGCATCCGCACCTGCACCGTCGTCGTGCTCGGGGGCAGCGCGGGGAACACGGCCCAACCGACGACGAGCGTGCCCCGGTCGGTCGACAGGTCCTGGTTCGCGGTCGCGAACGTCGAGTCGGCGTCCCGCAGCGGGGTGTACATCGTCGTGGACGCGATGTCGACGAGGCCGATCTCCGTGGCGTACGCGGGGTCGTACGGGCTCCCGGACGTCTCGAACACACTCTCGGCGAGGAGGTCCTCGTCGGCGTCCGGCGCCAGACCCAGGGAGTAGTAGACGGCCGTACCGCCCTCGACCCGACGAACGCCGTGCACGAAGCCGACGACCTCGGGGCTCCGTGGGTCCCACCCCTTGCGGAACGTGAAGGAGCCCAGGACCGGGACGTCCTGCCCGTCGACCACCACGACACCCGAGGGCACGCCGTCAGCAGGCTCGGACGCGGCCGTCGCCGGCAGGGCCGCCGGGAGGAGCGCGCAGGCGAGCGCGAGCACGCCCACCCGCCTCACCACACCGTGAACCGTCATGGACTCCCTGCCTCTCGTCGTGCGCGGACCGCGACGCCCGCGCACGCTGGCCCGCAACCTCCCTGGTGAGCAGCGCTGCGGCCGTGCGTCGTCCGGGCGCTCAGGGAAGAGGTCCTCCGCTGGCCGGTGTGCGTACCGGAGCCCCATCAGCTCAGCGGCTGATCGTGGTCGACGTCTCGCAGATCCACAGTAGGCGGGTGTCGAGATGCACGACACTCGGACCGTCCCGGCCCGGCAGACGGGATGGCAGGACCGTCACAGCGTCGTCCTGCCCTCGCGGAACGTCGCCACCTCCCCCGGCACCTCGATGCCGAGTCCGTCGCCGGCCCTACTCAGCGTCCTGTGCCTCGATCAGGTCGAGGTCGCGGACGCAGAAGCCGTGGTGCTCGAAGGTCTCGTTGAGCACTGTGCCGAGGCACCGCCGCACCGAGCGGCCCCGGGCGTACCGCGGCCAGACATCATCGTCGGGCACCGGCGCTCGCGCTGCGAGCTGCACGGCGGTGACCTCGTCGAGCCAGGCCTCGAGCTCGGCGGCCTGCGCGTCACGCACACGCACGATCTCGTCGAGGGCCGGATCGAGCGCGAGGTCGAGCCCGTGCGCTCCACGGTCGGGCTCGACCGTCGTCCCGATGCCCATCGGCGTGAACAGCTGCGTCGAGCCCAGGCAGCAGCGGCGGAACCACGAGTCGTGGACGAAGACCAGGTGGCGCATCGTCTGCACCGCCGACCACTCGCCGTTCACGCTGCGGCGCTCGATGCCGGGCGTACGGCGGATTCGCTCGATCGTGGCGGCCCAGCCGGCCCGGAGCTGACGCGATGCCTCGCGCAGATCGGCGAGGTCCTCGGAGCGGATCAGCACCCGCACCGGATGACGCCGGTCGAGCTCTGCCTCGACGTACTCGGTGACCTCGACACCGTTCACCACGAGGTTGGTGACGAGCCCGTCGATCACGGCATCCTGCATGACGACGCCGACCAGGCGTGCCCCGGTCAGATCGCACTCGCGGAACTCCGCACCGTGCAGATCCTCGTCGATGTACCGCGTCATGCTCCGCACACTAGGTCCGAGCACCGACACGCCAGCCTCCCCGGCTTGATCCGGCCTCGTCGAGGTCCTGACCGAGCGCGGCGAACGCCACAGCACCGCGATCGCCTGCGACGAATCCTTCTCCGGATGGACCACGACCTTCTTCGATCACGCTGGCGGCCAGGGACGTGACGCGTGGCGACGCGTGGGGTGCGGGTGCCAGCCACCGTTGCCGCCGCTCGGTGTGCCGGGTCGTCCGCTCCTGGCAGTGCGGAGCACCCAGCGGGCACAAGACGCTGTCAAACGTCGTCGGCAGCCACCCACGCTGGAAACCCGAGACTCCGTGTGTTGCGGAACGACGGCAGGGTGACCGGGAGCGTCGCGGCGGAGTCTTGGGCGACCTGGGTGTCGTTCAGGACGCCTGTCATGACGACGTCGTCGGCCGTGAAAGTGACCGCCGTGCCGTCGGTCGATGCTTCGGCGGGGACCGAAGGCTCAGCAGTGACGGACGGCCCCGCGGTGGCCGGCGGGCTCGTCGTCGGGGCGGTCAGTGACTTCTGCACGGGGTGGCTCAGCTCTCGTCGATGTTCATGGCGGAGGACAGCTCGCGGTGGGCGTCGACCTGCTCGAGGAGCAGGTGCGCCTTCTGCTCGACGCCGGCCACGACGTCGGCGCCGGCGACGAACCGCAGGGGCGGGGTGTCCAGTGCGGCGATGGTGACGAGTGCGGCGCCGAGCTTGGCGGGGTCGCCGCCCTGCTGGCCGTTCATGGACTTCCACGCCGCGATGGTCTGCGTGGTGCGCTCGGCGTAGTCCTCGATCGACAGCTCGGGCCAGATCGAGGAGGCGCCCTCGACCAGCAGCTCGGTGCGGAAGAACCCGGGCTCGACGATGGTCGTGCCGATCCCGAACGGGGCGACGTCGAACTGCAGGGATTCCATCCAGCCCTCGAGCGCGAACTTCGAGGCCGCGTAGGCCGAGCAGAACTCCTGGCCGATGATCCCGGCCGCCGAGGTGATCGTGATGACGTGGCCGCTGCGCTGGCGACGCATGACCGGCAGGACGGCCCGGGTCACGTTCAGAGGACCGAAGAAGTTCGTCTCCATCTGTGCCCGGAACTGCTTCGGGCTGATCTCCTCGAAGAAGCCGGCATAGAAGTTGCCCGCGTTGTTCACCAGCACGTCGACGCGCCCGAACCGGTCAACCGCCGCCGCGACCGCGGCCTCGGCTGCGGTCGGGTCGGTGATGTCCAGCGCGACCGGCAGCAGGTTCTCGTGGGCGCCGATCGCGTCCTGGACGCGCTGCGGGTCCCGGCCTGTCGCCACCACCGCGTGCCCGGCGGCGAGGGCTGCCTGGGCGAGGTGCACGCCCATCCCCCGGCCAGCGCCGGTGACCAGCCAGATCTGCTGGGTGGAGCTCTGCTCGCTCATGCTCATGCCTCGCGCTCTCATCTCGGGTGCGCCGCCTACAGCGGCATGAGCCATGCAATTCGCGATGAGAGAGGCGAAGAAGTTGCCGCTGGAAGGTGTACCAACAGCCCACCCCAGGACCGGCAGACCCGATCTACGGTGGCGGCGTGGACAACCGCGACGAGATCAAGGACTTCCTGCGCACCCGCCGAGCCCGACTCACCCCCGAGCGCGCCGGACTGACTGCGTTCGCCAGCAACCGGCGAGTGCCCGGCCTCAAGCGCAACGAGGTCGCCGACCTGGCCGGCGTCAGCGTCGAGTACTACGCCCAGCTCGAGCGCGGCAACCTGGCCGGCGTCTCTGACAGCGTCCTGGAATCTCTTGCCCGCGCCCTGCAGCTCGACGAAGCCGAACGCACCCACCTGGCCGACCTTGCCCGCACCGCCGGTCCGGCGACCCGGTCACGCCGCAAGCCGGCGCCCGGTCAGATCCGCCCCGGCGTGCAGCGCCTGCTCGACCTCATTGGCGACACCGTGCCGGTCATCGTGAACAACGGCCGCCTCGACCTGGTCGCCGCCAACACCCTCGGCCGTGCGCTGTTCTCACCGGTGTACGCCACCCCCCACCCGGTCGGCAGCCCCGCCAACCACGCCCGGTTCACGTTCCTGGACGACCGCGCCCGCGACTTCTGGATCGACTGGGACCGCGCCGCTGACGACTCCGTCTCCCAGCTGCGCACCGAAGCCGGCCGCGACCCCTACGACCGAGCCCTGACCGACCTCGTCGGCGAGCTCAGCACACAGAGCCCAACGTTCCGCACCCGCTGGGCCGCCCACGACGTCCGCCTGCACCGCACCGGGCGCAAGCACCTCCGCCACCCCGTCGTCGGCGAGCTCCACCTCGACTTCGAGGTCCTCGACCTTCCGGCCGACCCCGGCCTGACCCTGATCACCTTCACCAGCCCCGCCGGCTCACCCGACGAGGATGCCCTCCGCATGCTGGCCAGCTGGGCTGCAACCAGCGCGACCGCACCGAGTGCCAGTCATCCGTAGCCCGGCGGCTCGTACTTGCAGTATCCGGGCCCGATTTCAAACTATCTTGCATCTCGACAGGCACATCGCTCGATGGCCCACTGCACTCGATGATTGCCCCGCCGTGCGCGGCGCGTTGCCTGCTTGGTGTGCGCCTGTTGTCCATCCACTGCAGCGTGGTGCGCAGTCAGAGGACGACCGATGACCCGCACCCCGACGGGTAGGTGCTCCGCTGAGGCCGGTCCACTGGCAGTTTGTTCAGCCGCTGTATTTAATAAAGTTGTCGCGGATTTTCAAAGTAGGAGGGAACTCGACAAGTGTGCACCGCAGGTGTCGACGTGCAGCGCAGATTGCGCGGACACGCCGCTGTAGTTTGCATGATGTCGGGCGTGTCGCACGCGCCGTGCAAAGTAGGATGCGCCGTTCGCCCACGGCTGATTCCTGGAGGGGCGGGCTGAAGGGACCGACGTGCGCACCGGCCACCTCCGCCGCGCGCGCGGGCCTGCAGGTCCTGTTCTCGCACTCCGCGGACGACGACCAAAACTGCCTGGGACGGCTTCCCGGCGAGGTGCGGCACTTCGACCAGTGCATCGTTCTGAGCATGCAGGTCAAGCGAGTGCCGGTGACCGACTCCATCCCGAGCGGCTACGAGATCGTGGTCAACAGTATCGACCGCGACGGCACCGGCGAGGGCTACGACCTCGACATCGCGCGCCGCATCTCCGAGTCCGTGTCGCTGCCTGTCATTGCGTCGGGTGGGCCGGCACCGTCGAGCACATCCACGACGGCTTCGCTGCGGGCGCGACGGCGGCGATCATCAGCTCGATGCTGTACTCGCGCCGCGCCGTCACTATCAGCTCGGTCCAGGAGCTCAAGCGCGAGCTGCTCGCAGCGGGTGACGCCGTGCGGCCGCCGGTCACCGCAGCGGTCGCCTGACCCTGCCGCCCGCTTCAGGCCGGGTCCGACCGAGGCCCACGAGGCGGGCCCGTGGGCTGGTCACGGGGTCGTGGAGTAGGCGGTGGCCTGGATTCCGTACAGTTCGGCGTAGAGACCGCCTGGCCGGGCCATGAGCTCGTGGTGGTCGCCGTGCTCCACGAGCCTGCCTCCCTCCATCACGAGGATGAGGTCGGCGCCCGCGACTGTCGAGAAGCGGTGCGAGACGATCACGGTCACGGCGCCGCACGACTCGGCGAGGCGGCGGGACCGATCCATGTAGCGCCGGAAGATCTCGTGCTCGCTCGGGGCGTCGATGGACGCCGTCGGCTCGTCGAGCACGAAGAGCAGCGGGTTGTCCCGCATGCAAGCGCGCGCGAGGGCGACTTTTTGCCACTGACCCTCCGAGAGCTCCACACCGTCGAAGCGGCTGCCGAGCTCGGTCCCGCCTTCGGCTGGCAGGCGATCCCGCAGCTGCCCAGCGTCTGCGGCACGGACGGCCGCGTCGACTGCACCGGCGTCCGACGCACGCTGGACGTCTCCGAGGCCGACCGCCTCGTCGAAGGTCGTATGATACCGGCCGAAGTCCTGGAACGCCGCGCTGGTGGTCGCCCGCCAGGCCGCGGTGTCGAGGGACGCGAGGTCCACCCCGTCGACCGTGATCCGCCCGGAGGTGGGCCGGTAGAGCTTCGTCAGGAGCTTGACGAGCGTCGTCTTGCCCGACCCGTACTCCCCGACGACAGCGACGACCGAGCCGGCGGGGATCGAGAGGCTGATGTCCTGGACCGCAGGATGCCCGGCCCCGGCGTACGTGAACGACAACGCGTCCAGCACGATCCCCTGACGCAGCGACGTGGGAGGCACCTGCGTCGCGATGCGCTGCGCGGCGAGGCGCTCACCGGCGAACGCGCGCAGCCAGAGGTAGGGCTCGACGACCCGCCCGTACCCGCCGGCGTCGGAGGACCGCGCGACGGCCTGCTGCACGACCGACCGCAGTTGCGAGCCCACGGTGACCGCGAGGACGACGTCGCCCAGAGACCCTCCCGGCTGCCCGGCGCGCTGCACGACGAGTGCCAGCGCGGCCGAGAATCCGACCGCGAACACCGACCAGCCCACGGTGCTCAGGCCCGCGCCCACGTACAGGGCCGCAGCACGGCCGTCGACCACTCGACTCGCCGCCGCCTGCTGACGGCGGACGAGCTCCGCCTCGGCCCCGGCGACCCGTACCTCCTTGAGGGCAGCGGCGCTCGTGCAGACCTCGAAGAGGGCGCGCTGGAGCCGCTGGTCCTCGCTCGTCGCGAGCTCGGCCTTCTTCGACCTCGCACGCCCGACGCTGTCGAGTGCGAGCTGGACGGCCGCGCACGGCACGAGGAGCAGCAGCCACGGGCTCACGCTGCCGAGCAGCGCGACAGCCAGGAGCAGCCGCAGCACGAGCGCGGTCGCCTCGACAACGGACCACGCCGAGTCGACGACGGCCCACGCCTGCCCACGCACCGCGGTCACGCGGTCCAGAAAGTCGCTCCGTTCGAGGTGGTCGATCTCGTCGATCTCGGTGCACATGCGCATGATCGACGGCTCGACCTGCGTCTGCGCGACCCGCTCGACGACGTGCATGCGCATCGTGAAGCAGATGTCCCCGATGACCCAGTCGGCGGCGTACGCGACCGCCGTCGCGACAGCCGCGAGGAGAAGCACAGGCACGTCATCACGCACCGCGGCATCCACGACGGTCTTGGACGCGAGGCCGAGACCGGCGAACGCGACGGTGCCGACGCTCATGCAGGCGAGCACGAGGGAAGTGACTCTCGGCTCGGTCCTCCAGCACAGCAGGAGGAGCTCACGGCTGAGCGCCAGGCGTGAGTTCATGACGGTCTCTCCGTGTCGGCCCGGTCGTCGTAGCCGAGCGCGAAGCGCTCCGCCTGGATGGCGAACATGCGTGCGTACGCCCCGCCGAGCTCCATGAGCTCGTCGTGCGTGCCGCTCTCGGCGATCCGACCGTCCGCGAGAAGGACGATCCGGTCCGCGAGGCGGACGGTCGAGAGGCGGTGGGACACGAGCACCGTCGACACCCCCTCGGTGATCCCGTCGAGCCGTCGGAAGAGGTCCGCCTCCGTCCGGACGTCGAGGTGTGCGGTCGGCTCGTCCAGGACCAGCACGCGGGCACCCGCGCGCGTCGCAAACAGCGCCCGTGCCAGGGCGACCTGCTGCCACTGCCCGCCCGAAAGGTCCACACCGCCGGTACGCGAACGGGACAGCGGCGTGCCCCACCCGTCCGGGAGCCGGCCGAGCACCTCGTCCAGCCCGGCGTCGGTCGCGGCGGCGTGCACGAGCTCGGTCTGGGGCCAACCGGGGCCGGCAACCTTGCCGAGGGCGATGTTGTCCTGAAGGGAGAGCGGGTACCGGACGAAGTCCTGGTGCACGAGCGTCACACGACGCTGCCACTCGCCCGGTGCCAACCTCCGGAGGTCGATCGCGTCTGCGGTCACACGTCCGTGGTCCGGGCGGTACAGCCCGGCCAGGAGCTTGGCGAGGGTCGACTTCCCCGCGCCGTTCAGCCCGACGACGGCGAGGAACTCGCCGGGCCGGATCTCAAGGTCCAGGTGCTCCAGGACCGCCCGCCCCGAGGACGGGTAGGTGAACGACACGGATTCGAAGCGCACGAGCGGTGCCGTGTGTGCGACCGGATCCGGCGCGTCGGCCGAGGTCGCGGGCGCACTGTCGCCGAGCCGCTGCTCCAGGGTGTCGAGCGCCTCAAGCACCGGACGGGCACCCTCGACCTCGAGCGCGTCACCGGCGCCGGTGATCGAAGTGAAGACGCCCCAGCTCGCTGCGAGCACCGCTGCCAGGCCGCCCACGCTGCCCTCGCCGCGCGAGGTGCCGAGCGCCGCGATCGTGAACGCCGCAGCGAGCGGCACGACGGCGACGAGGAGCACCCGCCACTTCTCGATCGCGGCGCGCCGGTCGTCGGCCCACACCTCGTCGAGCTGCTGGTGCAGGTGGTGCTGACGTCGCTCGACGACCCAGTCGCCGATACCAAAGGTGCGCAGCTCCTTGGCCTCGGCCGGGGCGCTGGTGAGCTCCCCCCAGTAATGGGCCCGGCGGTTGTGCGGCAGGCCGTCGGCCCAGATGCGGAAGTGGCGCACCCACTGCTCCCGGACGATGGTGCGCACCACGAACGCCGGGACCACGACGAGCGGCACGAGCCACCAGGACCACGCTGCGAGAACTCCGGCCGTCGCCACCAGCCCGACCCAGCGCAGCAGCAGGCTCAGCTGGCCGAGGGCGCCGTCCCCCGGGGTCTTCTCGACCCACTCGCGCGGATCCGCCGTGGCGGCGCGCACGAGCGCCTGGATCTCGGCCTCCTCAAGGACGTCGACCGTCGAGGCGCGCGTCAGCACGTGCATGACGCGGGCACGGTGCTGGGCGTTGATACGGCCGCGCGCGAGCGCGCCCAGCGGGCGCAGGAACGCGCTGCACGCCTGCCCGACGAGCAAGACCAGCCCGACGAGCACCACGGCACGGACGACCACGGGGGCCTCGAGGACCGGGACGTCCCGCCGGACGGCGACGGCGTCAAGCAGCGCGGCCGTCACGAGGGCCGTGACAGCCGGGAGCAGCACTTGCAGGACCCGGAGACCGACGAGAAGCGTCAGCGTGAGGCGACCGGCAGCCGGGAGCAGCCGGAGCAGGGCGGTGCGTTCACGGGCCGACGCCGCGGCACCTCCAGGACTGCGGTCGGACACCGTGCCTCCTCGTCGAAGCGCTCCAACGCCAGCACGCCGTGCGGAACCCGAGAGGGCGTCATGGTGGCTGTGCGCGGTCTGCATCGTGGACGTGGACCCGTCCACCTCGCGCGCATGCGTCCTGCTGTTCTAGTGCCTGAGTAGGCTGTACGTCCAGGATGTCCCGGTCTACGGGACGCCGCCAACCCGCCCGCGCGTAGGACTAGCGTCCCGCGACGCGAGCGAAGCGCTTCGACGACCGCCGTGCTCGCCGGGTCGCATCGGGACGAAGAGACTGCCTCAGGGCGCGCGTGGACGGAGATGCAACGACGCATACCACTGACGACGGCTCCGCACCGCTCCGGGCGCTTAAGATCGGCGGCCTGTCGAGCGCGCAGAGGTCGGACCACTTCTTCGACGGCTGAGGCGACTCGCTCGCCGCCTTCGAGCTCGCGGAGCGCACGCACCGCGAGGTGGGCGTGCAGGAGATCCATGACGCCGCGCCGTTGTCTGATCCAGTTCGGGCCGAGGCCATGACGATGTCCCGGTGAGGCTTGCGAGCACCTCACACCGGAGTACTCGCTCGGTCGGCCGCGGCCGCGGCCGCGAACTCACGCTGGTAGAGATGCGCCGCGGCGTCCCACCCAGGGCGGATGCTGCTGGTGGAGAGCGCGCCCGCGCGCAACGCATCACGCGCCCCGCGAGCCTCGTCTGAGAGCAGCCAGCGCAGCTGTGCGCCGAGATCGCTCACATCCTCTGACGCGAACAGCAGGCCGTCGTGCTCGAGCCGGATCTGCTCGGGTATGCCGCCCGCGTCAGACGCGAGCACGACAGCCCCTGACGACTGTGCCTCGAGAACCGTGATGGGGAACCAGTCCCATCGGCTGGGAATGACCGTGCACATGGACACGGCCATCCACGTCGACAGCACCTCCAAGGGCTGGTCACCCAGGAAGCGCACACGATCCTCGACACCGAGGAGGGCGGCCAGCGTCTCGAGCTCCACCCGACGGGGGCCATCGCCGGCAATCACCAGATCGGCCGAGGAATCGAGCTCGGCGATAGCCCTGATGGCTATGTCCACGCCCTTTCCGCGCGTCAACCTGGCGGGCAGGAAGACCGTCCGCTTCTCGTTGCCGGAGAACCTGGTGACACCAGCCGTCGGCGCGCAGTTGGTGATCACCTTGATGTCAGGAACCGGGTCGACCGCCGATCGGACCGTCTCCGCCGTGTACTCGCTCACCGCCGTCACACGGTCCGCCGCGTGAACAGCCCAGCTCTGAAGCCACACGCGGAAGTCGATGAATGCGAGCTCGCTCGCATCGCCCGCTGATCCTTCGCGCCACTGCGGAGCCGTGAACCAGTAGTGCACGGTCAGGACCATCGGGATCCGGCGACGATCGGCGAGGGCGCGAGCAAGCGGAGCCGCGCGGAAGTCATGGCAGTGCACGACGTCCGCGGACGGCAGGACGTCGTCCATCTCTCGAGCCACCAGGGAGCCAGTCAAAGAACTCGTCGCCAGCGCCGCATGGAATGACACCTCTCGAGTCGCGGCAGACCCGAGATCGCGAACGACTGCGTCCGCGTCTATCGACTCGTAGACGTGTCCGGCGTTGCGCATCGCCACGGTCAGGTTGTCCAGGACCGTTGTTATCCCGCCGTGCGGTGAGAACGCAACTGAGAGAACTCGCATGATGTTCCTTCGCTCGCGGAGTCGATCGTCAGGTGACGGACCGAGCATCGTGGATCCGGTGGCGCACCCCGCGCGCCGAACGAGACGAGCCTTCGCCTCTTCGCTGGAGGTCGGCGGTGACGTGCAGGGACTCGCCCCGGCGGCGGGACGCTCGAGTCAGCACCACCGCCGCGCGAGCGCGCTCGAGACACGAGCGCCCCGGGCCGGCGCTCACCACCCCCTGACGCCTGTGACGAAGTCGCGCACGGCCGCTGCCCTGCGAGAGCAGGTCAGCGGTGCGGCTGGTCAGGAAGCGCACCTCGATCGTCGGGTGGTCGAGGTGCGCTGCTCCGGTGTGCTCGCCGTGCCGGACGACCTCAGCGCTCCGGCGCGGTCCACACGGGGGCGTCGCGGTCCTTCGTCGAGATCTGCGCCGGGTCGTCCCGATCCAAGGGGATCGGCCACTCGATGTGCAGGTCGGGGCTCAGCGGGGTGTAGGCCGAGCCCGGCATCCCGGGCCGCCACTCGTTGTCGAAGCAGTAGAGGTACTGGCTCTCGTCGGACAACGACTGGAAGCCGTTGCAGACACCGCGCGGCACGAAGACCTGCGTGCCCTTCTCCAAGGTGCACGTGTGCACCGCACCGTACGTCGGCGACCCCTCACGGGTATCGAGGTAGATCCCCATCGCCTGGCCCGAGACGATCCCGACGAGCTTGTTCATCGCCTCGGCGTGCAGACCGCGGACTGCTCCTCGACGGGTCTCCGTCACGTTGATCTGAAGCCAGGGACCGTCGACCCGGGACCGGAACTCGTCCTGCTGCCAGATGGAGGTGCGGAAGAACTCGCGAACCGTCCCGCGCGCGTCCCCTGCCTGCTTCACACGGATCACGAGCAGGCCGTCGATGCGGGTCTCGTCCACGATCATTTCGTCGATGCTCAAAGCATTCCTTCGCGTCAGAGGGTTCAGGCGAGCAGTAACTCGCCAGGTCAGAGCACACTTTATTCCGCCCGTACCGGTTGCGACCGGGAGCGGGCCGGCGTCGCGGCCGTCACGTCGGAGTCCTCGAGCAGGCCCAGCAGCGCTCCGGGCGACGCCTGCCACACCGTCTCACGGAGCGCGGCCGCGTACGTCAGTGCCGTGACAGCGTCGCAGTCGTCGAGGATCGCGCGGCGCAGCCCGGCGGCGTCGGGAGTCGGGGCCTGGCCGACGTACCCGGTGTACAGCCCCGCGACCGCCGTGAAGCCGATCTTCCGACGTGCGGTCGGCGACCGCTCATGGGTCCGAGCGACGACGTAGACGGCGCCGTCGGGGTCGACGAGGAGGTTGAACGTCATGCGCCGCTCCGCCAGGCGGTCGAGCACCCTCACGACGGCCTCGCACCGGGACGCGACTTCTCCCTGGTCGAACACCAGGACGCACCCGGGGTACCCGACGCACGTTCGGACGAGCACGTCGCCGATGCTCCCGACCTCCTCCCGCTCGAGGTCGAAGACGGGGAGCGGCTCGGCGAAGAGCGACAGGTGCGCGTGGTCGGGCACCGTGGCGCCGCTGCCGAGCACCTGCATCGCGCCGCCGCGGAACCCGGACTCCGGCAGGAAGGCGACGAAGGCGCCCAGCTGGGTCGACGTGAGCGTGGGCGCGTGCACGCGCAAACACGCAAGGACCTGGTGCTTCAGGTAAGGGAAGTTGTTCAGCCGGAGGTCGAACACCTCGCAGAACCTGTGGAACGAGGGCGACCACGGTGGCGGGACGTCAGCCGGCCCGATGACGTTCTCGCTGCGGTCCCCGGGGCACAGGCCACAGGACTCCGCCGTCGTCCGGTAGGTCAACGCGCGATGGACGAACGTCGGGACGAATCTCACGCGCGCCGCCATCCGCCCGACGGGCACCGGTCGGTCGTGCGGCTCCTCCCAGAGGACCAGGCCCTCCGACGCGGCCCGCTCGAGCACGGGCTGCAACTTCGTGTAGGCGGACCCGCCGACGCGGCGGCCCTTCACACCGTCACGTCCAGCGCCGCCAGCGACCACTGTGCGTGAGCGAGGACACGCTCGCAGCGTGCCTCGAACCACGACCGCGTCGTCGGAGACGTGTACGCGGTCCACCGAGCGCGGCTCGGCCCCCAGAAGCGGTAGAGGATCTGGCCGGCCAGGTGCTCGGTGACGTCCTGCTCGGACACCGCGCCCTCGCCCCACTCGTCCTGGTAGGCGCAGAGGAACTCCCGGGCGAGCGCGGCGGTCGCACCCCTCTCGTGAGCTGCGACCACCACCTCCGCGAGCAGGTAGGCGATGTCGAACGCCGGAGAGCCGACGTGCGCCTGCTCGAAGTCGAAGACCGTCACGCGAGCACCACACCCGCCGACGAGCACGTTCGCGGAGTTGAGGTCGCCGTGAACGAGGCAAGTACGTTGCGAGGCGTAGCGCGATGACAACGACTGCAGCGCGCCGCCGGCGGCCGGTGAGAGCCGCCCCGCCACGTCGCCGTACTGCATCTGCGTCTTGTACCGCTTGTAGCGCTCCAGGCTGTTCTCGCCGGCGAACTCCGGGAGAACGCCGAAGGTGAGTCGGTGGTAGCGGGCGAGCCACCGCGCCAGCTCGAGCAGAGCGGTCGAAGGCAGCGGGCCGGTCCCCTGCAAGCGGACGGTGAGCGGCTCGCCGGGCGCGGCGCGCATGAGGACCGAGAGACGGTCCGGACTCACCTCGAGGAGCTCGGGCACGTCTGCACCCAGCCCGCCCGCGGACGGCGCGAGCCGGTGGACGGCGACCGCCGTGCGAAACAGCTCCACCGCAGAGGCAGGCGCCCGCGCGAAGCCCGGCGGTGACGCCGCCCGATACCGCTTGTAGACGAAGCTCCCATGCGTCGAGTCGACGGACAGCACGAGGTTCCAGAGCCCGCCGGCCACCGGGGCGAGCGTGACGGTGCCGGCGCGCCCGTAGCGCCGCGCCAGCATCGTCACGATGTCGTCCCTCGCCTCCTCCAGCTCCCGGCCGCCGGAGACCGAGGTCGAGCGCATCGGTTAGATCGCTCCCGTGTAGAGGTCGAGCGTGTCCGCCATCCCGCCGTCGACGCTGATCACCTGAGCGGTGACGTACGCCGCCGCGTCCGACGCGAGGAAGGCGATGACCGAGGCGATCTCCTCAGGCCTGCCCCACCGCCCGAGCGGGATGTGCTTGTTCATGGCCTCCTCGACACCGGGGATCGCCTTGTTGCTGGCCCACAGCTTGGTGTCCGCGATTCCCGGCGCCACCGCGTTCACCCGGATCCTCGCGTGCCCGAACTCCTGCGCCAAGGAACGGGTGATGCCGTCGATCGCACTCTTGCTCGCACAGTAGGCGGCTCTCGACGGGGTCCCGAGCAGGCCCGAGAGCGAGGACAGGTTGATGATCGAACCGCCACCCGTCGGCAGCATGAGGGGGATCAGCTTCGCGGTGAGCATGAGCAAGTTGCGGACGTTGACGGCAAGGATCTGGTCGAGGCTGTCCTCCGTCATCTCGAGAGTCGGCACCCGTACCGCCGCTGCCGCATTGTTCACGAGGATGTCCAACGTCCCGACCTCCCGCGCGACCACCTCGGCGACGAGCTCCGGAGTCCGACGGTCGGCGAGGTCGGCCTCGATCACGACCGCCGGTTGCTTGAGCTCCCGCGCGACGGCTGTCAGCCGGTCACCCGACCTCGCCACGAGCACCACCCGGGCGCCGGCGTCGTCGAGTGCGCGCGCCGTCGCTTCGCCGATTCCCCTGCTGGCGCCGGTGACGACGGCGGTGCGCCCTTCGAGCGACCAGGGCGACCGCGCCGTGAGCGCCTCCTGCTCCGTCATCCGCGCACCAGGTAGTCGACGCCGTGCACCATGTGGGGCACGTGGGTCGCCCGGGTGTCGACGTTGACGGTCTTGATGACCCAACGGGTCTGCAGACCCTCCTTGTCGGGCGCCGCGACGACCTCCTTGGAGTGCACGCAGTAGTTGTTGCAGGTGATCACGAAGTCGCGCGCCTGGATGTTGACGCCGAGCTTTGCGGCGTGGGCGGCGTCGCGGACCGCGTCGACGACGCTCTGGGCCTCGTCGTCGAGACCCCGCGTCCGGTTCTCGAAGAACTGCAGGTCCATGTTCGGCCGGATGAGCGGGTGACGCTGGGCCTCCCCGACGTCGATCCGGTTCCCGTGGACGGTCAGGTCGTCGAACGGTGTGGTGAACCGCAGCTGCTGCGCGACGTCGATCTGGTCCTCGTCGAGCGCGGCGAAGATGTCGGTGTTCTTCGCGAACGTCGTGTAGACCTCGTTCTGCGCGCTGGCGCGCATGCCGATCATATAGACGTAGTCCGGTCGTACGAAATGGTTGGCGAGGTCCTTGTGGAAAGCGATGCTGTTGAGCGCCTTCTGCGACTGGCTGTCCGCGAGGGAACGCTTCGGGTAGATGTCCTGGAAGACGTCACCGTCGTTGACGTTGAGGTAGGCGATCCCCGGCGTGCCGGCGAGCTCGGCGTAGAGCGCCAGGACCGCCTCGCCGATGAACGTCTTCTTGAGCGCATGCTTCGACGCTACGGGGTCGTCGAAGTCGAACACCGGCATGTCCGCGTCGATCGGGAGATTGCTGAAATAGCTCAGCGGGTGCTCGGCGGGCGAGAGCGTGCGGCGGTGCTTGACGTGCTCAGCGAGCACCTCGGGGACAGCGGACGACGCGCAGACAGAGCGCACCTGCGCGCAGAAACCCTCGTAGTGCTTGTACGGGTTGGCGTCGATCGTCGCCAGCGCGTCGTGCAGATTATCGCGTTCCGCGTCGGACAGGGAGAACTCCGGCTTGACGATCTGCATGCTGTCTTTTCCTTTCGAAAGGTGTCGTCGTCGGCGAGACGCTGCCATCTCGCTCGTGCCGCTGTCAAGGGTCGCCGTCGTTTCCTCAGATCGTTCTTCGGTGCCGAATGTGGGCACGCAGACAAAGGCCGTGCAACGGCGCTCGGGAGCCGGTCCTGCGCTTTCTCACCGCGATGTCGCAGTGGCGTTCCGTCAGCCCGGAGCAGACGCACCGCCGAGCTCGCGATGCAACGGGTCCGGTGATGTGCGAGACAGACCGAGTGAGCGTCACGCCGTCGATCCCCGCGCGGTCAGCTTGCGCGTCGCGTCGGCGTCGGCCTGGATGCCGTACAGGGTCGAGCACGCCCTCCGAGGGCCACCGACGAGGTCGGCGTGGCCCCCGGAGCCGAGGGGGGCCCGCACGGCGCCATCGACGGACACGGCGCCGTCCGTCCGCGGGGGAGCCCAGGTCCGGGGCCGGCGCTGGCGAGCGGGCGCCGCAGGGCGGTGCGGTCCGCTGGTCCGCTGCGGCCGGTCGGGCAGCGCTCTCACGGCGGACGGCCGGCTCGCGCAGGGCAGTCAGGGGTAGGCATGGCACTGGACCTCCTCGTCGAAGCGCGTCGATTTGTCATAGGTTGTCACACGATCGGCTGACTCGCTCCACTTTCGGGTGACTGGGCGGGTCGGCACCGCCCTGATCTGAGACGAGGTGACCGATGGATGCGTGCCGACGCCGCCGATCGGGTCGGCAGCGGCCCCGGCCGCGCTCCGCCCGTCCGAAGCGCTTCGACGGCGTGGGGTACCCGGGCGGTGCAGGCCGTCCGCGAGCCGGGCGGACACGCCTCGGGATCGAGGACGTCGGCTCCGCCCAGGACGACGGGCAGCTCGCCGTGCTGAGAGAGGCCTCTCGTGTCTGCTGCCCGGGCGGGACTCCTCCGGCACCGCCCCGAGCGGTGCTCCCGAGGCCGGGAGCACGAGCCGCAGGTCATTGCGGAGGGCACCGACGAGCGCTGGGGGTTCAACGCGGTGGGGGACGAGAGGTTGACGGACCTGGTCCTCGCCCGGGTCGTCGAACCGACCGGCAAGGCGCGCTCAAGTCGGCGGGTGGCCCACCGGTGCGAATTCTCCTCGTCGGCAGGGCGGTGCAGGGCGCAGGACATCGCAGAAATTGCCGGTTGATCGTCAGCAAGGGAGCGCCTACTCTCCACAGACCTCAGCTTCGAAGGGCTTCGATGCAAGCGAGCAGTTCATCTGAAGAAGCGGCGCGGCCGGACGATCCGACAGCACCGACCTTAATGAGCAGTCATTCTTTTCCCGAGGATCTCCGCGCCATGACAGTCACGCCGCCCGGCAGCAGTTGGCTGTTTGCATGAGCGAGCCGATCGGGCCGCCCGGATTTTTGACCGGTGACAGCACCGAGTACCTGGTCACCCGAGAGCTGTGCAGCGCGACGTGGTGCACCGCGGGTCTGGCCCTCCCTCGACAAAGAGCGGGCGCCGGTCCCATGCGTGGGATCGAAAGGACGAGGCCGTTCCTTCGGAGAAGGAAGAGGATTCCGCCGGTCGACGCCGGGCACTCCCGGACGGCGAGCCGGATGGCGTCTCACCGCGTAGTTCTGGCAGCAGTACGGGTCGTAGCACGGTCACGTACGAACTCACGAGATGTGCGTCTCCGTGACGCACCCATTCGCTAGCAGAGCTCGACAGCCTCGTCGAGCGGGTCCGTCACGGGCTCGATCAACCTCGGCACAGAGTTCTCACCGCACAGACAGGGGCCAATTACATGAAGAATCCTTACGTTTCGGTCGTGGTGCCGATCCGCGACAACGCGCAAGGACTTGAGCTCACGCTGAGATCACTCACGGCACAGGACCTTCCCTGCGCCGAATGGGAGGTGATCGTCGTCGACGACGGGTCCACCGTGCCGGCCGCTGAGACCGTCGCTCCCTTTGACCTGACGAACCTGAGAGTTGAGCGCCGCTACCCGGGCGGCGGCAGATCGAGGGCCCGCAACCACGGCATCCGGTCGGCACGGGGCGACGTGGTACTCATGCTGGACGGCGACTCCTACGCCGCACCCGACCTGATGCGCAGACACGCCGAGTTCCACCGGAGAGGTGGGTCGGACACCTCAAGAGTCCTTCTGGGCAACCGCTACGAGCCGTCCTGGGACACCGTGAACCGGCTGCTCGACGGCGATGCCGAAGCGCCGAAGGCTGCTGTCGAGCAGGACGTGCGGCTCAGCATGTTCGGTGCGGAGGCGTCCGCGATCGCCGTCAGCAGGATTCCGTGGGCCTACCTGTTCACCCACAACGTCTCGGTCCGCCGACGCGACCTCGAGGCCATCGGCGGATTTGACGAGGACTTCGACGGATGGGGTCGTGAGGACGTCGAGCTCGGCTACCGGCTGTTCGAGGCTGCCGGGCGACCCGAGGGGCAGTTCGTGCTCGATCCCGAGGCCTACAGCTTCACCGTGCCGCACTTCCGGGACTACGCACGCCAGGCGATCGAGCACCAGCGGAACACCGAGCTCTTCCGCAGGAAGCACCCCCGCTTCGATGTCGAGCTACTCGGCGGGTCGCCCACCTACACGAACGCGAAGGTCGCGTACTACGAAGGCGTCCTGGACACGTTCCGCGCCGACTCCCTCGGTGAGCTTCGACGTGACGACCTTGCGGAGCTCGTCGCCCCGGACTCGGCCGTGTTGATCGTCGGTGGAACGCCTCCGCGGGATCGATCGGGCCGTACCGTCACGTGGAACCACCGCGCGCCGGCCGCTGCCGGGAATCCGCACCTGCTCGGCATGCGGACGCTGTTCGACGACGCTGAGTTCGACGACGTGCTGCATGTCGACCTCTGGCGATTCTTGCTGCCCAACGACCTCCTCGTCATGATCGCCGAGGCCCGGCGGATCGCCTCGCGCCTTCACCTGGTCTCGACCACACCGGGTCGTCCGGAGGTCCCCGGCGGGAAGTGCGATACGGACTACCTCGTCAAGATGCTGGAAGGGCGGCTGCCCCTGGAGGTCTCCACGACTTCGGCCGGTCAGATCATCACGGTCGAACGATGAGAGCTGCCCGCTCGGCCGGTTCGGTCCACCGTCATTCCCGGCCCAGAGTGCTCCTCGTCGAGGAAGAGCTACACCCATGAGCCGTGGCACGGGCAGAAGTTGACGCCGCCGCGCCTGGACGCGGACGCTCCGCAAGGCCGTGAGCACGCTCGACCGAGAAAACGTGAAGGCTGGGAGGATTAGACGTGAAGTTCAGCGAAGGTTTCTGGGAGACGCGGCACGGTGTGTCACGGATGATCGCGCGACAGGCGTATGACATCGAGACCGTCGATGAAACGCTCGTGATAACCGCACCGACGAGGGTGGTCAGCCGCAGGGGTTACACGACGGACCAGCCTGCGCTCACGGTCACCCTGTCGTCGCCGATGGATGACGTCATCGCCGTGAAGGTGGAACACCATTCGGGAGGGCCGCAGCCGACCGGATTCGAGATCGACCGCAACCACGCGGCATCCGTCAGCACACAGACCGATCCGGAAAGTGCGTCGCTGCGCTCCGGATCGTTGACGGCCCGGATCACGCGTGGCGCACCGTGGAACCTCACGTTCGAGGCTGGTGGGAAGGTTCTGACGAAGAGCGGTCGCAACTCGCTCGGATATGTTCAACTCAGCGACGACGCGCACGTCGACGGACAGCACACTGGAGCAACGAAGGACGCGACGTCGTGGCCGCGTGAGTCGACCTACATCCACGAGCAGCTGACGCTGGGCGTCGGAGAGCTCGTCTACGGACTCGGCGAGCGATTCGGCCCGCTCGTGAAGAACGGTCAGACCGTGGACATCTGGAACTCGGATGGAGGAACCTGGTCCGAGCTGGCCTATAAGAACATCCCCTTCTACCTCACGAACCGAGGATACGGGGTCCTGGTCAATCGCACCGGCCACGTCTCGTACGAGGTGGCCTCGGAATCGGTGGAGCGAGTGCAGTTCTCGGTCCCCGGCGAGTCGCTCGAGTACTTTGTCATCCACGGACGGAGTCCCAGAGACATCCTGGAACGCTACACGGCCCTCACCGGACGTCCGCCGGCCGTACCTGCATGGTCGTACGGTCTCTGGCTCTCCACGTCGTTCACCACGGACTACGACGAGGCGACCGTCAACAGCTTCATCGACACGATGGCGGAGAAGCGCATCCCGTTGAGCGTGTTCCACTTCGACGTCTTCTGGATGCGCGAGTTCAGGCTGTGCGACTTCGAATGGGATCCGCGCGTGTTCCCGGACCCGGAGGGCATGCTGCGGCGGCTGCACGAGAAGGGCTTGCGAGTATGCGTGTGGATCAATCCATACATCGCCCAGAGGAGCCCGCTCTTCGCCGAGGCGTCTACCGCGGGGTTCCTCGTGAAACGGAAAGACGGAACTACGTTCCAGTGGGACCGGTGGCAGGCGGGGATGGGTCTGGTGGACTTCTCGAACCCTGCGGCGACCCTGTGGTTCAAGGACAAGCTGAGAGCGCTGGTGCGGCAAGGCGTGGACACATTCAAGACCGATTTCGGTGAACGCGTCCCGCTGGACGTCAGGTTCGACGACGACACTGACCCCGCGAGCATGCACAACCATTATTCCCTGCTCTACAACAGAGCCGTGTTCGAGGTGCTCGAAGAGGAGCGCGGAACGGGTGAAGGCATCGTCTTCGCCCGCGCTGCCACGGTTGGTGGCCAGAGTCTCCCGGTGCACTGGGGTGGGGACTCGACCTCGAGCTACGAGTCGATGGCCGAGACGCTACGAGGCGGCCTCTCGCTGGCCTACGGAGGGTTCTGCTTCTGGAGCCACGACATCGGTGGGTTTGAGGGAACGCCCGACGCCGGGGTGTTCAAACGCTGGACGGCCTTCGGTCTGCTCTCGAGCCACAGCCGACTTCACGGGAACACGTCGTACCGGGTTCCGTGGTTGATAGACGAGGAGGCCGTCGAAGTTACGCGAAAGTTCACCGAGCTGAAAATGCGCCTCATGCCCTACCTGTACTCAGCAGGCTTGGAGTCGGCGAGGTGCGGGACGCCCGTCGTGCGGCCCATGCAGTTCGAGTTCTGGGAGGATCCCGCAACGGAGTACCTGGATCGCCAGTACATGCTGGGCGGCAGTCTGCTTGTGGCCCCAGTGTTCACCGCGAGTGGTGAGGTCGAGTTCTACCTGCCCGAAGGCACGTGGACACACTTTCTGAGCGGAGACGTTGTAGTCGGACCGAAGTGGGTCAAGCAGACTCATGGGTTCGACAGCGTTCCCCTCTTCGCGCGCGAAGGAGCCGTCGTACCCGTGGGTTCAGGCGCGGACCGTCCCGATTACGACTACTTGGACGGGCTCACGCTGAAAGCATTTCCGCCTACCGCACGACACGGCGACGAGTTGCTTGTCGATCTTGAGGTAACGAATCCGGCGGGAGACACCGAGATCTACTCTATCCACTTCGACGCCGGAAGCATTCGAGCTACCGGTCCGTCCACCAGAGCGTGGAGCCTGCAGAACGGCGTGACAGGAGAAGTGGTTTCTAGCTTCAACGGACGCGCCTCGCTCAGCTCGCTCGTGCGTAAATCCGAGGACCTCGCCCAGGGGTGAGCATGCACTGACACGGCATAAAGGCTGGGGTCCGCTCGGTGGTGGGCGGCCGCCGGGCGGCGACCCGCGAGGTGGATAGGGTCGAGTTCCGCCGCCGATGTGGGTTGAATGCGCTGCCCCTCCCGGCCCGCCGCTCCGGGCGGGGGAACCGGCTGCAGGTGACGCGGACGGTCGCCGTCGGCAGCGGTCGCGCCACGGTCATGGCTCCAAGGTCCATGACGTACGTCGCCACGACGGAGGCGACGAGCGGGCGCGCCGCCAGTCGGTTGCCGGTGGCGTCGTCGGGAGGCAACGGTGCCTGACGCTTCGGCCAGGTCTTCCGACCCACGCCCGCGCGCGTTCGTGATTGGGGTCACTCGTGTCGCACCGCGGGCACGCGGGCCGGTCAGGGGTAGTTGGACGGTCCGTCCTCAGCCGATCGAGTGGAGTCGCTCCTGTCTGCACCGCCGCCGGCGAGCGGGCAGGTCAGGGTCGCTAGGTGTGACACGGGCTTTGAGTTGGGAGCGTAGCAAAGGCCTCCGGTTGTGAAGTGGAGCTGTCGAGGAACCGCTTCGCGAACCTGGAGGCTTTCGTGTCCCACGCTAACGCTGCCGTGACCCCGAGAGCACGGCTTGGCACAGCTACCGACCTGGGTGCACTTCTACAACCATCACCGCATCCACTCCGCCATCGGCGGCACGCCCATCAGCAGGCACAACAACCTGCCTGAGACATCACAGCTAGACCATTCGTCGCCGGCGGAGAGGTGGCGCCACTCGCCTCCGACCGAGGGTGCGATGCTGTGCGGTGACTAGATGTACTGACCAAGACCGTTGTTGACGTGACGAGAGACCTCCGGGTCGAGTTGGAGCTGTCTAGGAACCGACTCTGACCACGGAGGTCTCTCGTGTCTCACGCTAACGCCCGGTTGACCCCGGCCGGCAGGTTCACGCTCGTGTCCCGGATCGCTGCGGGTCGTCCGGTCGCGCATGTCGCGGGGGAGATGGGGGTCTCGCGCACGACGGCGTGGCGGTGGTGGCGCCGCTTCCAGGCCGACGGCCGTGCTAGGTCTGGTGGACCGCCCGAGCATCGCCCACACCCATCCGCGCCGGACCCCGGCCTGCGTCGAGACGCGGATCAGGGTCGCGCGGATGCTGTCGCGGCGAGGACCGGTCTGGATCGGCCACCACCTGGGCCTTCCCGCCTCGACCGTCGGACGCGTCCTGGCCCGTCACCGCGTCCCGGCGCTGCGGGACTGCGACCCGCTCACGGGGCAGGTCATCCGCGCAGCCCGGTCCTCGGCGAACCGCTACGAGCATGACTACCCCGGCTCCCTGGTCCACATCGACGTCAAGAAGCTCGGACGCATCCCTGACGGCGGCGGGTGGAAGGCCCACGGTCGGGTCGCCCGGGTCGCCGACCGGCACAAGGCCGTCCCGATCGGCTACGACTACGTCCACACCGCGATCGACGACCACTCCCGACTCGCCTACGCCGAGATCCACGGCGACGAGAAGGGCACCACCTGCGCCGAGCTCCTGACCCGCGCCGCGGCGTTTTACGCCTCTCACGGCATCACCATCGAACGCGTGATCAGCGACAGCGCCCGGAACTACCGTCGCGCCCACGTCTTCCGTGACGCCGCGAACCACCTCGGCATCACGCTGAAGTTCATCCGACCGCACTGCCCCTGGACCAACGGCAAGGTCGAACGCCTCAACCGCACCCTGGCCCGGGAATGGGCCTACTCACGCGTGTTCACCTCAAACACCGAACGCGCCAACGCCTTGCCCGCCTGGCTCGAGCACTACAACCTGGAACGACCCCACCTCGGCATCGGCGGCCTTCGACCCATCGACCGCGTCAACAACGCTCCGGGTCAGTACAACTAGACGCTCTGCCGCCAAGGCCGGGCGTCGCGGCCCAGCAGGCCTGGAGTCGGCGCGGGGTAGTTAAAGTACCGGGCCCGAAAATTTCAAAGCACCTAGCATCTCGACAGGTACACAGTCCTCCCTGGAGGGCTCCTACCCAGACGGGACTACTGGCCGCGAGGTAGCGATTAGTTCACGCTCCGCGCTTAACGAACCCGTCGCGGATCTCTTGAGTAGGCGTGTCTCGACGTCAGGTTACGAAACGTATCTGCACGACTGAGAAAGAACGGCTGCACGTCGACATGTGCTCAGGGACTACGCCTGCATGTCCACGAAGCGCGAGTAATGGCCCTGGAACGCCACCGTGATCGTGTCTGTAGGCCCGTTTCGGTGCTTGGCGACAATAAGATCGGCCTCACCCGCCCGAGGTGATTCCTTTTCATAGGCATCTTCGCGATGCAAAAGTATTACCATGTCAGCATCTTGCTCGATAGAGCCCGATTCACGAAGGTCGCTCATCGCCGGCCGCTTGTCCGTGCGCTGCTCCGGCCCACGGTTCAGCTGCGAGATCGCGATGACCGGGACCTCGAGCTCCTTGGCGAGGAGCTTGAGCGCACGCGAGAACTCCGAGACCTCCTGCTGGCGGGACTCGACACGCTTGCCGGACGACATGAGCTGCAGGTAGTCGATCACGACGAGCTTGAGGTCGTGGCGCTGCTTGAGCCGCCGGCACTTGGCGCGGATCTCCATGAGCGACATGTTCGGCGAGTCGTCGATGAACAGCGGCGCCTCGGAGATCTTGCCCATCGTGGCCGCGAGCTTCTGCCAGTCGTCCTCACCCATCTGGCCGGTGCGCATCTTCTGCAGGTGGATGCGCGCCTCGGCGGAGAGCAGACGCATCGTGATCTCGTTGCGGCTCATCTCGAGCGAGAACACGACGGCGGCCTGGTTGTGCTTGATCGCCGACGACCGCACGATGTCGATGCCGAGCGTCGAGTTGTGGGTCGGGACCATCGACCGGCTCGCGAGGTACAGGTGGTCCGGGTGGTCGATCTCGACGCAGCGGACTGGGACGGACTCGATCGGCTCGACCGAGACGACCATGCGCTGGCGCAGCCGCGGCGTCGAGGGGCGCCGGCGCTCCTTGTGGGCCAGACGCTTGCGCTCGAGCGCGAAGACGTCGTCGTCCGTCGTGAAGGTGAGGGTGAACGCCGTGGACGACTCGGCGCTGCGGCCGCGGACGGTGCGCGTCGACCAGCCGGTCCGGTACCCGAGCGAGTGCACGAGCTCGCGCACGTCCTCGGCGAGCCGGCGGCTCGTGACCGTGAACTGCGGGCTCCCCGTGGGGTTGACCGTGCCGTCGGTGTCGAGCAGGCCGGCGAGCAGCTCCCGCCTCTGCGCCTCGCTCGCACGCAGGTACGCCGCAGGGATGTGCTTGTTCGCCAGGACTCCCAGCCCGCGCAGCAGATCGACGACGCCGCTCTCGGACGAGGGCAGACCCAGCGTGTACAGCCGTGCGGGTCCGTCGGTGACCCCCGTCTGCCGCGCGACGAGCCCGCGTCCCTCGATCCGCATCGCGATCTCGGGGTCCGCCGACGTGAAGCGGGCCGACGCCGAGTGGCCGTCGCCGAGCCACACGCCCAGCGCGTACGGGTCGACCGGCAGGTCGCCGTCCGGGAGCGCAAGCGGGGCAGCGGTCTGGACGGAGTGGTTCGCCCGGCCGTCCGCCGTCACGCAGCGGACCGTCGCCGCGAGCTCCTCGGTGGTCCGCACGACGGCAGAGCCGCCTGGGGGCAGCTGGCGCTCGGCACGCGTCCGGGTCGCCCACTCGTGCTGGGCGTCCGCGACGATCGTCGTCCCGTCGTCGAACGTCACGCGGTAGCACGGGCGACCCGTCATCACGGGCGTGGCCGCGACAACGGTCGTGCGGGTGCCGTCGGCCGCGATGAGCTCGTCGCCGACCTGCACCTCGCCCATGGTGGTCCAGCCCGTCGGCGTGGGCAGCGGGGTGTCGAGGGAGAGCGCCTTGCCGATGGCCGGTCGCGCCGCGATCACGATCATCTGCCCCGGGTGCAGCCCGTTCGTGAGCCGGTCGAGGTCCGCGAACCCCGTGGGCACGCCGATCATGCCCTCGCCGCGGTGGCCGGCGGCCTCGATCTCGTCGACCGTGCCGCCGATGACCTCACCGAGCCGGTGGTAGTCCTCGGTGGTCCGGCGCTCGGTGACCGCGTAGACCTCGGCCTGGGCGTTGTTGACGATCTCGTCGACGTCGCCGCCGTCGGTCGCGTACCCGAGCTGGACGATGCGCGTCCCGGCCTCGACGAGGCGGCGCAGCACGGCGCGCTCGCGCACGATGCGGGCGTAGTACCCGGCGTTCGCGGCGGTGGGGACGGCCGAGATGAGCGTGTGCAGGTAGGGCGCCCCGCCGATGCGGGTCATGTCGCCACGCTTGGTGAGCTCGTCGGCGACGGTGACGGCGTCGGCGGGCTCGCCGCGGCCGTACAGGTCGAGGATCGCGTCGTAGATCGCCTCGTGCGCCGGGCGGTAGAAGTCGGTGCCGCGCAGCTGCTCGACGACGTCGGCGATCGCGTCCTTCGAGAGCATCATGCCGCCGAGCACGCTCTGCTCCGCCGCGACGTCCTGCGGAGGGGTCCGGTCGTAGCCGCCTCCGGCACGCACACCGTCGGACGGCGCGCCGTACTCGAGCTCCTCGATCGTCACAGACTTCCCCCGACTTCACCGTGCACGTTGTCGAACATGTGTTCTATCAGGAGATACTGACAAGCTCCCGCGCCGTCCTCCCCGGACGCCCCCTGGAGCATCTTCGCCCGCGCCGTACGCGAGGCTAAGGTGCTGCCTCCGGACACGCCAAGAACGGCGTCCACAGGCCCTGGGGACAACCCGATCGCGCTTGTGGACCCCCCTCACGGCACTGTGCACAGGTCGTGGACAGGCCTGTGGACAAAGGTGGACGGCGGCCCGAAAGACGCCTCTCACCGGGAGAGACGCCGTGCACCGTTGTGGACGAGGAGAAAGTTGGCCAGGAGTTCACAGGGTGGACGTTCCGTGTCCAGCCTCGACCGGCAGGTCCTCGCGCTCGCCGTCCCCGCCCTCGGCGCACTCGTCGCGGAGCCCCTGTTCGTGCTGGTCGACTCCGCCGTCGTCGGGCACCTCGGGACGTCCGAGCTCGCCGGGCTCGCGCTCGCCTCGACCGTCCTCGTGACCGTCGTCGGGCTCTGCGTCTTCCTCGCCTACGCCACCACCGCGGCCGTGGCCCGGCACCTCGGGGCGGGCGACAGGGTCGCCGCGCTGCGCCTCGGGGTCGACGGGATGTGGCTCGCCGCGGGGCTCGGCGTCCTGCTCGCGCTCGGCCTGTGGGCCTCCGCACCCTGGGCCGTCGACGCGCTCGGGGCCGACGGCGCCGTCGCCGGGCACGCCGTCACCTACCTGCGCTGGTCCGCGCCCGGCCTGCCCGGGATGCTGCTGGTCCTGGCCGCGACCGGCGCGCTGAGGGGGCTCCTCGACACCCGCACCCCGCTCGTGGTCGCCGCGTCCGGCGCGGTCGTGAACGCGGTCCTCAACGTGGCGCTCGTGTACGGCGCCGGGATGGGGATCGCCGGGTCGGGGCTCGGGACGGCGCTCACGCAGCTCGGCATGGCCGCCGTGCTCGTCATCGTCGTCGTGCGCGGCGCCCGGGTCGTCGGGGCGCCGCTCTCCCCCGCCGCCGCCGGCATCCTCGGGCAGGCCCGCGCCGGCGCTCCCCTGCTCGTGCGGACCGTCTCGCTGCGGCTCGCGATCCTCCTGACCGTCTGGGTCGCGACCGCGCTCGGCCCCGTCGCGCTCGCCGGGCACCAGGTCGTGGGCGCGGTCTGGGGGCTCACCGCGTTCGCGCTCGACGCGCTCGCGATCGCCGCGCAGGCCCTCGTCGGGCACGCGCTCGGTGCCCGTGACGTCCCCCGGGTGCGCGCCGTCCTGCGGCGCACCGTCACCTGGGGCGTCGCGGCCGGCGCGGCCCTCGGGGTCGTGATCGCCGTCGCGTCGCCGCTGCTCGCCCGGCCGTTCACGTCGGACCCCGCCGTCCGGGACGCCGTCGTCGCGGGGCTGCTGGTCGCCGCCGTCACCCTGCCGGTCGCGGGCTGGGTCTTCGTGCTCGACGGCGTCCTCATCGGCGCCGGCGACGGTCGGTACCTCGCGTGGGCCGGCCTCGTGACCCTCGCCGCGTACGTGCCGTGCGCGCTCGCCGTCCACGCGTGGGCGCCCGACGGCGCCGCCGGGCTCGCGTGGCTCTGGGCGGGGTTCGCCGGGGTGTTCATGCTCGCCCGGGCCGCGACGACGGCGCTCCGGGCCCGCGGCACCGCGTGGATGGCCGACGGCCCGACGTCGCGCTGACAGCGCCCCGCGCCACCCGCCCACCCGTCCGGCGCTCCACCCGTCAGACGCCCCACCCGTCAGACGCCCCATCCGTCAGGCGCTCCGCCCGTCCAGCGCGCCCTCGTCGCCCGCGTCCGTCCCCTACGCCCGGTCGTGGCACGGCCCTCGCCACCGCTCCGCCGCCCGACGACGCACGAGGCCGGCGCCCCCTCAGGGGCACCGGCCTCGTGTCACGCGTCCGAGCGGGTCAGGCAGCGACGACCTTGACGGTCACCGTGGCCGAGACCTCGGCGTGCAGGCGGACCTGCACCTTGTACTCACCGGTCGCCTTGATGGGCTGACCGATCTCGATCTTGCGCTTGTCGACCGTCTGGGCACCGTTCGCCTTGACCGCGTCCGCGATCTCCGCGGTCGTGATCGCACCGAACAGACGGCCCGACTCGCCGGCCTTCGCGGTGACGACGACGGGCTTCGACTGCAGCGAGTCGCGCACCGCCTGGGCACCCTCGAGGCTCTCGATCTCGCGGGCCTTGCGGGCCTTGCGGATCGCGGTGATCTCCTTCTCGGCGCCCTTGGTCCAGGGCGTCGCGAGGGAGCGGGGCACGAGGTAGTTACGGGCGTACCCGTCCTTCACCTCGACGACGTCACCCGGGGCACCGAGACCGGTGACCTCGTGGGTCAGGATGAGCTTGGCCATGAGTGTCGCCTCCTTCTCAGCGTGCCGACGACGAGTACGGCAGGAGAGCCATCTCGCGGGCGTTCTTGACGGCGCGTGCGATCGCACGCTGCTCCTGGACGGACACACCGGTCACTCGGCGCGCGCGGATCTTCCCGCGGTCCGAGATGAACTTGCGCAGCAGCGCAGTGTCCTTGTAGTCGACGACGTCGATCTTCGCCGCCTTGAGCGGGTTCATCTTCTTCTTGGGCTTGCGGACAACGGCCTTGGCCATCGTGGTGCTCCTTCTCAAGTACCGGAGCCCGGGGAGTTGCCATGCCCCGGGATGGGTGTGTCAGTGGTGCTGGGCAGGCAGGCTGCCGGTCAGAACGGGGGCTCGTCAGAGAACGACCCACCAGAGGCGCCGCCGGGGGCCGGCGTGGCCCACGGGTCGTCCTGCTGCTGGTTGCCGCCGCCGCCATAACCGCCGCCGCCGTTGAAGCCGCCACCGCCGCCCCCGCCGAAGCCACCGCCGCCGCCACCCGAGCGCTGGGCCCGGGTGACCTTCGCGGTCGCGTAGCGGAGGGACGGGCCGACCTCGTCGACCTGCATCTCGTACACCGTGCGCTTCTCGCCCTCGCGGGTCTCGTAGGAGCGCTGCACGAGACGGCCCTGCACGATGACGCGGGTCCCCTTGGTCAGGGACTCCGCGACGCTCTCCGCCGCCTCACGCCACACCGAGCAGCGCAGGAACAGCGTGTCGCCGTCCTTCCACTCGTTGGACTGGCGGTCGAACGTGCGAGGGGTCGAGGCCACGGTGAAGTTCGCCACGGCCGCACCCGAGGGGGTGAAGCGCAGCTCGGGGTCCCCGGTCAGGTTCCCGATCACCGTGATGACGGTCTCACCAGCCATGCCAGCTCCTTGTGACGTCAGTTCGTCGGGGAGCTCGTCGCGGAGCTCGCCGTGGGGTCAGTGGTGCGCACCGTACTCGCGCGGTCCGACGCTCAGGCGTCGGCGCGGAGCACCTTGGTGCGCAGGACGACCTCGTTGAGGCCCAGCTGGCGGTCGAGCTCCTTGGCGGTCGCGGGCGACGCCGTGAAGTCGACGACCGCGTAGATGCCCTCGGACTTCTTCTGGATGTCGTACGCCAGGCGGCGACGGCCCCAGATGTCGACCTTGTCCACGGTTCCACCGTCGTTCTTGATGACGGTCAGGTACTTGTCGAGCGAGGGAGCGACGGTGCGCTCCTCGATCTCGGGGTCGAGGATGATCATGATCTCGTACTGACGCAGGCTCATACCCACCTCCTCTGGTCTCGGCGGCCACGGTCTGTCCGTGGCAGGAGGGTCCTCATGCGTCGCGGCACCTCGACGCGGGCCCGGAGGCCCGTGGGGTGGTGCCGCACGCCGTGCCCGGGTCCCGCGTCGATCGGCGACGGCAACCAGAGGCACAGCAACGGTCCAGCCTACCGGCTCGAGGGCCCGGACCGAAATCCCGGGCCGGTCGAGGTCCCGGGCCGGTCGAGGTCCCGGGCCGGTCGAGGTCCCGGGCCGGTCGAGGTCCCGGGCCGGTCGAGGTCCCGGGCCGGTCGAGGTCGCGCCGCGGCAGGACGAGGCTCAGCCGCGCGGCGCCGGGCGCCCAGACGCCCGAAGCCGGACGCGAGCGGGGCCGGGGACGACGTGCGTCCCCGGCCCCGCCGACCTCGCTCGCGACCTTACTACCCGCCTCCGGCGTTGCCGCCGCCGGCACCGCCGCCGGCACCGCCGCCGGCACCGCCACCTGCGCCGCCGGCGCCCTCCACCGGCGGCGTCGCCTGCGTCGGGCTCGGCTGCGGCTGCTGCGTCTGCGTCGGCGCCGGGGTCGCCGTCGGCTTCTTCGCCGGGCCCGTCGAGACGACGATCGCGACCGCCGCGCCCTTGGTGAGCATCGTGCCGCCGCCCGGGCTCGCGCTGATCACGCGACCCGCCGCGACGGTCTCGGACGCCTGCTGGGACACCGCCGGCGAGAGGCCCGCGTTGACCACCGCGGCCTCGGCGTCGGCCTGGGTCTTGCCCTCGAGGCCGCCGGGGACGGCGACCTGCGTCTCGGCCGGGGGCTGGGTCTCGACGGGCGCCTCGGTCTCCGTGGCGGTCGCCGTCGGCGTGGGCTTCTTGCCGACGTTCGCGCGCTTCGGGAACTGCTTGACCTCGGCGTACGCCGGCTGCTGGAACACCTGCTCCATGTACTTGGCCCAGAGCGCCGAGGGCCACGACCCACCCGTGATCTGCTTGATCGCCCGGCCGCGCCCGTCGACCCCGAACTCGGTGATGCGCACCGGGTCCTTCATGTTCTCGCCGACCTGCGTGAACGCGACGGCCGTCGCGATCTGCGGCGTGAAGCCCACGAACCACGCCGACTTGTTGTCGGTCGACGTGCCCGTCTTGCCCGCGATCGGGCGCCCGAGGGGCTTGACGTAGGTCTCGCCGGAGCCCTTCTCGACCACCTGGGTCATCGCGTAGGTCGTGTCCGCCATCACGTCGGGAGCGAAGACCTGCTTGGGCTCGTCGGTGCCCCCGCGGTAGGCGACGGTGTCGGGGTCCGTGATGTAGCGCGCCTCCCGGACGATGAACGGCTTGTGGTAGACGCCGCTCGAGGCGATCGTCGCGTACGCCGTGGCCATGTCGAGCGGGTGCACGGCGTCGGGCCCGAGCACGTTCGACGGCTTGTCGACGAGCGGGGTCGTGATGCCGGCGCGCGTCGCGGCCTCCACGGTCTTCTGCGGCGTGACCATGTCGTTGAGCTGCGCGTACACGGTGTTGACCGAGTCGGCGGTGGCGTCCGCGAGGTTCATCTCCGGCAGGGACGTCTCACCGAAGTTGATGATCTCCTCGTTCGGCCCCCACGAGTCGAGCTTCAGGGGGCTCGCGCCCGAGAACCGGGTCTCGAGGCTGATGCCCTGCTCGAGCGCCGCGATGAGGGTGAACGGCTTGAACGTCGACCCCGCCTGCGCGGTGTCGCGGGTCACGCGGTTGATCTGGTCGGTCAGGAAGTCCTGGCCGCCGTACATCGAGACGATCGCGCCGTCCCGGGTGTCGAGCGAGACGACGCCCATCTTGAAGTGCGCGACGTCGGGCGTGCCGCCGGCGAGGCTGCCGTCCCAGACGGTGTTCGCCTGGGCGACGACGGCGTCCTGCAACGGCTGCTGGATCGTCGTCACGACCTGCAGGCCGCCGGTGTACAGGATGTCCTCGGTGATGCCCTTCGTCTCGAGCTCGTCCTTGACGAGCTCGAGGATGTACCCGTTGGTGCCTGCGAAGGTGTTGGAGCGGCTGTACGCCACGAGCGAGTCGGTCGGGAACACCGCGGCCGCACGCTCCTCGGCGGTGATGTGCCCGTCCTCGACCATGATGTTCAGGACGCGTTCCCAGCGCTGCTGCGCCTTGTCGGGGCTCTTCGCGGGGTCCCAGTTGTTCGGCGACGGGATGATGCCGGCGAGCATCGCGGCCTCGGAGAGGCTGAGGTCCGCGGCGTTCTTGCCGAAGTACGACTTCGCGGCCGTCTGGATCCCGTAGGAGTCGCGGCCGAAGTAGATGGTGTTGAGGTAGCGCTCGAGGATCTCGGGCTTCTCCTCGGCCTGGGCGATCTTGACCGCGAGCAGCGTCTCGCGCGCCTTGCCGAGGTAGTCCGAGGTCGTCTTGCCCGTGTAGTACCGCTCGACGTACTGCTGCGTGAGGGTCGACGCGCCCTGGGTGTCGCCGCCGCGCACGTTGTTCCACAGCGCGCGGACGATGCCCTTCGGCGAGATCCCGCTGTTCTCCCAGAACGTGCGGTCCTCCGACGCGATGACCGCGTCGCCGACGTAGTCCTGCAGCGTCGTGAGGTCGACGAGCTCGCGCTTCTGCTCGGCGAAGGTCGCGATCGGTGCACCGAGCGTGCCCTCCGGGGAGCCCTCGGCCGGGGCGAAGTACACGGTCGACGCCTGGAACTTGGCGTCCTCCGACGGGTCGGGGATCGTCGTGACGGCGTACGCGGCGACGAGCGCGCCGAGGCCGAGGAAGCCGACGGTCAGCACCGAGCCGAGCATGAAGCGCCACGACGGCAGCCACCGGTGCAGGCCGTCGTAGCCCGAGCGGGGGTAGTCGAAGAACCGGCGTCGTCCGGCGGGCCGGCCCGCCACGGGGGCGGAGGCGACGCGCGACGCACGGCGCCGCGACGGCGCCGGGGCTCTCCGGTTGCTGCTCGCCAACGCACTGCCTTCCTGCCGGGGACTCGGGTCGCGGCCCGGGCACGGGGGGTACCGGGCGGACCGCCGGTTCAGTATGGACGACCCTCCTGGACCCGGCGCCCGTTCGATGTCCGGTCTTCACATCATGGGCACCCGATCCGCGCGTCGTGCCTGCGTGTCGCACAGGGAGGGCGTGGTGCGGCTCACAGCACGGGACGGGCGCGTGCCCGACGAGGCACCCGGGGGCCCGGTCCGACGCCTGCGCGCGCCGGGATCGCCCCTCCCGGACCCGGCCGGACGCACCGTGCTCGCCGACTGGTTGCCGCGAGGCATCGCCGCGACGTAGTGTGCGGATGTATCAGTTCGATACATCGATTCCCGGCTCTCAGCCGGTGCACGGCCGACGAGCCCGAGGAGGTGCACGTGCGCGGACGTACCGACGTCCTCGAGCCGGCCATCCTCGGCCTGCTCCACGAGGCACCCATGCACGGCTACGAGCTGCGCAAGCGCCTCAACCTCGTGCTCGGCTCGTTCCGGGCGCTGTCCTACGGCTCCCTCTACCCGTGCCTCAAGTCGCTCGTCGCGCGCGGCTGGATCGCCGGCACCGAGTCGGCCGACGCGCCGCCGCACGCCCTGTCGGGCAAGCGGGCGCGGATCGTCTACCAGCTCACGGCGGACGGCAAGGAGCACTTCCAGCAGATCCTCGCGTCGTCCGGCCCGTCGGCGTGGGAGGACGAGAACTTCGACGTCCGGTTCGCGTTCTTCGCGCAGACCGACGCCGAGACGCGGCTGCGGATCCTCGAAGGTCGGCGCAGCCGGCTCACCGAGCGCCTCGAGACGGTCCGCCAGTCGTTCGCCCGGACCCGGGCCCGCATGGACGAGTACACGCTCGAGCTCCAGCGGCACGGTCTCGAGCAGGTCGAGCGCGAGGTGCGCTGGCTCGACGACCTCATCGACAACGAGCGCGGCCTGCGTCGCGCCCGTCCCTCAGGTGCTGGCCACCCGGCCGTCACCGACATCCAGATAGCTGTCGACGGCGCCTCGGGCACCCCGGCACAGACAACCGAGAAGGAGCGAGGATGACCTCCATCCGCGTCGCCATCGTCGGCGTCGGCAACTGCGCCGCGTCGCTCGTCCAGGGCGTGCACTTCTACGCCGACGCCGAGCCGGACACCCGCGTCCCGGGCCTCATGCACGTGCAGTTCGGTCCGTACCACGTGCGTGACATCGAGTTCGTCGCCGCGTTCGACGTCGACGCGAAGAAGGTCGGCTTCGACCTGTCCGACGCCATCGGCGCGTCGGAGAACAACACCATCAAGATCGCCGACGTCCCGCCGACCGGCGTGACCGTCCAGCGCGGCCACACCAACGACGGCCTCGGCAAGTACTACCGCCAGACCATCGAGGAGTCGGACGCCGAGCCCGTCGACATCGTCGCCGCGCTGCGCGAGGCCCGTGCCGACGTCCTCGTCTGCTACCTGCCCGTCGGGTCCGAGGTCGCCGCGAAGTACTACGCCCAGTGCGCCATCGACGCCGGCGTCGCGTTCGTCAACGCGCTGCCCGTCTTCATCGCCTCCGACCCGGAGTGGGCCGCGAAGTTCGAGGCCGCCGGCGTCCCCATCGTCGGCGACGACATCAAGTCGCAGGTCGGCGCCACGATCACGCACCGCGTGCTCGCGAAGCTCTTCGAGGACCGCGGCGTCGTGCTGGACCGCACGTACCAGCTCAACGTCGGCGGCAACATGGACTTCAAGAACATGCTCGAGCGCGACCGCCTCGAGTCGAAGAAGCTCTCGAAGACGCAGGCCGTCACCTCCAACATCGACGAGGGACCCCTCGCCGGCAAGAAGGAGGACCGCAACGTCCACATCGGCCCGTCGGACTACGTCGCGTGGCTCGACGACCGCAAGTGGGCGTACGTGCGCCTCGAGGGCCGCGCGTTCGGCGAGGTGCCCCTGAACCTCGAGTACAAGCTCGAGGTCTGGGACTCCCCGAACTCGGCCGGCATCATCATCGACGCCGTGCGCGCCGCGAAGATCGCCCAGGACCGCGGCGTCGGCGGCCCCATCCTGTCCGCGTCGACGTACTTCATGAAGTCGCCGCCGGTCCAGATGGAGGACACCAAGGGCCGCGCGCAGCTCGAGGCGTTCATCCGCGGCGACGTCGAGCGCTGACCCCCGCGTCACGTACGACCCGCAGCACCCCGCACGACCCGGACGAGGCCCGGCGCTCCCGCAGCGCCGGGCCTCGTCCCGTCGTGTCCTGTCCCGTCGGGGTCCGTCGGGGCCCGTCGGACCGATCGGCGTCCCGCGCCGCCCTGCCGACGCACCGGCGTCGCCGCCGCGGGAGCACCGCCCGTCCGTACGACCGGACCCCGCCGGATAGCCTGACCCGATGCGCGTGATCGGCGAGCTCCGCCAGCTCCTGCGGCTCCCCGGCTTCCGCCGCCTCTTCGCCGTCCGGCTCACGAGCCAGACCTCCGACGGCATGTTCCAGGTCGGGCTCGCGACCCTGTTCTTCTTCTCCCCCGAGAGCGCGAGCACCGCGACGGGGGTCGCCGCGGCGTTCGCCGTGCTGCTGCTGCCGTTCACCATCGTCGGGCCGTGGGCCGGGGTCCTGCTCGACCGGTGGCGCCGGCGCCAGGTGCTGCTCGTCGGGAACCTCGTGCGCGTCGCGCTGACGCTGACGATCGCGGTCCTCATGGCGACGAGCGGCGTCGGGCCCGCGGTCTACGTCCTGGCGCTCGTGACGCTCTCCGTCAACCGGTTCCTGCTCTCGGCGCTGTCCGCGTCGCTCCCCCGCGTCGTCGACGGCCCCCTGCTGCTCACCGCGAACTCGCTGACCCCGACGCTCGGGGCGGCCGCGGCGGGCGTCGGCGGCGGCGTCGGGCTCGTGCTCGGGCTCGTGCTGCCCGAGGGGCGGGCGCAGGACGTCGGGGCGCTCGTGCTGGCCGCCGCGCTCATGGCCGCCGCGTCGGCCCTCGCGCTCCGGCTGGGCCGCGACCAGCTCGGGCCCGACGCGCGCGCCGCCGGCGAGGAGCTGCGCCGTGCGCTCGGGATGCTCGCGCGCGGGCTCGTCGCCGGGGCCCGGCACCTCGTCGCGCGGCGCACGCCGGCCCTCGCGCTCGGCGTCATGGCGGTGCACCGGTTCCTCTACGGCGCGACGTTCATCGCGAGCATCCTCATCTCCCGGAACCTGCTCTCCGACCCCGCCGACGCCGACGCGGGGCTCCGCACGTTCGGCACGGTGCTCGCCGCCTCGGCCGTCGGATTCGCCCTCGCGGTCGTGCTCACGCCGGTCCTGAGCCCGCGCACCGGTCCGCAGGCGTGGATCGTGCTGTGCCTCGCGGGGGCGGCGCTCAGCCAGCTGCTGCTCACCGTCACGGTCGAGCGGTGGGCGGTGCTCGTCGGTGCCGGGGCGCTCGGCCTCGCCGCCCAGGGAGCCAAGATCGCCGTCGACACGATCGTCCAGCGCGACACCGCCGACGAGTTCCGCGGGCGGGCCTTCGCGCTGTACGACGTGCTCTACAACGCGGCGTTCGTGGGCGCTGCGGCGCTCGCCGCGGCGACGCTCCCGGACACCGGCTGGTCGCGGGTCGTGTTCGCGCTCCTCGCGGTCGCGTACGCGCTCGCCGCCGTCGTGTACCGGAGCGCCTCGGCCCGCTCCGCGAGCGGTGTCACCCCCGTCCCGGTGTCGCCCGCCCGAGGCGAACCCTAGACTCTCGACGTGCAGCCGGACGACCATGCCCCGAGCGCGAGCGCGAGCGCGAGCTCGCCCCGGACCACGGACCCTCGCGCCACCGCGGTGCTCCCCGCGATCGTGCACGACAAGCCGGCTGCCACGCTGCTCGTCGATGTGGAACGCGGGACCGTCGTCTTCGCGAACCGCCTCGCGGTCGAGCTCGCGCCCGGGCTGCACCTCCCGGTCACGCTCGCGGACTGGTCGCTCGAGGCGGGCCTCGTGACCCCCGACGGCGCTGCGCTCGGCGCGGGCGAGTTCTCGCTCGCCGACCTGGCCGCGGGTCGCCCCGCGCGCGGGGTCGCGGTGACCGCCGCGCGTCGCTCCGACGAGTCGGCCGCGCGCGAGGCGATGTGGGTCGTCGGCGTCCCGCTCACCGACGCGCCGGCGCCGCTGACCCGGCAGTCGCTCGTGATCCTGCTCCCGGTGCGCGAGGAGGAGGCGCTGCGTGCCCTCCAGGACCGCGCCGGCGACCTGCACGCGCGCGCGGCGATGGCGAGCGAGCTGTCGTTCACGATCTCCGACCCGCACCAGCCGGACGACCCGCTCGTGTGGGTCAACCCGGCGTTCGAGCGCGTCACGGGGTACGACGCCGCCGACTCGCTCGGCCGCAACTGCCGGTTCCTGCAGGGCCCGGACACCGACCGCGCGACGATCGCGCGCCTGCGCGAGACGCTGCGCCACGGCGAGACCTTCGCGGAGACGATCCTCAACTACCGCAAGGACGGCACGCCGTTCTGGAACCAGGTCGTCATCAGCCCGGTGCTCGACGCGGACGGCGTCATCACGCACCACGTCGGCATCCAGGCCGACGTCTCCGAGCGCGTCGAGGCCGAGCGGGCGCGCGACCTCGCGCTCGACGAGGCCCGGGTCACGAGCGAGCGCCTGCAGCTGCTCGCGGAGGTCGTCGACGCCCTCGCGCACCACCTCGACTACGGCGACGCGGTCGACGCGCTCGCGGACGTGGCCGTGCCCGCGCTCGCGACCTGGGGCTTCGTGACCGTCACGTCCGACGCCGGCCGCATCGAGCGCATCCACATCGCGACGACGCAGCCCGAGCACGACGCCGCGGCCCGGATCCTCGAGACCGAGGACCTGTCGTGGCTCATCCGTTCCCCGAGCGTCGCCGCGGCCCTCGCGAGCGAGTCCGGGTTCGTCGCCGCACCGTTCCCCGTCGACCTCGCGCACCTCCCCGAGCGCACCACCCCGCGGCAGCTCGACGCGCTGCGCGAGCTCGGCCTGGGCAGCGCGCTGGTCGTCCCGCTGCGCGCCCGCGAGCGCGTGATCGGCGTGCTGTGCCTCGTGCGCGGGTCCGTCGACGGCTTCCCGCGCACGGTCGTCGACACCGCGGCGCACCTCGGCCAGCGCGCCGGGCTCGCGCTCGACAACGTGCGGCTCTACCTCCGCGAGCGCGAGGCCGCCCTCACGCTGCAGCACTCGCTGCTCCCGGAGATCCCCGACGTCGAGGGGCTCGACCTCGCCGCGTCCTACGTCCCCGCGGTGCACCGCGCGCAGGTCGGTGGTGACTGGTTCGACGTGCTGCCGCTCCCCGACGGCGCCCTCGGGCTCGCGGTCGGCGACGTCGTCGGGCACGACCTGCGCGCCGCGGCGTCGATGGGCCAGCTCCGCTCGGTGCTGCGCTCCTACGCGTGGAGCGGGGAGCGGGCCGGCCGGGTCGTCGCGCACCTCGACGAGCTCGTGCGCGGGCTCGGCATGGCCGACATCTCGACGTGCGTGTACCTGCGGCTCGAGGTGGCCGACGGCGCTGCGGACGGGGACCGTCGGCTCACGTACAGCCGCGCCGGGCACCCCACGCCGCTGCTGCGCCTGCCCGACGGCGAGGTCGTCGCGCTGTCCGGTGCGCTCGCGACCCCCATCGGCGTGACGACGCTCGGCGAGCCGGCACCCGAGGCCGAGCAGCTCATGCCGCGCGGTTCGGTGCTCGTCGTCTACTCCGACGGGCTCGTCGAGCGGCGTGACCGCTCGCTGCGCGAGGGCATCGCCGAGCTGACCCGGACCCTCGGCGAGCTCCCGGCGGGCGCGACCGCGGGCGAGGTCCGCGACGAGCTCGTCGGGCGGCTCGTGTCCGCGCGCCAGGAGGACGACGTGTGCCTCCTCGTGGTCCGCATCCCCTGACGGACCGCCGGGCCGCTGAGGCGCACGGGGCCACCGGACCGCCGGCTTCCGGGCCGCACCGGGCCGCCGGGACGCGCCGTGCCACCGGTGAGCCGGACCGGGCCGGGTTGGTCCGGGGCGGGAGCGGCGCCCCGCGCACGCGCCCCGCGCCGGTCAGTCCTGCTCGGCCGCCCACCACGCGAGCAGCTCCGCGCGTGCCGCGTCGTGGTCGAGCGGGCCCTGCTCCATCCGCAGCTCGAGCAGGTGCTTGTAGGCCTTCCCGACCGTGGGGCCCGGCGGGATGCCGAGGATCTCCATGATCGCGGCGCCGTCGAGGTCGGGGCGGATCGAAGCCAGCTCCTCCTGCTCGCGCAGCCGCGCGATGCGGACCTCGAGGTCGTCGTACGCGCGGGACAGGCGCTCGGCCTTGCGGCGGTTGCGGGTCGTGCAGTCCGAGCGTGTGAGCCGGTGCAGCCGCTCGAGCAGCGGGCCGGCGTCCGTCACGTAGCGCCGCACCGCCGAGTCGGTCCACGCGCCCTCGCCGTACCCGTGGAAGCGCAGGTGCAGCTCGGTGAGCCGCGAGACCGCCTGCACGGTGGCCTTGTCGAACCGCAGGGCCTTGAGCCGCCGGGCCACGAGCTTGGCGCCGACGACCTCGTGGTGGTGGAAGCTCACGCCGCCGCCCTCCTCGAACCGGCGCGTCGCGGGCTTGCCGATGTCGTGCAGCAGCGCCGCGAGCCGCAGCACCAGGTCGGGGCCGGGCACCGGTCCGGTCGGGGCGTCGACCGTGCCGGTCTCGAGGTCGATCGCCTGCTCGAGCACGATCAGGGAGTGCTCGTACACGTCCTTGTGGCGGTGGTGCTCGTCGATCTCGAGCCGCAGCGCGGGCAGCTCGGGCAGCACGTGGTCCGCGAGGCCGGTCGCCACGAGCACCTCGAGCCCCTCGCGCGGGGACGGCGAGAGCAGCAGCTTCGTCAGCTCGTCGCGCACGCGCTCGGCCGAGACGATCGTGATGCGCTCCGCCATGTCGCTGATCGCCGCGAGCGCGTCGTCGTCCACCGTGAAGCCGAGCTGGGCGGCGAACCGTGCGGCGCGCATCATGCGCAGCGGGTCGTCGTCGAACGACTGCCGGGCGGCCACGGGGGTGCGCAGCGTGCGGCGCGCGAGGTCGGCGAGCCCGTCGAACGGGTCGACGAAGGTGAGCTCGGGGACGCGCACCGCCATCGAGTTGACCGTGAAGTCGCGGCGCGAGAGGTCGCCCTCGAGCGTGTCCCCGAACACGACCTCGGGCTTGCGCGACGCCGGGTCGTACGCGTCGGTGCGGTAGGTCGTGACCTCGACGACGACGTCGGCGCCGCCCCGGCGACGGCCGTGCCGGCGTGCGCCGATCGTCCCGAACGCCTTGCCGATGTCCCAGTGCGCGTCGCCCCACGCGGCGAGCAGCGCGAGGGTCTGGTCGGGGGTCGCGGACGTCGCGAAGTCGAGGTCGTTGCTGACCCGGCCGAGGAACGCGTCGCGCACGGGCCCGCCGACGAGCGCGAGCTCGTGGCCGGCGGCGCGGAAGACCTCGCCGAGCTCGAGCGCGTCCGGCGCGAGGTCCGCGAGGACCGTCAGGGCGCGGCGGCGGAGCTGGAGCAGGTCGGTGGGGTCGGTGGGCACGACGCCCAAGCCTGCCAGATCGGGCGCGCGGGCGTGGGTGAGCGTCCGTGCGGGGCGCGAGCGCAGCGCTCTGCCGGGCTGGGGGTGGGCGAAGGGGTGCCGCAGAGGGTGAAGGACCCGTCGTGCGACACGGTTACAGTGTCGACATGCCGAGCCCTGCGCGTCCTGATGGCGTACCCACGCCACCGGGCGGGCACGCGCTCCGGATCGAGCTGCGGAGCGCGTCCGTCCGCCCTGCCCCTGCGGTCCTGCCCGTCGTCGAGGAGACCAGCGCGGGCGGGCTCGTCGTGAGCACGCTGCACGGCGTCCACCACGCGGCGGTCATCGCGCGCCGCAACCGCGCCGGGCGGCTCGAGTGGTGCCTGCCCAAGGGGCACCTCGAGGGCGTCGAGACCCCCGAGGAGGCCGCCGTCCGCGAGATCGCCGAGGAGACCGGGATCCTCGGGCAGGTGCTGCGCCGGCTCGGCGTCATCGACTACTGGTTCACCGGCGACGACCGGCGCGTGCACAAGGTCGTGCACCACTTCCTGCTCGGGGCGGTCGGCGGTGAGCTGACCGTCGAGGGCGACCCGGACGGCGAGGCGGAGGACGTCGAGTGGGTTCCCGTGACGGAGCTCTCGGGACGCCTCGCCTACCCGAACGAGCGTCGGCTCGCCGAGGCGGCCCACGTCGTGCTCACCAGCCCGGCATGAGCGCAGCACCGCCCTCGCGCGGCACGGCCGAGCCGCGCCCCGGCCGTCCCCGCCGCACGGCGCGCGCGACCCTCCGTCGTCCCCCGCGCACGCGCCTGCTCGCCCGCTCCGCCGGCCTGCTCGCGGTGCTCGCCCCGCTCGTCGGCGTGACGCCCGCCCCCGCCGCCGCCGCACCCGCGACCGACGAGCTGCCCGTCGCCGTCGGCGTCACGGAGGTCAGCCCGCAGGTGCTCGCGCCCGACCAGGACCTGCGCGTGACCGTCACGGTCCGCAACGACGGCGACACCGAGCTCGCCAACCCGAGCGCGGTCCTGCGCCTGAGCCGCACACGGCCCGGGACGAGCGCCGAGCTCGACGCCTGGGTCGACGCCGACGCGCGGGCGAGCGCCGGCAGCGCGGTCGGGCGGCCCGTCCCGCTCGACGCGCCGCTCGCCCCCGGCGCGTCGGCCGACGTCGCCTTCGACGTGCCGGCCGCGTCGGTCGGCCTGCTCGACACCCCCGACGCGTGGGGGCCCCGCGGCCTCGCCGTCGAGCTCCTCGACGGACGCCGCCGCATGGGGATCGACCGCACGTTCCTGCTGTGGCTGCCCGACTCGCAGGACCTCCCGCAGACCCGGCTCAGCGTGCTCGTGCCCGTCGTGGCGTCCGCGCCCGGTGCCGGCCCGGCGTCGGCGACGAGCGCCGAGGTCCCGGCACCGACCGGGGACGCGCCGGAGGAGCCGGCTCAGGGCGACGAGGCCGACGAGGGCACCGACGCCCCCGACGGCACCGAGGAGCACGCCACCGACGAGCCGGCCCCCGAGCCCACCGACGAGGCCGTCCCCGACGGACCCGTCCAGCCCGAGGACGCCGCCCTCGAGGCGCAGACCGGTCCCGAGGGCCGGCTGCGCGCGCTGCTGACTGCGAGCAGCGCGAGCACCGGGCTGTCCTGGGCGCTCGACCCGGCGCTCGTCGAGCGCGCGGCCACCGCCGGCCCCCGGTCCGCCGAGTGGCTCGACGAGCTCCGTGCGGCCGCCGAGGGCCGCGACCTGCTGGCCCTGCCGTGGGCCGACCCCGACCTCGCGGCGCTCGCGCACTCCGACCGGCCCGACCTGCTCACCGCGGCGCTCGCGTCGACGTCCGCCGCCCGTCCCCTCGTCGGTCAGCCGGCCACACCCGTGCAGTGGGCCGCCGACGACGTCCCGGACCTGCGCAGCGCCGCGCTCGCCGCCGGGACCGACGTGCCGTCGCTCGTCGTCGGGCCCGGTGCGCTCACCCCCGCGCGCACGACGTCCACGACGCCCGGCGCCGTGACGAGCGTGCGGACCGCCGACGGGACCGTGACGGCCCTCGTGCCCGACCCCACGCTGAGCGCGCTGCTGGCCGACCCGGGCCGGCTCCAGCCCGGCGCGACCGCGGCGACGCTCGCCCAGCGGCTGCTCGCCGAGACCGCCGTCGTCGCGCACGAGGACCGCGACACCGTGCCGCACCTGCTCGCGACCGTGCCGCGCGACTGGTCCCCCGACGCCGGCCTCGTGACAGCGGCGCTCGACGCGCTCGACGCCGCGCCCTGGGTCCGCCTCGCTCCCGCGAGCGCGCTCCTCGACGCAGCACCCGACACGACCGACCGCGAACCGCTCCCCGACGTGAGCCGCGCCACCGGCGAGCTCTCGGCCGCGACGGTCAACGCGCTGGCCGACGCCCGGAACGCGGCCGTCGCCTTCGCCGCGGTGCTCGAGGACCCCGAGGAGCACCTCGCCGGGCTCGACCACGAGGTGCTGCGCCCGCTGTCGGTCGCGTGGCGCGCCGACGAGGAGGGCCGCCGGGACGTCGTCCGGACCGCGCTCGCCGACGCGACCGCCCGGCGCTCCGGACTCAGCGTCGTGCTGAGCGAGCGGTTCACGATCATCTCCAGCACGAGCCAGATCCGCCTCGCGCTGCGCAGCACCCTCGACCAGCCCGCGACGGTCCGGGTCGAGATGCGCCCGCGCAAGGCGTGCCTCGAGGTGGGCGACGCACCGACGGCGACCGTCCAGCCCGGCGCCGAGCAGACCGTCGTCGTCGAGGTCAGCGCCAACGCGAACTGCGACGTGCTCGTCGACGTGTTCGCGCTGGGACCCGACGGCACCTCGGTCGCGACGGCCGGGCGCTTCAGCGCGCACGTGTCCCCCACCATCGAGAACGTCGGCACGGCCGTCGTGGGCGCCTTCCTGGCGCTCGCGCTGCTCCTCGGCATCGTGAAGACCGTGCGCCGCGGCCAGACGGCCCGGCGCGGAGCCCGGCTCGCGGCACAGGCCGTGCCCGGCGACGAGAGCGAGACGACCCCCGTATGACCGCCGCCCCCACCAAGCCGTCCGGCCTGGGCCGCTCGACGGCGCTCATGGCGTCCGGCACCGCCGCCTCGCGCCTGCTGGGCCTCGTGCGCAACAGCGTGCTCGTCGCGACGATCGGCCTGCTCGGCTCGGCGGCGAACGCGTTCGGCGCCGCCAACAAGCTGCCGAGCATCCTGTACCTGCTCATCGCCGGCGGGGCGCTCAACGCGGTGCTCGTGCCCGAGGTGGTGCGGGCCTACCGCCGGGCCGACGGTCACGTCTACGTCGACAAGCTGCTCACGCTCGGCATCGTCGGGCTCGCGGGGCTCACGCTCGTGCTCACGGCCGCGGTCCCGCTGCTGACGTCGCTCTACGCCGACTTCCCGGACCCCGAGGTGCAGCGCCTCACGGTCGCGCTCGCGTACTGGTGCGTGCCCCAGGTGTTCTTCTACGGGCTGTACGCGCTGCTCGGGCAGGTCCTCAACGCCCGCGGCAGCTTCGGGCCGTTCATGTGGGCGCCGGTCGTCAACAACGTCGTCGCGATCGCCGGTCTCGCCGTGTTCGTGGCCCTCTGGGGCACGCGGGTGCCGGCCGACGGGCAGGCGGGCGACGTGTCGTGGTGGGGCCCCGAGCAGATCGCGGTGCTCGCGGGGACGGCGACGCTCGGGGTCGTCGCGCAGGCGCTCGTGCTCGTCGTGCCGCTGTACCGCAGCGGCTTCCGCTACCGGCCGCGCTGGGGACTGCGCGGATCGGGGCTGGGGGCGGCCGCGCGCGTGGCGCTGTGGACGTTCCTCGGGCTCGTCGTCGGGCAGGTCGGTGTCCTCGTCGTCTCGCGCGTCACGACCGCCGCCGGCACCGGGGAGACCGCGGGCAACGTCGTCTACGACAACGCGTTCCTGCTGTTCATGCTGCCGCACTCGCTCGTCACGGTGTCGCTCATGACCGCCCTGTTCACGCGGCTGTCGGCCAAGGCCGCGGCGGACGACCCGGCCGCGGTGCGCGACGACCTCAGCCTCGGCCTGCGCACCGTCGGGCTGTTCACGGTGCTGGCGACCACCGGGATCGCGGTCCTCGCGTACCCGATCGTGCGCGCGATCTTCCCGGCGACCACGAACGGGGCGTCCGACCTCGCGACGGTCGTCGTCACGATGGTCGCCGGGCTCGTCGCGTTCGGCGCGTGGTCGATGTGCCAGCGGGTCTACTACGCCTACCAGGACGCGCGGTCGATGATCCCGATCCAGGTCGCGATGATGGTCGTCGTCGTCGCCGGGACACTGCTCGGCCGGGCCGTGCTCGGCCGTGAGCTGTGGGTGGCCGCGGCCGGCGTCTCCATGACGGTCTCCTACGTCCTCGGCGCGGTCGTCGCGCTCGTCGTGCTCCGCGGCCGGCTCGGAGGGCTCGACGGGCGGCGCGTGCTCGTCACGCACGCGAAGGCGGTCGCGGCCGCGCTCGTCGCCGCCGGGGCCGGAGCCCTCGTCGTCCGCCTGCTCGGGCCGGTCGGGTCCGCCCTCGACGCCCTCGTCATGTGCGCCCTCGGCGGCGCCGTCATCGTCGGGGTCTACGCCGCGGTGCTCGTCGCGCTGCGGGCTCGGGAGCTCCAGACCCTGGTCGGTCCGCTGCTGCGGCGCATACGCCGCACCCGCGCCTGACGCCCCGACTAGCATGGGGGTCCGGCAGTCGCCGGATGAACCGTCGCCGGGAGGACTCGCGTGGAGGACGTCGTCGGACGTGGCACCGTGCTGGCGGGGCGCTACCGCGTCCTGCAGCTCGTGGGCTCGGACCTGCCGGGGGCGAGCTCGTGGCAGGCGACCGACCAGATCCTCGATCGCCCGGTGCGCGTCCGCGTGCTCGAGCAGGGCAACGTCGCGCAGGCGCTCGACGCCGCCCGGCGCGCCGCCCTCGTCTCGGACCCGCGCCTCGTGCGGGTGCTCGACGTCGGCACGCACCAGGGCTCGATCAGCTACGTGGTGACCGAGCAGGTCACGGGCCCGTCGCTGGCCGACCTGATCGCGCGCGGCCCCCTGTCCGCGGACCAGGCCCGGGCCGTCGTCGGTGAGGCAGCCGCCGCCCTCGAGGTCGCCCGCCGGCGCGGCGTCCACCACCTCGCGCTGCGCCCCACCGTGCTCCACGTCACGCCCGAGGACCGCGTGCTGCTCACCGGCCTCGCGCTCGACGGCGCGCTGCTCGGTCAGGGCCTCGGCGACGCGCGAAGCACCACGCGCGCCGACACCGTCGGCCTCGTCCGGCTCCTGTACGCCGCCCTCACCGGCCGCTGGCCGACGCTCGACGGCGAGCTCGTGCCGTCCGACACCCTGCCCGCCGCACCCGTGCGCGACGGGCAGCTCGTCCCGCCCGCCGACCTCGTCCGCGGCATCCCGGCCGACCTCGACACGCTGTGCGCCGTGACGCTCGGCCCGCACGAGGACGGCCCGCACAGCCCCGCCGAGCTCGTGCGCGAGCTCGAGCCGTGGGGCGAGATCCGCACCACCGGCCTCAGCGAGGTCATGGCCGCCGCCGCGACCGCTCCGCACGAGGAGCAGCTCACGCCCGCCGCGCCACCCGAGACCCGGCCGGTGCAGGTCCAGCGCCAGTCGGTCCGCTCCGCGTTCGACGAGCAGGCCCCCGCCGGGACGGGCCGCCCCGGCACCCCGCCCCCCGCGCACCCCCGCGGCGGACCGGCGTTCGCCCAGTCTGCCCCGGCGGCGACGCGACCGATGCTGCCGACCCCTCCCCCGCCCGCAGCGGCAGCGCCGGCGGGGATGGCCGAGACCGCCGTCGCCGCGGGTCCGCCGACGACCGTCGGTCCTCCGCCGCCCGTGCAGCGGCAGTCCGCTGCGCCAGCGCGGCAGGCCGGACCGCCGCCGCGCACCCCCGCGCGACCGCAGCCGGGTCCCTACGACCAGTCGCCGCCGTCCTTCGCGGTCGGCTTCGGCGGGCACGACGACGAGCCCGACGTCTTCGACATCGCCGGGGACGAGGACGTCGAGGTCGCGGAGCGCCGCTTCGACCCGACCAAGATCGTGCTGCTCGTCGTCGCGGTCGTCGTCGTCATCGGCGTCGTCATCGCGTTCAACGCGCTCTTCCGGCCCGTCGACGGGACCGAGGCCGAGACGTCCCCGGGGGTCACCGAGACCGCCGCCGCACCGCCGGCCGGGGGCGAGCAGCCCGCCGAGGAGCCCGCGGAGGAGGCACCGGCCGAGCCCGCACCTGCCGCCGGCGCCGCCCCGACGATCGCCGGTGCGACGAGCGTCGACCCGTCCGACAGCGACGGCGAGCACGAGGAGGCCGTCTCCCTCGCGTTCGACGGCGACCCCAGCTCGTTCTGGTACACGCAGACGTACAACCGCCCCGAGTTCGGCGGCCTCAAGCCCGGTGTCGGCTACGTCATCACGCTCGCCGGGCCCTCGACCGTCTCGGGCATCACGATCAAGGCGAACCAGACCGGCGGCAACGTCGAGGTCCGCGCCACCGACGGGGCGAACCCCGGCGGGGGCACCGTCCTCGCGTCCGGCCCGGTCGGTCCCGACACCGTGTTCACGTTCCCCGAGCCCGCCGAGACGGGCTCGATCGTGCTCTGGTTCACGTCGCTGCCGCAGGCCGCCGACGGCAAGTACCGCGTCGAGGTCACCGAGCTCGCGCTCTCCTGACCGCGTCCCGACTGGTGTCCGACCCGCGTCCGGGCACCGGGCCGGGCCGTGCGGCGCGGCGTCCCGGCGCGCGCCGACGCTGCCGCGCCGGGCACCCGTCCAGTGGGCGGGAGCCGGCCGGCCGGGAACAGATCCGCCCTAGGATCGGTTCACCGAGCACCGTCCCCGACCCGAGGAATCTCACGTGACCGAGCAGTCTGCCCCGCGCGACCTGATCATCGTCGGCTCCGGCCCCGCCGGATACACCGCCGCGATCTACGCGGCCCGCGCCGGCCTGGCCCCGCTCGTCATCGCCGGCTCCGTGACCGCCGGCGGGGCGCTCATGAACACCACCGAGGTCGAGAACTTCCCCGGCTTCCCCGACGGCATCCAGGGCCCCGAGCTCATGGAGAACCTGCAGAAGCAGGCCGAGAAGTTCGGCGCCGAGGTCCTCTGGGACGACGTCGTCTCCGTCGAGCTCCGCGGCGCGACCAAGACCGTCGTCACCGGCGGCGGTGAGACCTTCACCGCACGCGCCGTCGTCCTCGCGACCGGGTCCGCGTACCGCGAGCTCGGGCTTGACGACGAGAAGCGCCTGTCCGGTCGCGGCGTCTCCTGGTGCGCGACGTGCGACGGGTTCTTCTTCCGTGACCAGGAGATCATCGTCGTCGGCGGCGGGGACTCCGCCGTCGAGGAGGCCACCTTCCTCACCCGCTTCGGCAAGCGCGTCACGATGGTGCACCGGCGCGACAAGCTCCGCGCCTCCAAGATCATGGCCGACCGGGCGGCGAACGACCCGAAGATCGACTTCGCGTGGAACAGCGAGGTCGTCGCGATCAACGGCACCGACAAGGTCAGCGGCGTGACCCTGCGCGACACCGTGACCGGCGAGACGCGCGAGCACCCCGCGACCGGCGTGTTCGTCGCGATCGGGCACGTGCCGCGCACCGAGCTGCTGCACGGTCAGGTCGAGCTCGACGAGAACGGCTACATCGTCGTCCAGGGCCGCTCGACCCTCACCAACCTCGACGGTGTCTTCGCGTGCGGCGACGCCGTCGACCACACCTACCGCCAGGCCATCACCGCCGCCGGCTCCGGCTGCGCGGCAGCGCTCGACGCGCAGCACTACCTCACCGGGCTCGGCGACGTCGGCACCGAGGGCCCCGTCTCCCCCGAGGCCGACATCCTGCAGGAGGCGTGATGACCGACATCCACGTGACCGACGCGACCTTCCAGGCGGAGGTGCTCGAGTCCGAGCTGCCCGTCCTCGTGGACTTCTGGGCCGCCTGGTGCGGCCCGTGCCGCATGGTCGCGCCCGTGCTCGCCGAGCTCGCGCAGGAGTACGACGGCAAGGTCAAGATCGTGAAGGTCGACACCGAGCCGAACCCCGACGTCGTGGCGCAGTACGGCGTCGTGTCGATCCCGCTGCTGAACTTCTACGCGGGCGGCGAGCTCGTGCGGTCGCTGGCCGGGGCTCGGCCGAAGCAGATCATCGCCCAGGAGATCGAGGGCGTGCTCGCGGAGGTCGGCGCGCAGGCGTAGCGGTCGGCCGGTCCGGCTCCGCCGGCCGGTCCGTTCCGTCGGCCCGAGCGTCGACTCAGCCCTCGGGCTCGCAGAGATGCGGGCACGGGGGCTTCGTCGTGCTCGGGGCGCCGTCGTGCTCGTGGCGTTGTCGTGACCGCGTGCCCGGTCCGCGACCGCGTGCCCGGTCCGCGACCGCGTGCCCCGGATCATCGATCTCCTCCCTGTCCCGCCCGGCCACGACACGGCCGGGTGAGGTGCGCGGACGCACCGGCTGACCACCTGGGGGTGCGTGCGACACTCGGAGGATGAGCCAGCACACCCCCACCGGCGGCACGACGTCGGGCACCTCTCCGACGACCGCCGCAGGGACGCGGCTCGACCCGTGGCTCGGCGCATACGCCGACCGCACGCACGGGATGCGCGCCTCGGAGATCCGCGCGCTGTTCGCCGTCGCGAACCGGCCGGAGGTGGTCTCGCTCGCCGGGGGGATGCCGAACCTCGACGGCCTGCCGCTCGACGTCATCGCCGACGTCGCCCAGCGTGTCGTGGCGACGCGCGGGACGACCGCGCTGCAGTACGGGTCCGGGCAGGGCGACGAGACCCTACGGGAGCAGATCCTCGAGGTCATGCGCCTCGAAGGTATCCACGCGCACCCCGACGACGTCGTCGTCACCACCGGTTCGCAGCAGGCCCTCGATCTCGTCACGAGGCTCTTCGTCAACCCCGGCGACGTGGTCGTCGCGGAGGCGCCGAGCTACGTCGGGGCGCTCGGGGTGTTCCGCGCGTACCAGGCCGACGTCGTGCACGTCCCGCTCGACGGCCACGGGCTCGTCCCCGCCGCGCTCGAGGAGACGCTGAGCCGTCTCGCCGCCGAAGGCCGTCGCGTCAAGCTGCTGTACACGGTTCCCAACTTCCACAACCCTGCCGGCGTGACGCTCTCCGCCGAGCGGCGCCCCCAGATCCTCGAGATCTGCCGCCGGTACGGCGTCCTCGTGCTCGAGGACAACCCCTACGGCCTGCTCGGCTTCGACGGGGACCCGATCCCGGCCATGCGCTCGCTCGACGAGGACGGCGTCATCTACCTCGGCTCGTTCTCCAAGACGTTCGCGCCCGGGTACCGCGTCGGGTGGGCCGTCGCGCCGCACGCCGTCCGGGAGAAGCTCGTGCTCGCCTCCGAGTCGGCGATCCTCTGCCCGTCCAACGCGTCGCAGCTCGCGATCAGCGCCTACCTGACGACGTGCGACTGGCGCGGCCAGGTGAAGGCGTTCCGCGAGATGTACCGCGAGCGTCGCGACGCGATGATGGGCGCGCTCGCCGAGCACCTGCCCGACGCGACGTGGACCGTTCCCGACGGCGGCTTCTACACGTGGGTCCGGCTGCCCGACGGGCTCGACGCGAAGGCCATGCTGCCGCGCGCGGTCACCGCCCGGGTGGCGTACGTGCCCGGCACCGCCTTCTACGCCGACGGCCAGGGCAGCGACCACATGCGCCTGTCGTTCTGCTACCCCACGCCGGAGCGCATCCGCGAGGGCGTGCGGCGGCTGGCCGGGGTGGTCGCCGGGGAGTCCGAGCTCGTCTCGCTCTTCGGTGCCGGGCTCGGGTCGACCCGGGACGACGTGCAGTCCCCGGGCCCAGACGTGTCCTGAGCTTGCCGCCGAGCGACGGACCGTTGCTCCCCACCGCACCATCCACGACCCCGGAGCCTCGACGCACGTGACCGACCTGACCATCGCCAGCACCCCACGCGTCGTCGTCCTCGCCGGAGGACTGTCCCACGAGCGCGACGTCTCCCTGCGCTCGGGGCGACGCGTCGCCGAGGCGCTCCGGTCCACGGGTGTCGAGGTCACGGTCCACGACGTCGACTCCGACCTCGTGCCGGCCCTCCTCGATGCCCAGCCGGACCTCGTGTGGCCGCTCCTGCACGGCGCCAGCGGCGAGGACGGCTCCGTCCGTGACGTGCTCGCTCTCCTCGGGTTGGCGACTGTCGGGACGGGGCCACGCGAGAGCCGCGTCGCCTGGAGCAAGCCCATCGCGAAGACCACCGTCGCCCGCGCGGGGATCAGCACGCCCGACTTCGTGACGCTCCCGCAGAGCCTCTTCCGTGAGCTCGGCGCCTCCCGGGTGCTCGACGCAGTCACCGCACGGCTCGGCCTGCCGCTCGTCGTGAAGCCCTCTCGCGGGGGCTCGGCCCTCGGCGTGAGCCTCGTGTCCGACGCGGCGGACCTCCCCCGTGCGATGGTCCAGTGCTTCGCCTACGGCGACACCGCACTCATCGAGCAGGCCGTCGTCGGGACCGAGCTCGCGGTCAGCGTCGTGGACTTGGGCAACGGTGTCCAGGCGCTGCCCGCGGTCGAGATCGTCACCGACGGCCCGTACGACTACGACGCCCGCTACAACCCCGGCCGCACCGAGTACTTCGCCCCCGCCCGACTGACCCGAGACCTCGCCGAGCGTGCCGGCGCCGTCGCGGTTGCCGCCCACCAGGCGCTCGGTCTCCGTCACCTGTCGCGCACCGACCTGATCGTCGCTCCCGACGGGTCCGTCTCGTTCCTCGAGGTCAACGTCGCTCCCGGCATGACGGAGACGTCCCTGCTCCCGCAGTCGGCCGAGGCCGCGGGCCACGAGCTCGGGGCCCTGTACCGTGCGCTCGTCGAGACGGCGCTTCGCGATGCGCTGGCGGAGCGGAACGTGCTGGCTGGGCGGGATGTGCTGGCCGAGCGGGACGCTCTGGCTGAGCAAGACTCACCGGCTGAGCAGGACTCACCGGCCGAGCGGGACTAGCCGGCCGAGCGGGACTAGCCGGCCGAGCGGGCGCGCTGGCTGAGCAGGACTCCGTGACTGCTAGCTGGTCGGGTGGAGCGCGGAAGTCATCACATGACTTCGTCGGTCGCAATGGTTGGCGGTCCGTGCTCCGGGGCTCGGACGTGCCTCGTTGATCGTGCAGGCGATCAGACGACGGCGGCGTCACGACGGTGAGTGCGTCGTGCATGATCGGCAGATGGTGAATCGGCTCTCCTTCGCGCCCGGAGAATCCCCTGCGCGCGGCCTCTACTTCTGGGAGCCCATCGTCGATGGCCGACCACTGCGTCAGATCCTCGACGGGGATACCCCCGGCGACTCCGCCGCCGAACGGGGGGTCCTCGACAATGTTCCGGTGCTGGTGCACAGCTGGCCGGTCGGGATGACCGACGACGTCCTCGTCCTTCTCGGGCAGCGCCCGCCAGAGCTGGCGAGCGGCCGGGTCCCGATCTTCGTCTGCGCGGCGTGCGGCGACCTGGGGTGCGGGGCGGTCACCGCAGCGGTCGACTGGACCGCCGACACGGTCGTGTGGCGCGACTTCGGTTGGGACGTCAACTACGAGACTGAGCAAGATGACGAACACGACCCGGTGTACGCGGGTCCCCTGATCTTCGACCGAGCGGAGTACGAGACGGAGCTGCAACGCTTCGTCGACACGTTCTCCGAGGTCCGCGCGTCGCTGCCGGTTCCCTCGCTCCCACCATCACGAGACGACCAGCGACGAAGGCGCCCGCGTAGCTGGTGGCCATTCGCCTGAAGACGTCTCTGCCTGTGGTGCGCGGAGCCGGGACCGGATCGTCGCGAGGACGGCGCCGCCGCGGTAGGTCTGGGCGAGATTGTCGTAGCGAATAGGCAGCCCTCGCTCGTCCTTGAAGGCAGTGCTGGACCGCTCGATGGCGTTGCGACCCTTGTCGGCGACGGCGTTATAGGTGACGGGTCGACGGCCGCGTGAGCCGCGGCGCTTGCGGTGTCCTCGCGGGTCACGTGGCTGGGGATGACCGCGTGGATCCCGCGGCGGCGCAGTTCGGCACGGATTGCGCGCGAGGAGCACGCCTTGTCGGGCAGCACCAAGTCCTGGCGGGTGCGCGGGCGCCCCGAGCGAGTGCCGAACCCGAGTCGCGTCCGGCGCCGGCAGACGCATCGGTGCGTCCCGCTACAACGGACCTGCAACGGATGTTGCGACGCACGACCTGGGCGTCGGGCCTCTCGTGGGCTGGATGGCCGTGGAGTCGCGTGGGGTGGAGCGCGTCGGCGTCGCGACGGAGATGCGATCGTCGACGATGCTGCGTCCGAGCCGGCCCGGCCCTGCCCGGCCCGGACCTGTGTTGCCATGACTCGAACGTCGACCCGAACCTCACCCCGGTGCCGGTGCGGTTGTCTCGCACGCCTGCGCCCGTCAGGAGTTCGCTTCACAGGGCAGAGGTGCGGTGACGGTCCGAGGTACATCGAGCCAGGTCGGCGCTCTTCGCGGGCCTCGGGCTACTGTGCCGACGATTCGCAGGGTAGACGGATTCGACGAAGGCCCCGAGGCGCGTGTCGTGCATGAGAGTCTCGTCCAACGGATCAGGGTGGTTCCACGTGAAACACGGTGTTGTGTCGTCACGCCGTCGCTGCACCGTGCCGTCGTTCCGTCGCATCGGCGTATCCGGCCACGGCCGCCGAGAGGCCGACGGGGTGGCCCGACTTGCACGTCGCGCGCGCATGCGGACCGTGACCACGTGGTGCCTCGTGAGAGCGCGCCCTGTCATCATCCCGGGCGGCGCGCCAGGGTCGTGGCGATCGTCGTCCATCGAGTGCGACATGTCGTGCCCAGTTGCCCCGGCCGCGACCGTCGCGGATCGGCGGCGCCGCGTGCACCACGCAGGTCTGTGTGCACCGCGCAGGTCTGTGTGCACCGCGCAGGTCTGTGTGCACCGCGCAGGTCTGTGTGCACCGCGCAGGTCTGTGTGCACCGCGCAGGTCTGTGCACCGCGCAGGTCCGTGTGCACCGCGCCAATCCACTGGCGCTTTCCGGGCGCGCCGCACCCCAGCCTCAGGTGTTCCACGTGAAACAACTACGGCTTCAGGAGGCCCGGGTCCTCCGGGGCCAGGCTTTCCAAGATGCGGTTGAGGTCCTGGACCGACGCGAACTCAACGGTCAGGCGACCGCGGGCCTTGCCGAGGTTGATCTTCACCCGGGTCTCGAACCGGTCGGAGAGCCGTGACGCCAGCTCATCGAGCGCCTCGTTCCGCTCCCCCGCCTTCGGTCGGCGTCGAGCGGCAGGACCTTCCGCGTCACCTCCGAGCGACACGATCTCCTCGACGGCACGCACCGAGAGCCCTTCGGAGACGATCCGCTGAGCGAGCCGCTCGATCGCCGCTCCGTCGGCAAGCCCGAGAAGGGCGCGCGCATGTCCGGCGGAGATCACACCGGCAGCGACGCGGCGTTGCACGAGCGGTGGAAGCCGGAGCAGTCGCAGCGTGTTGGAGATCTGCGGACGCGAGCGGTGGATGCGCGTCGCGAGCTCCTCATGCGTGCAGCCGAAGTCGTCGAGCAGCTGCTGATAGGCGGCTGCCTCCTCGAGCGGATTCAGCTGCGAGCGGTGCAGGTTCTCCAGCAAGGCATCGCGGAGGAGATCGCTGTCCTCGGTCTCGCGCACGATCGCCGGGATGACCGACATGCCGGCTGCCTGGGTCGCCCTCCATCGGCGCTCACCCATGATGAGTTCGTACTGGTCGTCACCGACGGACCGGACCACGACCGGCTGGAGGACGCCCACCTCACGGATCGAGGCGACGAGTTCCTCGAGCGCCTCCTCCTCGAACACCGTGCGCGGCTGTCGGGGGTTCGGTCGGATCGACTCGACGGGGAGCTCAGCGAAACGGGCCCCGGGCACCGGCACCAGGTCGTCGGCAGGACCGTTCGGCCGCCGTCCAGTCCTGCTGGTCGGAAGCGCACCCTCCGAAGCCGCGTGGTTCGCATCGGCCGCCGCCGAGTCAGTCGGGGTCGAGTGAGTTGCGCCGTCCACTCCACCTTCGATATCGACGTGTGACGGGTTCACGTCGATGGCGGGCTCAGCCTCCGTCGTCGTCGTCGTCGCCGTTCCCGCGGGAGCGGTGGTGGCGCTCACCGTCCCGGCCGCAGCCACCTCCGTGGTTCCACGTGAAACAGGACGCGTGACGGGATCCGGCGGGAGGTCTGCCTCAGCGGTACCGGTGCGGTTGTCCGGGAAGAACACGTCCACCGGGCGCTGGGCGTCCGACGTGCGCTGCCCGTCCAGACCGTTAGGAATGAGGGCGCCGAGCCCGCGGCCCAACCCTCGACGCTTCTCGCTCACTTGTCCTCCTGCTCGTGGGTCACGTTGCCGTCTGCGTTGCTCGGGACCTGGGCGAGCACGCCGCGGCGCTCACCTGCGAGTCCGTCGGCGCCGTCCGTGGCAACGTCTGATGCAGACCGATCGTTCGGGGTGATGTCGCCGCCCGGCGCGGCGACGATGGCGCGCTCGGCCAGCTCCCGTGCGGCTTCCAGGTACGCGAGTGCACCCGTCGAGCCCGGGTCGTACGTCATGACCGTCTGGCCGTAGCTCGGAGCCTCCGAGATGCGGACGGAGCGCGGGACCGACGTGCGCAGGGTGGTCTCCGGGAAGTGCTCCCGAACCTCCTGCGCCACCTGCTGCGCCAGATTCGTTCGCGCGTCGTACATGGTGAGCAGGATCGTCGACACATGCAGGTCCGGGTTGAGGTGCGCCTGGATGAGCTGGATGGTCTTGAGGAGCTGGCTCAAGCCCTCGAGCGCGTAGTACTCGCACTGGATGGGGATCATGACCTCACGTCCGACGACGAAGGCGTTGACCGTGAGGAGCCCGAGGCTCGGAGGGCAGTCGACGAAGACGTAGTCGATCGGCTCGAGTCCGGCCTCGATACGGCCTCGAAGGTACGCGTCGAGCGCTGACCGCAGACGCGTCTCGCGGGCGACCATCGACACGAGCTCGATCTCCGCGCCCGACAGGTCGATGGTGGCCGGCAGGCACCAGAGGCGTGGAACGTCAGGGCTCTCCTGCACGGCCTCCGCCATGCTCGCTCCTTCGACGAGGACCTCGTAGATCGAAGGGGTCCCCGCCCGGTGTTCGATCCCGAGAGCGGTCGAGGCGTTGCCCTGTGGGTCGTTGTCCAGCACGAGCACGTTCAGGCCGGCCTGCGCGAGAGCCGCCGCCATGTTCACGGTCGTGGTGGTCTTCCCGACGCCACCCTTCTGGTTCGCCACCGTGATAACGCGTGTCTGCGCGGGTCGCGGGAACTTCCTCCCGCGCAGCTGGATACGGCGGCGAGCGTCCTCTTGGATCTGCGCCATGAGCGGTGTGTCCTCGCCGACGTCTGGGAGGCTCTGCACGAGCGCATCGCGGTGGAGATCGTCCGCGTCCACGCCGGGAGCGTCGAGCGCTGGCGCGTCGGTGATCGCGCCAGCAGGCGTGGCGCCCACCGCCGCGTTCTCGGGCTCGGCGACCGGCGTCCGGTCCTCGACCGGCCTCCGGTCCTCGACCGGGGCGATCGTCATACCGTCGTTCATCTGCTCGCTTGCTTCTGCGCCGTCAGGCGCGTCGTGGAGAGTGCTGTGCACGTGGTCGGGCATCGAGGGCCCGGAAGTATCGGCTGGCATCGGAGGCGTGTCATGGGCGGGTGCCGCACGGAGGCCGTGGGGTTCGGTTCCTGCGAGCTGCTGTGGAGCGCCCTCATCGACGTCTCCCCCATCGCCGGACCATGCCGATGTACGGTTCGGGGTCGCCGTCGGCACGTGGTCGGGCCGCGGTGGAGCAGTCGGCATCCCGGCGTCCACATCGGCCGCCTGCGTGTCCGTGACGCCGACTTCCGCGAAGTCGTTCGGGTCGTGAGCTCGAGCGCGAGATTGCCCGTCCAGGGACGTTGGGGCGCCTTCGACGTCGACCGTTTCACGTGAAACCGCGGGCTCCTCGACGGCGCCAGGGCGCGACTCGGGAACCGTGCTCATGATGTCCGGCGTCTGACCCTCCGCGCTCTTGTGTGACCAGTCGTTGTCAGAGACCGCGGCAGCCTCGGAAGCGCGAACGTACGGGTTCTCCGGCGGGGCGGCCTGCGATGTCGTCGCGTCCCCACCCGAGTGCCTCGGAGCGATCGACTCGCCGGCGGTCTCTGTCCACAGCGCCTCGGGCCGAGCGTCGGCACCACGCGCAGACACGTCGCGGGTGCGACCGTCCTGAGGCTCGAGCGATGGCCAAACGGTCGTCGACGCGGATGCCGCCACGTCCGCCGCTTCGCGGAGAGGCTCCGTCCCGCTGACACTCTGCGCGCTCTCCCCGGGATGGGCCGTCGAAGCAGACGCGTTCCCGTCCGCAGAGTCCGCGGCCGGGTCGGAGTATGCGGGCGTCGCGGGCTGAGCCGGCACCCACGAGTCGATGTCAGGACTAGCCGGTACAGCGATCGGGTCCTGTCGCCGCTTCTTTCTACCGAACACCGCGAACAGCCTCCCGAACGACGCGAACCACTGTGGTCTCATCGACACCGTCAATCGTCTGAGCCGCATGGATGGACGCCTGCCCGGCGCCTAGCCGCTTCCCGACCTTGCTTGCCGCCTGCACTTCGTCGGCCGCCCGCCCGCCCTTCAACGCCACAAGCACTCCCCCGCTGGTCAGAAGCGGGAGCGCCCATTGATAGAGGCGGTCGAGCGGCGCGACCGCTCGGGCGGTGACGGCATCGGCCGAGATGGTTCCGTGCACGTCCTCTGCTCGTGCGCGGGTGACCGTCGCATTCGCCAGACCCAGTTCGCTCACAACCTCGAGGAGCCAGCTGCACCGGCGCTCCATGGGCTCGAGCAGCACGACCTCGGCGTCCGGGAGCATCGCAGCAATCACAACCCCAGGCAGGCCCGCTCCGGAGCCCAGGTCCACGATGCGGCCGGACTGCGGGAGGAACGGGACGACCGCTGCAGAGTTCAGCAGGTGTCGTTCCCAGAGCCTGCCGACCTCTCGTGGGCCGACGAGTCCGCGGAGGACGCCCTCGTCGGCCAGCATCCTCCGGAACTGCTGGATCGAGCTCCACGATGCGCCGAAGTACGCCGGCAGCCGCAGGTCGCCCTCGAGAGGATCCGGCAGCATGATCGAGTCGTCGATCTCGGCTCCGTTCATGCACCTCGCCCCGTTCCCCTGAAAGAGCCGCGAAGCCCTGCTCGATCGAGGCCACAGCCTCGTCACCACACCGGTGCGCGGCCCACCGTACCGTCTGGTCGATCTCATCTCCGTGCGCCGCCCCGCGACTTGTGCACATCCACTCGTGCACGCTGCGGGCGACACGCGGCGCCGCCGCATGCGGGCGCTCTGGGCGCTGCCCGGCACCCCAGGCCGCAGGCTGCGTAGCCGTTCGCAGCAATGACGCTCGGGGTGCGACACCCCCGCAGGCGGCATGAGCGACGGACGGACCGACATCCCAGAAGGGCGTGTCGTGTTCCCCCGGGCCGCATCGGCCGCCTGCGCCGCATCGCTGACGGCTCGAGATCCTCGTACACCGGCGAGCCGCCCGGCCTCGCGTACTGTTGAGCGAACCGCTGAGATCTCGCGGCTCGCATCGCATCCGTACCGGGCAGGCGCCCGGGCAACTGCGCGGCAGGTTTCGTCAAGACGCGCGCGGCTGGGCGAGCGTTCGCCTCCCCTGGCCTGATCCGTTTCACGTGAAACGAAGCGGATGCTGACGTGCGAAGAACCGTTCGAGCATGTGCCACTCCCCGTCAACATCGCACCGCTGGCGCAGCAGGGAGAGAACAGTCTCACCTCTCGTGACAGCCGAGCGATGCCACTGGAGCACCGGGAACCCTGAAAATCTCCACCCGTCGACGCTCGCTCACCGTCGACGTTCCACGTGAAACACACATGGTTGGTCCCGTGCTTCCGCGCCCCCGCCGCCCAGACCAGCATCGTGGCGAGATGCCCGGGCACGGGTGCGTAAGCCACCACGACGGCGCCCATGCTCTCCCTTCCGCGGTAGTCGATGACGCGGGGCGGCAGAATGCCCGCCCGCGAGGTCAGGTGCAAGTTGCGCTTTCGCTCAGAACACCGCCGCGCTACGCAGGTGAGCTCAGAGCCGCGGTGCCGGTCTCCCAACAGCTCGCAGACACTGGAGGGCCTCGGCGCGGATTCACCTCGGTGGCGAGCAGCAGTGCGGTACTCCGGGAGCGGCCACTGATCCGCTGGAGCGGACGCCGCAAAATCGACGCGATCGAGCGCGGGACACCGAACGTGGCGCGAGAGTGAACGCGCTCATCGAGTGGGCTGCACCGGAGGTGAAGCGGCCAGGCCGCGTCGCCGCCGCGAACCCCGAGGCCTGCGGGCGAGCGACGGATGGATCGGAGCCGGCCGGACCCTCCACCGCCCTCCTGAGCGCTTCACCTGGGCAATCTCGCACGCACGATTTTGAGGACGAACCCAATCAGCGCGGGGACGGAGTGCCGGAGGAGCGCACCGCGGACATCCGCGCTCGATGGGACGGATGACGGGCCGCGTCCGTCGATCGGATGTTCCCGGCTCGCGACGTAGTCGAGCGGACGCTGACATCTGCCCTTCCCGCCGATGTCCACTGAGGGAGCAGCATCGTGGCATCCAGCGAGACGTCTCGTTGCGCTCTCGCCCAGGCCTCCCGACAGGCGATCTTCGTGCCCAGCGGGGCAAGAGCGAACGCCAATGATCTCGTCGGTACGCCCGAGCTCGGTTGGTTTCACGTGGAACTGCCACGTTCGAGACACCTACGCGTCGCAAGCCCCACGAGCGCCCCCGCCCCGTACCCCGCGATGCCCACGCCGCAAACGACCGCATGCCGGTCTCGCAGCGCCTCAGGAGTCACGTAGGCACCCAGTCATCAGCGCCGCCAGTCCGACGCGCAGCTTCGGACCATGCGTCGGCGGGCTGCAGCGCCAGCCTCGCCGTCGTGCGCACCCGCCGCGCACCCCTCGCGTGCCCGTCGCGCGCCGAACCCGACGCAGAACCGCCGCACGAGACGGCCACGATCCGTCACCGTGCGTCGACGCGCCCAGCACGAGACGACACGACTTATCCACCGCATCACGAATCGCCCCGACACCGCGTTCCACGTGAAACAGCCGGCATCGCGGAGTTCGGCAAGACGGACCCTGCTCTCCCACGCACACAAGACCCGACTTCAGCGCAGCACGAGGCACCGCGCACTCATGCCCGCGCGACGACTCCGCCCAGTGCCCTGAACCCGCGCGCCGCGAGATTGCGCACCGCCCCACTGCAGGCGTGCACGGCGGCGCGCCATCCCCGCCACCCGGACCCCGCACGCACCGAGGGGGGCCGATCCACGATCGGCCGCCCTCGAGGCACTGCGAGACGTCGTCGAGATCAGGATGCCCTGATCACCACATGACGAGCCGGCTCGACACCGTCGGAGTCGCTCACGAGCCCGGCGGCGGCGACGGCGTCGTGCACGACCTTCCGCTCGAACGGGTTCATCGGGTCAAGAGCCACGTCGGCGCCGCTCTCCTTCACCCGGGCGATCGCCTCGTCGGCGACCTTGATGAGCTCGGTCCGGCGCGCGGCGCGGTATCCGGCCACGTCGAGCATGAGCCGGCTCCGCTCCCCCGTCTTGGCCTGCACCGCGAGCCGTGTGAGCTCCTGAAGCGCGTCGAGGACCTCACCGTCCTCTCCGGCGAGGCGCTGGAGCGCGCGCTCGGAGCCGCCCTCCGCGATGATCTCGACGGCCGCCCGTCCGTGGTCGACGTCGATGTCGATGTCGCCGTCGAGGTCGGCGATGTCGAGGAGCTCCTCGAGGTAGTCGGCCGCGATCTCGCCCTCCTCCTCGAGGCGTGAGGACGGGACCGCGTCAGACGCGGTGGGTGTGCTGGGCTGCTCGGTTGCAGGCGTCATCGGTGCTGCTCCTCGGGAGTCGGCTCGGTGCCGGGGTGAGCGTTACTTCTTGGGCTTGGGCTTGGGCTTGGTCGTGCTGACGCGCTTGGCGGGAGGTTCGTCGGGCCCGTCGTCGGGCGTCGAGGCACTCGGCCCCGGGTCAGCCGCAGAGGCCGGCGCGGCGACGCCCGTCGCGCCTGCGGGTCGGGGCTTCGCCCGGTCCTTGCGCTTCGGCTGCGACCGCTGACCGGGGCGCGGCTTCTCGTCGAGAACCGTGCTCGGCGTCTCCTCGATCTGCAGCGTTGTCCCCTTGGCTGCGGCCTTGCGCGCGCGGCGCTCCTTGAGGGCGATCTCGGCCTGCGACCCGGGAGCCGGCATCCGGCGGATCGTGTAGAACTGCTGGCCCATCGACCACAGGTTCGTGGTGGTCCAGTAGATGAGGACACCGATCGGGAAGTTGACACCGGACACCGCGAAGATGATCGGCATCAGGTAGAGGAGCATCTTCTGCTGCTGCGCCATGGGCCCCTGAAGCGCGGCGGGAGGCATGTTCTTCATCGTCAGCTGGCGCTGCGTGAGGAAGGTCGTCGCCGACATCGCGAGGATCAGCAGGATCGTGACGACCTTGACCTGGATGTCGTCGGACCCGAGGAAGGTGCCGGAGAGCGGGGCACCGAAGATCGTGGCGGACTCCGCCTGCGCGGCGAGCTCAGCGGTGAGCGGGCCGATCGACGCCCGGGGGTTCTCCGCACTGGGGTAGGTGCCGTCGGCGAGCGGGCCCAGCGAGTACAGCACCCGGAAGAGCGCGAAGAAGATCGGCGACTGCGCGAGAATCGGCAGGCAGGACGCGAACGGGTTCGTGCCGTGCTTGCGGTACAGCTCCATGGTCTCGCGGCTCATGGCCTCGCGGGACGCGGGGTCGGTCTTCCCCTTGTACTTCTTCTGGATGGCTTGCATCTCGGGCGCCAGCAGCTGCATGCCGCGCGAGGCCTTGATCTGCTTGAAGAAGAGCGGGATGAGCAGGATCCGCATGACGATCACGAGGCCGACGATCGACAGCGCCCACGCAGCACCGGACGCCGGGTCGAGCCCGAGGTTGGTCAGCAGCGAGTGGAACTGGACCATGATCCAGGCCACCGCGACCATGATCGGGTAGAGCAGGCCGTCGAACCACGACATGTGGCAGAGCTCCTTGCTGGGGTCAGTGCGCGGCGTGGGCCGTGCGAGGAGAGCGAGGCCGGTGCTCCGCTGCTGGCGGAACGTCGTCGACGCCCCCGGGGTTCCAGGGGTGGCACCGCAGCACGCGTCGGACGGCGAGCCAGGTGCCCCGGACGGCGCCGTGGCGGGTCAGCGCGACGACGGCGTACTGCGAGCACGACGGGTAGAACCGGCACGTCGGGGGCGTGAGCGGCGAGATCACGGTCTGGTAGACGCGCACGAGCCCGATGAGGACGAGTCCGGGCAACCGCGTGAGCAGCCGGAGGGCCTGCGCCGGACGGGAGGTCATGGGATGTCTCTCAGGAGCCGGCGCGCTGTCGGGCCCGCTTCGCGGCGACCTTGAGCGCGATGTCGAGGTCGACGCCGAGCGAGGCGTAGTCGCGCACCGCCGCGGGGGGCAGGGCACGGACGACGATGCCCGCGTCCGACGGCATGGTCCCGAGCCGCTCGCGCACGAGCGCCCGCAGCCGCCGCTTGACCCGGTTCCGCGTCACGGCGTTGCCGATGCCCTTGGACACGACGAGACCGACCACCGGACCAGGTCCGGGGTCGGTCTCAGTCACGAGGTGCACGACGAGCGACTCGCGTCCGCCGCGCGCACCGCGGCGCACCGCCCGCTCGAACTCGGCGGGACGGCGCATCCGGTGCGCGGCAGGCAGCACCGGAGAGGCGTCAGGCCGAGAGCTCCGTGCGACCCTTGCGCCGACGAGCGGCGAGGATCGCACGGCCGGCGCGCGTGCGCATGCGCAGACGGAAGCCGTGCGTCTTGGCGCGGCGCCGGTTGTTCGGCTGGAAGGTCCGCTTGCTCACGAGGGTCTCCAAGTACTTCGGGGCAGTGGTCGCGCGCAGCGCACGACCAGGTCAGGGTGCCGAGCTCGACTGCTCCGGTGTCGACACACGCGAGTGTGTCCGGCGTCATGGCGCGCCAGCAGGAGCCATCAGGAAGGGCTGCACAACGTTACGCCGCGCTGGGTGCGGGGGTCAAATGACGGCAGCACGAAGCGCCGCACCCACACTACCGGCGGCGGACCCACGTCCACCGGCGTGACCACCGCCTCGCGAGCGTCGCGAGCGTCCGTGACCACCGCCTCGCGAGCGTCCGTGACCACCACACGTGATCGTCACGCTCGTCCGTCACCACGGCACGCGAGGGACGCGCTCGTCTGCGACGACCACGGCACGCGAGGGACGCGCTCATCCGCGGCCCTCCGCAAGCCGCGACCGATGCGTCCGGCCGGGACCGACGACCGGGACAGCCGCCGCCCGGACCCCGCCACCGGACCCTGCCACCAGACCCGCAGCCACCGGACCGAAGCCGCCAGACCCGCAACCCGGACCGATCCCCGAGCTCACGGCTCGAACTCGGCCCCAACCTTGCCGTCGCGACCTGCAACCGGAGCCCGGCACCCTGCCACCCCAGGACACCGTCGGCGCGCCGCGACACGCCGGCGGGTGGGCTTCTCATCCGCCGCCCCTCCCGGAGCACTGCTGCCGGCGGCTAGTATCGTGCGTCGTCGCGACGGTCCGAGGGTGCCCCCAGGCGCTCTGCCGGATCGCACGTCCACCCGTCGGCAGGCGCGAGGCCCAGGGCAACCGCCGCCACCGTCCGCCCCGCCACGGGGCCATTCGACGCACCGCACACAGGCTGTGGACAAAGGTGTGGATCATCGGGTGACCGTGCGAGACTCACGGCCACGACAACGGGCAGCGAGGGTAGGACGTGTCACCACAGGACGAGCAGCTGACCCGTGTCTGGACCGACGCCGTCGTCGAGCTCGAGCAGAGCCCGGACATCACGCCGCGGCAGCTCGCCTTCGTCAAGCTCGCGAAGCCGCTGGGCCTGCTGGACGGCACCATGCTCCTCGCGGTCGGCAACGACCTGACGAAGGAGTACCTCGAGACGCGCGTGCGCACCGAGGTCGTCAGCGCGCTGTCCTCAGCCCTCGGGCGGGAGGCGCGCTTCGCGATCACGGTCGACGCCGACCTCGCTCCGATCGACGGCGACGGTCCCCAGCTCCGTCCCCTCCCCGCGCCGGTCGCCGACCACGGCCCGGTGCGCGGCGCGGACCACGACGAGGACGACGAGCCGGCTCGCGAGCCGTTCCGCCCGTCGTCGCGCCGGCCGGTCCCCCCGACGGAGCCGGCCCGCCTGAACCCGAAGTACCTGTTCGAGACCTTCGTCATCGGCTCGTCGAACAGGTTCGCGCACGCGGCGGCGGTCGCGGTCGCCGAGGCCCCCGCGAAGGCCTACAACCCGCTGTTCATCTACGGCGACTCCGGGCTGGGCAAGACGCACCTGCTGCACGCGATCGGGCACTACGCGCAGAACCTGTACCCGAGCGTGCGCGTGCGGTACGTGAACTCCGAGGAGTTCACCAACGACTTCATCAACTCGATCCGCGACGACAAGGCGGGCGCGTTCCAGCGCCGCTACCGCGAGGTCGACGTGCTCCTCATCGACGACATCCAGTTCCTGCAGGGCAAGGAACAGACGATGGAGGAGTTCTTCCACACGTTCAACACGCTGCACAACGCCAACAAGCAGGTCGTGATCACGTCCGACCTGCCGCCCAAGCAGCTCAACGGGTTCGAGGACCGCATGCGGTCGCGGTTCGAGTGGGGCCTCATCACGGACGTGCAGCCGCCGGACCTCGAGACGCGCATCGCGATCCTCCGCAAGAAGGCGGGCAGCGAGAAGCTCCAGGCGCCCGACGACGTGCTCGAGTACATCGCGTCGAAGATCTCGACGAACATCCGCGAGCTCGAGGGTGCGCTGATCCGGGTCACGGCGTTCGCGAACCTCAACCGGCAGCAGGTCGACCTGTCGCTCGCGGAGATCGTCCTCAAGGACCTGATCACGGACGACAACACCGCGGAGATCACGGCGACGCAGGTCATCGGGCAGACGGCCGCGTACTTCGGACTCAGCATCGACGACCTGTGCGGCTCGTCGCGCTCGCGCGTGCTGGTCACGGCCCGGCAGATCGCGATGTACCTGTGCCGCGAGCTGACGGACCTGTCGCTGCCGAAGATCGGCCAGGCGTTCGGCGGCCGGGACCACACGACGGTGATGCACGCGAACCGGAAGATCCGCGAGCTCATGGCGGAGCGCCGCTCGATCTACAACCAGGTCACGGAGCTCACGAACCGGATCAAGCAGCAGAACCGCGGCTGACGCCCGCGCCGTCGTGAAGGGCCGGAGGACTCGTTCCCCGGCCCTTCGTGCTGTGTCCGCGGACCTGTTCCCGCGCGCTGTTTCCCCACCCTGTGCACAGCCCGCTCCCGCGTGCTCGTGCGGGAGCTGCGGTGAATGGACGCACGTGTCCACACCCTGTCCACACGTCTGGGGACGATCTCGACCCGAGCGGGCGAGAGGCATGGGACGAATGTTCACACCTGTGCACACACCTGTGGATGACGGTGGACGACACGCTGCGCGCATGTGGACGACACACCCCGTCTCCGTGGACGACGCCGTGGCGTTTCTTCCCGTCCACCGAGGCCCGGAGATGTCCACGGCTCCGACCCACACGCCGTACACACCCGGACACCCATGCTGACCTGCGGAAACGGCACTTCTCCACAGAGTGCACAGACGCTATGACGATGACGACTCATCTTCAGCGGAGAAATCCACACACCTTCGAAGACCTCCTGGGCCGACCGACCGACCGAGCGACCTGACGCAGGGCGACAAGCGCCGGGACTCACCCGCGACGCCGTCCACAGTCCGGTACCGGCGTCATCGCCACTCGCGTAGTCTTCCGAGCAACCCGTGCTCCCGCACCGCAGCCAGGCGTCCCCTCGCATGTCGTCCCGCGGAGCTGCACCTCACGAGCGCGGGTTCGCAGCGCCTGCGGCTCGACCGCCGTGGGCCGGCGGGTCACCGGCGTCCGGCGACCCAGGACCGAGAGGGTGGGGCATGAAGTTCCGCGTCGACCGTGACGTTCTCGCCGAAGCAGTCACGTGGACGGCTCGCAGCCTGCCGACCCGCCCCCCGGTCCCCGTCCTCGCGGGCGTGCGCATCGAGGCCGACGCCTCGGGCACGCTCCAGCTGTCGAGCTTCGACTACGAGGTTTCGGCCCGCTCGGAGATCGCCGCCGACGTCAGCGAGCCCGGCACGGTCCTGGTCTCGGGCCGCCTGCTCGCGGAGATCTCCCGCGCCCTGCCGGCCAAGCCGGTCGACGTGGTGCTCGACGGCACGAAGGTCACCGTGACGTGCGGCGCGAGCCGGTTCACGCTGCTGACGATGCCCGTCGAGGACTACCCCGCGCTGCCCGCGATGCCGGCCGTCACCGGGACGGTCGAGGGCGACGCACTGACCCACGCCGTGGCCCAGGTGACGATCGCCGCGAGCCGCGACGACACGCTCCCGCTGCTCACGGGTGTCCGCATGGAGATCGAGGGCGAGAAGATCACGCTCCTCGCGACCGACCGCTACCGCCTCGCCCTGCGCGAGCTCACGTGGACCCCGGCGTCGCCCGACATCTCGACGGTCGCGCTCGTCCGGGCCCGCACGCTCTCGGACGCCGCGAAGTCGCTCGGCTCGTCGAGCTCGGTCAACGTCGCGCTCGCGACCGGCCAGGGCGTCGACCTCATCGGCTTCGAGGCCGGCGGCCGGCACACGACGTCGCTCCTGGTCGACGGCGACTACCCCGCCGTCCGCCGCCTGTTCCCCGACGAGACGCCGATCCACGCCGTCGTGCTCACGCAGACCCTCGCGGACGCCGCCAAGCGCGTCTCGCTCGTCGCGGAGCGCAACACCCCGATCCGGCTGTCGTTCACCGAGGGCCAGGTCGTGCTGGACGCGGGCCAGGGCGACGACGCGCAGGCGTCCGAGGCCCTCGAGGCGACGCTCGTCGGCGAGGACATCTCGGTCGCGTTCAACCCGCAGTTCCTGCTCGACGGCCTCGGTGCGCTCACGACGCCGTTCGTCCGTATGTCGTTCACCCACCCGAACAAGCCGGTCGAGTTCACCGGGCAGGAGTCGCTCGACGGTGACGACCTGCAGGAGTACCGCTACCTGCTCGTGCCGATCCGCTTCGCGAGCTGAGCTTCCCGGCCCCGGGAGCGCACGACCCCGGGACCACCACCCGGTCGCCGACGGGGCAGGTCCGCCCGGCAGCACCACCCCCACCCGGGAGCACCGCCCCCCACCCGGGAGCACCCGCGCCGGCCGGCCCCCACCGCCCGGTCGCGCACCGGCACGACGAACGAGAGGCTGACCTCATGCACATCGGACTGGTCGGGCTGGGCAAGATGGGTGCCAACATGCGCGAGCGCCTGCGCGCGGGAGGCATCGAGGTCACGGGGTTCGACCGCAACCCCGACGTCTCGGACGTGGCGTCGCTCGGGGACCTCGTCGCCGCGATGACCGAGGGCGAGCGCGTCGTGTGGGTCATGGTGCCCTCGGGCGCCCCGACGCGCGCCGTCATCGACGAGCTGGGCGGCCTGCTCGCCGCGGGCGACCTCGTGATCGAGGGCGGCAACTCCCACTACGCCGAGGACGCGGTGCACGCCGCCGCCCTCGCGGAGAAGGGCATCCACTACGTCGACGTCGGCGTCTCGGGCGGTGTCTGGGGCCGGGAGAACGGCTACGGGCTCATGGTCGGCGGAGACGAGGCGCAGGTCGCGCGCGTCCTGCCGGTGTTCGACGTGCTCCGCCCCGAGGGCCCCCGCGAGGAGGGCTACGTGCACGCGGGCGCGGTCGGCGCGGGCCACTACGCGAAGATGGTGCACAACGGCATCGAGTACGGCCTGATGCAGGCGTACGCCGAGGGCTACGAGCTGCTCGAGGCGAAGGACATCGTCACGGACGTCCCGGGCACGCTCAAGGCGTGGACGCGCGGGACCGTCGTGCGGTCCTGGCTGCTGGACCTTCTGGTCAAGGCGCTCGAGGAGGACAACGAGCTCGCGGAGATCGACGACTGGGTCGAGGACTCGGGCGAGGGTCGCTGGACGGTCGACGAGGCGATCGACGCCGCCGTCCCGCTCCCGGTGATCTCGGCCGCGCTCTTCGCGCGGTTCGCGTCGCGTCAGGGTGCCTCGCCGGCGATGAAGGCCGTCGCCGCACTGCGCCAGCAGTTCGGTGGGCACGCCGTGCGTGCGGCGGGTCAGCGCGTCGCCCCGGAGACCCCGGGCGGCGTCACCTCGGCCGGCTAGCCCCACTGATGTATGTCGCGCACCTCTCGCTGACCGACTTCCGGTCGTACCCGCACGTCGAGCTCCCGCTCGAGCCCGGGATCACGGCCCTCGTCGGACCCAACGGCCAGGGCAAGACGAACCTGGTCGAGGCGATCGGCTACGTCGCGACGCTCGGCAGCCACCGCGTGCCGTCGGACGCGGCGCTCGTGCGCGCCGGCGCGTCCCGGGCCGTGGTGCGGACGCGGATCGTGCGCGAGGCCGACGCGGCGACGGGGGCGTCGGAGCGCACGAGCCTGGTCGAGATCGAGGTCACGCCGGGGAAGGCGAACCGGGCGCGGGTGAACGGCGGGGCTCCGGGGCGTGCGCGTGACGTGCTCGGGCTGCTGCGGACCGTGCTGTTCGCGCCCGAGGACCTCGCGCTCGTCAAGGGTGACCCGGACGGCCGCCGCCGGTTCCTCGACGAGCTCGCCGTGCTCGTGACGCCGCGGCTCGCGGGCGTGCTCGCCGACTACGACCGCGTGCTGCGGCAGCGGAGCGCGCTGCTGAAGTCGGCGGCGCAGGCGGTGCGCGGCTCGCGCGGCAGCGCCGACCTGCGGACGCTCGACGTGTGGGACGCGAAGCTCGCGCAGGCGGGCGCGCAGGTCATCGTCGCGCGGCTGGCGATCGTCGCGGCGATGGGCCCGCACGTCGCGCGCGCGTACGAGCAGGTCAGCTCGGGGCAGGGGGCGGCCGTCGTGCAGTACCGCTCGACGCTCGACGCCGCGCTCGACGGGGCCGACGGTCGCGACGGTCCGGGCGCACGCGGCCCCGCGGGCTCCACCGGAACCGTCGGCACGGGCGTACCCGGCACGGGACCCGCGGCGGCTTCGAGCACGCCGGTGCCCACGCCCGAGCTCGTCGAGGCCCAGCTGCTCGAGGCCATGGGCCGGCTGCGTCCCAAGGAGATCGAGCGCGGCGTGTGCCTCGTCGGCCCGCACCGCGACGACCTCGTCCTGACCCTCGGCGGCCTGCCCGCGAAGGGCTACGCGAGCCACGGCGAGTCGTGGTCGTTCGCCCTGGCGCTGCGCCTGGCGTCCTACACGCTCCTGACGCAGGGACCGGACGAGAGCTCGTCGTCCACGGGTGTGGACAACCTGTGGACAACCGGCTGGGGGGACGACGGCGAGCCGGTGCTCCTGCTCGACGACGTGTTCGCCGAGCTCGACTCCCGGCGCCGGACCCGCCTTGCGGAGCTCGTGGCCCCCGCCCGGCAGGTGATCATCACCGCGGCGGTCGCCGGCGACGTCCCCGAGCAGCTCGCCGGCGCGCGCGTCGACGTCATGGCCGGCGAGGTGTCGCGTGTCCTCTGACGCCCCGCGGGCCTCAGGCGCCCCAGGGGCCTCGGGCGGCGAGCGAGCCCCGGGCGGCGAGCGGGCCCCGGTCGGCGAGCCCCCCACCAGCGGCGACGGGCACGAAGCCGCGCCAGACCCGACGCCGGACGCGCAGCGCGACGCGGGGACCGCGAGGCGCCACGCACCGCCCCGGCGCGGCGGACCGCAGGACCCCGAGCCCGCCGCACCGCACGACCGCCTGTGGACAGGCCCGGTCCCCGGCCTGCCCGCGGGCGCCGGGGATGACCTGTGGTCGGCCGGGGACGAGCCCGTCCAGCATCGTCGTCGTCGCTCTCCGACCCCGCGAGCGTCCGTCGACGCCGCGCGGCGCGACCCGTCCGACGCACCGGCACCGCCCGAGCCGCCCGACGAGGACGGCACCCCGTGGGTCGAGACGCCGTTCGACGCCGCCGACGTCCTGCCCGAGCCCGTTCCCCCGAAGGCGCCGGACGGCGTCCCGATCGGCGAGCTCGTCGAGCTGACTCCCCCGGCGCTGGTGGCCCGCGAGGCGCTCAACCGCGCGAAGGCGGCAGCTCGGGCGCGCGGCTACCGCCCAGGTCAGGAGCCTCGCCGTCGTCCGCTGGACCCGCCGCGCGGCTCGGCCGGCAAGGACGCGCGCGACCCGCAGACGGTGGCTGACACGCTCGCTCGGCTGCTGCGCGACCGCGGCTGGGTGCAGGACGTGTCGGTCGGCGGGGTGATCGGCCGGTGGCGCGAGGTCGTGGGCGACCAGATCGCCGACCACTGCGAGCCCGAGACGTTCCAGGACGGCGTCCTGACGGTCCGGACCGACTCGACGGCGTGGGCGACGCAGGTCCGGCTGCTGGTCCCGCGGCTCCTGCTGCGGCTGGCCGACGACGTCGGGGAGGGCGTCGTGCGCGACGTCCGGGTGGTCGGGCCGTCGGGGCCGGGGTTCGGGCGCGGGCCCCGGTCGGTCCCGGGGCGCGGCCCCCGCGACACGTGGGGCTGACCGCCCGCAGCTCGGCCCGCGACGTCGGCGGCGCACGGCCGCGGCGAACCGCAGCACGCAGCGGCGACACCCGGGCACCCGGCCCCGCGACACCCGCGGGGTGAGGTGCCCGCACAACGGGGGTCCAGGCTCGTCCGCCAGGTAGACTGTGAAGGTCATTCCTGGCGCGTCTGCGCCCGGAACTCCAGCGTCGTGGAGTGATCTGCCCTCGATCCGCCCTCCGGGGCGTCAGCGGCACCTCCGCGCGCGTGCGAGACCTTGAGGAGCACCACCGCCCGTGGCCGAGCAGAGCAGCACCGCCGGAACCAGCACCCCCGACGGCACCACCCCCGCATCGTCCAACGGCGGATACGACGCGAGCGCCATCACCGTCCTCGAGGGCCTCGAGGCCGTCCGCAAGCGCCCGGGCATGTACATCGGCTCCACGGGCGCGCGCGGCCTTCACCACCTGGTCTCCGAGGTCGTCGACAACTCCGTCGACGAGGCGCTCGCCGGCTACTGCGACCACATCGAGGTCACGCTGCTCGCGGACGGTGGCGTGCGTGTCGTCGACAACGGTCGCGGCATCCCGGTCGCGATCCACCCGACGGAGGGCCGGCCGACGGTCGAGGTCGTCATGACGATCCTGCACGCGGGCGGCAAGTTCGGCGGCGCGGGCTACGCGGTCTCGGGCGGTCTGCACGGCGTCGGCATCTCGGTGGTCAACGCGCTGTCGACGCGCGTCGAGACGGTCGTGAAGCGCGACGGCTTCGTGTGGGAGCAGTCGTTCCACGAGGGCGGCAAGCCCAACGGGGAGCTCCGCAAGAAGGAGGCGACCGACGAGACGGGCACGTCGCAGACGTTCTGGGCGGACCCGTCGATCTTCGAGACGGTCGAGTACGACTTCGAGACGCTGCGCGCGCGGTTCCAGCAGATGGCGTTCCTCAACAAGGGCCTGCAGATCTCCCTGACGGACGAGCGCCCCGCGCACACGGGCACGGCCGACGAGATCACCGACGCCCCGGACACCGACGAGGCGCCCGACGCTGCGAAGGAGACGTCCGCGGGCCGCACGGTCACGTACAAGTACGACGGCGGGCTCGTCGACTACGTCAAGCACCTGAACTCGGCGAAGAAGGTCGAGGTCGTGCACCCGGAGATCATCGACTTCGAGTCGGAGGACACGGAGCGCCGGATCTCCGTCGAGATCGCGATGCAGTGGACCAACGCGTACTCCGAGTCGGTGCACACGTACGCGAACACGATCACGACGACCGAGGGCGGCACGCACGAGGAAGGTTTCCGTGCGGCGATGACCTCGCTCATCAACCGGTACGCGCGCGAGAAGAACATCATCAAGGAGAAGGACGAGAACCTCACGGGCGACGACATCCGCGAGGGCCTCACGGCCGTCATCTCGATCAAGCTCGGCGAGCCGCAGTTCGAGGGCCAGACGAAGACGAAGCTCGGCAACACCGAGGCGAAGGCGTTCGTGCAGCGCGTCGTCAACGAGCAGCTCGGTGACTGGCTCGACTCGCACCCGACCGAGGCACGCGACGTCATCCGCAAGTCGATCCAGGCGGCCGCGGCGCGCATGGCGGCCCGCAAGGCCCGCGAGGCGACCCGGCGCAAGGGCCTGCTGGAGTCGGGCGGCATGCCGGGCAAGCTGCGCGACTGCCAGTCGAACCGCCCGGAGGAGTGCGAGATCTTCATCGTCGAGGGCGACTCGGCCGGCGGCTCGGCGGTCCGCGGCCGCAACCCGCGCACGCAGGCGATCCTCCCGATCCGCGGCAAGATCCTCAACGTCGAGCGCGCCCGCCTGGACAAGGCGCTCGCCAACCAGGAGGTCCAGGCGCTCATCACGGCGTTCGGGACCGGCATCGGCGAGGACTTCGACCTCGCCAAGCTGAGGTACCACAAGATCGTGCTCATGGCCGACGCCGACGTCGACGGCCAGCACATCTGCACGCTGCTGCTCACGCTGCTGTTCCGGTACATGCGCCCGCTCATCGAGAACGGCAACGTCTTCCTCGCGCAGCCGCCGCTCTACCGGATCAAGTGGTCGAACTCGCCGCACGACTACGTGTACTCGGACCGTGAGCGCGACCAGTACCTCAAGGCCGGCCAGGCCGCCGGCAAGCGGATCCCCAAGGACAACGCGATCCAGCGCTACAAGGGTCTCGGTGAGATGGACTACTCCGAGCTGTGGGAGACCACGATGTCGCCCGAGCACCGCACGCTCCTGCAGGTCAACCTCGACGAGGCCGCGGCCGCCGACGAGATCTTCTCGGTGCTCATGGGCGAGGACGTCGAGGCGCGTCGCTCGTTCATCCAGCGCAACGCGAGGGACGTGCGGTTCCTCGACATCTGAGCGGCGCCCGCCCGAGCGCCCACCCCGCACGCACCCGAGCAGCCCTTGAGCCGCACTGAGCAGCACCGAGCCTGAACAAGAGGACCGAACCGTTGACTGACAACTTCGCCGGCGCCGAGCACGGGAACATCGACCAGGTCGACCTGCAGCTCGAGATGCAGCGGTCCTACCTGGACTACGCGATGTCCGTGATCGTCGGGCGCGCGCTCCCCGACGTGCGGGACGGCCTCAAGCCGGTGCACCGGCGTGTCCTGTACGCGATGTACGACGGCGGCTACCGCCCCGACCGGCAGTTCTCGAAGTGCAGCCGCGTCGTCGGCGACGTCATGGGCAAGTTCCACCCGCACGGCGACACGTCGATCTACGACGCGCTGGTCCGCCTCGTGCAGGACTGGTCGATGCGGTACCCGCTCGTCGCCGGCCAGGGCAACTTCGGGTCCCCGGGAAACGACCCGGCGGCCGCCCCGAGGTACACCGAGTGCCGCATGGCGCCGCTGTCGATGGAGATGGTCCGCGACATCGACGAGGACACCGTCGACTTCCAGGACAACTACGACGGCCGCACCCAGGAGCCGGCGGTCCTGCCCTCGCGGTTCCCGAACCTGCTGGTCAACGGCTCGGCGGGCATCGCGGTCGGCATGGCGACGAACATCCCGTCGCACAACCTGCGCGAGGTCGCGGACGGCGTGCAGTGGCACCTGGACCACCCGGACGCGTCGAACGAGGAGCTGCTCGACGCGCTGCTCGAGCGCATCAAGGGCCCGGACTTCCCGACGGGTGCGACGATCCTCGGCCACCGCGGCATCGAGGAGGCGTACCGCACCGGTCGTGGCTCGATCACGATGCGCGCGGTCGTGCAGGTCGAGGAGATCCAGAACCGGATCTGCCTCGTCGTCACCGAGCTGCCGTACCAGGTGAACCCCGACAACCTGGCCCTGAAGATCGCGGACCTGGTCAAGGACGGCCGGATCACCGGCATCGCCGACATCCGCGACGAGACGTCGGGCCGCACGGGTCAGCGCCTCGTGATCGTGCTCAAGCGCGACGCGGTCGCGAAGGTCGTGCTGAACAACCTCTACAAGCACACGCAGCTGCAGGACACGTTCGGCGCGAACATGCTCGCGCTGGTCGACGGGGTCCCGCGCACGCTGAGCATCGACGCGTTCGTCCGGCACTGGACGTCGCACCAGCTCGAGGTCATCGTCCGGCGCACGAAGTACCGCCTGCGCCAGGCCGAGGAGCGCATCCACATCTACCGCGGCCTGCTGAAGGCGCTCGACGCGCTCGACGAGGTCATCGCGCTCATCCGCCGCTCCCCCGACGCCGACGAGGCGCGCACGGGCCTGATGGACCTGCTCGAGATCGACGAGATCCAGGCGAACGCGATCCTCGCGATGCAGCTGCGCCGGCTCGCCGCCCTGGAGCGCCAGAACATCCTCGACGAGCACGCGCGCCTCGAGGCGGTCATCGCGGAGCTCAACGACATCCTCGCCTCGGACGTCCGGCAGCGGACGATCGTCAAGGAGGAGCTCGCCGAGATCGTCGCGAAGAGCGGCGACGACCGCCGCACGAAGATCCTCCCGTTCGACGGCGAGGTCTCGATCGAGGACCTCATCGCCGAGGAGGAGATGGTCGTCACCATCACCCGCGGCGGCTACGCGAAGCGCACGCGCAGCGACAACTACCGGGCGCAGCGCCGCGGCGGCAAGGGCGTGCGCGGGGCCCAGCTCCGCGAGGACGACATCGTCGACCACTTCTTCGTGACGACGACGCACCACTGGCTGCTGTTCTTCACGAACCTCGGCCGCGTGTACCGCGCGAAGGCGTACGAGCTGCCCGAGGGCGGGCGGGACGCGAAGGGTCAGCACGTCGCGAACCTGCTCGCGTTCCAGCCCGGCGAGAAGATCGCCCAGGTGCTCGACATCCGCGACTACGAGCAGGCCGAGTACCTGGTCCTCGCGACGAAGCGTGGGCTGGTCAAGAAGACCCGCCTGTCGGAGTACGACTCGAACCGCTCGGGCGGCGTCATCGCGATCAACCTGCGCGAGGACGACGAGGGCAACCCCGACGAGCTCGTGTCGGCGCGCATCGTCGACTCGACGGAGGACCTCATCCTCGTCTCGCGCAAGGGCCAGTCGATCCGCTTCACGGCGACCGACGACGCGCTGCGCCCGATGGGCCGCGCGACGTCCGGCGTCACGGGGATGAAGTTCCGCTCGGACGACGAGCTGCTCGCGATGGACGTCGTGACCGACGACGCGTTCCTGTTCACGGTGACGCAGGGCGGCATCGCCAAGCGCACGGCGCTGACGACCGACAACTACCGGGTCCAGGGCCGCGGCGGCCTCGGCATCAAGGTCGCGAACCTGCCCGAGGCGAACGGCGACCTCGTCGGGGCCCTCGTGACGGACCCCGAGGACGAGGTCCTGGTCATCATGGAGCGCGGCAAGATCGTCCGCTCGGCCACGTCGGAGGTCAACGCCACGGGCCGCGCGACGCAGGGCGTGATCTTCGCCAAGCCGGACGCGAACGACCGGATCATCGCGGTCGCCCGCAACATCGAACGCCACCTGGCGGACGATGCGGGTACCGTGGACGAGGAGAACGAGTCGGGGGACGCCGTCGCGGCAGACCCTGACGCCACTACGCAGGGCGGGTCGGACGCACCGACCGCCGCGGAGACATCCGCGCAGGAGGATGCATGAGCAGCGAGTCCGCCCCTCCGTCGATCCCGCCGCGCAAGCGGCCGACGGCACCGGCGACCCGCCCGTCGTCGTCCACGCCCCCGCTGAGGCCTGCCGGCTCGGCCACCGTCGACACCGAGGTTCCGCCCGCGCCCGGTGCGGCGTACGCGGACACGGCGACGCGCGAGCCCGTCGAGACGCCCACCGCGCGGGACGACGAGCGGCCCACGCCGCCCCGCACCTCCACCGCCACGCCTCCCCCGCCGGCCGACCCCGAGGAGCCGTCGCCGCTGCAGGTCGCGGTCGGCTCGGTCGCCTCGTCGCTCAAGCGGGCGGCGGCGAAGACCCAGGCGGCCCTCGCGTCGGCCGCCCACCCGCGCGCCGAGGAGCGAACCATGAGTGCCACGGCGACGGGTGCCCAGCGCACCGTCAACGGCCAGTCCGCGCGGCCCGCGACCGGCAGCATGAAGGCCGTCCCCGGGGCACCGCGCCGGGTGCGCCTCGCGCTCTCGCGCGTCGACCCGTGGTCGGTCATGAAGCTTGCGTTCCTGCTCTCGGTCGCGATCGGCATCATGATCGTCGTCGCCGCGGCCGTCGTCTGGCTGACTCTCGACGGCATGCAGGTCTTCGCGAAGGCCGACTCGCTCGTGCGCGAGGTCCTCGGCGCCGAGAGCCCCGTGAACATCCTCGAGTACGTCGAGTTCCAGCGGATCGTCTCCGCAGCCACGCTCGTCGCGGTCATCGACGTCTTCCTCATCACCGCGCTCTCGACGATCGGCGCGTTCCTCTACAACCTCACGGCCGCGCTGGTCGGCGGGGTGCACCTCACGCTGACGGACGAGTGAGCGGAACCCGGTTTGGGCCGGGTGCCGCGCTGCGGTAGTCTCATCCGGCGCACCCCGTCCTCGTGACGGTGCGCGCACGGGCCTATAGCTCAGACGGTTAGAGCGCTTCCCTGATAAGGAAGAGGTCACAGGTTCAAGTCCTGTTAGGCCCACTCCCGACCCGTGGGGGATCCATGAAGAAGGTGCTTCTCCTCGCGGCGGTCGCCGCCGCCGGGTTCTACGCCTGGCAGCGGTACGCGCAGGACCGCGACGAGCGGGACCTGTGGGCCGAGGTCACGGACACCTTCGAGTAGTCCTCCCCCGCGGCCAGCCGGACCCCGGTCCGGTGGTTTCACCCAGGGGCCATGGCGCAATTGGTAGCGCACCTGCTTTGCAAGCAGGGGGTTAGGGGTTCGAGTCCCCTTGGCTCCACAGCTGGTCGCAGGCCCTTTCCGCCCGTCGGAGAGGGCCTGTGCTGCGTCACGTGAGCAGCTCCGTGCCGCCGTGATCGCCGCTCCCCCGCTCCGCGCGACGGAGGTGCCGCGCGGACGCCCCTTGTGTCCGCTCCAGGGGTGCAGCAGCACGTTCTGGGGCAGACTCCCCTGAGAGCTCTGCTCCTCCGGGCAGCCCCTCCCGCCTGCGCACCCGCCCTTGGAGGTTCCCGTGCCTGCCCTGTCCCGTCTGCGGCCGGTCGTGATCGTCGTCGCCGTCGCTCTCGCCCTCACCGGCTGCGGGTTCGACACCACCATCGGTGACGGCACCAACCGGGCCCGAGCCCAGGAGATCCTCGACGAGATCCAGTCCGCGGTCGACGAGGCGAAGGCCGAGAACGCCGCGGAGACCGGTGACCTCGGTGAGGACCCGCCGGCGGAGACGCAGGCCATCCGGACCGACACGAACACCGCCTTCGTGTACGAGGAGTATCAGGCGACCCTCGAGAGCGTCATCGCCTCGCTGGACGAGTTCTGGTCCCGTGAGCTGCCCGCCACGTTCGACGTCGAGTACACCCGCCCCACCCGGTTCGTGTACTACCGCCCCGAGCAGGAGCCCGGCCCCCGGTGCGGGGACGAGCACGCTCCGGTCGAGAACGCCTTCTACTGCCCTGCCGGGGACTTCATCGCCTGGGACGAGACGGGCCTGATGATCCCCTACTACGTCTCCTCCGGTGACTTCGCTGCGGCGTTCGTCCTCGCCCACGAGTACGGCCACGCCATGCAGGTCCGCCTCCCGGAGCAGGAGCAGCTCGGCGTCCTCCGGGAGCTCCAGGCCGACTGCTTCGCCGGTGCGTGGGCCAGGGACGTGCAGGAGCAGGGCCTGCTGGAGGCCGGCGACCTCGACGAGGCGACGCTCGCGGTCTTCGCTGCCCGTGACGTCCCCGGCACCCCGTTCACCGACCCGCGGGCGCACGGCACGGGCTTCGAGCGCACCCGGGCCTTCGCCGACGGCTACGAGGGCGGCGCCGGCTCGTGCTACCCCGCCCGAGCGGAGGACTGGGTCGTCGACGCGCGGCAGTAGCTCCACGGCGGGCGGACGTCGCGCCGAAGCGGACGGGACTCTCGACGGTGGCCGAGAGCGGTGTCTGGCGCGTCGAGTGAGCCACGACAACTGCCGATGGACTCGGAAGCTAGGGTGAAGCGGCCGCTGACGGGCAGGCTTCGGGATCCATAAAGATAGATGAACCTCTTGGATAGTGGATCCACATCTACTATCGTGGAGCCGTGCACCTGAGTGATCCGATGACCTCGGTCGTCCCGTCCGTCGACGGACGAGTGCTGCAGGTGCTCGCCAGGTCCGGGCTTCCTCTTACCGGACTCCAGACCGCGGGACTCGCGAAGGCGTCGCCCGAAAGGGTCCGCCAGGTGCTCCACCGACTTCGCGACAACGGCCTCGTCACAGCGGAGCGTGCCGGGTCAGCGGTGCTATACGAGGCGAACCGGAAGCACGTGCTCTGGCCCGGGATCAGCGCGCTGGTCAGCGCCTGCGACGGCGCGATCTTCCGACTCAAGCGCCAGATCGTCGATGTGCTCACAGAGCTCGACAGCAGCATCCCGACCGCGGACGGCATGACGCTCGCGCTCTTCGGATCGGTGGCACGCGGCGACGCGGACAGTGCAAGCGACGTGGACGTCCTGCTCATCACGCCCGACGAGACGGCAGGTGAGCACGTGGAACGGGTGATGGCGACCATCATCGGGACAGTGGGCGAGGCGACGGGCAACGAGTGCAACGTCCTTGCCGTCAGTCGACATCGGTTCGACGAGATGGTGAGTGCGAAGGATCCGCTCGTGCGTTCTTTCGTCGAGGATGCCGAGGTGCTGAGGGGACCAGACTTCCGACGCCGACTGAGAGGTGCGCCGTGGGACGACACCACTCGATGACCGCGACTGAAGTGCGGGAGCGTGCAGCTGTGGCGCGCGAGTACCTCCAAGTCGCGCGTGAGCGTCTGGAGCTCGCACCGAACGGGACCTCGGATGTGGCACAGGTCGCGGCCGCGAATGCCGTTCAGGCGGCGATCGCAGCCGCAGACGCACTGTGTGGTCGGGCGCACGGATTCAGGTCGGCCGGGCAGGATCATCGGGAGGCAGTCAGCCTCGTGAAGTCGCTGCCAGAGATCGGACCACGCCTGGCACCGAAGCTCTCGCGCCTTGCCTCCGACAAGACCGAGCTGACGTACGGCGGCTGGTGCACTCGGGCTGTCGCTGAGCGCGCCGTCAAGGATGCGGGCGTCTTCGTCGACGAGCTGGACCGCCTCTCGCTCTAGGGAGCGCGCCGTGGTCACGAGCGTGCGTGCCGAGACCTCCACGAACCTGCGCTTGTCCCGACCGGCGCCCGTGGCGCATCCTCACACCACGGAGGGCAGCTCCCCGGGGGTGAGTCCCGGGAGCGGCCCTCCGCTGTGTGCTGCCAACGCGCTGACGCGAACGCTGAATTGTGCCGCCCGTCCGTCCGTGCAGGCGGTCGCGGCGACGTGCGCGCCGGTCCTCATGATCCGTATCGAGCCGGAGCGGCGGAGCTGCATCGAACACGCCTCACGGGCTGCGCGCCCGCCGTCGTGATGCGCGCCCTCGGTGCAGGACAGATTTCATCTGAAGATCGCGATCGGGTGCACAATGATGCCGGGATGGCTAAGCGTGAGGTCGGACTCATCAACCTCGACACCCAAGCCACTAGCGGGTTCGATAAAGCCCTTGAGTGCGTTATTGATTGTGGTGATCTCGAGCGGTGTCGGCGGCACATCTCGGAGTACTCGGACTGCGGGTACGGAACCGGATTCCGCGATCAGCATTTCGACCTGGGCGACCACGGTATACTCGCCTTCAAGCGCCTGGGTGCCACCAACAATGTACTGCTCTTCGAGGCGTGCGGCAACGAGCGGTTCTTGGACGGCGAGTGGAGCAAGGTAGACCATAACATTCTTTGCGTCATCTCTGCCGCGCAACCAGCCAGACATCATACGTGCGATCTTCTTCAGTTCGGCGATCTTGTTCGCAGGCTGCTTGAACGGCGAGTCGGCGTTGCCAGCGTCGTTGGCGAACGAAATATAGGTGAGCAGAACTTGTTGGATCGGGGACATAGAGACCCGCGCTACAAACTGAACCGTGTCTCCGGCCTCCAGCTCGTCGCGCGTCTCACGATCCCAACCGACCAGTCTTCCTATGGCCTCACCAGCCGTCAAATGGGTGTACCACGCCTCGAAAGCGGAGAACCACGTCCGTGTTCGTCGCAGCTCTTCTTCCACATTGGAGGTCTTCTTTTTCCCCCCCGACGCCTTGATGGGCCCGTAACCCGCTCCCGCCTCAAACCCTCCCTCGCGAGCCTCAGATACTTTCGCAATGATCTCGTCGATCTTTCCCGCTTCTAGAGCCGATAGAGAGTTGACGACAGTTTCGTGGTTCAGGTAAATGAACTCGCGATGCAGTCGGTTCTTCGGCTTTTGGTATCCACTCATGCGCATAACCTAGACCTGCTTGACGTCTAGGTCTAGGTCCAAAAGCCGAGCCGAGGTGGACTACGCGCTTCCGGATCTCTCCATCGGAATGCGATCCGTCACGACCCACAATGTGCCCGACGCTCCCTTTCCACGACCTCACACCACGGAGGGCCGCCCCCGGGGGTGAGTCCCGGGAGCGGCCCTCCGCTGTGTGCTGCCGCCCGCGCCGGCGTGATCCTGGCGCGGACGCCAGGTCTAGCCGAGCGTGCAGGCCGCGCCGTTGACCGTGAAGGCCGTGGGGGCGACGTGCGTGCCGGTGAGCGTGCCGTTGAAGCCGATCTCGATCGAGGACCCGGCGGCGAGCGAGCCGTTCCACGCGGCGTTCTTCGCGGTGACGGCGGTGCCGGTCTGCGACCAGGTCGCGCTCCAGCCCTGCGTGACGGTCTGCCCGGCGGGCATCGCGAACGCGAGCGTCCACGAGCTGAGCGCCGAGGAGCCCGTGTTCGTGAGGCGCACCGAGCCGGTGAAGCCGGAGCCCCACGTGTTGGCCGTGTACTTCACGCTGCACGCCGACGGGGGCGTGGTGGTGCCGTTCGTCGTCGTGAACGCGGCCGGGGTGCTCCACGCGGAGACGTTGCCCGCGCCGTCCTTGGCCCGCACGGCGTACTGGTACGCCGTCGACGCGGTGAGGCCGGTCAGGGTGTGCGTCGGACCGGTGGACGACGCCACGACGGTCGTCGTGGTGCCGGAGACCCGGCCGATGTCGTAGCCGGCGACGCCGCTGACGTGGTCCTGACCGTTGGTCGGGTCGCTCGAGGCGGTCCAGGTCAGGGTCGCGCCGGTGGCCGTCACGCCGGCCGCGGTGAGGGCCGTCGGGACGGTCGGCGCCGTGGTGTCGGGGCCGGGGTCGACGATGACGCCCGTGGTCGTGAACGCGACGGCGGTGCTGCGCGCCGAGACGTTGCCGGCGGTGTCCTTCGCGGCGACCGCGTAGGTGTACGCCGTGGCCGGGGTCAGGCCGGTGAGCGCGTACCCGGGCGTGGTGGTGGTGGCGACGCGCGTGGCCGTCGTCCCCTGCACCCGGTACACCTCGTAGCCGGCGAGCCCGCTGCCGCCCGTGTCCGTGGACGGGGTCCACGAGAGCGTCGCGGACGTGCCGGTGACGGACGACGCGACCGGCGTGCCGGGGACCGACGGCGCCGTGGTGTCGGGGTCGGGGCTGACGACGTCGCCCGGCTCGTTGCCCCAGATCAGCGTGCCGCCCTCGTACAGCGTGATCGCCTTGGTCTTGACCGGGTCGGCCGTGCCGGAGGCGAGGCCGGCGAACGACGGGTCGTTGGCGGCGTTCCAGGTGGGGCCGCCCGCGACGCGGAACTGGATCTCGGCGCGGTGCTGCGACTGGCCGCCCGGGTAGATGTTGCGCCCGGTGCAGTCGATCTCGGCGTAGTACAGCGACCCGCCCGCGGCGACGACGGCCGGCGGGTTCGTCCCGCACTCGGTGTAGTTCGTCGTGACCTTGATGTTCGAGGCCGGCTCGTCGGGGTCGAGCGTGAACCAGTAGCGGAGCTTCGCGTTCGTGAGGCTGCGCGCCGGGTAGGCGGACTGGTTGCGGATGATGGCCTTGACCTCGGTGAACGTGCCGGTCTGCGGCTGGTTGAGCTTGGCCTCGACGAAGACCTGGTCGCCGTCGGGCACCTCGGCCGTCGGGAAGCTCGCGAGCGGCGTGCCGCCGTACTCCTCGACGAGCCGGGCGAGCGCGCTGGTGAAGCCGGCGTTGTAGTCGGTGGCGACCTCGTTGGCGACGTAGTCCCCGCGGTCGTCGGTGTAGGCGTCGTTCGCGGAGCCGGGGCCGCCGACGAGCGCGCCGTAGAGCACGTGCCGGGTCTTGACCGGGTTGGTCAGCGAGTCGAGCCACGAGCCGTGCGCGGTGCGGTGGTGCGGGTTCTGCGGCGGGTTGGCGCCGAAGCCGACGACGTAGCTGGACTTGCGCGGGTTGTCGCCGAGCGCGTAGTTGATCTGCCGGACGCCGAAGTCGTGGTACCGCGCCTTGCGGGTCGCGTCGGTGATCCAGTCGGAGTAGACGAGCGCGACGAACGACGTGTTGGCGGCATACCGGAGCGAGCCCCAGGTGTCGAGCACGGCCTGCCCGCCCGGCGAGTAGTTGACCTTCTGCCCGTTGACGCCGACGGTCCAGTAGTCGAGCCAGCGGTTCGCGTCGTCGACGTACTTCTGCTTGCCCGTCTCCATCGCGAGCAGCGCGTACGCGGCGTAGGACTTGTCGTCCCACGCGACGGTCCACTTGTAGCTGCGCGTGGTCGTCTGGTTCTCGACGCCGAGCCCGTCGTACTCCTTCTCGGCCTTGGCGAGGTAGGTCGCGTCACCGGTCGCCTTGTAGAGCCAGTAGGCGCCCCACACGAGCTCGTCCTGGTAGCCGGACCACGACTTGTAGTACGACGCGGCGTCGGTGACGCAGTCGGAGTACTTGCCGCGGTAGGTGTCGGCGAACGAGTAGAGCTGCTTGGCGTGCGTGAGGAGCTTCGCGGAGTAGGTCGGGTCGTCGGTCGTGAACACGATCGACGCGGCGGCGAGGGACGCGGCGGTCTCCCCCGCGGCGTCGGACCCCGGGCACGCCGCGGTGATCTTGTAGGCCGGGCGCGGCATGGTCATGACCTCCGCCGGGCCCCACCACTTGTGGTCGTCCGTGCCGTTGCCGACCTGGACGTAGAGCTCGTTCGGCGCGGTGTGGGCCTTGACGAAGTAGTCGTTGACCCAGCGCAGGTTGTCCTTGATCTCGTCGAGCTGGCCGGCCTTGGTGTAGCCGGACGGGCTCTCGATGGCACCCCACGCGAGCATCGTCGACGTGAACGCCATCGGCAGCCCGAACTTCACGTGGTCGCCCGCGTCGTACCAGCCGCCGGTGAGGTCCTTGCCCACGTCGGAGCCGTCACCGAGCCCCGAGTCGCCGCGCCACGAGACGCGGTTGCTCGCGGGCAGGTCGCCCGAGCGCTGCGCCTCGTAGAAGAACATCGACTTCTGCAGCGCCTCGGCGTAGTTGAAGTCGGGTGCCGCGGCCGCGGTGGTGGTCAGCAAGGGCGCGACGAGCGCACCTGCGGCGAGCGCGACGGTGGCGGAGCCGGCGACCACGGCGCGGCGACGCCGGCCGCGGGGCGCTGGGGCCGGGGCGTCGTGCGCCGGGGCGAGGCGAGACATGGGATCCCTTTCTTCGGCACTGGAGAAACGGGTGGGCACGTCGTCGTGCCCGGTCCGGCAGGATCCGCGCCGTCCCTCTCTCCACGCCCGCGCGTGAACGCCACCCGGAGCTGCTCGCGGGCGGTCCGCCTCGGGCATCGTCCGGAGGGGGCGGCGCCGTCGTCAACCGCCTAAACGATTAGCCGATCTCCCGCGCGGGACGGTGCCGTCGGCTCGGTGGTCCGAGCGTAGCGATCGGGTGCCCGGACATGCCACGACCCGGCCCGCAGAGCTGCGGGCCGGGCCGTGGTCTCGTGTCACGCGACGGCCCGGTGGGGGCCGTCGCGATGCTGTCGGTGCGTGCTGGTCCGTGCTGGTCGATGCCGGCTGGGCCGGATCGGGACCGGATCAGGTCCGAACCAGGACCGGGGTCAGAGCGTCCCGCGGTCCGTCCGGTCCTCGTCCGTCGTGCGCTCGGGCGCCGTCTCGACCACCGGGTCGGGGGCCCCGCCGGCGACCGGGACGATGGGCGCGACGGCCGACGTGTCCGGGAGCGACTCGTCCGCGTCGCCCGCGGCCGAGTCGGGCCGCTTCGAGGCCGAGCGGCGCGTCGTCGCCTTCTTCGTGGCCTCGCTGACCTTCTCCGTGAGGTCCTCGCGCGCCTCCGTGACCTTCTCGGCCGCGCGCTGCGCCGCCTCACGGCTCTTGGCGACCGTCACGCCCGCCGCCTCGCCGACGGCCTCCGCGGCGCCGCCCACGCGGTCCGTGAGGTCCTCACGGGCGTCGTGCGCCCGGGTGCGGAGCCCGTTGCTCGACGTGTCCGCCGACGTCGGCTCCCACGGCTCGGCCCACGGGTCGGTCTGCGCGCGCGAACGGGTCCACGCGGCGAACGCCGCAGCCGCACCGGCGATGCCCGCGAGGATCCAGAAGGTCTTGGCGCCGCGGTGCGACTTCTGCGGCGCCGTGGCCTCGGCGGCCTTGTCCGCGATGGCGCCCGCCTTGACGGCGGCAGCGTTCACGGCGGCGACGACGCTCGGGATGAGCTCGTCGACGAGCTTGTCGTGCGCCGAGTCGATCGCGGGCGACGCGGCCCCGGCGGCCCGCTCGACGCGGGGGACGGCAGCCTTGAGGCTCTCCTTGTAGAGGTGCTCGACGCGCGGCACGAGCCACTCGATCGCGGCCTCGGCCTTGGGCGTGCCCCACTCCTTGGCGTGCGCCGCGGCTCCTGCGGCCTGTCCTGCTGCCTCGGCGGCCTGCACCTTCGCGGCGGCGGCGAGCACCGCCGCCTTCTCTGCGGCCTGGAGCTTGAGCTTCTCGGTGTCTACGGAGTCGAGGTTCGGGCGTCGGATGGCGAAGGTCATGTCCACTCCCCGGTTCTGCGGCTGGGTCGCTGCGGCTGGGTCGGCTGCGTTGATCCCACACTCTGCCACCAGACCGGTCGACACGCAGGTCCCGGGCACGAACGGGCGCTGCCGCGGCTGCCGTCCTGGCCAGGGTGTTCGCCGCCGGCGTACCCCGGGGTGGGGACCGCGCGGCGCCCGGTCGAGCGGTGCGCGCCTTCCCGGACGGGCGCCGGCCTCCCCGCGCAGGCGCGTCGCTGCGTGGGAAGATGGGCGGCATGTTCGCGACACTGCACACGACCGCCGGTGACATCCGGATCGAGCTCTTCCCGAACCACGCGCCGAAGACGGTGGAGAACTTCACCGGCCTCGCGACCGGGAGCAAGGCGTGGAAGGACCCGAAGACGGGTGCGGAGAGCAACGCCCCGCTGTACGACGGCGTCATCTTCCACCGCGTGATCCCCGGCTTCATGATCCAGGGCGGCGACCCGCTGGGCACCGGCACGGGCGGCCCGGGCTACAACTTCGACGACGAGATCCACCCCGAGCTCGGCTTCACGGAGCCCTACCTGCTCGCGATGGCGAACGCCGGCCTGCGCCGCGACCCGGTCACGGGCAAGAACGGCGGCACCAACGGCTCGCAGTTCTTCATCTCGGTCGCGCCGACCACGTGGCTCACCGGCAAGCACACGATCTTCGGCAAGGTCGCCGACGACGCGAGCCGCGCGGTCGTCGACACGATCGCCGCTGCGCCCACAAGCCGCGGCGACCGCCCGGTCGAGGACGTCGTCATCAGCTCGGTCACGATCGAGGACTGAGCGGTCCCGATCACCGCATGAGCGCCGACCAGCCTGCCGCTGCGCCCACCGGCCCGCCCGAGGGTCCGCCCGTCTGCCCGCGTCACCCGGACCGCGTGTCCTACGTGCGCTGCCAGCGGTGCGGGCGCCCGACGTGCCCCGCGTGCCAGCGGCAGGCTGCCGTCGGCGTGCAGTGCGTCGACTGCGTCGCCGAGGCCGCGCGTGCGACGCCGGCCAACCGGACGATCTTCGGTGGGACGGTCCGCGCGGGCCGTCCGGTCGTGACGATCGGGATCATCGCGGCGTGCGTGGTGAGCTTCGTGCTCCAGCAGGTCGACCCGGAGTGGACGCTGCGGTGGGCGTTCTGGCCGGCGGTCGGCGAGGTCGAGCCGTGGCGGTTCCTCACGGTCGCGTTCCTGCACTCCCCCGCCAGCGTCATCCACATCGTCTTCAACATGCTCGCGCTGTGGATGGTCGGGCCGTTCCTCGAGCAGGCCCTGGGCCGCGCGCGCTTCGCCACCCTCTACGGCCTGAGCGCCGTCGCGGGGTCGGTGGGCGTGCTGCTGCTCGCGTCCCCGCTCGACGACTCGTGGCGCACCCTCACCGTGGGCGCCTCGGGGGCCGTGTTCGGGCTGTTCGGGGCCGTGTTCGTGGTGATGCGACGGATGCGGCGCGACGTGCGCGGGATCGCCGTGGTGATCGGCCTGAACATCGTCATCGGCTTCGTGCTGCCGGGCATCGCGTGGCAGGCGCACGTCGGCGGGCTCGTCGTGGGCGCGGCACTGGCGGCGGCGTTCGCCTACGCCCCGCGCGAGCGCCGCGCCGCCGTGGCGGTCGGTGCGCCCGTGCTCGTCGGGCTGCTGCTCCTCGGGCTCGCGCTCGCGAAGTATGCCCTGGTCTGACCCGATTTCCCCAAGGTTCCGCACAGGTGGTGAATTACACAGGTGTAGTTGTCCACAGAGATGTCCACCGCTGGGGATGGATAACAGGTCGACGCAGGTCAGGAGCCCGAAGACGTCCTATGACCGGTGATTCTCCTGTGGGCGCCGGGAGCGTCGGTGGGGACGAATAGGGCATTCCTGTGGAACGACGCGTCGGAGGTTGTGGAAGAGCGACCCCGTCCGCCGACCCCGCCGGTGACGCGCGAGATGCCCGGGCGACGTCGGGCTGCAGCGCCGCGAGACGTGACGGCGTGCGCGTCGGGCTGGCTCAGCGCCAGCGCGTCGTGAGGGCGAAGCCCGCGAGGATCAGCGCGAAGCCGATCGCGAGGTTCCACTGCCCGATGCCCGGGATCGGGTACTCCGAACGCATGATGTACGTGACGACGATCCACACGAGGCCGAGGATCATCAGGCCGAGCATCACGGGCACGAGCCACCGCGGGCTCACCTGGGGACCGCTCGCGGCGGGCGGCGGCGTGTAGGCGGCCTTCTTGCGGTTCTTCGACTCGGGCACGGCTGCTCCTGTTCCAGCGGTACGGCAGGCCGGGGCACGTCGGCACCGACCCGCCAGAATGTGGCTTAGCGTAGTGGCGAGATCGCCGGAGAGGAGCACGAGTGCCCGACCACCCGCACCGTGCTGCCCGTGCCGCGCGCGGAACGCTGTCCGTCGCGCTCGTCCTCGCCCTGGCCGGCGCCCTGTTCGCGGCCAACGCGCGGCTGGCCCGGACGACCGGGGAGCGGCACCCGCAGGACCTCGCCGGGCTCGCCGAGGTCGAGGAACGCCGGCTCGGCGTCCTGCTCGACGAGGTCGCGACGCTGCGCACGGACGTCGAGCGCCTCACGGCCGCCCAGGCGGAGCTCGACGGCATCGTGATCGAGCCGCTCGCGCCGGCCGCCGAGCTGGAGGCGGGCCTCGTCCCCGTGACCGGGCCCGGGCTGGTCGTCGAGCTCGAGGACGCCCCGGCGGACGCCGCGCGGCCCACGTCGGTGCGCCCGGACGACCTCGTGGTGCACCAGCAGGACCTCCAGGCGGTCATCAACGCGCTGTGGGCGGGCGGCGCCGAGGCGATGGGCCTCATGGACCAGCGGGTGATCTCGACGAGCGCCTTCCAGTGCATCGGCAACGTGCTCTCGCTGCACGGCCAGCCGTACTCGCCCCCGTACGTCGTGCGGGCCGTCGGTGACCCGGCCGCGCTGCGCCGCGCGCTGTACGCGTCGCCGGAGATCCAGAACTACCTGCGGTATGTCGACGCGGTCGGCCTCGGCTGGTCCGTGACCGTCGCGCCGGAGCCGCTGAACCTGCCCGCGTACGCGGGGGCGACCGAGCTCGAGCACGCGCGCGTGCCCGAGGGCACCGAGGTGCTGCCCGGGCTGCCCGACGGCGGGACCGCCACCGAGCGGGACGGCACCGACGACGAGCGGGGCCGCGAGGAGCGGGCGGGGGACTCCGCGTGAGCGTCGAGACCCCGACCCGGTCGAACCCTCGGCACAGCCGCTCGAGCACCTCGTCGCGCGGGCGGTCGACCGCGTTCGGGGTCCTCGGGGTCGTCGGCGAGCTGCTCATCACCCTGGGCGTGCTGCTGCTCGCGTTCCTCGTCTGGCAGCTGTGGTGGACCGACGTCGTCGGCAACCGGGCGCAGGCGGAGATCGTCCAGGAGCTCGACTGGGACGTCGCGCCCACGGCCCCGACGCCGGACGCGACCGAGGGCCCGACAGAGCCCGTCGGCCCCGTCGTGGCCGCACCCCGTCGCGACGAGCCGCCCGTCGCCGCCGAGCCCGAGCACGCGACGACGTTCGCGACGATCCAGGTCCCGCGCTGGGCCGGCGAGCCCGAGCGGCCGATCAGCCAGGGCGTCGAGCGCGGCACGGTGCTCGACGAGCTCGGCATCGGCCACTACCCGGGGACCGCGATGCCGGGCGCCGTCGGCAACTTCGCCATGGCCGGCCACCGCACCACCTACGCGAAGCCGTTCAACCGGGTCGCCGAGCTGCAGGCCGGCGACCCGCTCGTGGTGCGCACCGCCGACACCTGGTACGTGTACCGCGTGACGTCGACCGAGATCGTCACGCCCGCCCAGACCGAGGTCGTCGCGCCCGTCCCCGGGGACCCCGGCGCGGCCCCGACCGAGCGCTTCATCACCCTGACCACGTGCCACCCGATGTTCTCGGCGCGCGAGCGGTTCATCGTGCACGGGACGCTCGACTACTGGGCGCCGGTCGCGGACGGCATCCCGGCCGAGCTCCTCGGAGGCGCATGATGTACGGATGGCTGTGGCGGCACCTACCGGGCCCAGTCCCGGTGCGCGTCGTGATCCTCACGGCCGCGGCGCTGGCCGTGCTCGCCGCGTGCTTCCTGTGGGTGTTCCCGGCGATCGCGCCGTTCATGCCGTTCAACGACACGACTGTGGGTGAGTGATGGCCAGGATCCTGGTGGTCGACAACTACGACTCGTTCGTCTTCACGATCGTGGGCTACCTGAACCAGCTCGGCGCCGAGACCGTCGTCGTGCGCAACGACGCCGTCCCGCCCGTCGAGGAGCGCACCGGGTTCGACGGCGTGCTGATCTCGCCCGGACCGGGCACCCCGGCCGAGGCCGGGTCGAGCATGCAGGTCATCCGGGACTGCGCCGAGAGCGGGACGCCGATGCTCGGGGTCTGCCTCGGGCACCAGGCGCTCGGCGAGGTCTTCGGCGGCACGGTCACGCACGCGCCCGAGCTCATGCACGGCAAGACGAGCCTCGTCGAGCACGACGGCACGGGCGTCCTCGCCGGGCTGCCGACGCCGTTCACCGCGACGCGGTACCACTCGCTCGCGGTCGTCGACGGGACGGTCAGCGACGAGCTCGAGGTCACCGCCGAGGTCGGGTCCGCGCACGGGCGCGTCGTCATGGGTCTGCAGCACCGCACGCTGCCGCTGCACGGCGTGCAGTTCCACCCCGAGAGCGTGCTGACCGAGGGCGGCCACCGGCTGCTCGCGAACTGGCTGGCCGTGTGCGGGGACACCGACGCCGTCGCCCGGTCCGAGGGGCTGCACCCGCTCGTCCGGTCGTAGCGAGCGCGCGGTCGGCGACCGCAGCCCGTCGCACGCCGTCCGGGCCTGCGCACGCCGCCGCGTCGCACCCCTGCCCTGCGTGACGCCCGCGTCGCATCCCGCGTCACGCCCGCGTCACGCCCCCGTCACGACGAAGGCTCCGGACCCTCGCGGGTCGGAGCCTTCGCCGTCTGCTGGGTGCCGCGCGTCAGCCGGTCTGCGTCGGCGAGGGATTCGGCTGGCCGTTGCGCGGCCCGCGCGAGACGTCCACGAAGACGACCGACCCGGGCTCGACCTCGTCGCCCCGCGTCGGGTCGGTCTTGAGCACCGAGTCCTTCGGCTGGTCGCTGTCGACGTCACGGCGCTGCGGCTGCAGCCCGAGCCCGGAGAGCGTGCGGCTCGCCTGCTCCCACGACTGGCCCACGAGACCGTCGGGGATGAGCAGCGCGGTCGGGGCGACGGCCACCTCGAGGCGCACCGACGAGTTCTGCGGGACGAGGTCGCCTGCGGCCCGGCTCTGGCTCACGACCGTGCCCGGGGGCTGCTCGTTCGTCTCGACCTCGGCGGTCGTCGAGCTCAGGCTGAGGTCGGCGAGCGCCTTCTCGGCGTCGGCCTGCGGCTGCCCCACGAGCTCGGGGACCACCACGTTGCCGCTCGCGATGAACACGGTGACGGCGGCGCCGGCCTTGGCCGAGGTGTTCGCGGCGGGGTCGGTCTTGGTGACCCGGTCCTTCGGGTACGCGGCGCTGTCCTCGGGCGTGATGGACCCGACGGTGAGGCCCGCGGCCTCGATCTGGGTGCGCGCCGCGTCCTGCGTCAGGCCGGTGACGTCGGGGACGGTCGCGGTGTCGGGCCCGGTCGAGACCTGGACCGTCACCGTCGAGCCCTTCTCGGCCTGCGCCCCGCTCGCGGGGTTGCTCGACACGACGTTGCCCTCCGCGATCGTGTCGGAGGCGACCTCCTCCTGCGCCCACACGAGGTCCACTCCCTCAATCTCGACCTTGGCCTGGGGTGCGGGCATGTCGACGATCGCCGGCACCGCAACCGTCTCGGGCTCGTCGTTGTTCGACGCGTTGGCGGCGATGAGCGCGATGATCCCGGCGACCGCGAGGACCGCGACCGCGATGAGCGTCCACATGAGCCAGCGCTTGCTCTTCGGCTCGTCGTCCTCGCCGACGGCGCCGGTCCCGGCACCCGTCGGGGGCAGCACGGTCGTGCCCGGGCCGGTGGGCGCCCACGGCGCGGGACCGGTGGCCACGACCTGCGTCGTCGCCGGGCCGGCAGCGCCGAACACCTGCGTCGCGTCGTCGTTCGCGCCGGTGGCCACGAGCGCACCGACCGGGGGAGCGCCGACGTGGCCCCCGCGCGCGGCGGCCTCGAGGTCGGTGCGGAACTCGGCGGCCGTCGAGTAGCGGGAGTCGCGGTCCTTGGCGAGGGCCTTGAGCGTGATCCGGTCGAGCGAGTCGGGGACGTCCGCGGCGAACATGCTGGGCGCCGGGGCGGCCTCGCGGACGTGCTGGTACGCCACCGCGACGGGGGAGTCGCCGACGAACGGCGGGCGCCCGGTCAGCAGCTCGAAGAGCAGGCAGCCCGTCGAGTACAGGTCGGAGCGCGTGTCGACGGTCTCGCCGCGCGCCTGCTCGGGGGACAGGTACTGCGCGGTGCCGATGACTGCCTGCGTCTGCGTCATGGTCGCCGCGGAGTCCGCGACAGCGCGCGCGATGCCGAAGTCCATGACCTTGACGGCGCCGGTCGGCGTCAGCATGACGTTCGCGGGCTTGATGTCGCGGTGCACGATGCCCGCGTGGTGGGAGTACTCGAGCGCCGACAGCACGCCGGCCGTGATCTCGACGGCCTCCTCGATAGGGACCGCGTTGCCGTCGCGCAGGATGTCGCGGACCGTGTGGCCCTCGACGTACTCCATGACGATGAACGGCACGTGCGCGACGACGCCCGACGGCTCGGTGACGAGGTCCTCGCCGGTGTCGTAGACCGCGACGACGGCCGGGTGGTTGAGCGACGCGGCAGCCTGGGCCTCGCGGCGGAAGCGGGCCTGGAACGAGGGGTCGCGTGCGAGGTCGGAGCGCAGGACCTTGATCGCCACGGTCCGTCCGAGCCGCGTGTCGTGGCCGATGTGCACCTCGGCCATGCCGCCGCGGCCGATCAGCTCACCGACCTCGTACCGTCCACCGAGGATCCGGGATCCGTCGTCCACCACTAGGCGTCCTTCGCTGTCGTCGTCCACGTGCCTGCTGCCCTGTCGGCAACCCGCGCACGTTCCGTGATCATCCCATCGAGGCCGTCCCGGAGAGCGTATCCGGGGTGGCCGGCCGTCGTGAGGGTGCCGGCAGCCGCGCGGGCCCCGGTCGCCGGGACCTGCGTGACGGTCGTCGTCGTTCTCGTCGTGCCGGTCGCGCCCAGCGCGGGCTCGCCCGGGGGTGAGCCGCCCTCGGCGCCGGTGAGCCTATCGGCCAGGGCCGCCCCGAGGAGAGCGACGACCAGCAGGATCAGCGCGACGAGCGGCCAGGTCAGCCGGCCGAGCTTCCCGAGCCGGTTCCCGGTGGTCGTCGACGTGATCCACGCGGCGCGGGTGGGGGCCCGGTGCGTGCCGGCGGAGCGCCGGACCTCGGTCGCGTCCCGCAGCTCGCGCCGCGGCGGGTACGACGGCGGGTGCCCGTCGTCGTCGCCGTGGCCGTGCGGTGCGGGCGGGATCGCCGCGGGCGCCGCGGGGGACTTCGCGGCGGCGGGCGCGGGGGGTGCGGCCGGCGCCGCGTGCCCGGCGGGCGGCTGCGCGGCGCGGCGGGGCCCGGGCTGCTGGGTGGGCGGTGCGACGCGCACGTCGGAGCCCGGCGCGATCATCGTCGTCCCACCGCGGCCCGAGGAGCGGCGGGCGGGGACGACGACGGCGACGCCGGTCGCGGGCGTGCGCTCGACCATCTCGTCGAGGATGCGCGCGAGCTGCGCGGCCGACGGCGGGCGGTCGCGGGGGTCCTTCGCGAGCAGGCTCAGCACGATGCCGGCCAGCCGCTTGTCGATCGCGGCGGGCAGCGGCGGCACGGGGGCGTTGACGTGGGCGACGGCGATGTCGACCGCCGTCGGGCCGGTGAACGGGCGCTTCCCGGCGAGGGCCTCGTACGCGACGATCCCGAGCGAGTACAGGTCGGAGTGCGGCGTCGCGGGCTGCCCGACGGCCTGCTCGGGCGACAGGTACTGCGCGGTGCCCATGACCATGCCGGTCGCGGTCATCGGCACCTGGTTCGTCGCGAGGGACACCCCGAAGTCGGTGATCTTCACGCGCCCGCCGCGCCCGAGCAGGATGTTGCCGGGCTTGACGTCGCGGTGGACCACGCCGGCGTCGTGCGCGTGGTGCAGCGCCCGCGCGGTCTGGGCGAGGATCGGCAGCAGCTTGCGCGGCGGCAGCACGGGCTCGCGCTCGAGCAGGTCGCTCATGGGCTCGCCGAGCACGAGCTCGATGACGAGGAACGCGGAGCCGTCCTGCTCGCCGTAGTCGTAGAGCTGCGCGATGTTCTGGTGCGAGAGGGCCGCGGAGTTCCGGGCCTCGGTGCGGAACCGGGACAGGAAGTTGGGGTCGCCCGCGAACTCCTCGCGGAGCACCTTGATCGCGACGTCGCGCGCGAGCGACTCGTCGTGCGCGACCCACACCTCACCCATGCCGCCGACGGCGATCTCCCGCACGAGGCGGTACCGCTGGCCGAGCACGACGCCCGCTGCTGCTCTCACTGGGCCAGCACCGCCTCGATGACGGCCTTCGCGATGGGTGCGGCGACCTTGCCGCCGGTCGCCTCGTTGCCGACCGCGCCGCCGTTCTCGACGACGACCGCGACGGCGACGCGCGGGGCGTCCGCCGGGGCGAACGAGGTGAACCACGCGTGCGGCGACTCGTCCTCGCGGCCGGTCTGCGCGGTACCCGTCTTGCCCGCGACCTGCACGCCCGGGATCTTCGCGGCCTTGCCGGAGCCGTTCTCGACGACGCCGACCATCATGTCCCGCAGCGCCGCGGCGGTCGTGGGGGAGACCGCCTGGGAGAGCCGGCTCGGGTCCGCCTCGCGGACGACGTCGAGGTCGGCGGTCCGGACCGTCTGCACGAGGTACGGCTCCATGAGCTCGCCCTCGTTCGCGATCGCGGCGGAGACCATCGCCATCTGCAGCGGCGTCGCCGTGACCGAGTACTGCCCGAGCGCGGAGAACGCCGTGTTGGGGGCGTTGACCTCGTCGGGGAAGCGGCTCGGCGCGACCTTCATCGGCACGTACTGCTCGTCGTCGTCGAAGCCGAACTTGTCGGCCTGCTCGCGCAGCGCGTCGGCCCCGAGGTCGAGCCCGAGCTGGGCGAATGCGGTGTTGCACGAGACGCGCAGCGCGTCGGCGAGCGTCGTCTGCCCGCCCGAGCCGCACGACGAGCCGCCGTAGTTCTTGACCGTCGCGCTGGTCTGGGGGAGGGGCAGCTCGTCGGGCGCGGTCAGGAGCGACTCAGGCGTCGCTCGCCCCGACTCGAGGGCCGCCGCTGCGGTGACGAGCTTGAACGTCGAGCCCGGTGGGTAGGTCGGGCCCTGGATCGCCTTGTTCTCGAGCGGGTCGCCCTCGGCCGCCAGGAGCGCCTGGTACGCGGCGTTCGCCGCGGCGGAGTCGTGCGTCGTGAGCTGGTTCGGGTCGTACGACGGCTTCGAGACGAGGGCGAGGATCGCGCCGGTCGACGGGTCGAGCGCGACGACGGCACCCCGCTGGTCCCCGAGCGCGTCCCACGCGGCCTGCTGCGCCGCCGGGTTCAGGGTCAGCTCGATCGACGACCCCTGCGGCTGCTTGCCGGTGATGAGGTCCTGCAGCCGGGACAGGAACAGCGAGTCGGCCTGCCCGTTGAGCACGTCGTTCTCGGCCCCCTCGAGCATCGTCCCGCGGTGCACGATCGAGTAGAAGCCGGTCACGGGTGCGTAGAGCTCGCCGTTCGCGTAGCTGCGCTGGTACTTGAACGCGTCGTCGACCGGGGCGGACGACGCGACCGCCTCGCCGGCGACGACGATCGGCCCGCGCGCCCGGCCGAACTCGCGGTACAGCGTCCGGACGTTGCGGCCGTCGTTGTTGAGCGCGTCGGCCTGCACGAACTGGACCCAGGTGGCGCCGCCCATGAGGACGACGAACATGCCGACGACGACGGTCGCGAGGCGGCGCAGCGGGGTGTTCATCAGCGCACCCCCCCGGGGCCGGCGATCCGCTCGGTCGGGTCCGCGCTCGGCTGCGGCTCGCCCTCGCGGCGGGGCGCGCCCGCGCGCGAGGAGCCGGGCGTGCGCACGGGCAGCGGCGCGGTCGTGGTGCCGGGCGGGGGCCCGACGACGAGGTCGGGCGCCGGGCGTCGGGCGTCGTCGGAGATGCGCAGCAGGAGCGCGACGATGATCCAGTTCGCGAGCAGCGACGAGCCGCCGTACGCGAGGAACGGGGTCGTCAGGCCGGTCAGCGGGATGATCCGCGTGATGCCGCCGACGACGATGAAGCACTGGAACGCGACGACGAACGCGAGGCCCCCGGCGAGCAGCTTGCCGAACCCGTCGCGCACCCCGATCGCCGTGCGCAGGCCGCGCTCCGCGAGCACGAGGTAGCACAACAGGATCCCGAGCAGCCCGGTCAGGCCCAGCTCCTCGCCGAGCGACGCGACGATGAAGTCGGACTCCGCGTACGGCACGAGGTCGGGGCGGCCCTTGCCCCAGCCGGTGCCGAACAGCCCGCCGCCCGCGAGCCCGAACAGCCCGCCGACGAGCTGCCCCGAGCCACCGGGGGCGCGGTTGTAGATCTCCGGGTCGAGCGCGTGCAGCCACACGTCGAACCGCGCGGCCACGTGCCCGAACGTCGTCGCCGCGAGCACCGCACCGCCGAGGAACAGCCCGAGGCCGATGACGACCCAGCTCGTGCGCTCCGTCGCGAGGTAGAGCATCGCCACGAACAGCCCGAAGAACAGCAGCGACGTCCCCAGGTCCCGCTCGAGCACGAGGACGCTGATCGACACCGCCCACGCGAGCACGAGGGGGCCGAGGTCGCGGATGCGGGGGAGCTGCAGGCCGAGGACCTTGGGCCCGGCGAGCGCGAGCGTGTCCCGGTTGGTCACCAGGTAGCCCGCGAAGAACACCGCGAGCACGAGCTTGCCGATCTCGGCGGGCTGCAGCGAGAAGCCCGCGAACCGGATCCAGATGCGCGCGCCGTTGATCTCCGCACCGAGGCCCGGGATGAGCGGCAGCACGATGAGCAGGAGGCCGACGACCATCGCCGTGTACGTGTAGCGGCGCAGCGTGCGGTGGTCGCGGAGCACGACGAGCACCCCGGCCGCCAGCAGCAGCGCGACCGCCGTCCACCCGAGCTGCCGCGTCGCGAAGTCCTGCTCACGCCCGCGCGCGACCATCCCGAGGTCGACGCGGTAGATCATCGCGAGGCCGATGCCGTTGAGCGCGATCGCCACGGGCAGGATCACCGGGTCCGCGTACGGCGCGCGCCACCTCAGCACCACGTGCAGGCCGAGCGCGAGGGCCGCCATGCCGACGCCGTAGCCGACGACGTTCCCCGGGAGCTCCCCGGTCACGCCGAGGCCCGTGAGCGCGTACGCGGCGAGGCCGATGAGCAGGGCGGGCACGAGCAGCGCGAGCTCGACGCCGCGCCCCGGGCGCACCCGATGCGGCTGGATGGTGGCCATCAGCCGGTCGCCGCGTTCTCACGAGCGGACTGCTCGAGCAGCTGGACCCGGTGCCGGGCGTCGTCGAGCGAGTCGGACTGGATGTTCTGGTCGAGGCGCTCGCGGACGTACGGCGGCAGGTCGTCGACGCGCGCGTCGCCCCGCTCCGCGACGGTCGAGAGCGCGATCGGGCCGATGTTCTGCGGGATGCCGCGGTAGATGACGACGTCCCCGCCCTCGGCGCCGACGAAGTACTGGGTCTGCGTCCACTGGTAGCCGAGGTACCCCGCGACGCCCAGCACCGCGAGCAGCAGCAGCGACAGGAACCAGCCGATCACGCGGCGGCGCCGGCGGCGGCGCGGGTCGACCTCGTCGGCGTCCTCGTCCTCGTCGGTGCCCGCGCTCGGCAGCAGGCCGGCCGCGGTGCCGTCCTCGTCGCCGTCGGTGTCACCGGCTGCCTGCGCGGCCGCGACCTTCTTCGCGAGCGTCGCCGCGCGCGCCGACGGGCTGTCCGCCGCGGCCGTCGGACGGTGGCGGGAGGTGGCGGCCGAGCCCACGACGCTCGCCGCGGTCGTCGGTCCGCCGCCGTCGGGCACGTCGTCGAGCTCGACGACGTCCGCGACCACGACCGTCACGTTGTCGCCGCCACCCGCCCGCAGCGCGAGCTGCACGAGCCGGTCCGCGCACACGTCGACGTCCTGCAGGCCCATCAGGGTCTCCGCGATGGTGTCGGCGCTCACGAAGCCCGAGAGCCCGTCGGAGCACAGCAGCCAGCGGTCGCCCGGCCGCGCCTCACGCACCGACAGGTCCGGCGCGACGTCCGGGTCGAAGTCGCCGAGCACCCGCATGACGACCGAGCGCTGCGGGTGGTGCTCGGCCTCCTCGGGCGTGATCTTGCCGGTGTTCACGAGGTGCTGGACGAACGTGTGGTCGGTCGTGACCTGGCTCAGCACGCCGTCGCGCAGCAGGTAGCCGCGGGAGTCGCCGAGGTGGACCATCGCGAGCTTGTTGCCCGCGCGCAGGATCGCGGTGACGGTCGTGCCCATGCCGCTCAGCTCGGGATCGGCCTGCGTGCGCGCCACGATCTCGTCGCGAGCCGCGTCCAGGGCCTGCTCGAGCTCGTCGAGCGCGTCGTCGGGCCCGTGCGACTCGCCGTCGAGCGGGGCGAACGCCGCGACCGCGACCGACGACGCCACGTCGCCACCCGCGTGCCCGCCCATGCCGTCCGCGACGACCAGCAGGTGCGGCCCGGCGTACGCCGAGTCCTGGTTGTTGGACCGGACGAGGCCCACGTCCGACCGTGCGGCGTACCGCAGCGCGATGCTCACGGCGGCGCTACCTCTGCAGCTCGAGGACGCTCTGACCCACGCGGACCTGCGCCCCCGGGGTCACGGGCGTCGGCTGCTCGACCTTCTTGTCGCCCAGGAACGTGCCGTTCGTCGACCCCAGGTCCTCCACGAACCAGCCGCCGTCCTGCGGGAAGATCCGGGCGTGCCGGGACGACGAGTAGTCGTCGTCCAGCACGAGCGTGCACGACGGCGCGCGACCGATCAGGACCGACGACGCGCCGAGCGGGATCGTCGTGCCGCGCAGCGGGCCCTCGGTGACGACGAGGCGGGTCGGGGCGCTCTTGGCGGGCTTGCCCTGCGGGCCCTTCGCGGCGCCCTTCGCCGGCGGGGGCGCGCTCTGGCCCGGGGCCACCGACGCCGGACCCTTGGAGCGGCCCCGACGGTCGACGATCTTCGTCCCGTACAGGTCGCGCCGCAGCACCCCGATCGCCGAGGCCACGAACAGCCACAGCAGGACCAGGTAGCCGAGACGCAGGAGGGTGATCGTCAGCTCAGACATACCGGCCGTTCACTCGTCCCGGTCATCGGACGCGCCCGTCCAGAACATGATGCGCGTGCGCCCGATCGTCAGGGTGTTGCCGTCGAGGAGCGTCGCCGCCGGGACCTGGTGGCCCTCGACGTACAGCCCGTTCGTCGACCCGAGGTCGCTCGCGACGACCCCGTCGGGCCCGACGCGGATCTCCAGGTGCCGGCGCGACACGCCCGGGTCGTCGACGATGATGTCCGCCTCCGAGCCCCGACCGATCACCGTGACCGGGCCCGTCAGCAGGTAGCGCTGGCCGTCGATGTCGACGAGCGGGTGCCGCGTGCTCGGGGTCGCCGCCGCAGCCGGGGCCACCGCGCCGCGCACCGTCGCGCTGCGGATCCGGAACCGGCCCGTCTCGAGGTCGTCGTGCTCGCTGAACTGGACGGTGACCGGCCCGACGAACGCGTACCGCTGGCTCGCCGCGTGGTCCGTGACGTTCGCCGCGAGCTCGTCGGCCAGCGCCTCCGCACCCCACGCGTCGACCTGCGCGTGATCGTCCGGGGAGAGCTCGATCGTGAACTCGTTCGGGACGACGGTGCGGTCGCGGTCCACCACGGCGGCGCGGTCGTCCACCTCGCGACGCAGGGCGCTCGCCAGCTCGACCGGCTTGACCTCGCTGCGGAACGCCTTGGCGAAGGCGTTGTTCACGACACGCTCCACACCGTGCTCGAACTTGTCGAGGATGCCCACGCCCTCACCTCCCTCGTGCGTCGTGTCGTGCTGCGGTCATCGGTGCGTCGCTGGTGCGTCGTTGTGTGCCGGGGCGGTGGTGCTCGCGTCCGTGGGGGGTGCGCGGGCGGGTCCGGATCCGGTATCGGCCTTGATCGTATCCACGGTGGGCCGTTGCGGGCGGGTTCGCGGGGCCGATCCTGTCGAGTGGTTCGGGATCTGGGGGGTGGATGTGGTGATGGGGGCGTGTTGGTGGAGGTGATCCGGGGGTGTGGGGGTGGGTCGGTTGGGGGTGTGGGGCGGTGGCTGGCGGCGTGGCGGCGGAGCTCGCGGGCGTGGCGTCGGGGCTGGGTCGCGCCGCGGGGCTTGGTGCCGGAGCGCGGTCCGACCGTGATAACGTTCTGCGGCGCGCGCGAGTGGCGGAACGGCAGACGCGCTGGCTTCAGGTGCCAGTGTCCGAAAGGGCGTGGGGGTTCAAATCCCCCCTCGCGCACAGGGGCTTGTTCGTCTAGGACGAGCCAGGCAGTTTGGGTAACCCCCGGTCGGAGCGACTCCGGCCGGGGGTTTCGCATGTACGGCGCTGACCTGCAGGTTCGCTAGCACGCTGGTGTGCTGGCTCCGCATTCTGCCCGCGAGTCGACGGGCGCCTACGCATGCCGACGAGCCCGCTGACCGGGGTGGTCAGCGGGCTGTACAGGTCGGGCTCTTCAGTTCAGGGGCGGCTGTGGTCAGCCAGGTTGCCTGGGGGGTGCTCCGTCATGCGCCTGGAGCGGCGAGGGGACGCCGGTCCTCGGGTACGTCGGGCGCGGCTCACGCCTGCGCGGGATGTCGGGGTGCGCCAGCCGCTCGTGCAGCGCCCGCCGGCGAGGCCGACGCACCCGGTGCGCGTTCTCGGCCTCGAAGTCAGGATCTGTGTCGTCGCCGATGGCGACCAGCCACGGGTCACGTTGCTTGCGGGTCGTGTACCAGTCGCGCAGCTTGCGGACGTTCACCCCGATCAGCCCGAAGGCGATCAGCGCGTGGTTGCGGGCTGCACCGCGGACGCGGCACCAGCTGCGGGAGAAGTGCATGCCGCGGTGGGTGCGGAGCTCGGAGTTGAGCGACTCGATCGCGGACCGGCGACCGTAGGACGCGACCCACTGCGTCGTGCCGAACAGCAGCGCCTGGCGCTCGCGGGCAAGGAGGTCGAAGGGGACCGTCACCGTCCTCGAGCACCCGCACGTCACCACCTTCTTGCCGCGCGCGTCGACGCGCGCGGGCTCGCAGTGGAGCGTCGGCCGGTCATAGCCCTTGCGCCACGAGACCGGGTTGTTCGGGCACCGGACGAGCCCGCGCAGCGCCGGACCGCGGTACCGCTGCGCGCCCGTGTCGTCGACGTCGCCGAACGGGGCGAACGCGTACGCGATCCGCTCGTCGTAGAGGGCGGTCAACCGGACCTTGTCCTCGGTCGTCATGTTCAGGGAGAAGCCAGGCAGGGTGCGCAGCCGCTCCGGAAGAGCGGTGCTGAAAAGCCCGCCGTCTACCCAGATGGAGTGCTCGACAGGACCGGGGCGGACCCCGCGCTGGTTCTTCACGAGGTCGAGCGTCTGCTCGATGCCTCGGGCACGCAGCTGCGTCGCCCACTTCTCGGCGGTGAGATAGGTGTAGCCACGGTCCGAGAGGACCTCGCGGACGACGCGGCCGGCAGCGACCAGGGCATCGAGGGTCAGGAGACCCGCGGCCGCCTTGTCGGAGCCGGCCGGAGCGGTCACGACTGCGAGGGCGGTGTGCGGGAGCGGGGTCGACCCGAACTCGGGCACCGGTGTGGCGATGTGCACGTCGTACCCGCAGAACACCTCCTTCGCGCGCAGGTTCTTGCCGGACCGGTAGCCCTCACGGGCGCACGCGTCGACGGTGTGCTGGGCGCGGCCGTCGGAGCCGACGCGGGGCCAGCCCGGTGTGGAGAACGTCTCCGCCGACGTGACCTTCTCGCCCTCGTCCTCGGGCCGGACCGCACCGGAGGACGTGTCGACATCCGGCTTCCGGTCCCAGGAGCGGCGCGCGGCCCACGCCTCCTTATCGGTCGAGTCGATCGCGAACACGCCCGTGTCGCAGGCCGACCCGTCCGGGAACGCCGAGGCGTTGAGCAGGAGCGAGGCGAAGACCTCGCGCGTGATCGCCCGACCGCCGGTGCAGGCAACCGGGCAGTCCAACAGCTCGCCGGTCGAGCGGACGACCTCGAGCGGGTGGCTGTGCGCCGTGACCACGCGCCCCGCATCCAGGGCGGTCGTCAGATGGTCGAGGTTGTCCCACAGCTGGGAGTACGACACGCGCGAGGGGATGAGGCCGTCGCGGAGCATCTCGTTCGCGACCCTGTGCACGAGCGAGATGTGCATGTCACCACCACGGATCCCGGCGGTGATGTACACGACGAGCACGGTGCGCCACGAGACGCGCCGAGGGGCGCCGACCGTCGACGTGAGCGAGTACTCGAGCGCCTCTGCCAGTCCCGTCCCGTCGACGATGCTCTCGGCGATCCGCGTCGCCTGAGTCAGCGAGTGGTCGCACGCCGCCGTCTGGATCCGCGTGAGCGGGGCGAAGACCACCTCAGGCATCATCGGAGGCCGCCGATCAGGGCGTGGAGCTCTGCTGGTTCGCGCATCGGGACGAACTTCGCCAGGTCCTCCCACCCCTTCGTCGTCTTCACGCCGGCGAGGTGCCGCAGCTCCGACACCCGCACCCCCATCGTTAGGAGGTGCACCATCCACGTGATCCGCAGCCGGTTGGGAACCAGGCGAGGCGCACCTGGCGGGATCTCGACCTGCGCGAGGACCGCCGAGGTCCAGTTGCGTACCGGTGTCCGGTCGGAGAACAACGGGCGGTCCTGGTAGCGCCCCGCGAGGAGCATCAGCTCCTCGGTGAACGTGGGCAGCACCGGCACGGAGCGTCCGAGCCTGCCGGGCACGTGCGCCACCACGACGCCGTCGACCAGCTCGATGCTGGAACCATGGATCAGGGAGTACTCGGGGCCTTGCAGCCCGCCCCCGTAGCAGAGTGCGACCGCTGTGACCGCGGCCCGCCTCCTGGTCTCGCTCTTCTGGTGGCGGGCGACGTCCCACAGCCACTCGACGTCGGCACTCGTGTAGGGGTCGGAGAACGTGGTCCGCCGGATCCGCGCCGGCTCGGGGGCCCACTCGGCTCGCTTCGTGACCTTCCGCCCGATGCGGCGTAGCGCAGACCGGTACGACGCCCGGGAGTGGTCGGCCAGGTGCCGCATGCCCGTGGCAGAAAATCTCTCGACGTTCTCCTCGGAGTAGAGCAACTCGAGGTCCAGTGGGATGTGGTGGTCGAGCGCCCAGACGGCCAGCATCGTGCACGCGCGCATGGTGAGGTAGACCGCGGACAGGGAGTCCGGCTCGTAGCGCCGAGCGGCACCTCGCACGTGCTCGCGCACGAGGCTCCACTGCTCCGCGCTGACGACCCCCTTCGGTGCGTAGGTCGTGATCCGGTGATCGAGGAGCTCGCGGGTGACGGGCACCACTGGCCGCTTGGCCGTTCCACGGGCCCTAGACATGACGAGCCGCCGAAGTTGCTGTGCTCGTGGCACCGGTCGACCGGGGGAACGCTGGCAGCACGTGGGCATGCCGGACTACAGTGCCCATACGGCACCTCTCAGAGACGGGACGGGACCGACAGCCCTGGAGCGGTAACTCCACGGCGAGCGAGAGCGTCACCCGGTGGGTGGCGCTTTTTGCTTGCCCTGGCTGCGGACGTGTCTGTATTCGGATGTCCGGGCGTCGGCCCGGGAGCGGCTTCTTCTCCCGCTCGCCTCCCATCATGAGAGTGCGTCTGGACGGAAAATCGGACACGCGGCGCTGAAATAGTCGACACTTGTATCCGCGCGGAGCTGGCGAGACCCGAAGTGCGAGCGTCGATGGTGCTCTGGAGCCTTCGAGGGGCGCATCGTCGCTGGTAGGAGATCCCACAACGATCGGAACCGAAGCGAGGACAGAGGGAAACGAAATGTCGACAGGCGGGTCTGCGAGGTCGTGCATCGACTGCCGGAGCTACGGCGTGGAGGCTGCCCGGGCCGGGCGGTCGCCACGGTGCTACACGCACGCCAACCTGCGGCGGAGATGGACCATCGCTCGGTCGAAGGCAAGGAGCCGTGGAGCGACCGACTACCCGCCGTACGACCCACAGGTGCTCGTCGCGATGAAGGTCGTGGTCACCCGGGAGCGAGTCATCGCGCTCGACGACCTGCAGCGTGCGCTCCAGCGGGCGCTGCAGGAACTCATCGGGGACGTCGAGCCCGGGTCGCTCGACGCGCTGCGCGTGATCGCCCAGAGCAGCATCGGGCTCTCCCGGATCGTGGAGGACCTCAAAGCCGCCGGCGGGATCGGAAACCCCGCTGACCGGGGCCGCCGGTGAGGGACAACCGCGTCACCTCTCTCCCCATGGACGACACGCGAGAGCGCGCACAGTGGGAGGTTCGTGCCACGAGCGCACCTCGTTCGACGCCGAGCTCTGATCCTCGAGGCGGTCCTCGCTGTCGGCCCGAGCCGTGTTCGGCACGACCGGCAACGACCACCCATCGTCGAGCGAGGCGGGTGGTTCGCTCGCCTCGCATCACGGTGACGCAGGAGGGGTGGGTGTGGACTCGCAGGCCGAGCCATACCGGTGCACTGTGCGTGTGCGAGCGCAGACGCTCCGTCGAAGCTCGAGCCAGTCGCGCGACCGCCACATCGCGGTCATGAAGCCCACCTGATCGATCAGGTCCAACAGCTGAACCCGAGTCGCCCCCTGGCGATGCAGGTCGAACACGGCGTGCCGTAGCTGCTCGATGTCGGATGCGAGCGGGTCCTGGTGCTGAGCAGCGCACCAGTCGAGCCAGGCCCTGCACGCGGTGACCATGCGGTCCTGGAACCTCTGATCATTGATTCCCATCGACGTTCCATCCCTTCGGACTCGTCCCGCGGTGGAGGTCTCAGACCTTCGGAGCGACGGTGGTGGTCGTCAGCACCGGACCGGCCGAGCGGGGATCCGATCGGTCCCGTCCTCGGCTCGAGCGCGACGGGCGCCGGCGCCGCAGCGAGGAGCGCCCCGACGGATGCATCGAGAGGTGCCGCCGCGACAGGCGGGTGAACAGCGGGACGACGGGATGTGCCAGAGCCGGCGCGACGCATGCCGCCGTTCCGAATCGAGAGATGGACGTGCCTCCTTCGTGGCGGTCGGAAGGCCGCCGGGGAGTCTGGCCGCGTGCGCACGACCAGGCTCTACTCCACTCATAGTCGTCTCAAAATGGCTCCAGTCAAGACCTGTGGCGATTCGTGAACGCGCCACCGGCACTGTCACCGTCGCTTAGTGTCTAGACGGTGCCGCACCATCGGGACTCCACTCATAGTGGGTCGACCTGCGCAAACTCCACTCATAGCGTCGACCGGGTGCCTGACCGGGAACTAGACGCGACGCGACGCCGAGCTTTTGGGGCGACGCTGCGCCTCATGAGGTCCGAGGCCGGCTTGACGCAGGAGCAGCTCGCGCACAAGTCGGGACTCGCGCGCACCTACATCGGCTCTGTCGAGACCGGTAACCGCAACATCTCCCTGCATGCGATCTGGCAGCTGGCCACTGCGTTGCACGCATCGCCGAGGTCCTTCTTCCCCGCGGTCGAGCCCGACCCGAGTGAGGGGACGGCGAAGGCGCCGGCGCACACCGGCGACAAGGGCTGACCTCCCCGCCCTCGACTCAGATCGCGCCGGGCCGCGGTGCGAGCCTCGGCGTGCCAGCCGCTCTGACAGCATCGATCGCATCTGTGATGCGCCGCCCCGCCTGCCGCGACATGCGCTCGCCGCTGTAGCGCCGTCCGGCGCTGGGCAACCGGTCGGAGCCTCGGCGATTGACATCGCTCTACACCCGGGTATGTTAACTATGAGTGGCATTGGCGGGAGGCGCCCGAGCTCAGAACATGCCCAACGTCCGGGTGCTCGACCGACGGCCCGGGCTCCGACGCAAAGCGGCCAGTCACGAGTGGAGTGCACATGTCTCCCGCAGTCCCGCCCTCATCCGGCGTCCGCCACCGGAACGACGTGCTCGCCGGCGTCCGGTGGTGGGGTGGCGCGTTCGTCGTGACGGCTCTCGGGCTGGTGACCGCAGTCGCGTCCTGGGCGAGCGGCGACCGGCCCGGGGTCGTGATCATGCTGCTCGGGCTGACCCTCTCGTGCGGTGCATCGACCCTTCGGCTGCGAGACGAGTTTCGGCGAGGGTGGCGGCGCGGCTACGAGACCGCGATCCGAGGCATCCTCGAGCGCGCCTCTGGTCGCACGTCCACCGCCGAAGTCCGGACCATCGTGAACGGTGACCCGACCCCAGAGCCGTGGCATTCCCACGTGTCCGTCCGTGTGGAACGGCGACGTCCATGAGCGCGGCCGTGCACGGCGAGCTCGTGCTGGCGGAGGTGTCGGGCGTCTGGGCGATCCGCACGAGCAGCCAGACCGTCTACTACGTCGATGCCGACGTCCCTGCTCTGCTGCGTCGGGTCGGTCCGGGCTCGTCGCTCGGCATGGCGGACGACCGATGGGTGCCACTGGTCTCGGTGTCGTCGATACTCGCGCGAGACGCCGGGGTGATCCGGGTGGGCGACCGCCACAAGTACGTCTACGACTACGACCCGCGAGCGTCGGAGTACGGCTGGTGGGTCCAGCGCCAGGTGGCGCGGATCGAGCCGATCGAGCCTTCTGCCCTCGCCGACCTGCCGGCCCGGCTCGGACGACGAACGTGACGACCGGGCGCCCCACCGGTGCGCGCGGGGAACCGTCGATCCTTCGTGCGCACGTGGAGCTGGACGCAGGCGCGACCGTGCACCTCGAGGTCGCCGAGGACGTGGCGGACCGACTCGGTCAACGCTTGCTGGCCGACCTGTTCGCGGTCGGTCTGCACGTTCCGGAGCCGGCCGGCCCTCCGGACGGGCACGCGTTCCCGAGGCTCACCCTCGAGGGCGACGCGCGGTTCCTGGTGGGCGCCTACGACCTCGGTCCCGAGCGGGGTCTCGAGGTCGTAGCCCGAGGCGCGCACCACGTCATCGACGTCGGGCTGCGTGAGTACCGCGACCGAGGGCCGGAACCTAAAGACGCGGCGCCGACGAAGCGACGGCCGACGGGACTCTCCGGCGAGGAGTCCGGCATGCCTGTGGACGACGCCGAGATCGTCGTCGACGTGAACGACGCCGCATCCTCGCTCCCCGAGCTGCTCGGGTACGTGACGCGTGGCAGCCGTGTGGTGCTCACCGAGAGCGGCGACCGAGTGGCCGCCCTCGTGTCGTGGCACTGGTACGCCCTCCAGCGTGAGCGGCTCGCCCGCAGCGCCGCCGCGTACTGGACGGCATGGCGGGGCGGGGACTTCGACAACTTGAGCTATGCCGTCGAGGTGATGGGCGTGCTCGCGCCGACCGACGGCCCCACGCCCATGCCGGCGAACGGAGCGGACAGCGAGGGTCGCGACGATGGAACCGACTGACCCGATGCGAGACCCGGGTAGGTGGCTGGTCACGACGGCATCCGGCGCCCGGCACCTGATCGACTCGAGGGACGCCGATCGGGCCGTGACGGTGACCCGGTTGACCGGTGGCGCCGATGGTCCTGATGGCCCGTTCTGGCTCCAGACGCTCCGACGTGACGAGCAGGCCGTTCGCGTCATCACCATCGAGCACGACACGAACGGCGCGATGCGCGACGGCATCCTCCTCGGCTGCGACATGTTCCTCACCTTGGAGCCGCTCGACCCCGCCGCGGCGATCACCGTCCGGCGCACCACCCCGGTCGTGTCGATCGAACCGCAGTTCCCGGAGGTGCCGAGCAGCGATGGCTGACGACTCGGGTCCGGCCGACGGCGGCGCCTCCAGCTCCGTGGGCGAGCTCCGTGCACAGGCGGCCCGGCGACGCGGCGAGCAGGTTGCCGCACGACGACGCCTTCTCGAGCTCGCTCCAGGTGACCTTCGTGACCTCGACGCCGCGGCCGAGTGCGGGTGCAGCTGCCACCCCAGCCCGGGTGACGACCCCCACGGAGGCAGGACATGCTCGTGCCAGCTCACCCCGGGCGAGCGCGCCCGACGCCATGCCGACCTGGAGAAGGCGCTCACTGCTTCACGTGCCGCGTACGCACTCGTGCACCGGGCGCGTGCTAACGAGCTGGTCGCGGCAGCGACCGACCTCGGGGTCGAGGCGGTCGAGGACGGCCCTGGCGCGCCCTGGGTGATCGTCGGCACGGTCGACGGGCACGGCTTCTACATGCGGGAACGGTGGGACACCTACGAGATCGTCGTCGCCTCCGATGACGACCCCACGATCCAGCCCTGGGGCGCGCCGATTGGGACGCCGACGACCGTGATCCGCTCCGGCACGATCCATGACCTGCTGCCAGGTGGGTCGGTGAGCTACCGGCACGTCATCTCGTTCATCGTCGGGGAGATCCGCACGTACCTCCGGCAGCAGGCGTGCGAGCACCCGAGCGCTCCGGGCGACCGGTACTGCCGAGCGTGCGGTTCGCCTTTCATCGACCCAGCGGTGCGGTCGGCATAGGCAACCGTGCTCGACGCTCCGGTGTTCACCCCGCCGGGGTCGGGTATTCAATAGCGCGTCACTGCGCATCATGCAGGGGTATGGACGTGATCGTGCCAGAGGACCGCGACTCTGCTTCTGGCCGCGACGACGTGAAGGTTGGGCAGCAGCGCGCGTTCGGAGCGCGCGTCAGGGCGATCCGCAAGGACGCGGGCCTTTCGCAGGAGCGTCTCGCTGCGTCACCGGCCTGGACCGGGCCTACGTGGGGCACGTCGAGAACGGCCGGCGCAGCTTCTCGCTCGGCTCGATGTGGCAGCTCGCACGCGCACTCGGGACGTCGCCTGGGGCGTTCCTCACGGCGACGCAGGGTTCGACCGGCCCGACGCCAGGAGACCCCGACGCTCCCGCGCCCCCGGGCTGAGCACGACGAGCTCGTGCTGGCGGACGTGCCGGGCGTCTGGGTGATCCGCACGAGCGGCCAGACCGTGGCGTTCGAGCCCGCTCGGTGAAGTCGGCTCAGGTGTGTTGACCCGCACCTCGGACGAAGCCCCGGCGGTCACCGCCAGCTCATCGTCCTTCTCGAGCCGCGCGTTGCATCACTAGTTCTTGGGCTGCGGCACGACTGCCGCTCCGCAGCGCCACAGGGGCGGAGTCCTCCTCGGGCCACGTCAGGTGTCCGATGTGCCACCTGGAACACCGCGCTCCCTGACGCCTGTGCGGCCTCGAAGCGCAGGGCGCACTGCCAGTAGATCGACCTGAGCGCACGGACTCGCCGGAACAGCGCGGCGGACCTGGTGTCGGGATCGCGAGGCACGTGGCTAGGTTTGCCGCATGGCGCAGCAGAGGCCGACGGCTAGGTCAACCACAGGTCGAGTGCGGTGGGTCGCAGTCGACGCAAACGTCTACGGCCAGGGCGCGATCCGGCTTGCAAGGCTGGAGACGTTTGCGTCCAGCTTGCTCGCGCTCGATGTAGTCGTTCTCGTTCACGAGTGCGTCCTTTGGGAGTGGGCGCAGCATGCTCATGAGTCCTACACGTCCGCACGTAGCACGATGCGGCGCCTGAAGGGTGACCTCGATGGCGCGCGTGTCGAGAAGTTCTCGCAGATCGCACTGCCGAGGAAGACGGTGCGAGAGTTTGTCGATCACCTAATCGCGGAACTGGACGCGATACAAAATGTCGTCGTCGTGCCCAGCACTTTTGACGGGATGAGGACCGGACTCCGAGCCCAGGTGCTGCTCGAGGCGCCTGGGAAGCGGAAGGGCGGAGATGAGAAAGGCAAGGGAACAAAGACTGGCGCGTCTGACATCGCGGCAACTTACGATGTTGTGGCGTACGTACTAGCGAACAGTACGGACGATGGACTCGCGATCGTCTCCGCTGATCGAGACATTCCAGCGGCCCTCAAGCATCTGGGCATCGATTGGGTCGAACAGTTCAAGAACGAAGGGGCCGCCCTAGAGGCGCTCCAGGGCCTCGAGATGCACCCTCTGGAGCACGCTGAGCGCGCCCGGGTGTCCGCTGCGCTTACGTGGTACGTCGTGGAGCGACTCCCGGATGAGTCCGACGCCGCGGAGAGGATCGCCGCACTCCAAGATCTCGTCGACCTCGTCGCGGACGATTCGCCGGCGATCAACGGCGATGTTGGAGGCGTGCGAGTTACCGACGTAGTCGGGCCAGCGCGCGTGCACACGGTCCGAGGCATGAGCGGCACGCTCGCCGGCGGCGCCAGGTACGTCACTGCACATGTCAGCCTCGTGGTGGATGCCGCCGGCGTCGCCGCGAATCTGCCAGTGGGGCTCGAAGATCTTCGCGTGTGGCAGCGCAGCGGCCTCATGCTGGAGGTCCAAGTCGCCGCGCTCCAATATCCGGATGGAGTCCTGCGAGACGTTCGCCCAATCGGGCCCGGTGTGCTGCACGACGCGCCGCGGGACCCCTTAACGTTGGAAGAAGCGAAGAGCGAGCTCGCTTCAGCCCTCGGTCGGTCGACGGTCTTCGGCGACGAGTCGTGGTGGCACGATGTCTTCACTGACGTCGTGCCGGACGACGTTCCGGTGGGGTTTGATTGGTATCGCGAGGACTACCTTGACACCGACTCGCGCTACGCCATAGACCTGGTCATCAATGGGATAGAACTGCCCGTGGTTATCGAAGAAAACGGCTACTTGCTCGTGACCGACGGTGGTGGGCCTTTTGAGACTACAGCGGACGCGACGCTGCCGGTCGGTGTCGCGCGCGAACTGGAAGGGCCGCCCGCGGTCGTCGCCGAGTTCGTCCGCCGCTGGACGCTTTGGACCGCGCCTGCATGAGCCGCAACACCGCGCTCAGTCCCCTTCCCGATGGGTCGCGAGGTTTCTCGGGCGAAAATCTCGCTCTCGTCGAGACTGGCCACTCCGAGTTCTATTCACTCCGACAAGAGACGCCGTGCCGGTGATCAGCCGTACCGGCTCGAGCCGGGGACGTCGTCGCGGCTCGGCGATGTCACGTGCACCGTGGGCCCTGTTGGCCCGCACCCACATCGCCTCGGTGCCCGCTCTCGGCAGTCCTGAGTGGTGCACCTGCGCGCGTCACGCGCCGACCGTCTCGGATCCTCCGGCTCGTCGCGGTCACGATCTTGGTTGAAGCCGGTCATCGGTAGCCTCAGGGTGTGAACTCGGCAGGTGAGGCATGAGTGTCCAGGCGACTGCGGCCGCTCGCCGAAAGATCGCCATCGAGGCGCTCTCACGCGAGCTGGACCCGTCGGACCCTGCTTCCTCCGCAGCGCGTCTGGGCGCGCTGCTCATGACACCGCGCCCGATGGCTGCAAGTGCAGACATCGACGGTCTGGTATCCGCGACCATGCTCGCCTCCGTCGCACCCGGCTGGGACATCGTCGCGTTGCAGGCTCAGTCGAGCACCGTGCTCGTCCACCCGTCCGTTGCTACGGCGATGCCCTCGGACCTCGTCGCCGTGGACCTGTTCTCCGTGAATCACGACTCGATGAGCAACCACGTGGTGAAGTACGGGGCGCGGCAGACTCGGCTCACGGGTCTGCGGACCGCGTTTCGGTCCTGGGATGCGTCCGTAGATGCTGCCGGATCGACTCGCCTGCACGCCGTGCCTGCGATCTGGGCTGGCACTGAAGGCTCCTACGAAGACGCTGCCCGGGCCACATCGTCGAAGTACAAGTACCCGCTCGGCACGGCACAGATCCTGCTGGCGATGCTTGAGGCTTCCGGTCACCCGCCGAAGTTCTTCGACCGGCACTACCTCCCCTGGCTGGTCGCGAACTGCGACGGCGGCGTCAGCACCTACACGAAGTACGCCTGGAACGCGCGCATCTGGTGGCCCGTGATGGCGGGGGCAGTCGGACCCGCGAGCCTGACGGAGCAGGTGTTTCGTCTGGTGGACGGGATGCGCCCTCATGACTTCGCCGACACAGTCAACGCCCTCGACCGAGAGAGGGCGGCGAGTGGTGAGAAGGCATGGCTTGACGACGACTGGAACCTTGCGGACTTCGCCACGCCCACGATCTGGCGAGCGCTGAAGTGGCTCTGCGACCTGACCGGCTGGCGCGACCCGGTCCGCGGAGGGGTGGACGGACTCCAGCACTGGGTCAGACAGCCCGTGAAAGGCTCCGGGGCGGTCTACATAGGTGGGACCTCCCGTGTCACGGCGGGCACTGAGCGGGCGGCGATCGCTGCGGTTGCGGGTGCCTCGGCGGGGCTTAACGCGAACTTCTATCACGGGGGCTACTCGGGGAGCCGCTTCAACTGGGCCGGTGGGTGGTAGGCGAGACGCGCCTCGACCGAACGGTGAGCGGTCGCGAAGTCTCGCTTGACCGTCGGGCTCGCAGTGCGAGGTTCACGTCCCGCACGCGCAGTGGCTGCACACAGCGCCTGGTCCTCCGTGAAAGTGCTGCGTGGTCGCTAAGCTTGAGGCCCGCTCGTGGCGATCACCACAGTGATGAGGCACAGGCAATGAAGCTGGTCGAGTGGAACGAGGCGCTGCTCAGCGACCTCCGGAGGCGTGGTCGAACCGACCGACGCCTGTACCTCTACGTCGACCGGGAGACGCTCACCGATGCATCCGGGCTCGATGAGCAGCAGGCGGTCGACGACTTCTGTGCTGCCTTCCGTGCGGCCAGGGGCTCGCGGCCCTTCGCACAGGGCGCCCGCGGCGCAGAGCGGTGGGCTGCTCGCGGATTCGAAGGCGACCCGCCGTTCGTCGCAGATCTCTCCATGACCGTGCTAGCCGTGACCGAGGAGCCGGTCGGCGCGCTGCACGGCGTGTACCGGACGCAGAACCAGCTGCTTGGCAGACCGGCGGACGCACAAGCGCCCGAAGGGTACGGCGAGGACGTCCCGGCGATGTGGCAGGTCTGGAACCGGTGGCTCGAGGGACCTGGGCACGAGCTCGGCCGTCCCAGTGCCAGGACACACGACGTCTGGACGCTTCAGGGGTGGTCGCGCAGCCAGGGGATCGTTCGCCACCGGGACCGCCTGACCATCGAGCAGTTCGTGCACGAGCGAGGGCCAAGGGTCGAGCGGCTCGACGTCGGTGAGCTCCTGGTGTGGTTGCGTTTCCGAGGAGGCACCGGTGCGAACCTCCTCGCACGCGTGGAACGCGACCGGGGTGCGTCCGAGATCGCTCAGGAGGTTCTCGACGACGAGCTCGAGCGATGGCGTCGCGATGGGGCGCGCGAGACGTCCGAGCGCCCGATTCGCGGCCTGCTGCTCTACGACGACTGGTCGGACACCTTCTGCGGAGCCGTTCACATCGACGCAGGGCTCGTCGGGGACGTAGTGAGCCTGGGAGACGGCGACACGGTGGCAGTCGACGAGCACACCCCCACCGTGCGCGTCCCGATCAGCGATGCGCCGTCTGCATGGCTGCAGGCTGGGATTCGGCATGACCTGACGTCCACCCGCTCAGTCACCTTCGGTGGCAGGACCGCGTTCCTCTTTCGTGATGAACCAGATCTTGAGGGCAGGCTCGAGACCGATCGCCCAGCGAGCTACCTTCCGCACTACGTCCTGGTCAACGACGGCCGGCGACTGGAGGTCGAGGCTGCTCTCCGGGCTTCCGGGTCTGCCGTCGAGTTCCGTTCCGCGTGTCGCGGCTGGTCGTGGTTCGACGGCGTGGTCCTGACCGAGCACGCGCCGCTACTGCAGGTGCTCGGCTTCCATGGGTCGACGTCGCCTGCGCCTATTGACGTGTCGCTCACCGGGGGCATGCGGCTCGGGCGCGCACAGCAGTACCTGTGCGGGCACGAGCCTGACGCCGTCCTGCCGTACCCGCTCGCCCGGCTGGTCGTCGACGGGACCGTCGTCGGCGCGTCTCGCGCCGCACCACCGATGGTGCGTCTCGCCGAACTGGGTCTCTCGCCCGGTGAGCACGTCGTCGAGTACGGCGGGGAGCAGCTGACGTTTCGGACCCTCGCATTCATCAAGGAGCGCGCCGAGAACGACGCGATCCTTCGACCCGGACAGCGCGAGGGTGCGACCTGGGTCTTCGCAGACGCACAGCAGGGCATCTCCGACGGGCCAGGTTTGGTCGGGGCGTGTGCCGTCGGGATCGCCGTGCGTCAGCCAGTTCTCCTGCACTCTCCTGGGACGGACTACCTGGTTCTCCGCGAGGACGGCTCGCTGCACCAGGTACAGCCGCTACGTCCGCGCTGGCTCGGTCGCCACGGCCTCGACGCGCAGGGACTGGACGTGGACGGTCTGGCGTCGCGCATTGATGGCGCTGCAGTGGTCCTCGCCCGTACACGCCGGACGGGAGCGGTTGTCGCGGCGAAGTGCGGAAGCGTGCCCCGGGCCGAGGAGACCATCCCGTTGGTTCCACGCCCGGACGTCGTGGCGGCCTTGGTCACTGGGCCTCCCTGGACGTGGGTTGGCGAGCCAGCCGACGGCCTCGCCAGGACGCTGCTGGCGCGTGCACTCCAGTGGAAACCTGCGACATCAAAGCCCAAGTCGGCCGCCCCCGCGCGCCACGTCGTGACCCGCGCTGGCGTCACTGAAGGCACGCGCGGCAACCCCTTCGACGAAGTCCTCACGTGGCTTTCGGAGAGAGAGCACGCATCTGCTTCGCGCGAGGACTTCATGCTGGCCTGGGGTTGGGTGTGCGACAAACTCGGACGCCAAGACCTCGTCGGCGACTGGCGTCGAGCACTGCAGACGCTGGCCGACCTTGGACACGTCGAGCAGGACTTCTCTCGAGGTCGAGTGCTCGGGGCCCCCGCGGTCGCCGTGGCGCTGCCCGATGCCAACGGCCTGTACCTGTTCTCAGGCGTCCGCCCGGCGAGAGTCCTGGAACGGCTCGACGACCCCGATGACCCCGATCCCGTCGTGGCTGGCGGCGTCGCGTTGACGAGCCTCGAGGTTCGTACTCCGGTCGACAAGGCCGGCCGGCCGGCCGGTCCGGCGGCCATCTACATCGCGATGGAGCCGCGACACGTCGACAGGGTGCGTTCCGCCTACGAGCGGCTCGGTGTGCGACTGCACGGGTGCACGGCCCGGTGGCTGCTCGAGACGGCGCCGACCCTCGACCGTACGTTGCGAACGGGACAGCGGTTCAGCCACGCTCCGGGTTCCGACGCCCACCTCTACGCTCACACGCAGGGCGTGTGGCAGTGGGTCCGGACGCACCACACGGACGACCACGGCATGTTCCGGTTTCGGCAGGGGCACAGGAGCGTCTTCGCGTGGCGCCCCGCGAGCGGCGCGGATCTTGTCGAGGTCGAGCCGGCGGCAGGACGGTGGCTTGCTCGACGGGCAGTCGAGCGTGACCCGGTGGTGCACGAGCGCTTCGCGGACCGGCTCTTCGTGGCGGAGGAGCTCTCACCGCCAGCGATCCTTCGCCGTGCTCTTACGCTCCGATCAGGCATGCCGGCCTACGAGTTTCGGTGTCAGTTCGTGGGTGGCCGCTTCGGCGCCCGCATGCGCGCGTACGAGAACGTGGATGCCGGCACCGCACGGCGAGTCGCCGAGATCCTCGGCGTGGAGCTCCATTCCGAGTACGACGAAGTGAAGGGCGACCATGTCTGAGACCTCACGCGACCTCCTGACCCCGCTCACGCTGCAGTCCTACCTGGAGGAGGCGTTCCTTCGGTTCTACGAGACCGCGTACGAGGTGCGGGACCAGGGAGTGCGCGACGAGCGCCGCAGTCTGCTCAGCGCACCCGGCTCTGCATTCGCCGAGCCGCTCCTTGAGCTGCTTCCTCGGTACCAGTCTGCGGCGACCTCCATGGCGGACATCGCCACTGAGCTTGGCGTCCCGGAGGCCGGTGAGCTCGTGCGAGCGGGGCTCCTGCCGCACGAGCACCCGTACTCCCACCAGGAACTGGCGCTCCGGTCGAGCGACGCCGGCCGTGACGTCATCGTCGGAACGGGCACCGGATCAGGAAAGACCGAGGCGTTCCTTCTCCCGGTGCTCATGGACCTCGTCCGCGAGTCCCGAGACTGGGCGCTCGGAACCCCTGCCACCACAGCGCAAGCGCGGTGGTGGCAGGGCAAGAACCCGTTCGTCCCGCAGCGAGAGGGGGAGGTCGGGCGTGACCCGGGAGTTCGGGCTCTCCTCCTCTACCCGATGAATGCCCTCGTTGAGGACCAGCTGATCCGCCTGCGCCAGGCGCTCGACTCACCGGCCGCTCGCGACTGGTTCGGCACGCACCGTCCAGGGCACTGCTTCTACTTCGGGCGCTACACCGGACGCACCCCCGTGCCCGGGCCCCGGGCGACGGCGACCGCAGGCCGCGTCGACCGCCTCCGCTCCTTGATGAAGGACTCCGACCGCCGTCACGAGCAGCTGCTGCGTCGGATCACAGAGGGAGCCATCAGCGACTCTGACGCCCGGTACTTCCTCCCGGCACTGGATGGCGCCGAGATGCGGTCGCGCTGGGACATGCAGGACCGTGCGCCCGACATCCTCATCACGAACTACAGCATGCTGTCGATCGCACTGTCCCGGTCCGACGAGCAGGGCATGATCCAGCAGACCCGTCGGTGGCTGGACGGTGGAGAGGGACGACGGTTCACGCTCGTCGTGGATGAGCTGCACATGTACCGAGGCACAGCCGGAACGGAGGTCGCCTACCTCTTGCGCCGGCTCTTCCACGCGCTGGGTCTGGACCAGAACCCCGAGCGGCTTCGGATCATCGGCACGTCCGCCAGCATCGTCGACGACCAGGAGGGCCGGCAGTTCCTCCGTGAGATGTTCGGCAGGCCCGGCACTCGCGCCTTCGACTTCGTCCGGTCGTCCACGGACGTGCCCGCGGGCGCGGACGACCTGGGAAGCTGGGCGACGGCGCTGGCGAGCCGCGACGACAGCCGTCAGGAGGTGACACCTTCGGACGACGACGTGGTTCGAGCCCTGAGCAACGCGCTGACCACAGGGGGACAGGTGCGACCGGCCCGCCTGTCCGCAGTGGCTGAGCGGCTCTTCCCGGGCACGCCGGCGGACGTCGCGTCCCAGGCGCTCGAAGGGCTGGTCCAGCACGTCGCGCGCCAGGAGCAGCCCGCAGTGCGCCTGCGCGGGCACTTCTTCGCGCGGACGCTGCAAGGGCTGTGGGCCTGCGCGCGACCCGACTGCCCCGAGGTCGAGGACCAGTACCGCTCTGCCGGACGGCGCATCGGGAAGATCTACGCCTCAGCCCGCCTGACGTGCGAGTGCGGGTCTCGCGTCCTCGAGCTGCTGTACTGCCAGTCGTGCGGGGAGAGCATGCTCGGTGGGTACGTGGCGCTGTCCAGGACCCGGCAGTTCCTGATCCCCACGACGGCCGAGCTCGACGACCTCCCGGACCACGCCCCGAGCCAGCGCGACGCGTCGAACTACCGGGTCTACTGGCCGACGGACCGTTCGCCGGTCGTCAAGCAGTGGGAGCGCACGGGCACTCGGCTGCCTGAGGACAGCAAGGCGCCGCTCTACAAGATGGGGTTCGTCCGAGCCGTGTTGAAGCCCGGCACCGGACAGCTGAGCGCGACGGGGCAGGAGTCGACGGGAGTCGTCTTCCGGTTGCAGTCCGGCGGCGGCGCGGAGGCACGGATGCCGGCCTTCCCCACCAAGTGCCCGTCGTGCGGAGATGACTGGGAGTACCGAGGTCCTGGAGGAGTGGAGGACCGACGAAAGTCCGGCTCACCGATCCGCACGCAGGGTGTCGGTTTCGACCGGGCCAATCAGGTCCTTACCGGAGCCCTGAAGCGTCGGCTGGACTCGAGCCTCGTGGTGTTCTCGGACAGTCGGCAGGGCGCGGCTCGGGTGGCGGCCAACCTCGAGCTCGCGCACTACCTCGACCTCGTGCGCGCGCTGGTTCTGGAGGCGCTCTCCGGATCGGGCGGGTTGATCGCTCTTGCGGAGGCGTACCTCAGCCGCCAAGACCAGAGCGAGGAGGCGAAGGCGGCGTACGACGCGCTTGAGGCCCAGTCACAGCTGACCGCGATGGCGCTCATGAAGCGCGTCAACAACATGCCGCTCACGAGGGTCGACGAAGACGCCTTGGCCGCGCTGGCACAGCAGGATGCCGGCAGCCTCAACCTCGTCGAGGTTGTCGACAAGATCCGCCCGCGTCTCCTCGATGTCGGTGTTAACCCGGCGGGACCGGCGCCGAGCATGGAGGCGACCAAGTCCCGCAAGCCCTGGTCGATGTTGTACGACTGGGAGGCCAGCCCTGTTCGTGTGCGGCCGAACCTCGACCACGAGGGCCGGGAGCTACTTGGAAGGATCGAGGCGGCACTCGGCAGCCAGGTCATCCGCACCGTCTTCGCGGGTGGGGACCGCGACGTGGAATCGCTCGGGATCGCCCGCGCCGTGCCCTCAACGCCTTTTCGGCCGGCCGGGGTCCCGGCGGACGTCGCCGACCAGGTGGCATCGTCGCTAATCCGCATCGTGGGTCGTCGGCGTCGCACGATCTGGACCAATGACGGTGCGAACAGCTGGCCCTCCCTCGCACGCGGCTACGCCGATGCGGTCGTGCAGGCGGCGAAGCTTCCCATGACCGGCGACGACCTCCTGGACGCCTTCACGACGCACATGAAGGCGGCGCCGGCGAGCTTCCGCCTCGTCCCAGAGTCGGTCAGGCTGGAGCTGGCGGCCGAGGACGACATCTGGCGGTGCTCGACCTGCCGCACGCGGCACCTCCACCGCAGCGCGGGCGTGTGCGTCGCGTGCCTCCGGCCGGTCACCGAGTCAGAGCCCCGGTCGGAGATCGACGAGGCTTACTACACGTGGCTCGCCACGCAGGACGGGGGGATCTACCGTCTGCACTGCGAGGAGCTCACCGGGCAGACTGACGCTCAGGAGGCGCAGGCCCGTCAGGCGCGGTTCCAGGGTGTGCTCGTCCAGGACCAGGACGCGCGCCCCGAGGTGGACGTCGTCGACACGGTCGACATCCTCTCGGTGACCACCACCATGGAGGCCGGCGTCGACATCGGGGCCCTCAAGGGCGTCGTCATGGCGAACATGCCGCCTCAGCGGTTCAACTACCAGCAGAGGGTCGGTCGCGCGGGCCGTCGGTCGTCGCACTTCTCGGCGGCCCTCACCGTGTGCCGAGGGGCTCGCAGCCACGACGAGCACTACTTCGCTCACCCGGAGTCGATCACGGGCGACGACCCGCCCCAGCCGTTCCTCGACACCTCGTCCGTGTCCATCCTGCGACGCGCTTTCGCCGCGGAGGTGCTCACTCGCGTCTTCCGGAGGTGCGAGACCGAGGTCGTGGGCTTCGACCCCGGCCGGAGTGTCCACGGCCAGTTCGGGGCCGTCGAGGTCTGGCGGGACTCGACGGATCTCCGCTCCTTCGTGCGGGGCGCGTTGCGTGACACACGAGACGACTGGGTGCAGCTCGCGACAAGTCTGCTCCGGGAGGCCCGGGCGACCGTCTCCGGAGACGAGCTCGCGACGTGGGCTGCCGCTGACCTGGCCACCCTGATCGACCAGACCGTCGCCTCCGCGCGCGTTCGGGATCTTTCCGAGGCCCTCGCACAGCACGGTGTGCTCCCCATGTTCGGCTTCCCGACAACCACACGCGTCCTCTTCACGTCGTGGCCCAAGGGAAGCGAGCAGGACGCGCTCGACCGGGACGCGCCCATCGCGCTGTCGGAGTTCGCGCCGGGCGCCGAGCTGGTGAAGGACAAGCAGATCCACACGGCCGTCGGCGTCGTCGACCTCCGCCAGCGCGCGGACGGCTCCTGGTACGAGGGAGACGCACCACTCTCGGACCGTCGGACCGTCGGCGTGTGCCGGTCGTGCCTGGCGTTCAGCGACGACCCTGGCCCGTCCTGCGGCGTGTGCGGGGAGACCGAGCCCAAGTACGCGGTCATGGACACTGCGGAGCCGGCCGGCTACCGGACGTCGTTCAAGCCCCGTGACTACGAGCAGCTGGGAGATCCCACCGCTCGGGCGTCGCAGCCCCGCATGACGGTCGGCCCGGTGCAGCATCTCGAACGCGGCGAGAACGCACTCGTGCGTTCGGCGAACACGGAGATCGTGTCGGTCAACGACAACCGCGGCGGCCTCTTCACGTTCGTCCGGGGCAGCAGCACCTACGAGGGAAGGAAGCGGGATGAGGCCGGCCTGCTGGCAGCGGACCTCCTCAAGGGCGATCGTCGGCAGCAAGTGGGCCTCAGGTACGTGAACACGGACGGAGATGTGCTGGAGCCCGTGGCCCTCGCGGCCCGCCGGCGCACGGATGTCCTCAGTCTTGGGGCTGCCACCCTGCCGGCCGGTCTCGCCATCGACCCGCGCTTGCCGGCGGGCCGCGGCGCGTGGGGATCGCTCGGCTTCCTCATCCGGGACGCAGCGGCGAAGTGGCTCGACATCGGCTCGGACGAGATGGAGGTCGGTGTGCACCCGGTGGCGCACGGTTCCACTGTCCGGGGTGAGGTCTTCATCGCCGACTCGCTCGAGAACGGAGCCGGCTACGCCACCCGCCTCTTCGACCGGTTCGAGGACCTTCTCGACGTCGCCGACGAGCACGCGGCTCGCCTAGGGAAGCACGGAAGGCCGCCCTGCGACTCGAGCTGCTACCTCTGCCTTCGGGACTACAGCAACCGGAGCTGGCACGCACTGCTCGACTGGCGGCTCGGTGTCGACCTTCTCGACCTGATCCGGGGCCGGAGCATCGACCTCGAGAGCCACGTGGACCGCGACGTCCGCGCCGCGCGCGCGATCGCCGAGGACTGCGGCTTCGAGGTCGACGACATCGAGCTGCCGACGATCGTCGGGAGACGCGGCACCGCGCTGGCAGTCACTCACCCGTTCGAGTCGATCCGGAACGAGGACGAGTCCGAGCGTGTGCGCGCTGTACGTTCGCGCTACCCGGACGCCCTGTTCACGTCGTCGTTCGAGATGCTCAGGCGTCCCGGCGCGCTGCTCGCAAGTCTGATGGCCTGAGGTGGAGGTGGCTCGTGGCTGATGACGACGACTACGTCGAGGTCGAGGCCGTTGTCCGCATGCGCAAGGACGTGCCTCTCGCCGAGTCCCGGAAGACCGCGGGGTACTACCGCGGATTCACGGCGAACTCCTCAGAGAGAGGACCGGAGCACGTCGAGATCCGCTTCCCAGGGCCGAGCCGACAGCGGGACCGCGACGCCGCGCAAGAGCCCGACGTCGTCGACGCCGAGGAGCAGAGCGCGCCACCGTACGAGCGGACACGTGAGGACAAGGAAGCCGAGCAGCTGGCTGCGGCCTTCGTCCTCATCGCACTCATCAAGGCGGCTCAGTGGGCACATCCGCACGTACGCCATCTCCTGACCGAGCGGCTGTTCCCGTTCTTCGTCGCCAAGCGGGAGCAGTGGCAGGAGCGGAAGCTGCAGCGCGCCACAGACAGGCACGCCACAGGTGGCGCGGCGGGCCAGGAAGAGGCTGCCGAAAGTCAGCGCGTCACCGGTGACGCGCTGCGAGCCTACGAGGCCGACATGACCAGTGCCGAGGCGCGAGAGCACCTTGCCGAGCTGCTGATCGCCCAGCACTTCGTCCGTGAGAAGAGCCGACTCCTCGCTAACGCCGGGACCAGGGAAGGAGCAGTCCCTCGAGAGGTCTCGCGCGCTGTCCGCGCGCTCACGCCGGAGCAGGTGGCACGAGCTCTGGAGTCCGTGCTGGCCACAAAGCCGACGGTTCTCCGCGACCTCAGAGCGCTCCTTGCGGCACGCAGTGACGAGCAGCCGCTCCAGCTCCGGAGCGCCACTCTGAGTGAGGTGCTGCGCCTCACCGACGACTGACGGCTTGGGTCGCCGAGAGTTCAGACGACTGGCTCACGCACGAACCGTAGGGACGGGCCCTTCGGTAGATCCCGGGTGCCCGGCGTCTGAGGGGCTCGGGAAATCGCCACGACGGATGGCCACGCGCGCGGCGCGTTCAGTTGAGAAGGTTCGCGGGTAGCCGGACGAGTTCGGGACCGGCCGTCCGCTCACGGTGTCGACGAGCCAGAACTTGCCCCTGCCGTCTGGGTCGATGCGGTACTGCCGCTGAGGCCGGGCGGGCCCGACCGTGCACGCGTCGAGGGCGGCCCGGATCTCCCGCTCTGCGTTCTTCGCGCTCGCGCTGCTCATCGTGAGGCCAGAGCGAAGAACGGTCCCGTCCGGCATCACCCACACCACGTGCGTGGCGTTCGTGACCTCGACGCTACCGCCCGCCCTCCGTACGGCTCGAGCCAGCGGCTCGAGGTCCTTGTTGATGCCGAGTCCGCCCACGGTGCATGTGCCCTCCCGTCGCCGCCGAGCCTCAGCGACCGCCCATGCGCCGCCGGAGCTTCTCAATCTGCTCCCGTGCGTGCGCGGCGTCATCGCTCTCCCCCAGCTCCTCCTCGTCGGGGCTCGCGTTGTCCTCGCGCGCCAGACGACGGACCAGGTCATCGCCGTCGGCTTCCTCGTCGGCCTGCTCCTGAAGTGCGGCAACGGCCTCTGCCTCGGGATCGAAGTGAAGAGCTGCCTCGACGATGTCGGTGACGTCCAGGTACTGCGCGCCGTCCTCGCGGACGACAAGCGGTCGCACCGCGTCCCGGACGTGGTGGTCGAACTCGTCCAGCAGGTCGCACTGGCCGGAGCGGACCATGAGCCTCACCGAGGGAGCCTGCGCAGTGAGTGCCTTCAGCTCGGCGGCAGTGATCTCGCCGATCTCCTCGAGCTCGGCGGCGTCGACTGCCCCTCGCGGCAGTACGTCACCGACCGTGAGACCCGGGTGCGTGACCGCCAGCGTCGAGAGCCGCGAGAGCGCTCGGCCGAGCCTGTCCGTGTGCTGCGCAAGGGCGCCGATCGTGAACTCGTCGGGCACGGTGCCGACGTGCAACGTCCACGCCGCAATGGCCTCGTTGATCGTGCTGATGATGTCGCGGGCTCTGTACGCGTCCACTTTCACTCCCTTGTCTGCCGGTCTGTCTCTGCTAATCGGCACCGTAGGACTCGCCGGTGACACGGGTTGCACGGACGGAGTAGCTGGCTTTTCACGAAGTGGTTTTACCGCGTCTCTTTCCTCCCGAGTCGCGCGCGACTACACATTTCGTGCCGCCAGTGCGCGGGTGATTTCTCTCGGGCGCGCCGCGTCCACGCCACTTCGACCGCCGGGCTTGAGAGGGTGGACGGGTGCAGAACGAGACGACGTTCAACCCCGCGGAGACACTGCCTGAAGCGGCCGCCCGCATGTTCGCGCTCAGCCGCTCCACGGACACAGGCACCCGCGGTCCGAAGCGTGCGCTGGTGGCGCTCGCCACCGGGCTGGGGCTGGACGTCGACCTCGTCGAGGTGAACGCCGTCCTCGGGGGCAGGATCGCCGAGGACCTGGGCGTGCCGTGGCGCGGCGGTCGTGAGTACGTCGAGCTCCAGGTCACCCTGACCGGCATGAACGCGCTGCTGAGCGGCGCGACGGAGAACCTGACCCGCCTGTCTCAGGAGCGCCGGATCGGTGACCGCTCGGCTGCCGAGGTCCTCCTCGCGTTCTCCGGCTTCCGTCCGGCACGGAGCAAGCAGGAGGCCGTCAACCGCATGTGCGACCTGGCGGGCGTGCCGCACGACACGCTCGGGCCGGGAGGCAAGGAGCACACCTGGACGCTGAAGGACCTGGCGAGGCGGTTCGCACCCCAGCTCCTCGACAGCCGGCTCACGAAGCACGAACTGGCGGCCGCGTTGTGCGACGCCTTCCGAGTCCCCTGGCTCGAGAGCGCCGGGTCGACCGGGGCAAGCATCACGCTGGACGGACTCAACCTCATCCTCGCTGGCGCCGAGCGTCAGGCCCAGGTCGTCTCCGCCGGTTGGCCCACAGCACAGGCGGAGGGCGCCGCGCTGGTCGATGTGCTGAGCCGCGGGCTCCCGGACCACTGGGACGGGCGCGACTCGATCCTCGAGATGCGCGACGCCGGGTCGACGCAGTGGCGCCAGATGGAGTGGGCCGGGTTCTACTTCGAGGAGAAGGTCCGCGAGCTGCTCAACGAGGCGTACCCGACCCCGCCCGTGGGCGGTCCGCGGGTGCGCTTCGGCAGCACAGCGTTCGACTACGCGTCGGCGACGCGCGTGTGGGACGCCAAGGCCCACACCGCGATGCGTGTACTGCTGCCGGACGGCGCCCCCTACCGCGACTCGGCCGACGCGGTCTCGTGGTTGAACGACGCCCGGGCGATGCGCGAGTGCATCGAGCTGCAGGGACTCGGGTTCCTTGTGGCGGAGGGGCTGTCGGGCTTCGACACGACCGGCGAGTTCAAGGAGTGGCACAAGGCGCTGGGCAGCACCGGGAAGAAGCTCCGGGACTACGTGCCCAGCACCGGCCGGAGCCGACCGCGGAAGGCGAGCTTCACGCCCTTGGAGCTCAGGGCGCTCTGGATCGAGAACCTGCTGGACCTCGACGCCGCCGTTCTGGCTGGCTGGCTGTTCCAGGACACCCAGCCGAACTGGGAGGGCACGGTTGCTCGCAACGACAAGTTCAAGGCCCGGCTCGCCAAGGCGGGCCGGTGGCAGGTGGCGCATCACGCGTGGGCGTGAGGTCCTGACCAGGAGCTCGGTCACTCACTCGCAGCGGTCGAGCTGGGCGTGGGAGCGCCGGCGGGCTGAGCGCCGCCCGTGGCTGGGAGGCACTGGCGTCGCGGCGAAGGAAGCTGCGGTCTGAGGTCAGCGGACGGGTCGGGGGCTGAGGCTGCTGCACCCCAGCGAGTGGCCACCTGCGCTGGCCGTAGACTGCCGCGCCCGGGTCGACACCTCATCGGCGCGTCGCTTGCGCGCAGCGCTCATCCGCGGCAAGCTGCAACACGTGTTCGACTGCGTCAGGACTGGGGTGACTCGATGAGTGAGACGGCGGGCTTCCGCTACGCGGACCTGTTCGCGGGTATCGGCGGGTTTGCTGCCGTGCTCGAAGGGCTTGGCGGAGAGCACGTGTACTCGGTGGAGATCGACGAGCACGCGTCGAGGGTCTACTCGCTCAACTGGGGTCGCAGCCCTCTCGGCAACATCACGCATGACGCGACCGAGGACGTGATGAACGTCGGCGAGCACGACGTGCTGGCGGCCGGCTTCCCCTGCCAGCCGTTCTCCAAGAGCGGTGCGCAGAAGGGTATGGACGAGGTCCGCGGGACGCTCTTCTTCAACATCATGGAGGTGGTGCGCGCGCACCACCCGACGCTCGTGGTTCTCGAGAACGTCCGAAACCTGGCTGGTCCCCGGCACGTCCACGAGTGGGAGGTGATCATCGAGCTCCTGCAGGCAGAGGGCTACCAGGTCTCCGAGACCTCCGCGGTGTTCTCCCCGCACCAGATCGATCCCGCGTTCGGGGGGTCGCCCCAGGTCCGCGAACGGGTGTTCATCACGGCGACGCTCGTGCCGGAGGGTCACGTCGCCGACCCTCACGTGCAGCCAGTGGCCCTGCCGCCCAAGGTGCGCATGACGCGCGAGTGGAACCTCGTCGACGACCTCCCGCTGGACCCGAGTCACCATGTCCCAGGCACCGACCTCGGCGCGGACGACTTCAAGTGGATCAACCACTGGAACGAGTGGGTCCAGTTCATGCACGCGCTCCGGGCCTCGGATGCCGACGCCGCCGGGGAGCCCGCGCGCCGCCTGCCCGGCTTCCCGGTCTGGGCCAATGCCTGGGTGACGTCCCCGGAGGAGCGGGACGAGCTGATGCACCCCGGCGGCGTCCGCGTGCCGTCCTGGAAGGCGAACTTCTACACCAAGAACTGGGACCTGTACGACAGGCTCCGCCAGGTCGACGGCGTCTGGCTCCAGGAGTGGCTGGATAAGACGCGGACGTTCCCCGAGAGCCGGCAGAAGCTGGAGTGGCAGGCGCAGGACGAGACCTCCCTGTGGAACTGCGTGGTGTCCATGCGGCCGTCCGGCATCAGGGCGAAGCGCATGACGCACCTGCCGGCGCTGGTCGCGATCACGCAGACACCGATCCTCGGCAAGCGGGAGCGTCGCCTCTCTCCCCGCGAGGCCGCTCGCCTGCAGGGTCTCCCCGACGAGTTCGACTTCGGTACGCAGCGCGACGCGTTGACGTACAAGCAGCTCGGCAACGGCGTGAACGTAGGCGTCGTCTGGAACGTGCTCAAGGCGCACGTGGAACGCGACAGGGACCTTCTTCTCGCGACGGAGACCGGACGCGCCATCTTCAGCGCAGTCACTTCTGCACCGGACTCGCCTCGCGAGCCGGTCCGCGAGGCACTGCTCCGCAGACGCGCCACGACCGAGAGCGGAGCGCTCGCGACCGCGACGCGGTAAATCAGGTCGGCAGGGCTTGATGGTGGCGGCAGGCGGTGGCGACGGGTCAGCGGCAGAGCCGGCCCGGTCTCGGCCGACGGCCGACGTGTCCGCGCGGTACGCGAAGCTGGCGCGCACCGGGACAGCGCCGGAGACGCTGCTTCGCCAGGAGCTCCACCGACGCGGACGGCGGTTCCGTGTGCATGCCCGCGTCGACGGCCTGCCACGGCGCAGGGTCGACATCGCGTTCAGCAGGTGGCGCGTGTGCGTGCTCGTCGACGGCTGCTTCTGGCACTCGTGCCCCGAGCACGGCACGGTTCCCCGAACCAACCGCGAGTGGTGGGAGTGGAAGCTCGCGCGTACGCGCGAGCGAGACGCCGACACCGACGCGACCTTGCGGGCGCTGGGCTGGACGGTGGTGAGGTTATGGGAGCACACGCCGCCCAAGGAAGCGGCCGACGCAGTAGAACTCGCGTTGGTCAGTGCTGGAGCCGGAGCGTGAATCTGCCAGTCGCGGCGAGGTCAGATCGGACCCGCGAGCACTCGCGAAGCCGACGTTTGCTGAGCGGCCAGAGCCGCCTTGATCGCTCCGATCAAGGCCGTGAATCCCTGCCTCCGGAGGCGGTTCGAACGGCACCGCCGCTTCCCGACCCGGAACATCCCGTCGCGAGCAACGTCGACTCTCCAGGCGAAGTTCTTCATTGCGATACCGTGCTCGCTTAGAGTCGGCAGGGCGGTCAGGATGCACTGAGTGCGCGAGAAGAATCTTCTGAACGCGGGGGAGCTTGTTCTAGTGGATCTGCGGCAATGGTTCAAGTGCATAACACAGCGAGGACGCGCGTTCGCTGACGAGCCCCAGGCACCGAGCGGCGCAGAGATGCGGGGCGAAGCCGCGGCCTCGCTGGCGGCAGTGCTGTTCTCTCAGCGGAGCTGGCAACTGCGGAAGGTGGAGAGCCGGCTGTTCCGAGAGGGCGCCTACTCGGTCACCCGAGTGTCAATCGACTGCGTCCCTCAAGCGCTTCCCGCCCTTCGATACACACTCACGGGACCGGGGGCGGGACCTGGACGCGGCGAAGCTCGGGTGCTCGTCCCGATCACGTTCATGCAGAAAGGGCCGCTCCGCAGCTTCGATATGCAGGACAGCGCGGGGCGTCCCATGCCTGTCATCGGCCGGTCTGAGTACAGCCAGATAATGACCGACATGCTGCTCTATGAACTACGTGACGCCATGGTGGAGAACGAAGACGAGCAAGTCTTGCAGCGAGCTCTCACCACTGTTCTTGACGCCGACCGTCCGGTCGCGGAAACTGTGGCAGAGGTCCTGGTTGTCGACGGAACGTATCTGGGAGTTCAGTGCGTTCGGCCCGAGGAAATGACAAACTACGCCGCAAACTTGATACTCGCCCTTGCCGACTCATATGTGCTGATTGCGCTGCTGCCCGAGTCGCAGGCTGGCAGTCGTCAGGTCATCAAATACGGCCACCACTCGACCGAGCAGTTAGAGACACGCGGTCCGCAGGTCAAGGGGTCTTGGATCGTGAAGCGCTTAGCAGCGGTCCAAGCCAGACTCGACATCAGGGCCGGGCCCGTCAGGCGCTTCAGGCTGGCGGCGGGACTCGAGGCGCTCAGGGTGGAGTTCGACCTGAGCCACCCCGCAGGCTCCGCATCGCATCACTTCGAGATGGTGGTCCCAGATGGACTGCGGTGTGAGCGCCTGAAGATGCCTGTCGTACAGGGCAGCTCAGACCGGAACACTGTGGACACAACGCCAACGGGCGTCGCCCACGCTGTTGCGACGTACGTAGTGAACCCGAGCCAGGGTGTCGAGGTCGAGTTCCGCGTGCCGTTCCATGGCCTCCGGCAGCGCGCCGCCCTTGCGTGCTTCGTTACGGGCGCGATTCTGCTGCTGGGTCTGCTCCTGCCTGGTGCCCAGTCGGCGCTCCTGCGAGCCGGTGGAGGTGCCGCTGCGCTCCTCCTGGCGGTGCCGGCCATCGTCGTCGCTCTCGCGGTCGGAAGCGGCGAGCACGTGATGGTTGCCCGCATGCTGAGTCCGTTACGAATCATCGTGGTCGGGTGTGGCGCTCTCCTCTTGGCTTGCGCGGGGAGTATCGTCGGAGTCCTTCACGACGAGTGGCGTTACCCATTGTGGTGGCTAGGCGCGCTCGGAGCGATGACCACCGCTCTGACCCTGGCGTGGACTGCGATACGTGCCTATGTTGGTCGGCTCATACAGACTGGTGGCAACGCGAGGCGAGGCGAGAGAGCGGGGACATGACTGACTCGAGCGACCGGAAGGTCATCCGCGAGACGCGGGAGCGCGCGGCTGACCGAGTCGTGCTTCGAGTGTCGACGGCGGAAGCGTCAGGGCAGCGCCTGCGTGCAGGTTGGGGCAAGGAGCGCCGCTCGGACGCGGTTCAGCTGGCGACACCTCGTCTGGGACGCACAACCCGCTGACGTCTCCTGCAGCAGAACGTCGGCGGTCGTGGCGGTCGAGAGTCCTCCGGGCCCTTGCCTGGGATGACGCGAACGAAGATGCCTAGAGGTGGAGGGAGCCAGAGCTCTTTCGGCGCCCTGGAAGGCGTTCGTGCACGTGTGCAGGCGGCGCAGGCTCGGGCACATTGGGATGCCGGCTGACTGGACCCCAGGCCGACCAGAAGTGACGTATGTGAACTACTGGCTGCATGGCGTCCACCACGGAGATGTCCAGTGGTCGAGTGTGGAGTTCGGACAGCTCGTCCAGGAGCTGTCGGACGGCGACAAGCACCGAGCGCAATCTCACCTGATTCTCCACGGGTACGAGATGGAGGCAGTGATCGGCTGCGGTCTCGACCAGGCGGAGGCGGTCGACTAACAGCACGACGCTAGTCTCGTCGAGACAGGCGGGACCGCCGTCGAGAGCGTCGAGCACTCCATCAGCCGCAAGCCATGCCGCGGAACGGGACGCCGTCGATGTATGCTCCACCTTGTACCGTGCGTCGAAGTTTGCAGGTAGGAACGTAACGATCGGCATGGTGTCAAAGGCTTCGAGAGCGCGCGTCCACACGGGCGCATTTGCGGACAAGCCCTCAGCCGACACTTCGATGAGATGTTCGCGACTCGCCCCAGTGTATATCTCGAACGACTCGATCTCGGGAAGTAACTTATGGACCGACATTAACGCCTGAAAGCAGGGGTTGATCTGTTCAAACTCCAGTGCCTGCAACCAAACTCGGGCGGTTCGGGAGTTGAAATCGCTTCGTTGCACGCGAAGGCCGTTGCTGCCGAAGTACGCTTCCGCCCGCTGCCAGGCCGCCATGCTGAACGGGTCGTCCGGAATGGGTGTGAGCGCCGCCTCTCGCAGGGGAAGTCTGGAGGCGCGGTGGTAAGCGAGCGCCGCTTCGCAGCCACGGTCGAACGAGAGCGCGATCACCGATGCAGAGGCCACGCGGTCGCGGTCGATAGGTTCGCCGTCGACAAGGTAGCGGTCGTGAACTCCGTCCCACTCGATGTCCTCGTGTGCTTCGCCGTTCCGCAGACTGACGAGGACAGCGTCTTCGGCGATCCGTCGCGCGAGGCTCCCGCTGGTCAGCATCGCGTCGCGGACCAGGGTCAGCGTGGGTGGGGCGGACCACTGCCCGATCGGCAGGCAGCGCAGTGCCCAGCCGAACTGACGCACCGCCCCCTCAACTAACCGTCGGTAGATGTCGGCGCCCGCCAGGGCGCGTGTCTCGGCGTCATCCGACGTTGCCGCACTTGTGATCGTGCGCAGGAGCCGACGGCGGGCTTGATGCCGCCCTCGCTCGCGCTGTCGGAAGTAGCTCAGCGCCTGGTCCGCGAGATCGGGCAGAGCGGCTGAGAGCTTGTTGCTCAACGAGTCCATGGAGATGTAGGCGACGACGGGGTCGGGCGCGCCGGCAACCCAACCGATCACTGACGTCATCGCGAGGGCGTCACGGGTGGGAGGTAACCCCAACGACGACAGGTGGGGCGCTAGTTGCGTCAGCAGTCCCGCGGCGTCGTACTTGTACGCCTCCAACACCCAGCCGGGCTTGAGGTCGCCGATGTCGTCCACCGGGTCGTGGTCGAGACCGAACAACTGACCTAGGGAAGCACTGTGGTCAGTGGGCAGGTCGAGGGGCCACTCGCTGCACGTGTGCCAAAGACCGAGCGGGCGCGGCGGCTCGGTGCCGTCTTCGAGCGCGGTAGCAGCCTGCGCGAGCCCATCGTCCACGGCTCGCAGGATCCGTTGGGCGACAACGTGGTCGAACGGCGCGAAGGGTTCGAGCGCGAACAGGACAGATAGCGCGCTGCTACGGGAGGCGAGCACCGCCTCCACGTGCTTGCGAAGGCGGTCGAAGGAATCGTTACCCGAAGTTCGCTCGAGCCTGACGGCGAGTTCGCGTAGCCGCTGTACCAGTCCGTCGGAGTACCAGCGCCACAGGTCAGCTTCTACGGGAAGCGTGTGAACGGGGCGCAAGGACTGTGCCTGTCGGCCTGCCTCACGGAGCGGCCGGGCGAGCCTCTCGCGGGCCTCACGGGGAAGCACCATCGCAGCCTATGGGAGCGTGCCGCAATCCCGAAGGGCCTCACCTGTGAAGGGGAGGTGCTCGACCCGGGGGAACCCGCTCGGGTCGTGCCGTTCCACGAGGACGGGTCAGATCGCGCTAGGTGACTGTCCTGCCGGTCGGGCGGTCCGCCAGCCTGTACACAACACGATGCCCAGCCTGTACACACGCTCTGACCAGGGGCGACATCGCTGCAGGTCAGGAGTTGGCCGAACAACCCACAGGTGGGTGGTTCCCGAAAGGGTCGCCCTGGTAGTACTGAAACTCCCGGTCAGGGTCTTCTGGCCGGGAGTTTTGGCGTTGTGGGGGTGCGCGGGGCGGGGTCGAGGCGCTAGCGGACGCATGAGAGCCCTGTCGAGGGGTCTCGACAGGGCTCGGAGGGGCGATTCCGGCTCTGCGGCCTGGTCCGCGGGCACGCTGACGCGGGGCGATCGTGCGGTGGTGTCGTCAGTCAGTGGCTGACGCGGTGCGGTGCGGGACCCGGCGTGGGTCTACTGGCGGATGGGGTCTCTGCCGCGGGTGCGGGAGTGGCGGTCGAGGGCTTCGGTCGGCGGGTCCTCGTCGAGCTCGAGCTGCCAGGGGTCGGGTAGATGCTTGCTGGTGTGCCAGTCGTGCAGGTGCTGGATGTTGTAGGCGGCCAGGGTGATCGCGAGCAGGACGGTGTGGGCGACGAGGCCGGGCATGCGGATGAAGCCGCGGTTGACGTTCCTGGTGTTGTAGCGGATCTGGGCGTTGAGTCCTTCGACGAGGCTGCGCCTGTTGAAGGACAGGGCCCATCGGGTGGACTGCCAGGGCAACGGCTGGCGGTCGCGCTCGAGCTCCGTGTCGGCCACGGTGACCGTCCGCCCGCACGCGGCGCCTCGGGCGCAGGTGGTCGTCGGCAGGTGCCGGCCGAGGCGAATCGGGCTGGGTGGTCCGGGCGGCGCAGACTGCCCGATCGATGCGGAATGGACGATCCGGCGCAGAGGGCTCATCGCCTGCGGGGTGACGACAGCCGCGTTCGCCCCCTATGAAAGGATACGTCGATCTGCGTAGCGTTTGCCATCGGTCCAGATTTGCGATGGAAGTCGGCGCGATAACCTGAGTCTTGAGGTTGTGTTGCCCGTCGCGACGACCCGGCCAGCGCGCCTTCCGTCGTCTCTTGAGAAGCGACGGACGGTACCCGGTGGAGCCCGACGGGGACGCTAAGGCCGGACCCGCGATGGCCAAGGCAGGGGGTTGACCGACAGGCTGGTGGACAGTAGGTTCATTCGGACATGTTGTCGATTGCAGGGGGCTGCGATGACGGTCAAGATTAATTCTTCGAGAGCGGTTTCGATTCTCGGGTCTGCGCTCGCTCTCTGCTTGATGGCGCCAGTGGCGGCAAGCGCTAGCCCGGAGGCGGTTCAAGAGAGCGCCGTCGAAGAAGAGGTGGTCGCGCGCATCGGAAGCCACGTGTTCGGCGATCCCGCGCGTGTTCTCGGCGGTGGAGGCGGGGCTGAGATCCAGGCCACGTGGCGGGCGTGCGGTGTAGCAGATGCGAGCACCAAGCTTGTCCGAACCTTCTCTCGCGTCGCTGGCGCGGGCCTGCCTGCGGGAAGTGCATACCTGAAGTGCGGCACGGAGGGGTGGGGATATCGTCACATCGTCGTGCGCCACCTTGCAGATTGGGAATATTACGCGACGCTGGTCGGTGGTGATTGGCGGACGTTTTGCGATTGGGCGACGGTGCAGACGCTGTCGTCTCCAGCACATGTGACGTACGCATCGTCGAACGACACGTACCACTACAAGACGGAGTTGCAGTTCCGGGATCGATCGGATCGTGTCGTCGCGACGAAGTACGTGAACGTAGTGGTCGCCCGGATGACAAAGAACATCATCACTTCGTACATTAGTTCTTCTTGAGGTGCGGACGGAGGATCGGTCAATGTCAGATCCATCAGCGATGGAGGATGCTTCCGGGCTGCAGATAGAACTCATGCATCGCTTGCGAACGCAGTCCTCGTCGGTCGATATTCGAGAGAACGAGATCTTCATCGCCGAATGGTCCGGCATGACTTTGGATCCTCCGCTTCGCATACGGGCTGATGACGCGACGCTTCGGCAGGCGACGACCATCTCCACAGAGGATCACCAAGCACTCTGGCCACACGCTTCGCAGTTGGCGGCGGGCTTCAATATGCTGCTGACCCGGATCGACGAGATTGCCCGGTCTGACCGTCGCCCGCTGGAGCGGATCGACTTCGCTTCAGACGTAGACCCACTGCCACCGGGGCGGCGCACCCAGGAACAAGGTTTGCGGGGAGGCGTCCTAAGGGCACGTAACCCTCGGTCAGGTGCCACCTATCCCCCACCGTCTGCCTAGCACCTAGCACCTTGCGCCGATCCGGCGTGGCCGACACGACGCTGGGCAGTAGGCGCATGTGTGCATCGGTCCATGGTCTTGGACCAGCGCTGACGTCTCGAGTGCGCCTACGGCTACACGCGTGATCCAAGGGTGTGCCGGCACGACGCTCGCACGTGTGCCTGGGCCCGCGAGGGGTCCCGTGTTGCCCGAGGTCAGCGAGTTTCGGGAACCACTCACAGGTGGGTGGTTCCCGAAAGAACCGCCTTGGTAGTACCGAAACTCCCGGTCAGGGTTCTCTGGCCGGGAGTTTTGGCGTTGTTGAGGGTGCTGCAGGCGTTCTCGAGGCGCTCACGGATAGCACAGAGCCCTGCTGAGAGGTCTCGACGCAGCTCCGGGGTGATCTCGAGTCTGCGCGGACGAGGACCCCGAGTCGGTCTGCTGACGGCGGTCTCGGACTTTACTATGGCGTCCCGTACTATGGCAGACCATAGTCGACCTCGGGAGTGTCATGGGTTTCGTTGGACGCGAGCGCGAGCTCACCGCCCTGTCTGCGCAGCTGGGCACCGTGCGGTCAGGTAGGCGCGCCGACCCAGGGGTAGCCGTGATGGTCCGCGGGCGGCGACGCATCGGCAAGTCCCGGTTGGTCGATGAGCTGACGCGGCGCTCGGGCGTGCCGTTCGTGTACTTCCAGGCGGCGCGGAGCGCCCCGGTGCGGGACGAGCTGGCCACCTTCGCGTCCTCGGTCGCCACGTCGACGCTGCCGAACGCCGCGGTCGCGGCGGGGAACACACCGCTGTCGCTGACCGCCGCCCTGACCTTGCTCGATGCAGCGCTCGGTGACCAGCCCGCGATCGTCGTCATCGACGAACTGCCGTGGTTGCTCGAGCAGATCGGCGGGGGAGCGGGGGAGCTCCAGCGCGTGTGGGACACGCGCCTGTCGAAGAAGCCCGTCCTTCTGCTGCTGCTCGGGTCCGACCTGGCGATGATGGAACACCTGATGTCAGCCGACCAGCCCTTCTACGGCCGCGCGACCGAGATGATCGTGGGCCCGTTGACCCCGGCCGACATCGGGCAGATGGTCGGCGCCGACGCCATGGGGGCGTTCGACGCGTTCCTGGTCACCGGTGGGCTGCCGTTGGTGGCGCAGGAGTGGGACCACGGCGAGTCGCTGACCTCGTTCCTCGAGCGGTCGTTCGCCACGTCGACGTCCGCGCTCGTCGTCTCCGGTGGGCGAGCGCTGGATGCCGAGTTCCCGGAGGCGTCCATCTCCCGACGCGTCCTGACCGCGATCGGCGGCAAGGGGGAGCGGACCTTCACCGCCATCCAGAACGACGGCGCCGGCGACCCGATGAACGCGAGCACCCTGACCGCGACGCTGCGGGCCCTGACCGACAAGCGCATCATCGCCGCCGACGAACCGTTGTCCGCGAAGCCCGCCACAAAGAACCGCCGTTACCGCATCGATGACCCCGCCCTACGGTTCTGGCTCGCGTTCGTCGAGCCGGCGCTCGGCGAAGTCGACCGGGCCCGTCCCGACCTGGCAGTGGCACGCGTCGAGAGCGGCTTCATGTCGTGGCGTGGACGCGCCATCGAACCCGTCGTTCGCGACAGCCTCGAACGCCTCCTGCCCGACGCGACGTGGCCTGAGGTGGCGAAGGTCGGCGGCTGGTGGCGCCGCAACAACACCCCGGAGATCGACCTCGTCGGGGCGACGCGCCGGCACGACGTCCGGTTCGCCGGCTCGATCAAGTGGCGCGGCTCGCCGCTGACCGCGCGCGACGTCACCGCCCTGTCCACCGACGCGACCTCCATCCCCGGCGTCGGCGCCGGCACACCGCTGGTCGCGGTCTGCCCCGGTGGTGCCGACCCGGGCGCGCGCCGTGACCTCGCTCAGGTATGGGACGCGTGCGACCTGCTGGCCGCGTGGGCCTGACGGTGCATGCTGGTTGAACCGATCGAGGTCCCGCCGCAGTCGCGTACGCGCACCCCTAACCGAGAACAGTGCGGCTCTTGTTCTCGGTTATCAGCACAAGCGAGAGCAACGCGTGCGCTGTGCTCGGCTGCGGAGAGCGTCGGCGTGGCGACGCTCACCCGCGTGGGGGGATGCGAGGACAAGTCCCGCACGCTCCGCACCGTCGCGAGGCCCCAGCGTCACGCCTCGTCGCGCGTCGGGACCCATGGACCCGCCGACCGGGTGACGGTCCACCGCCCGTGTCCCTCGTCGTGGCTAGCCTCGTCGTCATGAGCACGCTCCGCACCGCGCTCGCCGCCGACCGGCTCACGGTCGACAGCCCCGCCTGGGTGCTGCTGCGGTCGCGCAACGCGGCGGCGGCCGTCGCGCTCTTCAGCGAGCACCTCGGGGGCGAGGAGCGCAGGCTGCCGGCGCCGGAGCTGTTCGAGCGGCTCGACCAGGACCTCGTCGTGCTCCGGGAGCACGACTTCGAGATGCCGCGCCCGGCGCAGGCGTACTGCGGTGAGTGGGTCGCCGACGGGATCCTCGTCCGGCGCTCCGTCGAGGGGACGCGCGACGAGACGTACGAGCTGTCGCAGGGTGCGCTCGTGGCGATCCGGTTCGTCACCCAGCTCCTCGAGCCGCGCACGTCGGTCACGCAGTCGCGGCTCGCGACGATCCTCGAACGGGTGCACGGCCTCGCGGTCGCGACGGACCCGGACGCCGTGACGCGGCTGGCGGCGCTGCGGGCGCAGCGCGAGGAGCTCGACGCCCGGATCGCGGCGGTCGAGGCGGGCCGGTATGACGTGCTGGACCGGGACCGGGCGCTCGAGCAGGCGCGGGACATCCTGGCGCTCGCCGACGAGCTCCCGGCCGACTTCGCGCGCGTGCGCGGCGAGCTCGAGCGGATCAACCGCGACCTGCGCCTGCGGCTCGTGGACGACGTCGACTCGCGCGGCACGGTGCTCGACGACGTGTTCCGCGGCGTCGACCACCTCGCGGAGTCGGATGCCGGGCGCAGCTTCGACGGCTTCTTCTCGCTCATCCTCGACACGGAGCAGGTGACGGCGTTCGAGGACGACGTCGCCGCGCTGCTGGAGCGTGAGTTCGCCGGGGGACTCTCCGCGGGACAGGCGCGGTGGCTGCGTCGGCTGCTCCCCGGATTGCAGGACGCGAGCGCCGAGATCCATGACGTGATGACGGCGTTCTCCCGGAGCCTGCGCCGGTTCGTGCAGAGCGAGGAGCTCGTCGAGCACCGGGAGGTGCAGCGGCTGCTGCGGGAGGCGGAGCGGGACGCGCTCGGGATAGCCGGGCGGCTCCGGCCGTTCGCCCGCACCGGCTTCACGCTGGACCTGTCGTCGGTGGCTGTCGACTCCGTGGCGGCGCTGGCGCCGTACGACCCGTCGGACCACCGGACCGCGCAGGACGTGGCACCGGGTGGCGCGGACGTCGACGTCGACTGGGACGCTCTCGTGCGTGCGGCCCGCGAGTCGGAGGTCGACCTGCGGGAGCTGCGCGCGAACGTCAACGAGACGGTCGCGCGCCGCGGTGCCGTCACCATCGCCGACGTGCTCGCGGAGCACCCGGCGACCCAGGGGGTGGCCAGCGTCGTCGGGCTCCTGGTGCTGGCCGACGAGCACGCGGCCGCCCTCGACGGCTACGAGGACGCCGCGTGGACGGCGCCGTCGGGCGCCCGTCGCCGCGGGCACGTCCCGCGCCGGCTCTTCCAGGAGGTGCTGCGATGAGCGTCGACGACCTGGGCACCGAGGACGCCGCGACGCCGGACGACGCGCCGCGGGCACCGGGCGCGCTGTGGGCCGGTGACCGGGGGACGCTGCGCGCGGCGTCCCGGCGCGCGTTCGTCCAGCTCCTGCGCGGGCCGTACCTGTCCGCGGAGCGGAACCCTGCGCTGTGGGCGGCCCTGCTCAACGACGTCGACGTGGTGCGGGCACGGCTCGCGGACGCCTTCCTCGACCTCGTCGTGGACGTCGAGGCGCAGGTCGCGTTCGTGCGGAACGTCGACGCCGACGGCGACTGGCCCCGCGTCGTGCGGACCGCACCGCTGACCTTCCTCGACACGGCGCTCCTGCTCCACCTGCGTCAGCAGCTCCTCACCGGCGCGACCGGCGGGCGCGTGATCGTCGGGCAGGACGAGGTGGCCGACCAGCTGGGCGTCTACCGGGGGGCCGACAACGCCGACCCGGCCGGCTTCGCGAAGCGGGTCACCGCGTCCTGGACCAAGTTCGTGCGGTACGGGCTCCTCGCGCCCACGAGCACCGAGGGCCGCTTCGAGATCTCGCCGGTGCTGCGCCTGGTGTTCGGGGCGGAGCAGGTCGCGGCGCTGCGCGCCGAGTACGCCCGCCTCGCGTCCGGAGCTGCCCCGGATGACGACCCCGGCGTCACGACCGAGGAGAGCGAGGAGTCGGCGTGAGCACCCAGACGCTCCCCGGGTTCGACGAGCCCGTCGACCCGCAGCCCGGACCCGCGCCCGAGCCGAGTCCCCGCCTGGACGCCGTCCACCCCGGGCAGTGGCGGCTGGAGGGCGTCGAGCTCGTGAACTGGGGCACCTTCCAGGGCCACCACGTCGTCGACGTCGCCCGCCGCGGCTTCCTCCTGACCGGGCACTCCGGCTCGGGCAAGTCCTCGCTGGTCGACGCGATCACCGCGGTGCTGACCCGCCGAACCGCATCCGGTTCAACGCCGCCGCGGCCGACCAGGGCGGGCGCCGATCGGACCGGACGTTCGCTGCGTACGTGCGGGGCGCGTGGCGGCGGCAGACGGACGAGTCGACGGGTGAGGTCGTCAGCCAGTACCTGCGCCCCGGTGCGACGTGGAGCGGGATCGCGCTGCGCTTCGCCGACGGCCGGGGCGGTGCGCCAGTCGTGCTCGTCAAGCTGTTCCACCTGCGCGCGGGCGAGAACACCAAGCCGACCGAGCTGCACGTGCTCGCCGGTGGCGGTCTGAGCCTGCTCGACCTGCAGCCGTACGCGCGCGACGGACTCGACGTGCGCCGGCTCAAGGCCGCGCACTCCGACGCCTACGTGACGGACAAGCACTCGTCGTTCGCCGCCCGCTTCTGCCGCACGTTCGGCATCGGCGGGGACAACGCGCTCGCCCTGCTGCACAAGACGCAGTCCGCCAAGAACCTCGGGTCGCTCGACGACCTGTTCCGCGGGTTCATGCTCGACGAGCCGTCGACGTTCGTGCTCGCGGACGTCGCCGTCGAGCAGTTCGCCGAGCTCTCGGCCGCGCACCGCAGCGTCATCACGGCACGCGACCAGGTGGCGCACCTGACGCCGCTGCGTCGGATCGCGCAGGACCTCGACGAGTCGGTCGCGGCGGTCACGCGGACCGCGGCCCTGCGGGAGGCTCTGCCGGCCTTCACGGACCGGTGGCAGCTCGAGCTCGCGCGGACCGAGCGCGACCGGCTGGTCGCCGAGGTGGCGCTGGCCCAGCAGGCCGTCGACGAGGCGCGTGTGCGCGCGTCCGAGGCGGACTCCGCGGTCCGGGCGGCCGAGCTCGTGGTGTCCCGGCACGGGGGTCAGGCGCTCGCGGAACGCCAGGCGCACGCGGACGCCGCCGCGCAGGCCGTCGACCGGGTGCAGCGTGAGCTCGCGATCCTCACGGGCCGGCTGGCGTCGGTGGGCGTGCGCGCACCCGAGAGCTTCGAGGAGTTCGAGGAGCTGCGCCGCGAGGCGGCCGCCGACCGCCGGAGCGCCGAGCAGGAGGCGGAGGCGGAGCGCGCGCGTCTGCACGCCGCTTTCGCCGCGCCGGCGGACACGCGTGCGCGGGTCGCGACGATCGACCGCGAGCTCGGTGCGCTCAAGCGCGTCCGGTCGAACCTGCCCGCGGACCTGCTGGGTGCCCGGACGCTCGTGTGCCGTGCCACCGGACTGCCGCCGGACGTGCTGCCGTTCGCGGGCGAGCTGCTCCAGGTGCGCGAGGAGCACCGGGACTGGACCGGCCCCCTCGAGCGCGTCCTGCGCCCCCTCGCCACGGTGCTGCTCGTCCCGGCGGTCCACCGTGACGTCGTCGTCCGCGCGGTCGACCAGCACCACCTGCGCGCCCGCCTCGTGCTGGAGATCGTCCCGGCACACGTCGAGCGACCGCCGCTGGTCGGCAGCCCTGGCTCGCTGGTGCACCGGGTCGAGGTCAAGGCCGGCCCCATGAAGCCGTGGCTCGACGGGGTCCTCGCTCGTCAGTACGACTACGAGTGCGTCGCCGACGACTCCGCCCTGCACGGCCTCACCCGTGCCGTGACCCGGCGCGGTCAGGTGAAGCGCGGCGCCACGAGGCTCGAGAAGGACGACCGGTTCGAGGTCGACGACCGCGCCCGCTGGGTCCTCGGATTCGGGAACGAGGAGAAGGTCGAGCACCTGCTCGCGCTGCGCCGGACCGCGGACGCCGAGCTGCGGCGGCTCGAGGCGGAGGCCGAGCGCGTGGACGACGCGCGCTCGGCACGGCAGTCACGCATCGCCGCCCTCGGCGCGCTCTCCGACCGCTCCTGGGCGGAGATCGACGTCCACGCCGCGCGAGAGACGCATGCGCGGGCCGAGGCTGCCGTCGCCGAGCTGCGCGCCGCCAGCACCGACCTGCGCGCGGCCGAGGCTGCGCTGACCCGAGCACGAGAAGCCGCGGCGCCCGCCCACGCCGCGGTCGAGGCGGCTCGATCGGCCCATGCGGCGGCCGACAGCAGCCGGGAGACAGTGGCCCGGGTCGTCGCCGACCGCGCGCGCAGCGAGATCCCCGACGTCTCGCCCGACCGCCACGCGGAGCTGGAGCACCGGTTCTACGCCGTCCAGCGCACCGTCCGGTACGACGGCATCGACAAGATCGCGCGCACGGTGGCCACGGCCCTCGGGCACGAGCACGACCGGCACCTCGCCGCCTGCACGCAGGCGCAGCAGTCGATCGTCGAGCTGACGACGGAGTTCCGGCGCCGGTGGGAGGCGCTGGCCGGCGACCTGACCACGTCCGTCGACGACCGCGCGGGTTACCTCGCGATCCTCGGTCGGCTCGAGAGCGACCGTCTTCCCGAGTTCGAGGAGCGGTTCCACGAGCTCATGCAGTCGCAGTCGCAGCGCAACGTCGGCGTGCTCGCCAGCCAGATCCGGCGGGCACCGGGCGAGATCCGCGACAAGATCGTCCCGATCAACGCCTCGCTACGACGCTCCGAGTTCGACCGCGGCCGGTTCCTGCAGATCCGCGTCGACGAGAACCGCAGCACCACGGCGACCGAGTTCCTCGCCGACCTGCGCGTGATCTCGTCGGGCTCCTGGGCCGACGAGGGACGCGACGCGGCCGAGCAGCGCTACGCAGTGATGGAACGCGTGATGCGGCGGCTCGGGTCGTCGGAGACGGGGGACCGCACGTGGCGAGCGCTGTGCCTCGACACCCGGCGGCACGTGCGGTTCACGGGTGTGGAGGTCGACCGTGACGGCGTCGAGGTGAACATCCACGACTCGAGCGCCGGGCTCTCGGGAGGGCAGCGGCAGAAGCTGGTGATCTTCTGCCTTGCGGCCGCGCTGCGCTACCAGCTCACGGTCGACGACCAGGAGCTGCCGACCTTCGGCACCGTGGTCCTCGACGAGGCGTTCGACAAGGCTGATGCTGCGTTCACCCGCATGGCGATGGACGTGTTCGTGGAGTTCGGCTTCCACATGGTGCTCGCCACGCCGCTCAAGCTCCTCCAGACCCTCGAGGAGTACGTCGGCGGCATCGGGCTCGCGACCTGCCGCGACTTCCGGGAGTCACGCGTGGGACTCGTCTCGTTCGAGGAGGTCGCGGTCGACGACGATCCCGTGCCAGAACCCGCCGGTCCCGGCGGGGGCTCGTGACGCGCGCGTCCGGGCCGGTCACCGTGACCTCGGCGCGGCAGCGCGCGCTGACGGTCTACGAGCGACGCGCTGCCCAGTGGGCGACTGAGCACGCGGACACCCCCGTGCTGGACCTCCCGCTGCACCCGCCGACGCAGGACACTGCGCTCGGAGACGCGGCCGCGGCCGTCGCGTGGGTGCGGTCGTGGCACGACGTGCCCGGAGTCGTCTGGACCCGACGCCGCTGGGCCCACGTGGGCGATCAGGAGGTGCCGGAGCGGTTGCGCCTCGACCAACCGGACGACGCCGCGCGGTTCGCCGGACGGGCCGTCCACTGGCGCGTCCTGAGTACACGCGCCGACGAGCTCCTCGCACGCTGGGGAACCCCCGTGCAGCCGGCGGTCAGGCGGCACGCACGGTCGATCGCCGAGCACGACGACGCGGATCACGCGAGGCTCATCGCGGTCGTCGACTGGCTCGTCACGCATCCGCGCTCGGGGCTGTTCTTCCGTCAGGTTCCCGTCGCCGGCGTCGACACCAAGTGGCTCGGCACTCGGCGGGCTCTCGTCACCGCGCTCGTCACCGCCGTCACCGGTGCGCCCGACCTGGGACTACGGCAGCCCCCCGGGCTCGTGCGCCTGCGCTTCCTCGACACCACGCTCGCGCCGGGCGGGCTCGCCGAGCTCGCGGCACCTCCGAGCGAGCTGGACCGGCTGACGATCAGGCCCGACCGCGTCATCGTCGTCGAGAATCTCGAGTCGATGCTGGCGCTGCCCGACGCGCGGGGGACGCTCGCTGTCCACGGCTCAGGCTACGCGGTGGACAGGCTGGGGACCGTCGGCTGGCTGCGCACCGCGCCGATCACGTACTGGGGCGACCTCGACCGTGACGGGTTCGCGATCCTCGACCGCCTGCGGACCCACTGCTCGGACGTCGCGTCCGTGCTGATGGACGAGTCGACGCTCCTCTCGCACCGCAACCTGTGGGTCGCGGACCCGAACTACGCCCGGGACTTACCGTCCCCCCGCTGGGAACGGCTCACCGCCGAGGAGACCACCGCCGCGCACCTGCTGCACGAGCTCGGTGGGGTTCGGCTCGAGCAGGAGCGGCTCGCGTGGCCCCTGTGCCTCCGAGCGCTGGGGCTGGCGCAGGAAGCGAGTCCTGGGCACGCGTCAGCGCGGTCGGCGCTGACCGAGATATGACGGTCGCCCCCACGCGCTTCCCGGCAGAGCCCGATCGCTTCGCCTGACCCGCGCCAGAGTGCGACCGCTACGGTGTGCCGGACTTGGGAGGTGGATGACCGGTGGCGATGACGACTGACCAGCACGTGAGCAAGTCCGCGGCGCCGCCCGAGTGGTGGGAGGCGGCGCGGACCCGGGTGGCCGAGTGGTGGGCGGCTCGGCCCGGGCTCGCGAGGCGCTGGGCGCGGATGCGCGCGGTGGGCCTGTGGGTCTGCGTGGTGCTCGTGCTGGTGATGCTCGCTGTCGTGGAGTCCGTGCGAGACTCGGTGCGCGTCTACATGGGCAGCTTCGTGCTGCTCGTCGTGTGGTTCGTGCTCGCCCGGACCAAGACCCTCTCCTGGGCGACGACCGCGCGGCTGTTCAGCGCGGGGGTGCTGTGGTCGGCGTTCCTCGGGTGGTTCACCTTGCAGGTCGCGGCCGCGCTGGACCTGTGGCCGTCGTCCGACGGGTCCGGTGTGGCGCTCGCCGGGTTCCTGGAGGAGACCGGCAAGCTCGTCCCGCTGCTCGTGCTCGCGCTGCTCGCGCCCGGGCGGGTGCGGCGGTTCTCGGCGACGGACTGGTCGCTCGTCGGGTTCGCGTTCGGGATCGCGTTCAACGCCTACGAGGACGCGGTCCGGCAGGTGGCCTCGCGCGGGACGCTGTGGCTGTTCTGGAACCCGCCCGAGCCCTACACGCTGAACCCGTGGACGACCGCCGGGTTCGCGTCCGTGGACGGTGTCGCGGTCGCGCACGGGCACCACATCTGGACCGTCACGACCGCGATGAGCATCGGCCTCGGCATCGCGCTGTGGCGCACGGGCCGCGTCCCGGCGCGTGTCGGCGCCGTCGCGCTCCCGGTCCTCTCGTTCGTGCTCACGGTGGCCGAGCACGCCTCGTACAACGCCCACAACGCCCACTCGACCTGGCCAGCCGAGAGCGCCGCCGGGTTCCCCGCGGTGCTGTCGGGCCTGTGGTCGCTCACCGGTCACGGCGGGGCGACGGGCGTGGCGTCGGTTGTGCTGCTCGTCGCGTGCCTGCTCGTGGACGTGCGACGCCGGCACCGCGCGGCACTGCTGGCGCCGGCGGGCGGGGACAGGCGGTGCCCTGCGGGTGCCGTGGGCGACACCGAGCCCGGTACCCGCGTCCTGGGGTGGTGGCAGGCGCGCGTCGACCGCTGGGAAGGCGCGCCCCGGCGGCTCGCAGGCCTCGTCACCCCGCTGCTGCGGGCGGCGGCCCAGTGGTGGGCCGACGTCGCGGTCGTCCTCGTCGCCCACGCACGGGTTGACGGCGAGCCGCGCCGTGCGGCCGTCGGGCGCGGCCGTGCAGTAGCGGTGCAGGTGCGGAACACCCGTGCCGAGGCGATGGCCCTGACGACACCGGGCGTCGAGCCGCGGGCCCGCGCGGTGTTCCGGCGCACGGCTGCGGTCGTGGGGCTCGTCGGCGTCGCGCTCGCCCTCTGATGGGGCACGGCGATGGCCGCCGCGATCGGCCGCTCCCTGCTCCTCGACGGTGACGGCAACTACCTCGCCGGGCTTCTCGAGAACGCCGGGCAGTGGTTCAACGGGCTGTCCCTCGGCCAGCAGATCGCCGTCGGTGCCGGCGTCGCCGCACTCGTTGCGCTGTCCGGCGGGTCTCTCGGGCTCGCGATCGGGGTGTCCGGCGTCGCGACCTACGGCCTGTCGCACGCCGAGGGTGCCGCCACCTTCTCGCGCGACCCCGTCCGCGCGACCGCCGACTACCTCGCGACCACCACCCCGCTCGAAGCGGGCCTCGACGCCGGCGAATTCGTCCTGACCTTCCTGCCCGGCAACTTCGCCGGCGCCGCCGCCGGGCGCGGCGCACGGTCACTTCTCGCCTCGGGTGGGCAAGCGTCCGCGCCTGCGGACATGCCACGATCGTCGTTCGCCGCGATCGACGACTGGATCCGCGACGTCAACCCCGGGTACACCGGAGACCCGTTCGACCCGCGATCGGTCAACTGCGGCAAGTGCGCGGAGTCCGTGCAGGACGTGTTCAACGGCGGACCCCTTGCACCGGCAAATTGGGGTACCTACACGGTCCCAGAGATGGAAGCGATCACGGGACTCCGCCAGGTGGAGATGAGTCCCGAACAGATCGCGGACGAGCTACGCTCCGGCGGAGCGGGCTCACACGCCGTCGTGGGGATCGATCGAGCGGACGACTCCGGCCACTGGTTCAACGCCTACTTCGACGGTGAGCGTGTGGTCGCGGTGGATGGGCAATCCGGGGAAATCCTCGACTGGCCGCCGGATTTTGGCGCCATCCGGTGGGATGCAGCGATCAGAAGGATGAATGGGTGATCCGCGACCGACATGAGGGCGCCGCTCTCGCGAGCGAGCTCCTTCGCATACCGCTCGCCGATGCCCTCGAGCACTCGCGAGACCTTTCGGAGATCGACGCCTTCTTCTACTGGGTGCCGATTCGCGGGGGCGGGAGGCTGATCGTGGGACGCGACGGATCCGTGCTGTTCGGCATCTCGTCGTTGAGGCTGGAGCAGATGGTCGAGGCCTTCGCCGCCGGGCGTCGTACCGACCGTTCGCTGTTCTCGACAGACTGACGGGCTGGCGCGGTCAGCCGCGCTCGCGGACCGGCTCGCGAACGGTGCCCGGCCGTCCCCACGGGTGTGCCGGGTTCTCGAATGGCCGCCTGGGCGCGGGGCTGTTCACTCAGACGCAGCGATCTGGAAGGTGAACGGATGATCGACGATCGGCACAGCGGCGCCGTGCTCGCGAGCGAGCTTCTTCGGAGCCCGCTGGAGGTGATGCTGGCGAACTCGCGCGCCCTGCCAGAGCTCGACGCCTTCTTCTACTGGGTGCCCGTCCGCGGGGGTGGGCAGATCATCGTCGGGCGTGACGGGTCCGTGCTGTTCGGCATCTCCTCGCTGACACGACAGCAGATGGTCGAGGCCTTCGCCGCCGGGCGTCGGACCGACCGGGCGCTGTTCGAGACGGACTGACCCGCGGGCGCGCTCCGATCACGCCGTCCGTGGCTCGGCCGCAGCGGGAGGCGGTGGTGCATCAGCCCCCGCCGCGCTCCCGCCAGCCCTCACGACCTCCGTCGCGAGTCGAAGTCGATCCGCGTCGTGCTCCCGTCCCCGACCGTCACCTGGATCTCCGTCCCGGTCGCGCGCTGCACGCCGTCGACGGAGATCCGCCACGGCGCGAGCGCCTCGTCCGCGGCGATGACGACGTCGTACGTCCCGCCGCCGGGCAGTGCCAGCCGGTAGGCGCCGGTCGCGTCGGTGACGTCGTAGGCGAGCCCCGGGACGGCCACCGCGGCACCGGCGAGCGGGGCCCCGTTGACGGTCACGTGGCCGGTCAGCGCGGCGCCCAGCTCGAACTGCTGCCAGGTGTACGGGCCGGTCGCGTACGGGTCGCGCAGGGTCACGGGGCTGGTCGGGTCGGCGTACACCGTGAGCGACTGGACCCGGTACGGGCCGTCGACGGCCCGGCCGGAGATGAGGCGCCCGTCGTACACGAGGGTCAGGACGTTCTCGCCGGCGGTCAGGAACGCCGACGTCCCGCGCCACTGGATCTCCTCGCCCCCGGGCTCGGTCAGGCGGCCGTTGGCGGAGTACGTCCCGGCCTCCTCGACGTCGACGGTCACGTCGACCGCGAGGGACTCGTACAGCCCGTCCCCGTCGTCGTCGATCCCGCGGTCGGCCACCGTCTCGATGACGAGTCCGCCACCGGGCCGGAACGTGTCGGCGTCGTAGGCGGCCGTGGTGTGCGCGGCGAGCGCGAGGACCTCGGGCTGCTCCCCGGTGCGGCCGAGCTCCAGCCCGGTCAGCGTGTACGGACCGTCGAGGCCGCGTGCCTGGATGGCGCCGCCGTCGAAGTCGAGGACCAGGGTCCCCGCGCCCGCGTCGAGCACGGCCGCCGTCTCGGTGTTCGCGACTCCGGCGCCGGTCGCGTCGACGAGCGAGCCGCGCAGCGTGACGTCGGCCGCGGTGTCGAGCGTGACGCCGACCTCGACCCGCAGCACGTCGGGGTGCCCGTCGTCGTTGGTGTCGACCGCGGAGTCGGTGTAGGTGCCGGTGAGGGTCGCGGCCGGCGGGTCGAACTGTGCGGCGGTGTACGCCGCGGTGCGGTGGACCCGGGTCATCTGCTGGGTACCGGCGGCGTCCGTGACGGTCAGCACGACGTCGTACGGGCCGTCGGCGCCCGCCCGGGCCACGTCGCGACCGGGGAAGCGCAGCACGACGTCCTGCGGTGACGTCGTGGCGGCGACGGTGCTGGTCAGCGTGGCGATCGTGGCGCCGTCCGCCGCGAGGAGCGTGCCGCGCACCGTGACGTCCCCCGCGGTGAGCGCGGCGACGGAGGCGGTGACGTCGAGCGTGTCGAACCGGCCGTCGCCGTCGGGGTCGGCGCCCTCGTCGGTGACGTCCGGGCCGATCTGCACGGGCGGCAGGGCGAAGTCGTCGGCGTCGTAGGCGGCCGTGGTGTGGGTGAGCGTGCCGGCCGACGTGAGGTCCTCGACGGTGAGGTGCACCGTGTACGGACCGTCGAGGCCGCGCGCCCGGATCGCCTCACCGGCGAAGTCGAGCACCACGTCCTGGGACGCCCCCGCCACGAGGGTGAGGTCCTGCCGGGCGGAGCCCAGCCAGGTGTCGCCCGCGAACAGCTGCGCGCCGATCGTGGCGACCCCCGAGCCCGTCGCGGTGACCGGCACGTGCACGCGCAGACCCTCCGCGACGCGCTCGTCGCTGATCGTCCCGACCTCGGCGAGCGGCCCCTGGAAGTCGGTCGCGTCGTACGGCTGGGTCGTGTGCGCGACCTCCGCGACGACCGTGCCGTCCGCTGCGGTGACGGCGCCCGTGACGGTGTACGGGCCGTCGAACCCGCTCGCGCGCAGCGCGTCACCCGGGAAGTAGACGGGGACGACGCTCTCGCCGGCAGGCAGCGTGGTGTGCACGAGGACGGTGTCCTCGCTCCGCGGGTCGAGCGAACCGCGGGCGAGGTAGGTGCCGTCGGGCGCGGCGAGCGCGAGGTCGACGAGGTGCTCGCCGGCGGCGGGCGCGTCGACCGTCACGTCGACCCGCAGGACGTCGGGCTGGCCGTTGCCGTCGGTGTCCTCGCCGCGGTCCGTCGCCGCCGCGAGCGCAGCCTGGACCGCGTGCTCCGGCTGAGCCGCCTGCTCCGGCGGCACCGCCTGGGCGTCGAGCCCGGGCGCCGGGAGGAGCGGTGCCGGCGGGACCGGTCCCGGTGGGACCGTCCGGTACGTGTTCATCGGCCACCCCGTCGCGTTCGTGGCGCTCGTGACGGTCACCTCGAACTCGGGCGCGCCGGCCACGGTCGGCCGGCACCGGTAGACGTTCAGCGCGACCGGGCCGGCGAACAGGCACGCGATGCTGTCGCGCTCGAACGCCGCGGTGCCCGACGCCCCCGTGACGCCGAACGTCGGGTCGTAGCGCTTGCCGCCGTACGTGCCCCACGAGTGGCTGCCGAAGACCCAGCGGTCGGCGCTGCCCCCGGACGGTGCGGCGTTGGCGCTGGCGTTCCCGTCGAGCGCCGGGCGCGTGCCCGTGAGGAAGGTGTACCGCGGGCTGTCCTCGTAGCTCGCGTCGACCCCGAGGCTGCGGGCGAGCGTGAGCCACACGTCGCGGAACGTGAAGCACTGGCCGAGCGTGCCGGTGCCCTCGATCAGGTCCTGGGCGCTGCTGAGCGAGCGCGACGCGGAGTACGTCCAGCCCTTCGGGTTGCCGTAGACGCCGGTGTTGAGGGCCAGGGCGACGTCCTCGGGGGTCGTCCTCCCACCGGCACCGAGGTCGAACGCGAAGTCGAGCCACCCCGTCTTGGGCGTGCTGGTCGACGGGAGCCCCGCGCGCCAGCTGCTCACCGGCTCGCCCAGGAGCACGTACACCGTGTGCTTGCGCTCCTGCACCGTCAGGAGGGTGTCGTCCTTGCGGATCTCGAGCCACACCGTCAGGTCGTACCGGCCGGTGCGCTGCGGCACGGCGATCTCGACCTCGTCCTCCCAGCCGGTGACGCCAGTCGCGGGCCCGCTGCCGGCGCCCCCGCCGCCGGAGAACTCCCAGCGGGTCCGCACGGTCGGCTCCCAGTCCGGGGTCGAGGGCCACGCGCCGATCGTGTACTCGTAGGTGAACGTGCCGGACGGGTCGCCGAACCACGGGTCGTCCGCCATCGCGTCCGCGACGGCGTCGTCCTTCGTCGGCGCGAGGAGCGTGCCCGACGCGTCGAACGCCCGCTCGTACACGGTGTCGGGGATCTCGTCGTTGCTCAGACCGCGGAGCACGTCGACGTCGTCGGTCGCGTCGGTCGCGAGGTGCGCGACGGCGAACGGCACCGCGACCTCCGCCCAGTCGACCTCGACGGCCCAGCACCCCGTGCCCGCGGTGTCGATCGCGACGCTGAAGGCGTTGCTGCCCGAGTCGAGGACGTCCGGCGGGATCGAGAACGTGTTGACGATCCACTGGTCGTTGGCACCCGTGAGCGTCCCGACCGGCGTCCCGTTCACGGAGACCTGGTCGACCTCCGGCCCGCACTCCTCCGAGCCGGCCTGGTCGACGTCGAAGACGAACATGCGCAGCTCGATCGGCTGCCCGGGGGCCGCCTCCGGGTCGATGCCCTCGAGGTCGATGTCGAACGTGATCGGGCCGGGGCCGAACAGGTACTGGTCGAGGCTCCCGCCCTCGTCGACGCGCAGCCGCGCGCGCTTGGCACCCTCGTCGTAGGTGAGCCGGGTCCCCGCGGCGAGCGCGGCGACGCGTCCCGTCTCGGGTGGTGCGTCGTCCGGCGTGTCGCGGTCGGTAGACGCTGGGGCGGCGACCGCCGCCGGCGGTGGTGGGGTGACCGCCGGCGCGGCCGCCGCGGCTGCGGGGACCGCCCCCAGGGCGGCGAGCGCCGCCACCGTGAGTGCAGCGGACGTGCTCCGGACCCGACGACGACGCGTCACGATGCCCCCTCGACCTCGACGCGGGCCACCGGCCCGGTCGGACCCGGCGGTGGCGTGCCCCTCGGACGCTAGGGGCGCGGTCCGGACCCGAGGAAGCGCGCGACGGGCGCCGTGCCTGATCGGGCACGGGGTGTTCCCCTGCGGCCCGCCCGGCCCACGCACGGTGACCCGATCGGGCGGGCTCGTGGCGCCGGCCGGGCGACCCGGGCGTACGGCGAGCGCTCGAGGGTCTCGAGGTGGAGAGTGAGAACCGCCGCGAGCCGGCCCGCAGTCGCCGCGCCGAGCGACGACGGCGAGGACCCTCGACCGCGTCGACGAGCGACCTCGCGCGCGGTCCTCTGCCGACCCGACGAGCGGCAGCCGGCTTCATCCCGACGGCGCAACCTGCGCCCGTCCGACACGGAAGAAGGACCCCGATGAGCGACATCACCCTCGAGCAGGCCCAGGCAGTCGTCCAGGCGGCACTCGCGGAGTCCGCATCCCGGGACCTGGCGATGAACGTCGCCGTGGTCGACGCCGGGGGCAACCTCAAGGCCTTCGCCCGCATGGACGGTGCCTGGCTCGGGAGCATCGACATCGCGATCAGGAAGGCCCGCACGTCGCGCTACTTCGACATGCCGACCGGTGCTCTCGGTGAGCTGTCGCAGCCCGGCGGGCCGTTGTTCGCCATCGAGGTGTCCAACGGTGGCCTCATCACCTTCCCGGGCGGGCTGCCGCTGGAGGTCGACGGTCAGGTGATCGGGGCCGTGGGGGTCAGCGGGAGCACGGTGGAGGACGACCACGCCGTCGCCACCGCAGCGGCGGCGGCGGTTCACGGCGGCGCGGGCGCGTAGTCGCCAGCCGCCCAGCTCGCGGTCCTGGACCGGCGGACGCCCGGCGGACGTGCGGGTGCCGTACCGGGCCGAGGGACGCTGCGCACCGCACGTCGGCGCCGTCAGCCCGCGTCCGGCAGCTGCTCCGGGCACTCCCCGCCCGGCTCGGTCGCGAGCTCGAAGTGCCACATCTCGTTGGCGTACGTCTGGCACAGGCCGTAGCGCGCGCCGCGCCGGACGACCCAGTCCGCGCCGTCCGTGGGGCCGATGTCGACCGCGTGGCCCGTGACGTGGCTCGAACCCTCGGGCGTCGCGACGAACCGCCGGGCCTCCGCGAGCGAGCCGTGCTCGCGGACGGCGTCGTCGAGCAGGTCCTGCTGCATCGCGGCGGTGCGCAGTCCGGACGTGACCCAGAGGTCGACACCGCGCTCGTGCGCGTCGCGGGCGACCGCCTGCACGGCGGCCCGGAGGTCGGCGTCGAGCCCCGCGATCGCGGGGTGCGCGTCGTCGAACGGGTCGATGGTCGTCTCGCGGAGTCGGGCGTCCTCGGCGGCGTGCTGCACCTCGACGGCGGCGAGGCCGTGCGGCGAGGTGTCGTCGGCCGGGGCGAGGTCGAGCAGCGCCGGGAGGGTCGACGCGGCGCTGACGACGACGGCGGCCGCCACGAGCGCCAGGATCGCCGCGCGGGTCGGGACACGCCTGCGGTGCGGTCGCGCCGGGCGGGGTCGTGGCGGGGCGGGCGGGGACGGGGTCCGGGTCGTCATACCGCACAGCCCACGCGCCGCGGTGTTGCGGGGGCGTCGGCGAAAACGCAGACGCTCTCCATATCCGCCGCTGCCTAGACTCGCCGGGTCCGTCGTCGAGCCGGCCGGAGGTCGCGGTGCGCATCCTGGTCGTCGAGGACGAGCGGTACCTGGGGGAGGCCGTCGTGACCGCTCTGCGGCGGGAGGCGATCGCCGCGGACCTGGCCGACGACGGCGAGCAGGCACTCGAGCGGTTCTCGCACGCCGCGTACGACGTCGTCGTCCTCGACCGCGACCTGCCCGGCGTGCACGGCGACGAGGTGTGCCGGCAGGTCGTCGCGGCGGGGCTCGGCACGCGAGTGCTGATGCTGACGGCCGCGGGGACGCTCGACGACAAGGCGCGCGGGTTCGGGCTCGGGGCCGACGACTACCTGACCAAGCCGTTCGCGATGCAGGAGCTCGTGCTGCGGGTGCGGGCGCTCGGCCGCCGTCCGGCCGCGGGGCCGCCCGTCGTCGAGCTCGCGGGGCTGCGGCTCGACGCGTTCCGCCGCGAGGTGTTCCGCGCCGGGCAGTACGTGCGGCTCAGCCGCAAGCAGTTCGCCGTGCTGGAGGTGCTCGTGGGTGCCGGCGGGGGCGTCGTCAGCGCCGAGGAGCTGCTCGCGCGGGCGTGGGACGAGCACGCGGACCCGTTCACGAACGCCGTGCGGATCACCATCTCGGACCTGCGCAAGCGGCTCGGCGAGCCGTGGGTCATCCACACCGTGCCGGGCGTCGGGTACCGCGTCGGCGAGCCGGGGGAGTCGTGACCGCTCACCGTGCGGAGCCAGCCGACGAGACGCGCCCCTGGGAGGCCGCGACCCCACGCCGCCCCGACGGCCCACCGACCGACGCGCGGAGCGGACTGCGCACGAGCGCGCGGCTCCGGCTGACCGTCAGCTACGTCGCGTTCCTGCTCGTCGCCGGGCTCGTGATGTCGGTGTGCATCTGGGCGGTCCTGCGGTTCGTGCCGAACTACCCGCTCACCGCGGCGAACCCGAGGGACCTCGACAGCCCCATCGCGTCGCGCGGGGAGATCCTCGACGCCGTCGTCCAGGCGTGCGCGCTGGCGCTCGCGGTCCTCGCGGTGGTCGGGTCGGTCGGCGGGTGGTGGCTGGCCGGGCGGGTGCTGACCCCGCTGCAGCACCTCAACGCCGCCGCCCGGGCCGCCGCCGGCGGTGACCTGACCCGGCGCGTCGGGTCCCACGGTTCCCGGCGCGACGAGTTCACGGACCTCGCCGACACGTTCGACTCGATGCTCGACCGGCTCGAGCGCGACCTGCACGCGCAGCGGCGGTTCGCGGCGAACGCGTCGCACGAGCTGCGCACCCCGCTCGCGGTGATGCGGGCGATGGTCGACGTCGCGCGCCAGGACCCCGACGAGGTCGACCTGCCGGTCCTGCTGCAGCGCCTCGACGAGACCACGCAGCGTGCGACGGACCTGGTCACGGCCCTGCTCGACCTCGCGGCGCTCGACCAGGGCGCCGTCGCGCACCGGCCCGTCGACCTCGACGTCCTCGTGGCCGACGCCGTCGAGGACCTGGCGCCCGAGGCGCGCAGCCGCGGCGTCACGGTGACGGTACGGGTCGGCCGCGCGACGGTCCTCGGCGACGAGACCCTGCTGCTGCGCGCCGTCGACAACCTGCTTCGAAACGCCGTGCGGCACAACCGTCCGGAGGGCGGGCGCGTCGTGGTCACGCTCGACGGCGGCGTGGACGGCGGCGCGGACGGCGGGGGGCGCGGCAGCGGCGGCGGTGCGGACGACGCCGGTGCCGCACGTCCCGTGCGGTTCTGCGTCGAGAACGACGGCGTACACGTCGACGACCGCCGGCTCCTGCTCGCACTCGAGCCGTTCACCCGCCGGGTCGACGTCGTCGGCGGGAACGCCGGGGCGTCGGGCGGGGGCGGCGGGTCGACGCGGTCGCACGGCCTCGGCCTGCCGCTGACCGCGCGGATCGTCGCGGTGCACGGGGGGTCGCTCGACCTGGTCCCGCGTCCGGAGGGCGGCGTGCGGGCCACCGTCACGTGGGCGGTCGCGCGCCCGGGGTGAGACCGGCGGGTGCTCGTCGCCGAGAGCGCCCGCGAGGTCCGTCCGCCGTGGCTGCCCGGCTCTTCGCGGTCCGACCAGGTCCTGGACAGGGTTCGCGACCAGATCCGCGTGTTCACGCGGGCTCTCCCTCCGCGTCGTCTTGCGATGGTTTCGCCCGGTCCGTCCCTGTGCTTAGGTGGTCACCGCGCGGCGCGCTCGGATGCCGTGCAGGGGGCAACGCAAGGGGCACAGCGCATGGTCCGGACGTCTGGACGCAGACAGAGCAGGGCTCGGGGGCGGGTCACCCGACCTCGGACCGCCGACGGACGCGACGACGCCTCCGCGGGATCGCACCGGACGGTCCCCGCCACCGCCTGACCCCTGCGGGCGTCGCGGCTCGCCACGCCACGAGCGGAGCCGCGACGGTCACGCCGCAGGCCGGCGACGCACGCCGACTCTGCGGCCCGACGCCGCGCCCACCCGCACCTCACGTGATCCACCAGCGCACCCCGCGCGGTCACCACCGCGCCCACGCCGCCCCGTGCCGCGCCTGCCCACCACCGCAGCCACGGCCCGACCCACCTGCCCACCACGGCAGCAGCCACGTCCGACCCACCACCCCGCCGCACCCGCGACGAGCCACGTCCGTCACGCCGCCGTGCCCGACGACCCCCGGAGAGGAGCAGCGCATGAGCATCCTGGTGCTCCACCGCCACAACGCGAGCCGTCGCGGTCACCTGGTGCGCGCCGCCGAGCACGCGCGCGCCCGCGGCCGGCGGTTCCTGCTCCTCGTCGAGAACCCCACGTGGGAGGCGGAGCTCGCGGACGTCGTCGTCTCCGTGGACACGTCGGACGTCGAGGCCACGGTCGCCGTCGCGCGCCGGCTGGCCGCGTCCGAGCCGGAGCCGGTCGAGGCGGTCGCGGCGTTCGTCGGGCACAGCGTGCCGGCGGCGGCCGCGGTAGCTGCCGCGCTGGGGCTGCCGTTCGTCAGCGAGCACACGGCGCGGACCGTGCGCGACAAGCACGCGATGCGCGCGGCGTTCGAGGCCGCGGGCGTCCCGCAGCCGGCGTTCGGGCTGGCGACCACCGTCGACGAGGCACGGACGCTCGCCGAGCGCCTCGGGTTCCCGCTCGTGCTGAAGCCGCTGGTCGACAACGACACGGGTCACCTGCGCCGCGTCGACACGCCCGACGAGCTCGCCGAGCACCTCCCCGAGGTGCTGCGCGGTGCGTGGGAGGGGATCGAGGGGGACCGGCGCTACGGCTGGCTGACCGAGCGGTACCCCCGCGCCGTGATCGTCGAGCAGTACCTGCCCGGCGCGGAGGTCAGCGTCGAGTCGGTCGTCGTCGAGGGTCGGACGCACGTGGTCGCGATCCACGACAAGCCGCTCGCGTCGGAGGGGCCGTACTTCGTCGACACCCTCTTCACGACGCCCAGCCGGCTCCCGGCGGACGTGCAGCGACGGGTCGCCGAGGTCGCGGCCGCGGCGCACCGGGCCGTCGGGATCGAGTCGGGCGCCGCCCACACGGAGCTCCGGGTCCAGGCGGACGGGACCCCGAAGGTCCTGGAGACCGCCGCGCGCCTCGGGGGTGGGCCGATCCACCGGTCCGTCCTGCTGAGCACGGGCGTCGACCTCGTCGCCGCCGTCCTGGACGTCGCGGCGGGCCGCGAGCCGGACCTCACCCCGCGGCCCGAGGCCACCCCGGCGGGGTTCCGGCTGGTCTTCGCGGAGCGGGCGGGGACGGTCCGTGCGGTCACCGGCGTCGCCGAGGCCGAGCTCGACCCGCGCGTGCACGAGGTCAGCCTGTACCGCGGGCCCGGCGACGCGGTCGACGTCCCCCCGCGGGTGTGGCAGTCGCACGGCCACGTGGTGTTCACGGCGGACAGCCCTGCAGGGCTGGCGCGGGCCGCCGACGAGCTGGGCGCCTCCCTGCGGTTCGAGCTCGAGGCGGCGTCATGACGAGGACCAGGTCGCACGACGAGAGGAGCGGGTCATGAGCATCAGGACCGAGATGGCGCCGTACCTGGCCGAGTACGAGGAGAAGTTCTCGAGCCGCGGCGACACGCGCTGGCTGCCCCACCTGCTGTTCTTCCACCCGGCGTCCCACACGTCCGACGTGGTCAGCACTGACTCGGTGGGCTTCCGGTACGCGACGAGCGGGGAGCGCCGGTACTCGGCCGCCGACCACGGCTCGGCGGAGTCCGTCCGGCTCCTCGTGGGCAGCTCCACGGTCTTCGGCATCGGCGCGAGCTCCGACGCGTGGACGCTCCCGTCGCGGCTCAACGCGCACGACGACCGCGGGCAGCCGTGGCTCAACTTCGGGGGGCGCAGCTTCAACTCGACGCAGGAGCTGCTGCTCCTGACGCTGTACCGGCACCTGCTGCCCAAGGTCGACGAGATCGTGCTGTTCTCCGGGTTCAACAACCTGAGCCTGGCGCGGATGCCGGAGATCCAGCGCGAGGACCACGGCACGTTCTTCCAGTACCACCGCGTCATGTCGATGTTCGCGCAGCAGGAGCGCCCGTCGTCGGTCCGCGACCGGCTGCGCCGCAAGCCCGCACCGGCGGCGCCGCCGGCGCCCCCCGCCCCCTCGATCGACGAGCAGATCGCCTACTCGGCCGACCTGACGCTGCGTCACCTGGACGCGTGGAAGGCGCTCGCGGACGCGTGGGACGCCAAGGTCACGTACGTCCTGCAGCCGCTGTCCGCCTGGGTCCGTGACCGGGGCAGCCGCGAGGAGGAGCTCATCTTCGACGAGCTCGAGGAGATGGGCGGCTTCGCCGCGATGTACGGCGACATCCTCGGGCGCGACGTGAACGCCCGCTACGCCGACGCGCTCGAGAAGGGCGCGCAGGACATCGGCGTCGACTTCCTGAACTTCAGCCCGCTCATGGCCCGCGCCGCGGACCCCGACGAGTGGCTGTTCATCGACCGGATCCACCTCACCGACGGCGGTCACGACCTCGCCGCCCGCACCATCCTCGACCACCTCTAGGAAGGCACGCACATGTCGTTCATCAAGGCGTTCATCGACCGGATCCTGCGCCGCAACAAGAAGCCGAAGAACCCGGACGCGTCGATCTACCCGATGTTCTGAGCCGTCCGCGCGCGACCCCGCCGGACCGACGTCCGACCACCGACGACCGACCGAACCCGAGACGAGGACACCCCATGTGGCGTGAGACCTACCGTCGGTGTGCCGACCCGGAGATCTTCCTGGTGACGCCCACGATCCGCGCGCTGCTGGCCGAGGTCGCCCCCCTCGACCCGCAGCCCGAGCCCCCCACCCTGGCCGCGACGCTCGACGCCGTCGCCGCGTGGTCCGACGAGCAGGCGGTCGCCTACCGCGACCTGATCGCGTCCGCGGAGGCCGCCGGCGCGCTGCCGACGCTGGTGCACGCGGTGCTGCGCCAGTCCGCCCCGCTCGCCTCGGTGCTCGGGGCGTGGCTGCAGGGCATGAGCGCTCCGGCCGTCTTCGAGGACGTGGTGCACCTCCAGGTGCTCGCCCTGTTCGCCGACGACATCGGCGTCGGCCAGCCGCGGTCGTCGCGGCACGACGCGTTCAAGCTGCTCGCGACGCAGTGGGGCCGGCCCGAGCTCGCCGTCGAGGCGGCCGAGCTGGTGGCCGTCCGCCCGGTCCGCGACCACATGTTCGCCCTCCCGGCGACGGTGCTCGCGGTCTCCCGGCGCAGCGACGAGTTCGCCCCGTTCATCGCGGGGATCGACGTCGTGATGCGCTCGATCGGGATCCTGCCGTGCTGGGACGCGCTGCGCTCGGTCGAGGGCACGCGGGTCGACCTCGCCCGCCTGGACCTCCGCACGGCGACCGGCGCGACCGACGTCACCGCACCGCTCGACGTGTCGCGTGCGGTCGCCGCGGAGTTCGCCGCCTCGGGCGAGGACGCGCGCCGTCAGGTCGAGCTCGGCGCCGCCTGGCTGCTCGGCGCCCTGCGGTCGTGGGACCGGCTGCTGCTCGACGAGTCCGCGGCCGTCCTGCACCCGAAGCGTGCGATGGAGCAGCTCGTCCGCGAGCGCGCACGCGAGGGCGCCGTCTACCACCACGACTACGCGATGGGCGACGGGACGCTGTCCCAGCTGCTCGAGCGAGCGAAGTCCGACCCGGACGTGCTGCTCGAGGAGCTCGCGGGGACCCGGCTCGTGAAGCCGGGGAACGCGGGACGCAGCGCGCTCGTCAACGGTCTGATCGGCCCGAAGGGTCCGATGTTCCGGGTGTTCTCGGGGGACGACGTCGAGATCATCTCGAACTGGATCGACTGGCTCGGGGACGCCGACGCGGCTCCCGCGCTGCCGTCGGTCGCGCAGGCGCCCGCGGTCCCGGACCTCGACGCGCTGCAGGCCGGGGAGACGGCGGACGAGGGCGTGACGCCGAGCGACATCCGCGAGGCGTACTTCGTCCTCCAGGGCCGGGCGCTCGCACCCGCGACGCGCAGCTTCGCCGTCCGGTACGTCCGGCGGTGGCTGAGCAGGGCGAAGCTGTCGCTCGGCCGGGGTGACCGGTCGCTGCCCGAGACGTGGACGCGGGACGGGCTGCGCCCGTGGCTGCTCGACATGCACGACAAGCAGAGCACCGAGTTCGAGGCCAGCGCGGATGGCGGGATGCCGAGCCGGGAGGCGCTCATCGACTCGACGCTGCAGCTGGCGCCCCTGACCCTGATCGACGGGTCGTGGCTGCAGGGGTTCACCGACGTGTCGCTCGCGACCACGCACTACGGCTACCCGCTGTTCGAGACCTTCTGGGACGAGCTCGGCAACGGCGACATCGAGATCAACCACCCGAAGATCTACCGGGACGTGCTGCGGGAGATGGGCATCGACCTCGCCCCGACCGGCACGCGGGAGTTCGCGTACGACGAGCGGATCCGCGAGGAGTCGCTCGAGCGGCCCGTCTACTGGCTCTGCCTGGGCAAGCTGCCGCGGACGTTCCTGCCGGAGATCCTCGGGATGAACCTCGCGATGGAGCTCTCCGGCGTCGGGGGCAGCTACCGGACGGCGCGCACGTTCCTGGCGCACTACGGCTTCCCGACCCAGTTCGTCGACCTGCACAACACGATCGACAACGTCTCCACCGGGCACTCGGCCTGGGCGGCGGACGCGATCGACACGCACATGCGCGCGGTCGCGACGCTCGCGGACCCGGAGGAGTTCGCCGCGGAGTGGGAGCGGGTGCGCATCGGCTACGAGTCGCTGTCGCCGCGCCCGTCGAAGGTCGCCGAGCTGATCGGCACCCGGTTCCAGCCGACACCGTGGAAGCCGCAGTCGCAGGACCGTGCGCTGCTGCACCACCGGCCCGTCCGGGTCTCCTCATGACGCGCCACGTCCTGGGCCTGTCGGCGTACTACCACGACAGCGCCGCGGCCCTGGTCCGCGACGGCGTCGTGGTCGCCGCCGCGCAGCAGGAGCGGTTCAGCCGCGTCCGGCACGACCCGGCGTTCCCGGGCTCCGCGGTCGAGTACTGCCTCGACCACGCGGGCATCGCGCTGTCGGACGTCGACGCGGTCGTCTACTACGAGGACCCGCACCTGAAGTTCGGGCGCGTGCTGTCCTCGTTCGCGAGCGCCGGCCCGCGCGGGCTGCGGCCGTTCTCGGCCGTGCTGCCCGAGTGGGTGCGCTGGAAGCGGGACGTGCTGCGCAGGGTCGACTCCGAGCTCGCCGGCCTGGGGCGCGGGACGGCTCCCGCCGCGGTCGCCTCGCAGCACCACCGGTCGCACGCGGCGTCGGCCTTCTACCCGTCGCCGTTCGAGAACGCGGCCGTGCTCACCGTCGACGGGGTCGGGGAGTGGCAGACCACCACGATCTGGCACGGGCGCGGCAGCTCGCTCGAGCTGGTGAACTCGGTCTCGTACCCGCACTCGGTGGGCATGCTCTACTCGGCGTTCACCTACTACTGCGGCTTCAAGGTCGACTCGGGCGAGTACAAGCTCATGGGCCTGGCGCCGTACGGCGTCCCGCGCTACGCGGACCTCATCCGCCGCGAGCTCGTGAACGTGCGGCCGGACGGCTCGTTCACGCTGAACATGCGGTACTTCGAGTTCCACCAGGGGTCGCGGATGGTGGGGCGGCGCTTCGAGGAGCTCTTCGGCGCACCGGTCCGCGACGCGGAGAGCGAGCTCGAGCAGCGGCACTGCGACCTGGCCGCCTCGGTCCAGGTCGTCACGCAGGAGATCGTGCTCGGGCTGGCGCGGGCCGCGGTCGAGCAGACGGGCGAGCGCTCGCTCGTCCTCGCCGGGGGGGTCGCGCTCAACTGCGTCGCCAACGGCGTGCTGAGCCGCTCCGGGATCGTCGACCGGATGTGGATCCAGCCGGCGGCCGGTGACGCGGGGTGCGCGCTCGGCGCCGCGCTCGACCACGCGGTCGCGGAGCACGGACGCCCGCACCTCGGGAGCGGGCGCGACGGCATGTCCGGCGCCCTGCTGGGACCGGGCTTCTCCGACGCCGAGATCGCGGCGCACCTCACGGAGAAGGGCTACGTCTTCCACACGTTCCCGGAGGACAAGCTCTACGACGAGGTCGCCTCCCACCTGGCCGACGGCGCCGTCGTGGGCTGGTTCCAGGGCCGCATGGAGTTCGGGCCGCGGGCGCTCGGCGCGCGGTCGATCATCGGCGACCCGCGCGACCAGGCGATGCAGAAGCGGATGAACCTCAAGATCAAGTACCGGGAGTCGTTCCGCCCCTTCGCGCCGGCCGTCCTCGCCGAGGACGCCCAGGAGTACTTCGGTCTCGTCGGCGACAGTCCGTACATGCTCGTGGTCGCCGAGGTGGCCGACCGCATCAAGTCCGCGGCCGCGCTCGAGCCCGGGGGGCCGAGCCGCGGGCTGGGGAGCATCAACGAGATCCGCTCCGACCTGCCTGCCATCACCCACGTCGACCTCTCGGCGCGCGTGCAGACGGTCACCGAGCACGACAACGCGCCGTTCGCGCGCCTGCTGACGGCGTTCAAGGCCGCGACCGGCTGCCCGGTCCTGGTCAACACGTCGTTCAACGTGCGCGGCGAGCCGATCGTGCACACGCCCGAGGACGCGTACCGGTGCTTCATGCGGACCGGGATGGACGTCCTCGTCCTCGGCGGCCACGTGCTGCACAAGGACGACCAGCCCCCCTTCGTCGAGGCCAGCGACTGGCGCGACGACATCCCGCTCGACTGAGGAGGACTCGCCCCGTGCGACTTGCAGCCGCTGCCGTGTTCCTGGCCGTCTTCGTCCCGATCTCGTGGGTCCGGCGCGTGCGCGCGTCGAGCCGCTTCGGTACCCGGTACCACCAGGCGCCCTCCGCCTGGGACGTCCCCTCGTCCGGTCGGCCGCTCTAGCGCCCCCGGGTGCGCGCGGTCGCGACGGATCCACTCGAAGGAACGGTGAGAGAAGTGTTTACCAGCAGGGAGCCGTTGCGGCTGCGGTGGGTGGCGGTCATGGACCACACCCGTCGCGACCGCGGGATGAGCCCGTCGAGGTGGACGACCCGCTGCCTCAGCGCCGGTGAGGTCCACGAGTTCGTCAACGTCGGACCGGACCCCGCGTACCCCGTCGACCACGTCGAGTACTACGGGTTCGCCGCCCTCGAGAACTCGGGGGTCCTCGCCGTCGGCGACGCGCTCGTGCACGAGGGACGCACGCTCGGGGTCGTCAGCGGCTTCGACGAGACCCACATGCCGAACCACTACAACATCCTCGTCGAGGGTGTGGAGCTCAAGAACGGACACGCGCTCCGGCTGACCGCCGGGGACGGCGTCAGCACGCGGCCGCGCGAGAACACCGACCCGGGGGAGTCCTGAGATGTTCGACTACGAGAAGCTGTACGCGACCCACGCCCTGACCGCCGGCCCCCTGCGCCTGTGCCTCGACTGCGAGAAGGAGGCGGGCCCCCGGGCGAACCGGTGCTCCGAGTGCAAGGGCGCGATCGACGTGCTGTACCCGCTCGCCGGCGCGAGCATCGCCCCCCGCGAGTCCGACCCCAACCCGCTGCGGCGCTACCGCGACCTCCTGCCCGTCGAGAGCGACGACGACCTGACGTGGCTCGGGGAGGGCAACACGCCGTGCACGAGCGTGGAGCCGCTCGCGCGCCTGCTGGGCGTCCGCTCGGTGCACATCAAGGACGAGTCCCGGAACCCGACGCGGTCGACGAAGGACCGGATCGCGTCCGCGACCCTGAGCCGGTTCAAGGGCCTCGGCGTGGACGAGTTCGTCATGGCGTCCACCGGCAACAGCTCGACCGCCTTCGCGAACGCCATGAGCCTGGTCAGCGGCTTCAAGCTCCACATCTTCGTCGGGGAGAAGTTCGCGTACCGCCTCAACTACGCGGACCACCCGCGCATCACGACGCACGCGGTGCCGGACACGTTCGTCGGCGCCGGCACGGCGGGCCAGGCGTTCGCCCGCGAGAACGGGCTGTTCTGGGAGGGCGGGTTCTTCAACTACGCCCGGCGCGACGGTCTCAAGCTCAGCTACGTCGAGGCCTACCAGGAGATGCCGACCGCGCCCACGCACGTCTTCCAGGCGATCAGCAGCGGCATGGGCCTGCTGGGCGGCTACAAGGGTGCCGTCGAGGCGCGGCGGCTCGGCGTCCTCGACGAGGTCCCGGCGTTCGTCGGGGTGCAGGAGGACACCTGCTCGCCCATGGTCAGCGCGTGGGACGCGGGCCGGGCGCACATCGTCGCGGAGGACATCGTCCCGGAGCCCGACGGGCTGGCGCACGCCATCCAGCGCGGCGACCCGACGAACACCTACCCGTACCTGCACGCGATGGCCACGAACACCGGCGGCTCGCTCGTCGCCGCCCGGACGACCGACATGCACATGGCGCGGGGCGCGCTGCAGTCCCTGGGCTTCGACGCGTGCTACGCGGCGGCGGCGTGCCTCGCCGGTGCCATGCGGATGTCCCAGGAGGGTTCGCTCCCCGCCGACAGCGACCTCCTGATCGTCCTCACGGGTGCCGACCGGCCGCTCCTGCCGACGCCGTCGACGATCCAGACCGCCGCCGCACGATGACGACGGTCGCCGACGAGATCGCCCGCAGGCTCGACGAGAACGGGGTCTCGCACGTCTTCGGCTACCCCGGCGAGACGTCGCTCTCCTTCTACGCCGCCCTGCAGCGCCACCCGGCCCTCACCCACGTCGTGGGCCGGTGCCCGCGGGGCGCGGCCTACGCCGCCGAGGCGTACGCGCGCCTCAGCGGACGCGTCGCGGTGTGCGACGCCCCGGGCGGGATCGGGTCGCCGTACTGCACGCCCGCGCTGCTCGAGGCCTACAACAGCGGGACGCCGCTCCTGCTCCTCACCTCCGGGCCGGGCCGGAGCACCCCCCGGCCGTGGGCGACCGGGCAGGTCGAGCACGACCGGCTCTTCGAGAGCATCACGAAGCGGGTGTACGTGATCCGCGAGCAGCGGGGTGCGCTCGCGACGCTCGACGCGGCGCTGGCGCTCGCGGAGCAGCCGCGCCGGGGGCCCGTGGTCGTCGAGGTCGCGCCGGACGTCCTCGCGGCCGAGGCCGACCTGGCGCTGCTGACGGCACCGAGCCCCGAGACGCCCCCCGCGGGGCCGGGCCCGGTCGACCGCACGGACCTGACCGAGCGCCTCGCCGCGGCGGCGCGCACGCTCCGGCAGGGGTCGAGCGTCGCCGTCGTCGCCGGCGGCGGGTGCCACTCCGCGGGCGCGGCGGAGGCCCTCGGTGAGTTCGTCCGGCGCTTCGACCTGCCCGTGTTCACGACCCTCAACGGCAAGGGCGTGCTGTCCGAGGTCGGGGCCGAGCTGCCCCGGGTCGTGGGCTCCAAGGGCGACACCCCCGCGAACGAGTTCATCACCGCCTGCGACGTGGTCGTCTACGTCGGGTCGAAGATGGGCGACAAGTCCACGAACCAGTACGCGTGGCCGTCCGCCGGCCAGCTCCTCGTGCGGATCGACGACGACCCGGAGGTCGCCGACCCCGGCCCGGCGCACGGGTGCCTGGTCCGCGAGGACGCCGCCCGTGCGCTGCCGGCGCTCGCCGAGGCGCTGGGCGACTGGTCCTACACCGGCGACCGTCCCTCGGCGGCGCAGGGCGCGTGGTCGCAGTCGGGCACCGCGGCGCTCGTGCACGCGATCAACGGGGCGATGTCCCCGGACGACGTCTGCGTCGGCGAGGCGAGCGTCGCGAGCGGCTGGTTCGGCGCGCTGCTGCGCCTCGCCCCGCCGCAGCGCCTGATCACCCCGCGCGGCACCGGCAGCCTCGGCTACGCGCTCCCGGCGTCCGTCGGTGCCGCGGTGGCCCGCCCGGGTGCCACGGTGTGGACGCTCGTCGGGGACGGCGGCCTCGCGATGTCGGTCGCGGAGCTCGAGACGGTCGCCCGCCTCGGCCTCGACGTCAAGATCGCGATCCTCGACAACGGCCGGCTCAACCTCATCGACCAGCACGCGATCCACCACCACGACGCCGAGGCCGTCAGCCGGGACTTCCTCCGGTTCGACTGGGCCGCCGTCTGCGCCGCGGTCGGCCTGCCCGTCCTGACGTGCGACGACCCCGACGTCGACGCGGCCGAGGTCGCGGCGTTCCTCGCGCGCACCGGACCCGCCGTGCTCGTGCTCACCACCTCGACCGACGAGATCTCGCCTGACATGGCGATCGCGATAAGAAAGGCACTCTGATGACCCTCCTGATCCTGCACACCCGCAACGCGAGCCGACGCAAGCACTTCGCCAAGGCCGTGGAGACCGCGCACGCGCTCGGGCACCGCGCGATCGTCGTGGTCGAGGAGCCCAGCTGGGAGGGCGAGTACGTCGACGAGGTCTACACCGCGCCGACGGGCGACCTCCAGGCGACGGTCGCCCGCTGCGTCGAGATCTCGGGGCTCGAGCCCGAGCCCATCGCGGGCGTCATCGCGTTCGTCGAGCACAGCGTGCCGGCCGCCGCTGCCGTCGCCGCCGAGCTCGGCCTGCCGTCGATCTCCGTGGACACGGCCGAGAAGAGCCGCGACAAGCTGAGCATGCGCAAGGCGTTCGAGAAGGTCGGCATCTCCCAGCCCCGCTTCGCGCTCGCGTCGACGGTCGAGGAGGCCCTCGAGGCGGCGGAGTCGGTCGCGTACCCGCTGGTGATGAAGCCGATCATCGGTGGCGGCAGCATGTTCGTGCGCCGGGTCGACAACCCGGAGGAGCTCGCGGAGCACTTCGAGGACATCCGCGCGGGCGCCTGGGCCGGCTTCGACTACGACCCGCTGTTCTTCCTCAAGTCGAAGTACTCCGAGGGGATCCTCCTCGAGGAGTTCCTGCCGGGGAACGAGATCAGCGTCGAGAGCTACGTGCAGGACGGCGTGACGACGGTAGTCGCCGTGCACGACAAGCCGACGCCGATGGACGGCCCCTTCTTCGAGGAGACCTTCTACGCGACGCCGACGGTCCTGAGCGGCGAGACGCTCGCCAAGGTCGAGGAGTACACCGCGCTCGCCCACCAGGGCCTCGACATCGCCCAGGGTGCGACGCACACGGAGTTCCGGGTCGCGCCGTCGGGCGAGCCGTACATCCTGGAGACCGGTGCACGCCTGGGTGGCGGGCCGGTCTACCAGAGCGTGCTGCTCTCGACGGGCGTCGACATGGTCGAGGTCCTCACGAAGGTCGCGCTGGGCGAGGCGGCGGACGTGTCCGTGGACCCCGAGCGGGTGCGTCACGTCGGCTTCTCGCTGCACTTCGGCGAGCAGCCGGGCGAGCTCGCCGCCGTCGAGGGCATCGAGCACCTCGAGGGCCGGGACGACGTCGCCGAGGTCATGATCTACGGCAAGGTCGGCGACCAGATCGACGTGCCGCCGCGCGTGTGGCAGGCGCAGGGCCACGTCCTGTTCACCGGCGACTCCCGCGAGGACATCGTCCGCAAGCAGCGCGAGGTCAACGAGACGCTCCGGTTCCGGGTGCGCTAGGACGTCGCGCGGGACGCGCCGCGGTGTGCGGCTCCAGCCGAGGGTGGAGCCGCACACCCGCGCGGTCCCCGGGGAGGCGGGACGGGATGCGGACGGAGGGACGGCCGGTGGTCATGCAGTGCGACGCCTTGTCGCTCGACCTCGACGAGACGGTCGTCGACTACTCCGTGAGCACCGTCGACGCGCTCGAGGCGATCGGTGGCGGCCCGGCGGACCTGGCGCTGTGGCGCACGGTCTCGGCGCGGGCGGAGCGGGCGCTGGACGAGGGCGCGATCCCCGTCACGGAGCTCGACCGCGCCCGGGTCCGCAGCTTCCACCACGAGCGCTCCGGACGCGTCCTCGCCGAGCACGAGCTGACCCGTCTCGTCGCCGCCCGGCGCGCCGGCGTGCTCGAGTCCGTCCGGGTCTTCCCCGACGCCCTGCACCTGCTCGAGCGGGCCCGCGGCCTCGGGCTGCGGTGCATCGCCGTCTCGAACTCCTACTCGGCGCTGCGCGACGCGATCGTGCACCGGCTGGGCCTCGCGCCGTACTTCACGCACGTGACGTTCTGCGGCGACGGCGGTCCGCGCAAGCCCGACGGGAGGGCGTTCGACGCGGGCCTCCGGGCCCTCGGGTGCCCGCCGGGGCGGCTCGTGCACCTCGGGGACGAGCTCCGCTCGGACGTCGTGGGCGCCCGGAACGCCGGCGCGCAGGGCGTCCACGTGAACCGTGCGCGGGCGGGCTGCCGGCACGCCGAGCCCTGCATCGCGTCGCTCGACGTCCCGCTCGAGCGGCACGGTCGCGGGGCGGTCGTCCACCTCGACGAGGCCACGGCTGCCCGCGCGCGTCCCCCGGCGGGCGAGCAACGGACGGACGCCGTCGCCGCCCCCTGACCCCGCACGACCGGCACGACCTGCACGACCGGCGCCCCGGCGACCGGCACGACCCGCACGCCGTCGCTCCCCGCACGACCCGCACGGCCCGAACCGCACACACCCCGCACCCGACCGACCTCCACCACCCCAAGGAGCCCCCCGTGAGTTCGACCCCGACCCTCTACCGCGGCGGCGCCGACGTCGCCGAGGCGGTCCGCTCCGGCTTCGTCGAGAGCTTCCACCGCGGCTCCGTCGCCGTCGTCGACCCCGCCGGGGCGCTCACGGGGTCGGTCGGCGACGCGACGTCCCCGGTCTTCGCGCGCTCGGCGATGAAGCCGGTGCTGGCCGTGGCGATGCTGCGCGGAGGGTGGCGCCCGGGCACCGTCGCCCAGCTCGCGGTCGCGGCGGCCAGCCACCACGGCGAGCCGATGCACGTGACGCAGGTCGAGGCCGTCCTCGCGGCCGCCGGGCTGGACGGCGACTCCCTCCAGTGCCCGCCGGACCTGCCCTCCGACGCCGACGCCCGGCGTGCGGTCCTGCTCGCGGGCGGCGCGGAGCGGCGGATCACCATGACCTGCTCGGGCAAGCACGCCGCGATGCTCGCCACCTGCGTCGCGAACGGCTGGGACACCGCGACGTACCGGGAGCTCGACCACCCGGTCCAGCGCCTGGCCGCGTCCGTGATCGAGGAGCTGTGCGGCGAGCCGGTCGCGGCGACCGGTGTCGACGGGTGCGGGGTGCCGGTCTTCGCGGTGAGCCTGACCGGGCTCGCGCGCGCGTCGTCCCGGCTCGTCGAGGCGCCCGAGGGCACGCACGAGAGGGCGGTCGCCGACGCGATGCGCGCGCACCCGCGGCTGGTCGAGGGCACCCGCGGGACCGACGCCCGGGCCATGGAGGCGGTGCCGGGCCTGCTCGCGAAGTTCGGCGCCGAGGGCGTCCACCTCCTCGCCGCACCGGGTGCGGGTGCCGTCGCGGTGAAGATCGACGACGGCGCGGCCCGGGCGTCCATGCCGGTGGCGCTGCGCGCGTTCACGACGATCGGCGGCCTGGCGGTGCCCGACTCCGCGCGGCGGGCCGTCGACGCGCTGGTCAGCCCCGAGACGTGGGGCGCGGGGCGGCCGGTCGGCCACCTGCGCACGCTGCTTTAATGAAGCGCCCGCTCGCAGGCGGGCCCAGGGGGCGGCCGGTGGCCGTGCGCGATCGACGGCACCGCCGCACGTCCGTGCGGGGTGGTGCAGGTCGAGCTCGGGAGACCCCGCGCGAGAGCCGAGTCCGACGGAGAGAGACGAGCCCTGTGACCATGCCCCTGCACCCGAGGAGCCTGAGCCGACTCCTGCACATCGCCACGGCAGCGGATCCCGCGACGGATCGGCGTCACGACACGGTCGCCCGGGAGGTCCGATGAGGTACCTGGTCCTCAACCGCACCCCGCTCAGCCTCTTCCGGTTCGCGGACTGGCTCGGGGCCGAGCACGAGGCGGTCCTCCTGACGGACGCCGGGGCCCTCTCGGCCGACCCGGCGGAGCGCGCCGCGCAGCTCGCCGGGTACGCGCACGTCGAGGTGGTCGACGACTTCCACTTCAACCCGCTCGTCGAGAGCCGGGCGCTCGCGCTGCACCGGGAGACGCCCTTCGACCGCGTGCTGGCGGTCTCCGAGTTCGAGCTGCTCCGGGCCGCACGGCTGCGCGAGCTGTTCGGGGTGCCGGGTCAGGACGTCGCGAGCGCGACCGCCTTCCGGGACAAGCTCGCGATGAAGGACATCCTCTCGGCGGCGGGCGTGCCGGTCGCCGACTACGCGCCCGTCGCGAACCTCGCCGACCTGCTGCGCTTCGTCGACCGGGTCGGCTACCCCGTGGTGGTCAAGCCGCGGCGCGGCGGCGGGTCCATGGACGTGCGGGTCGTGCGCGGACCGCAGGACGTCGAGTCCCTGCTCGCCGCGCACCGCGAGCTCGGCACCGACGACGGCGGGCAGCTGCTCGCGGAGCGGTTCGTCGAGCACGAGCTGCTGCACGTCGACGGCATGGTCGTCGCGGGCGAGACGCTCTTCATGTGGGCCTCGACCCAGGGCGAGACGAGCTGCCTGGACATCAAGGACGGCCGCCCGCTGCACAGCTGCCTGCTCGACGCCGACGACCCGCTGCTCGAACCCGCACGCGACCTGACCCGGCGGGCCCTCGCGGCCCTGCCGACCCCCGAGACGTCGATGTTCCACGCCGAGGTCTTCCTCGCGACGGACGGCAGCCTCGTGTTCAACGAGGTCGCCAGCCGCGCGGGCGGCGGCATGATCGAGGACATGGTGGCGCTGGCGTTCGGCCCGTTCCTCCCCGAGCTCTACGTGCGGACCCTGGCCGGCAACGAGCCCCCCGTCGTCCCGGCGGTGCCCGACCGAATCGCCGGGCTGTCGCTGTTCCCGCCGCGTCCCGGCACGCTGGAGGCCATCCCCGACGAGTGCCCGGTGCCCGGCATCACGGCGTACCGCAGGTACGCCGAGCCCGGGACCGAGCTCGAGCTGTCCGCGATGAGCGTCGGGAAGATCGGGTCGGTCCTCGCGACCGGCGGGTCGCGCGCCGAGGTCGAGAAGGCGCTGACCGAGGCGATCACGTGGTTCGAGACGGAGACCGTCATCCGGTCCGGAGCGACGCAGACCGTCCTGCCGTGAAGGAGACCCTGGCGCTGGCCCGGCGCACCCCGGGCGTCCTGACCCTGCTGACGGGCAACTTCGCCGTCGCGTTCGGCAGCAACCTCGTGATCCCCTTCCTCGCCGTCTACCTGACGCGGGAGCTCGAGCTGAGCCCCGTCGTCGTCGCGATGGCGATCACCGTGAAGTTCTGGGCCCAGCAGGGCCTGTCCATGGTCGGGGGCTGGATCGCCGACCGCACGGGCGCCGTCCCCGCCATGTGCGGTGGTCTGCTGGTCCGGGCCGTCTCGTACCTGCTGCTCATGGGGGCCACCGGGTCCGTCACGGTCGTGGCCGCGTGCGCGCTCCTGGGCTTCGGCGGGGCCATCTACGTGCCGGCGTCGAAGTCGGTGCTGGTGCGGCTGCTCGGCACCGGGGAGCAGGTCCGGATGATCTTCGCGCTGCGCAGCACCGCGAACAACGCGGGCAGCGCCCTCGGTCCGCTCGCCGGCAGCCTGCTGCTGCTCGTGGCCGACGCCCGGCTCAGCTTCGTCCTCACGAGCACCACCTACGTGGTCCTGGCGATCGTGCTCCTGCGGCTGCGGGGGCTCACGGAGGGCGAGGAGCCCCGCGCGGAGGGCACGTCGAGCGCCCCGGGCGCCGTCGGCGTCCGCGCACCCGTGGACCGTCGCACGCTGGCCTGGATCCTCGCGTGCGCCTTCGCGTTCGGCTTCTGCTACATCCAGCTCGAGTACGCGCTGCCGGTGTACACGGGTGCCGAGCACGGCCCCGCCCTCGTCGGTGTCCTCTTCGCCGTCAACGCCGTCGCCGTGGTGCTGCTCCAGGTCCCGCTCAACCAGTCCACGAGCAGGGTGAGCAGCTCGGCCCTCGTGATCTGCGGGTCCCTGCTGCTGATGTCGACGAGCTTCGTGGCCGCGTCCTGGGGATCGGTGGGGGGTCTCGTCGTGTGCGTCCTGCTGTTCTCGGCCGCCGAGGTGCTGATCGACCCGCGCATCGACGGGGAGATCGCCAACTCCGTGCCGGCGGACCGGCGCGGCATGGCGTTCGGCCTCGTCGGTACGGCGATCGGCGGGGGCGGTGCATGCGCGAACGCACTGGCGGCATCGCTCGCCACCGGTGACGGCGGGCTGGAGAGCCAGTTCTGGTGGATCCTCGCGGCGATCAGCGTCGGCTTCGCGGTGGTCCTCTACGTCGCCTCGATCGCCGTCAGGCCGGGGCGCCGGGTGCCGCAGACCGCCGACACCACGACGGTCGACGAGCACTGACGCCCGACGCACGGACGGCCGCCGGTCACGGGACCGGCGGCCGTCGTCGTGCTGCGTGCCTCAGCCGCAGGCCGCCCCGTTGGCGGTGAACCCCGTCGGCGCCGCGTTGGTGCCGCTGTACGAGCCGTTGAACCCGAAGGTCGTCGACCCGCCCGCCGGCACGGACCCGTTCCACGCGGCGTTCGTCACGGTCACCGCGGAGCCGGTCTGGCTGTAGACGGCGCTCCACCCCTGCGTGACCTTCTGGTCGCCCGGGAACGTGAACGCGAGGTTCCAGGACGTCCACGGCGTCGACCCGGTGTTCGTCAGGGTGACCGAGCCGGTGAACCCGGTGCCCCACGAGTTTGCGGAGTACGTGACCGTGCAGCCGCCGGGCGGGGTGGTGACGACCGGCAGGGTCCGGAAGGTGACGGTCGGGGAGTCGGCCGAGACCTGCCCTGCGGTGTCCTTGGCCCGGACCGTGAGCACGTACGCGGTGTCGGCGGTCAGGCCGGTCAGCGCGACGGTCGCCGTGGTCGACGTCGCCACGACGGTCTGCGTGCCGTCCTGCACGCGCAGGACGTCGTAGCCGGTGACGCCCGTGTCGTCGGTGGACGCGGTCCAGGTGAGCGTCGCGCCCGTCGGCGTGACCGCCGAGGCGACGGGGGCGCCCGGTGTCGTCGGGGGCGTGTCGACCGGGGTGACGCCGCCCGTCGTCCGCACGGTGATCGGCGGCGAGTCCGCGTACAGCCGGGCGTTGTTGCGTGCCCGGACGACGAACGTGTGCGCGGTGTCGGCCGTCAGCCGCGTCACCGTGACGGAGGTCGCGGTCGTCGAGGCCATGATCTCCAGCGAGTCGCCGGCGATGCGCACGACCTCGTAGCCGGAGATGCCGCTCTCGGGGTCGGTCGACGGGGTCCAGGTGAGCGTGACGGACGTGTCCGTGACCGCGCTCGCGCTCGGCGTGCCCGGGACGGTCGGCGGCGTGGTGTCGACCGCGGGCGTGCTGCCGGCGTGCTCGGCCGCCCAGCTCGCGAGCCAGGCCAGCGCCGAGTTCCAGTTGATCGCGACCTCGTTGACCGAGTACGCCTCGATGTGGTCGACGAAGCACTTCTGCGCGGCGCAGCCGGCGAGCTGGGCGGCGGCGATCGGGTCCTGCAGCTCGCTGTTCGGTCCGCCGGAGAACGACCCGGGCGGCGCGATCGGCAGCGACGCGTCGGCCTGCTTCGCCCAGAACCGGTGGTGCACGTTCTGCACGGCCTTCTCGCCGTAGCCGGCGATGTACGACTGGTTCAGCGGGTTGCGGCCCTGGAAGTAGTCGAGCGCCGCGTAGACGCCGGTGCGGTACCTCGCCTGGCCGGTGAAGTCGTAGGCGAGCGCGAGGGCGTTCGCGTTGTTGGCGACCTGGCCGTTCGAGCCCCAGTAGTAGACCGACCCCGCGTTGTTCGGCGCCGGGTACGCCTGGGCGTTCGCGCGGGTCAGGGCGGAGTCCGCGAACGCGACGATCGCGGCGCGGGTCGCGGCCACGTCGGCGGCGGGCAGGGCGGTCGGGACGAGGGCGAGGGTCGTGTCGCCGAGCCCGCCGGTCCAGCCCCAGTCGTAGCCGCGCTGCGCGAAGCTGCCGCCGCGGTACAGAGACGAGCCGGTGACGTCGGCGCGGTAGGTGTCCGCACCGGTCGTCGCGTAGAGCTCGGCGGCGGCCCAGTAGAACTCGTCGGTCACCGAGGTGTCGCCGTACGCGCCGCCGCCCGTGCCGTCGGTCGCCGAGGCGATCCGGTTCGGGTTGGCCTTGGCGGCCGTGTACGCGGTCTGCGCCGCGGTGAGGGCCTTCGCCGAGAACGCCGGGTCGAGGGTCTTCCACAGCCGGGACGCCTGCGCCGCGACGGCGGCCAGGTTGAGGGTCGCCGCGGTGCTCACCGGCGAGAGGAGCCGGCGCTGGTTGTCCTGCGCGGGGATCGTCGGAATGCCCGTCCAGCTCTCGTCGTGGATCTTGTGGTGCACCATCCCGGCGTCCGTGCGACCGGCGGGCACCTGCATGCGGAGCAGGAACTCGACCTCCCAGCGGGCCTCGTCGAGCACGTCGGGGGCGCCGTTGGAGCGCTCGGGGATCGCCATCGTGCCGTCGGCCAGGGCCGTCCGGTCCGCGCCCGCGACGTGCAGCGTGCGCTCGTACGCGTTCTGCAGCTGCCACGTCGCGATGCCGCCGTTGACGACGTACTTGCCCTGGTCACCGGCGTCGTACCAGCCGCCGCGCACGTCCAGGCTGTACCCGCACGACTGCCGGCACGGCACGCTGGTGTCGCCCTGGTTCGGGGCGACGCCCAGGTGCCCCGCGGCGCGCGCGTACGTGCTGCCGACGTGCTGCGACTCGATCGCGATGCCGCTGCGCTGGTGGTAGAAGAACGCGAGCGCGTCGTACCGGAGCTTCGTGACGGGGTCGGCGGAGATGTCGAACGGCAGGCTGCTCGACCCGCCCGCGGACAGCACATAGCCCGTGCCCGCCGTGTCGAACGCCGAGAAGTCGATCAGGTGGGTCCGGTCGCCGGACAGCGCGTCGGCCCCCCTGACCGTCGACTGGCCCTCCGCGACGACCGCTCCCGCGGCGTTCCGCAGCGTCCACGGGACCGGGGACGTCGACGTGCTGACCAGCGTCGCGGCCTTGGCGACGCCGGGCACGTACGCGACCTGGTTGACCTTGACGGGCGATCCCGGGTCGGGCGCGGCGACGGCGACCTGCGGCGCGACGACGCCGGAGACGGCGAGCGCGGCGGCGACCGCGAGCACGGCGACCCGGCCTCGGCGCAGCCCGCGGCGGTGGGTGATCGGTGACATGGCAGTCCTCTGATGGGCGGACGACGTGAGTGGTGCGGTCACCACGCACGGCACCGGCCCGGCGCTGGGACGGTCGTCGCGGGAGCGCTCGATCCACGCTAGGGCTGCGGTCCGGGGCCGACTCCGGTGCTGCGGATGCGGAATCGATTAGGGGACGCAGCCGCAGGGCAGTGGGCGCCGCCCGGTGCGATCACGCGAGGAAGGCCCCGCGGATCTCGTCGGCGGCCATGCCGGGTCGCAGCGGGTACAGGTCCTCGGCCCAGTCGGTGAGCACGACGGAACCGTCCTCGGGGAACCCTGCACGGCCGGTCACCCATGCGACGAACGACGACGCGAGACCCTCGTCGCCCTCCAGGCGCATCCCGTCGCCCTCGGCCATCAGGCTCACGAGCAGGCGGTCCTCGATGCCGTCGTCGTCCGCGAGCTGGAGCTGGCCGAACGAGAGGCGCGCCCGCGGGCCCTCGGTGCGGGCGAAGCCGCTGCCGGGCCAGCGTGCGAGCGCCTCGGCGACGAGCGGCTCCAGGTCGAACGGGTCACCCTCGACGACGGCCAGCAGCGACTCCATGACGCTTCCTCTCACTCGACGATGCGAACGTACCCGCGGATGCCGAGCGCGCTCATGCGGGACTCGATGAACCGCGCGGCCTCGACGCTGTTGGTGGTGAGCTCCACGACACGGTGACCACCGAGGGCCTCGGCTGCCTCCGCGAGTCCGGCGAGCTTGTCGTCCATGCTCCGGATGGCGAGGCTGGTCAGCTTGGCGCTCCGCATCGAGTCGGGCACGGAGAAGGACGACCCGTTCGGGCGGACGAGCTCTCCGAAATCGGACACACCGTGGCCCGTGGCGACGGTCGCGTGGCCTCACGACGGGGTGCGGGTCGCGATCCGCACGCCCCCGACGCCCCGTGCCCGCTTGACAGCGAGCACCCCTCCGGGCGACGGTTTACAACGTCGTAAATCCGTCGGGGGAAGGCTTCCGCAATGCAGCGAGCACGTGTGTCCATCGACCCGGCCTTCGTGGTCGCCCCGGTCAGCCGCCGGATCTTCGGGTCGTTCGTCGAGCACATGGGCCGGTGCGTCTACACCGGCATCTTCGAGCCCGGCCACCCCACCGCCGACGAGGACGGCTTCCGCGGGGACGTGCTGGACCTCGTCCGGGAGCTCGGGGTCACCACCGTGCGGTACCCGGGCGGCAACTTCGTGTCGGGGTACAAGTGGGAGGACGGCGTCGGCCCGGTCGAGCAGAGGCCGACGCGGCTGGACCCGGCGTGGCGGACGATCGAGACCAACGCGTTCGGCCTCAACGAGTTCATGCGGTGGACCCAGGCCGCCGGCGTCGAGCCGATGATGGCGATGAACCTGGGCACGCGCGGGCTCCAGGAGGCCATCGAGCTCCTCGAGTACGCCAACTACCCGGGCGGCACCGCGCTGTCGGACCTGCGCATCGCGCACGGCGCCGAGGAGCCGCACGACATCCGGATGTGGTGCCTGGGCAACGAGATGGACGGGCCGTGGCAGCTGGGCCACATGACTGCCGAGGAGTACGGGCGCCTGGCCGCGCGGACCGCGCTCGCGATGCGGCAGTTCGACAAGGACCTGGAGCTGGTCGCCTGCGGGTCGTCGAGCCGGGCGATGCCGACGTTCGGCGCCTGGGAGGCGACCGTGCTGGAGCACACCTACGAGGTCGTGGACTACGTCTCCGCCCACGCGTACTACCAGCTGCTCGACGGCGACCACGCGAGCTTCCTCGCGTGCTCCGCGGACATGGACCGGTTCATCCACCAGGTCGTGGCCACGGCCGACCACATCGGGGCCCGGCTGCGGTCGGACAAGCGCATCACCATCTCGTTCGACGAGTGGAACGTCTGGTACCTGCGCGAGCTGCAGAGCGGCCAGGGCGGTCTCCCGGAGGAGTGGACCGAGGCCCCGCGGACCAGCGAGGAGGCGTACACGGTCCTCGACGCGGTCGTGGTCGGGTCGCTCCTCATCACGCTGCTGCGCCACGCCGACCGCGTGACGGCCGCCTCGCAGGCGCAGCTGGTCAACACGATCTCCTCGATCCGCACCGAGCCCGGTGGGCCGGCGTGGCGGCAGTCGATCTTCCACCCGTTCGCCCAGACCGCCCGGCACGCGCGCGGCACGGTGCTCGACCTGCGCCTGGACGCCCCCACGCTGACGACCGCCACGTACGGCGAGGTCCCGGTGCTCGACTCGGTCGCGACGTACGACGCCGGCGAGGGCCGCGTCGCGCTCTTCGTCGTCAACCGGCACCCGACCGAGCCGGTGTCGCTCAGCACGAGCCTGCGCGCCTTCGGCGACGCCGCGCTGGCCGAGGCGCTGGTCCTCGCCGACGACGACCTCACCGCCGCGAACACCGAGGCCGACCCCGACCGGGTCGTGCCCCGCGCGCACGGCGACGTCAAGGTCGACGACGGCGTCCTGACCGCCGAGCTCGCGCCGGCCTCCTGGAACATGTTCCTGCTGCAGCTCGGCTGACCGCGTCCGCCCGTCCCGCCCACCCCGAGGTCAGCACCGTCATGAGCTTCCTGAACCCCGTCGTGCTCCAGCGCGCCGACCCGTGCGTGCTCCTGCACGACGGCACCTACTACTTCACCGCGTCGCACCCGCAGTACGACCGCGTCGTCCTGCGTCGCGCCGAGCGCCTCGACGACCTGCAGGACGCCGAGGAGGTGACGATCTGGGAGCGGCACGCCGACGGGCCGATGTCCCACCTGATCTGGGCCCCCGAGCTCCACCGCGTCGACGGCCGGTGGTACGTGTACCTCGCCGCCGCGCCGCACGACCACGGCACGGCCGACGTGCCGGGCGCCGCCGAGACGTTCGACCACCGGATCTACGTGCTCGAGAACGAGGCCGAGGACCCGTTCACGGGCGAGTGGGTCGAGCGCGGGCAGGTCAACACCGGGTGGGAGTCCTTCGCGCTCGACGCGACGAGCGTCGTGCTCGACGGCACCCAGCACCTCGTGTGGGCGCAGCAGGACGTCGCGATCCCCGGGCACTCGAACCTCTACATCGCGCGGATGGCGAACCCGTGGACGCTCGCGACACCGGCCGTGCTGCTCAGCCGCCCCGAGTTCGACTGGGAGGTGCGCGGCTTCGCCGTCAACGAGGGCCCGTCCGTGCTGGTGCACGGCGGCCGCGTCCACCTGACCTACTCGGGCGCCGCCACGGGCATCGACTACGCGATGGGCCTGCTCACCGCGCCGGCGGACGCCGACCTCCTCGACCCCGCGTCGTGGACCAAGAGCCCCGACCCGGTGTTCGTGAGCTCGCCCGAGAACGGGCAGTACGGCCCGGGCCACAACTCGTTCACGCAGACGCCCGACGGTGACGTCGTGCTCGTCTACCACGCTCGCACCTACACCGAGATCACGGTCGACCCGCTGTTCGACCCGAACCGGCACGCCCGCGCGCAGGTCCTGCCGTTCGACGCGGACGGCAACCCGGTCTGGGGGGTTCCCGTCCCGGACGCACGGCCGACGCCGACCTCGATCGAGGTGCTCGGCCCGCGAGGGCTGCCGCTGCGGGCGTGACGCCGCGCCTGGCTGCGCGCATCGGGGACGGGGACGGCGCCATGACGCGCCCGGAGCACGACCGCGCGCTGACGCAGCGGTGCGTTCCCGCGTCGGGGCGGCGCCGGTGCGGCCGACGGTCTGGCGGTGCCGCACCCCCGCGCGCCACGATGGACTGCCGCCGACCGCACCCGAGAGGCCGGCGGGAGGACCGCCCGAGGAGTCGCGATGGTGCGGACGCCCGACGTCGACCGGCAGGCCACGGTGGGCGCGGTGCGCGTGCGCCGCGCCGGACCGGCGGACCTGCCCGCAGCCCGGTCCGTGCTCGCCCGGGGGCTCGCGCCGGACCCGCTCATGGACTGGGTCTTCGCCGGCCACCCGCACCGCGAGGCCGCCGTCGCGGCGTTCCTGTGGGCGCCGGTCGAGACCTACGTCGTCGCCGGGACGGTCTGGCTCGCGACGGACGGCACGCGGGCGGTCGGGGCGGCGGCGTGGTCCGTGCCCGGGACGGACCACGGCGGGGCCGACGGCGGGGAGCCCGGCGGGGCCGACCGCGGGGAGTCCGGCGGGGCCGACGGTGGGGCCGTCCTCCCCGGAGAGACGATGGGCGACCTGCTGCTGCCGCCCGAGCACGCCGCGGTGGTCCGCGCCGGTTTCACCGCGATGCGCGGTCAGCTGCCCGAGGAGCGCCGCGCGCTGCTGCACCTCCTCGGCGTCGACGCCGACCGGCGCGGCGAGGGGATCGGCGCGTCGCTCGTCGCGTCCGCGCTCGCGGAGCTGCCCGGCGACCTCCCTGCGCACGTCAACACCACGGTCGACGCGAACGTGCGGTTCTACGAGGCGCGCGGGTTCGTGCACGTGAGCGCGGTGCGGCTCGGGGAGCGTGGCCCGACGATGCACGCGCTGCGGCGGCCCGGGGCAGGACCCGCCGTCGGGCCCGCGCCCTAGCGTCGGGCCCCGGGGGCTGGCCCCCCGCCGGTCCGGTGGCCTGCCTGATGTCTGCGCAGGTCAGCCGTCCCTACCGTCGTCGGCATGAGCCACGACAGGACCGCCACCACCCCGGTCCCACCGCGAACACCGCCGACCCCGCCGGCCCCCGGCTCCGCGCAGCCCGTCACGGCGCCGCCCGGCTCCGAGCCGAGCGGCCCGGCTCCGGCTAGCCCCGCGTCTGCGGTCCGCGCGCCCGTCGCCCCCACACCCGCGCCCCCCGCGCCCGTCGCGCGGTCCGTCGCCCCGGACCTCGCGCGCGGGATGCTGCTGCTGTTCATCGCGTCCGCGAACGTGTGGGGCTACCTGTGGTCCGACGCGGGCTGGCTCGACGCCGGCGGCCGCCCTGCCGGGGGCTCGTCGCTCGACCACCTCGTCGACGGGGTCGTCGCGTTCGTGGTCGACAGCCGCTCGAAGCCGATGTTCGCGATCCTCTACGGGTTCGGGCTCGCGACGATGGCCGCCCGGCTCGCCGCCCGCGGGGCCGGTCGGAGGGCGACCCGGGCCGTGCTCGCACGTCGCAGCGGCGTCCTGATCGCGCTCGGCCTGGCGCACGCGGCACTGCTCTTCGCCGGCGACATCCTCGCCCCGTACGGCGCGACGGGACTCGTGGCGCTCGCGTTCGTGCACCGGTCCCGGGCGACGCTCGTGCGGTGGTTCGTCGTCGCCTACGTGCTGTCCATCACCGCGGGCGCGATCTCGGTGCTCGGCTCGTTCGACTCGGGCTCCGGGGACGACCCGGCCGCCGCCGCCGACCCGGCGACCCTCGGCTACCTCGCGACCGCCGGGGAGCGGCTCCTCACCGCCGCGACCGCGACGTCGCTGTTCGCCGTCTCGCTCATGTTCGTGCCGCACGTCGTCGTCGGCATCCTGCTGGCCCGCGCGGGGTGGCTCACGCGCCCGACGGAGCACCGGCGCCGGCTCGGGCAGGTCGCCGTGGCCGCTGCCGCGGTCAACCTGGTCGGCGGGCTGCCGTACGCGCTCGCGGTCGCGCAGGTGTGGCACCCCGGGGAGACGACGCTCGGTGTCGCGGAGCTCGTGCACCACGTGGCCGGGGACGTCATGGGCCTCGGGTACGTGTGCCTGTTCGGCTGGCTCGCGGCCGTGTGGGGGGAGCGGGCGCGCAGCGGGGTGCTCTCGGCGGTCGCCGCGACCGGGGAGCGGTCGCTCACCGCGTACCTGCTGCAGTCCGGGATGTTCGCGCCGCTGCTCAGCGCGTGGGGGCTCGGGCTCGGTGGCCGGATCGGGACCACCCAGGCGGCCGTGCTCGCGGTCGGGGTCTGGCTGGTGACCGTCGCGGTCGCGACCGGGCTGCACCGCGCCGAACGCCGCGGGCCGTTCGAGGTGCTGGTGCGGCGGGTCGCGTACGGCCGGCGGGACGCGCGGTCGCTCCCGGTGCCGATCGCGCCCTGACCGCCGTGACCGCCCGGACCGCCCGGTCCGCCGCGATCGGGACGTCGTCCCACCTCACGGGACGGCGTCTCGATCCGACGGCTCGGCAGACGCCTACCCGAGCGACTGCCACTGCTGCCACCAGCCGCCGTGGCAGTCGTAGACCGTGATGTCCCCGCCGGCCTTGTCCAGGCACTTGGCCGCCCCGAACGAGAAGATCCGCGACCAGCCGTTGTCCGTGCTCATCACGAACCAGACCTGCTGCAGCTGGTTGGGGTCGCACGTGTCCTGGATGACGTTCGCGTCGTTCCAGGTGCCGACGACGCGGATGCACAGGCCCGACTGCTCCGACCGCAGCTGGATCCCGCCGAAGGGCGACGGCACGGACTCCCAGCGCTGCCACGGCAGGTTCCGACACGTGGCGATACGCACGTCGGCGCCCGCCCCCACGCCGACGACGGTCAGGCACTCGCCGGGGCTCTGCCGGCTCATCACCTGGTGCACGCCGGGCAGGATCGTCGCGTCCGCCGTCGGGGCCCCGAGCAGCGCCAGCCCGGCAGCGACCCCCGCGGCCCCGAGCACCCGGCGGAACGCCCGCGCTCGGCCTGCATCTTTCCTCATGGTCCTTCCTCCTCCTGGTGAGGGCCCGCCTTCCGTCGGGCCTCTCTCAGGATCGAGGGCGCGTGCGGCGCGCGACATACGCGGATCCGCGTAGGTGACCCGCCCACGCCGACCTCCGGAAGCGGACGTGCCGACGGGCGGGCGGCCGCGGGTGCAGGACGAGGGGGCGAGACCGGTGGAACAGGCAGGGGCGGCGTCCCGGCGGGGGGCGGACGAGCTGTGCGACGCGCTCGCGGCGGGCATCGCGGCGGAGCCCGACCTGCGGCTGACCACGGTGGTGGACCGGCTGCGGGCGTGGCTCCGCGGGCCCCGGGCCGCCGCGCAGGTCGACGGCCGGGGCTGGGCCGAGCAGTGCGTCGTCGAGCTCGACGACGTGGCCGGCGCCGGGGTCGGGAACGACGCCGGCCGCTCGGACGGGACGGCGGCGCGGCTGAGCGGGAGGTTCTCGTGCCCGCGTGCCGCCGCGCTGCGCCGGGAGCTCGAAACACTCGTCACGGCACCCACGGCACCCACGGCACCCACGGCACCCACGGCACCCACGGCACCCACGGCACCCACGGCAGCCACGACCGCGGCGCCGGAGGCGAGCAGCCCGCTGACGCGGCGAGAGCTCGAGGTGCTGCGGACCATGGCGACCGGCCGGACCCGCGTCGCCGCGGCCCGCGCGCTCGGGGTGTCGGTCCGGACCGTCGACAAGCACCTCGAGCACATCAACGAGAAGCTCAGCACCTCCTCGCTCGTCGGTGCGCTCCGGGCAGCCCCGGCCGCGCGCGCACGCCGGCCGGGGTGACGGACCGGCGTCAGCGCACGGGCTGCTGCGCGAGGTGGTCGGAGATCTTCGACTCCTTGGTCCCGTCCGCCGCGGACGCCCCGCCGGAGAACGCCCCGTGGTACCGGCGCGCGGGGTGGGTGTCCTCCGCGAACACCTGACCCTTGCCGTAGAGGCTCTCGCGCAGGGTCGAGCCCTGGTACTCGGTCTGCGCGCGGCCGCGGCGCTGGAGCTCGGGCACCACGAGGTCGACGAGGTCCTCGAACGTGCCCGGCGTGATCGCGTACGCGAAGTTGAAGCCGTCGATGCCGCCCTCGTCGACCCACCGCTCGAGCTCGTCCGCGACCTTCTCCACGGAGCCGACGAGCACGGGACCGAGGCCGCCGATGCTGCGCTGGGTGACGATGTCGAGCGGCGTCCACGCGCGGTCGGGGTCGATCGTGGTGAGCATCTGGAGCGCGGAGCGCAGCGAGTCGTTCTCGACCTCGACGAGCGGCTGGTCGGGGTCGTACTCGGAGAAGTCGACGCCGGTCCAGCCGCCGTAGAGCGACAGCGCGCCCTCCGGGTTGGCGTAGCGCAGGTAGTCCTCGAACTTGGCCTGCGCGGCCTCGTCGGTCTCGGCCGTGATCACCGTGACGAGCGTGAAGATCTTGACCGAGTCGCGCGAGCGGCCGAGCGCCTCCGCCCGGTCCCGGATGTCGTCGCTGGTCGCGCGCGCCTGCGCGATCGTGCCCGGGCTGATGAACACGCCCTCGCCGTGCTTGGCGGCGAACCCGCGTCCGCGCGGCGAGGCGCCGGCCTGGAAGATGACCGGGGTGCGCTGCGGGCTCGGCTCCGACAGGTGGATGCCCGGGACGGAGTAGAACTCGCCCTGGTGACCGATGGGGTGCACCTTCGTCGGGTCGGTGAAGACGCCCTTCTCCTTGTCGCGGAGCACCGCGTCGTCGTCCCAGCTCCCCTCCCACAGCTTGTAGGTGACGTCGAGGAACTCGTCGGCGAGGTCGTACCGCGCGTCGTGGCTCATCTGGCGCTCGAAGCCGAGGTTGATCGCGGCGCTGTTGAGGTAGCCGGTCACGACGTTCCAGGCGACGCGACCCTTCGTCAGGTGGTCGAGGGTCGAGAACTTGCGGGCCAGGGCGTAGGGCTGCTCGTAGGTGAGCGCGCTCGTGATCCCGAACCCGAGGTGCTCGGTGACCGCGGCCATCGCGGGGACCTGGAGGAACGGGTCGTTGACGGGGACCTGGACGGCGTCGGTGAGGGATCCGGCGACCGTGCCCCGGTAGACGTCGTAGACGCCGACGACGTCGGCGATGAACAGGGAGTCGAACTTCCCGCGCTCGAGGAGCTTCGCGAGCTCCGTCCAGTACTCGAGCGTGTTGTAGCTCCAGGCCTGGCTGTCGGGGTGGCGCCACGTGCCGGCCGCCTGGTGCGTCACGCAGGTCATGTCGAAGGCGTTGAGGATGATGCGCTTGCTCACGGGAGGTCTCCTCGGTTCGGGGGCCGCGGACGGCGCGCGGGGGAGCCGGTCGTCGGCGGGACGGACGGGGGTGAGCCACCCCCACGCGAGCGGCGGTGTGACGCGCGGCGGCGCCGGGTCCGGGCTCAGCAAGGGCGGGCGGGTCGCGGTCGGTCAGGGACCGGGGCGTGCGGTGGCAGGCTGCGGGTGCGCTGGAGGGAGCACCGGGGGGACGCGGTCAGCGTCGACAGCAGCACATCCGCACGAGGGGCCCCTTGGTCGTTCCGGTCGGTGCGCGGTGCACCGAGGTTCGTCGTCGCACGCGTCGGTCCCGTCTCCGGGCCGCCGAGCACGTTCCTGACGCCGTTCGGAGCGTAGGACATCTCACCTGGTAGGTCGACCACGTCCGAGATCTGGACCGCCCGGAGAATCGGCCGGCGATCGGACCCGGTCCGTCGCTCGGGCACCGGGTGCCGTACCGGCGCGGGACGGCGGCGTCGCCGGGCCGCCCCGCGCTGCTGAGGTGCCGATCCGCCTCGACAGGGCCAGGATCGGAGCAGGCACGAGGAGGTGTTCGGCATGGGTGTCGCCCGTCGGCGTCGGCACGCGGTGCTCGCTGCGGCCCTCGTGGCCCTCCTCACCCTCGCCGGCTGCGGGGTCACACGCGGGGACGACGGGGGCGAGAACCGCCGCCTGCGGATGATGATCCCCAACGCCCCGGGCGGCGGGTACGACCAGACCGGGCGCGCGGCGACGCGGGTCATGGAGTCCGAGGACCTGACGGGCCGGTTCGAGGTCAGCAACGTCAGCGGGGCGAGCGGGACCGTCGCGATGCAGCGGCTCGTGAACGAGCGCGGCGCCGAGGACCTGCTCATGACCATGGGCCTCGGCGTCGTCGGCGCGACGTACACCAACGGGTCCGACGCGCGCGTGAGCGGGGCGACGCCGATCGCGCAGCTCATCGAGGAGCAGGAGGGCCTGCTCGTGCCGGCCGACTCGCCGTTCGAGACGGTCGACGACCTCGTCGAGGCGTGGCGCGCGGACCCCGGGAGCATCCGGGTCGGCGGCGGGTCGAGCCCTGGCGGGCCGGACCACCTGTTCCCGATGCAGCTCGCGCAGGCGGTCGGCGTCGACCCGTCGGAGGTCAACTACATCGTGTACGACGGCGGCGGACCCCTCACCACGGCGCTGCTCGGGGCCAAGATCGACGTCGGCACGTCGGGTCTCGGGGAGTTCGAGGGGCAGCTCGCCGACGGGTCGCTGCGCGTGCTCGCCGTCTCGGGCGAGGAGCGGCTCGACGCGGTCGACGCGCCCACGCTCGTCGAGTCCGGCATCGACCTCGTGTTCACCAACTGGCGCGGGGTCCTGGCGCCGCCGGGGATCCCCGACGCGGTCCGGGACCACCACATCGCGCTGCTCGAGGAGATGCACGGCACCGACGCGTGGCAGGAGGCGCTCGAGACCAACGGCTGGGTCGACGCGTTCCGCACGGGTGACGACTTCGCGACGTTCCTGCGCGAGCAGGACGAGCGCGTCGCGAGCACGCTCGACGAGCTGGGGCTGCTGTGACCGGCGACGGTGGCACGATGCCGGGCGGCGAGGTCCGGGCCGGCGGCCGGGCGGGCGCGGACCCGGACGCCCACGCCGCCCCGGGATCCCACGCCGCCCCGGACACCCACACCGCCCCGGACACCCACTCCGCCCCGGACGCCCACGCCGACCTCGGGCCCGACCGCGCGCAGTACGGGCTCGCCGCCGGGCTCGCCGTGGTCGGCGTGTGGACCGTCGTCGACTCCGCGGGCCTGCGCCCCGGGTTCGCCGACCAGGCCGTGCCGCCCGGCGCGTTCGGGTGGGTCATCGGCATGTCGCTCGTCGTGCTCGCGGTGCTCCTCGCCGTGGCGACGGCACGCGGCAACCGGCCCGAGTCCGAGGCCGGCGAGGACGTCGACCTCGACCAGAGCACCGACTGGCGGACGCTCTCCGGGCTCGCCGGGGTGTTCGTGGCGACCGTCGCGCTGATCGACTGGCTCGGCTGGGCGATCGTCGGCGCGCTGCTGTTCGCCGGCGCCGCGACCGTGCTCGGCAACCGGCACTGGGTGCGCAACCTCGCGATCGGCGCCGTGATGTCGGTCGGGTCCTGGTACGGGTTCTACGTCGGGCTCGGCATCCCGATCCCCGCGGGCGTGCTGGACGGGATCCTGTGATGCGCGCCCGCGGCGCGCGGCGCCCGGCGACGGACGGAGCCCGGTGATGGACGCGCTGCTCACGGGCCTCGGCATGGCCCTCCAGCCGGAGAACCTCCTGTACGCCGTCGTCGGCGTGCTGCTCGGCACGGCGGTCGGGGTGCTGCCCGGCATCGGCCCGGCCATGACGGTCGCGCTGCTGCTGCCCGTGACCTACAACGTGTCTCCCAGCGCGGCGCTCATCATGTTCGCGGGCATCTACTACGGCGGCATGTACGGCGGCTCGACGACGTCGATCCTGCTCAACACCCCCGGGGAGTCGTCGTCGGTCATCACCGCGCTCGAGGGCAACAAGATGGCCAAGACGGGACGCGCGGCGCAGGCGCTCGCGACCGCGGCGATCGGGTCGTTCGTCGCGGGCACGATCAGCACGATGCTGCTCGTCGCGATCGCCCCGACGGTCGCCGAGTGGGTCGTCGTGCTCGGGGCGCCGTCGTACTTCGCGATGATGCTGCTCGCCCTCGTGGCGGTCACGTCGGTGCTGGGCAGCTCGAAGCTGCGCGGGTTCATCGCGCTCGCCCTCGGCCTCGCGATCGGGCTCGTCGGCACGACGACGGGCCAGGCGCGCCTGACGTTCGACAACCCGCTGCTCGCGGACGGCATCGACATCGTGGTCGTCGCCGTCGCGATCTTCGCGGTCGGGGAGGCCCTGTGGGTCGCCGCGCACCTGCGGCGGCGGCCGCTCGAGGTCATCCCCGTCGGGCGCCCCTGGATGGACCGCGAGGACTGGCGCCGGTCGTGGAAGCCGTGGCTGCGCGGCACGGCGTACGGGTTCCCGTTCGGCGCGCTGCCCGCGGGCGGCGCGGAGATGCCGACGTTCCTCTCGTACATCACCGAGCGGCGGCTCGCGGGCAAGCACCGCGCCGAGTTCGGCAAGGGCGCGATCGAGGGCGTCGCCGGGCCCGAGGCGGCGAACAACGCGTCGGCCGCAGGCACGCTCGTCCCGCTCCTCGCGATCGGCCTGCCGACCACGGCGACCGCGGCCGTGATCCTCGCCGCGATGCAGAGCTACGGCCTGCAGCCGGGCCCGCAGCTCTTCGAGGCGGAGCCCGAGCTCGTGTGGACGCTGCTCGCGAGCCTGTTCGTCGCGAACACCCTCCTGCTCGTCATCAACCTGCCGATGGCGCCGCTGTGGGCGAAGCTCCTGCGCCTGCCGCGGCCGTACCTGTACGCGGGCATCCTGTTCTTCGCGGTGCTCGGCGCGTACAGCGTGAACTTCCAGTGGTTCGACGTCGCGCTGCTCGGCCTGTTCGGGGCGCTCGGGTTCGCGATGCGGCGCTTCGGGCTGCCCGTGCTGCCGCTCATCGTCGGCGTGATCCTCGGGCCCCGGCTCGAGGAGCAGCTCGCGCAGGCGCTGCAGCTCTCGGGTGGGGACGTCTCGGCGCTGTGGAGCGAACCCGTCGCGGTGCTCGTCTACGTGGTCATCGCGGCGCTGCTGCTCGGACCGCTCGTCCTGCGGCTGATCCCCGGCCGGCAGGCACCCGAGCGGCTGGAGGACGAGGTCGAGGCGCTCGAGGAAGAGGTGAGGTCATGACCGTCGTCGTGGGCTGGACGGCCGACGCCCGGGGGCGCGCGGCGCTCGAACGCGGCGCGCAGGAGGCGCGGGTGCACGGCGAGCCGCTGCTCGTCGTCAACGCCACGACCGGGACGTCGACGGTCGACGACCGGTTCGCGGGGGAGTCGGACGTCGCGGGGGTGCACGCGCTCCTCGAGTCGCTCGGCATCGAGGCGGAGGTGCGTCAACCCGTCGTGCGGGACGTGACCGACGCGCTGCTGGGCGTCGCCGAGGAGGTCGACGCGTCGGTGCTCGTCATCGGCATCCGGCACCGCTCGCCCGTGGGGAAGCTGCTCATGGGGTCGACCGCGCAGAAGATCCTGCTCGACGCGCGGTGCCCGGTGCTCGCGGTGAAGGCGGCGGGCGCCCCCGGGCGCTGACGCGGTGGCGCCCGCGCCCGTCGCCCACCCCGCCCGGGGCACGCCGGTCGGCCGGCGTCCTGCCGGACGGAGCTTCTCGCCCACATGGGCAGCTCCCTGGTGACGCGCGTCCCGGCTCGCCAGGATAGGACCCGGTTTGCGGTGATCCGGGCACCTGCGCGGGCCGCCCCAGGGGGACCACGGAGGAGCTCGGCATGCACGTCACCCGGATCCGGCGCCTGCTCGCTCTCGCGGTCTGCCTCGCCCTCGTCGCGCTCGGTGCCCTCGTCGGCGCCGGCCCGGCGGCTGCCCAGCTCGAGGACCCGCGCCCGCTCAAGATCGTGCAGATCGGCGACTCGTACTCGGCCGGCAACGGTGCCGGGAACTACTACGGGCCGAAGGACTGCTACCGGTCGAGCTCGAACTGGGCGTGGCTGTACGTGCAGGAGCTGCGGGCCGCGGGCTACCACGTGACGTTCGTCAACAGGGCGTGCAGCGGCGCCGTCAGCGGCGACCTCGTCTCGCCACGTCGCATGGACGACTCGCAGGGCGTCGGCTTCCCCGTCGCGGCGGGCACGGACCCGGACGACCCGGCCGTCGTCGCGCAGCTCCAGTCGCTCTGCCCGCGGCCCACGTACCCGGAGGAGGAGTACTACCAGCTCGAGAACATCCGGGTCGAGGGCTTCGGCGGCGCCGCCCAGGCGCGGGCGGACTGCCGGCGCTACCTGCCCGCGCAGGCCGACGCGGTCGGGCTCGACACCGACCTCGTGCTGCTCACCGTCGGCGGCAACGACATCGGGTTCGAGGACATCATCAAGCAGTGCTTCGCGATCGGGTTCCGCGACCCGGGCAGCTGCCGCGACCGGGTGGAGTCGGGGCAGGGCGGCCTCGAGGGGGTCCAGAGCAGGCTGAGCGAGCTGCTGACCCGGCTCGGCAGCGACGTCCTGCGGCCCGACGCCAAGATCGGCCTGCTCGCGTACCCGTACCTGTCGAACCGCGAGCACTGGGACCTGCGCAGCGTGCGGCGGATCATCTCGCCGTTCGGTGGCGGCGACAGCTACGACGCGGGGTTCGGCGTGCGTGAGCTCGGACGCGCGGGCGACGAGGCGCAGGCGGCCGCGGTCGCGGAGGCCGAGGACGCCGTCGGACGCGACTTCGTGACGTACGTCGACACCGTGAAGCCCCATTTCGCCGGGCACGAGCCGGACCCGCGCGCGAGCAACCGGAACCCCGACCGGTGGATCCACGAGTTCGACAGCCGCATCGTCGCCGAGTGGTACCACCCCAACGCGCGCGGTCACGTGGAGGAGAAGAACCTCCTGCTCCCGCACGGCGACTTCGCGGCCGGTCAGGCGCCGCCCGAGGACGACGGCGACGACCTCGACCTCGTGCTCGCGTTCGAGACGACGGAGGCCTCCGCGGTCGCGCTCGACGGCTTCAAGGCGATCGCGTCGGCTCTCGTCGACCGGATGGAGCAGGACACGTCGAGCCACCGCATCGGGATCGTCAGCTACCGCGACCACCCCGAGACGAGCGGGAACCCCGACGACTACCCGGCGCGCGTCGACCTCGAGCTCACCGACGACCCCGACGCGATCCGTGCCGCGATCGACGGGCTCCAGGCGGGCGGCGGTGCGGGCCTCGGCCAGGCGACGGTGTTCAGCGGACTCGTCGCAGGGTTCGACCAACCCTTCCGGCCCGGCGTGCGCAAGGAGGTGCTCCAGCTCGGGGTGAGCCAGCCGTACAGCCCCGAGCCGGTCTCGGGTCTCACGCTCAACGACGTCGTGGCGCGCTCGCTGCAGGTCGACCCGGTCGCGGTGCTGCCGGTGCTCGCCGGGGGTGACGACCTCGCCGAGGAGCTCACCGAGATCGCCGAGCGGACCGGCGGGTTCCTCACGCGCTCGCTGCCCGAGGACGCCGGCACGGACGCGCTGGCTGCGCTCGTGGAGTCGCTCGAGCGGCCGTTCGCGTGGGTCGGCGGACCCTACGTCGCCGCGGTCGGCTCCGCGGTCGAGCTCGACGCGTCGGGGAGCTTCGACCCGCAGGACGGCCTCGACCCGGCCGAGATCACGCTGTACGAGTGGGACTTCGACGGGGACGGGGAGTACGACCGGGCGACGACCGATCCCCTCGTCACGCACACCTACGGGGGCCAGGTCGCGGGCTCGGTCGTGGTCCGGGTGACCGGGACCGACGGGACCACGTCGATCGGCAGCGCGCACCTCGCCGTCACGCGCGACGGCGACGAGGTCCCCGACGCCGAGGACAACTGCCCGGACGACCCGAACCCGGACCAGGGGGACATCGACGGCGACGGCACCGGCAACGCGTGCGGTGACGCCCCGCTGCTGCCGACCGAGGACCTCGAGGGCGTCTTCGACCCGCTCGAGCCCGGCCCGATCGGGTCGTCCCTGCTCAGCGGCGCGGTGTTCGCCGACGCGAACGAGGACGGCGTGCGCCAGGCAGGCGAGGCCGGGATCGAGGGTGTCCGCATCGACGTCTCCGGCATCGACGCGGGCGGCGACCCGGTGTTCCGGAACGTCACGACGGACGACGACGGCGACTGGAGCGTGGCGAACCTCATCCCCGGCACGTACGCGATCGCGGAGGTGCAGCCCACGGACGTGCCCGACGGCCCGGACTCGCTGGGCATCGTCGAGAACGGGGCCTCCGGGGCGTCGGCCGGGGTGCTCGGTGACGACGCCGTGACGGGCGTGGTGCTGTCGGGGCAGGGCTCGCGGGCGGTGGGCTACGGGTTCGGCGAGGCCGTGCTCGCCCCGACCCCGACGCCGACCCCGACCCCGACCGTGACCGGGTCACCCTCGCCGTCCCCGACCGGTGGAGTCTCCGCGAGCCCGCCGGGGACGCCGGCGGTGCCGGGGTTGCCGGATCCCCGTCCGTCGTCAGGCGCGCTGGCCGCGAGCGGCGCGGAGGCCCTCGGGCTGGCCGGGCTCGCCTCGGCCGTCCTCCTGACCGGCGTGCTGGCGACGGTCGTCGCGCGCCGCAGGAACGGTCCGGGCGGAGCGTGAGGCGGTCGCTGCCGTCCGCGCTGCTGGCTGCCGCGCTGCTCCTTCCGCCGGTGCTCGGTGGGTGCTCACCGGGCCCGAGCGAGAGCCTGCGCCTCCTGCGCGCGGAGAGCCTCGCCGCGGTCGCCGTGCCCGGGACCAGCGAGGGCCAGGTCACGGAGACCGACGAGGGCCGCACGGGTGGCAAGCAGCAGCATGCCCGGCTGCAGCGCCGGCTCCCGCTCGTGGACGGCGCGCAGCCGAGCGAGGTGCTGGCCGCCGCGCAGCGCCTCGCGGAGGAGGACGGCTGGGAGCAGGTCCCGAGCGGCCCGTCGGCGTGGCTCGCGACCAAGGTCGTCGCTGCGCACCCCCTCGAGCTCACGGTGAGCGTGAGCGAGCGCGGCGGTGCTCCCCGGCTCGTGATCGAGCTGCTCGACCGGTCCTGATCGGGGCAGCTCCCCCAGGTCGGTCGGAGGGTGGCCGACCGGCACCTGCGGCCGTCCGCGGGCCTGCCCGAGGGCTGCGAAACGTTTAGACCTTGCGCCTCGGGAAAGCGTTCTCCTAGTCTGCGGAAACCGCTTCCCGACATCTCGGGCGGATCGCCCGCAAGGCGCTGCCCGGCGACGCAGGGGAGCCGACGGCCCCGCTCGAGCGGGGCAGCCCGCACGCCGACCCCCCCACGGATCGGCGTCCACGCCGGAGACGGCCACCCCGGGTGCGCACCACGACGCACCGGGCAGCAGCACCACGGCACCACCGCACCACGGCGCCACCGAGAACGACCGGGAACCACCGCAACGCCCCGAGTTCAACGACGAAGGAGAGGCCACGATGAGAGCAGCACGAGCACGACGTCCCCTGGCAGCAGGAGCCACGCTCGCCCTGGCGGCGACGATGGGCCTGACCGCCCTGGCGACGTCGGGAGCGCAGGCCGCGGTCTCGGGCACCGCCAACGGCTTCGCGGCCGGCACCACGGGTGGCGCCGGCGGCCAGACGGTCCGCGCCACCACCGGGACCCAGATCCACGCCGCGCTCTGCGCCCGCGCCAGCAAGACGACCCCGATCGTCATCGAGGTCGAGGGCACCATCAACCACGGCAACACGTCGCAGGTCTCCGGCGCCGGCTGCAGCACCGCGGCAGGCGTGATCGAGCTCAAGGGCATCAGCAACGTCTCGATCGTCGGCGTCGGCAGCGGCGCGACGTTCGACCAGCTCGGCATCCACATCCGTGACTCGAGCAACATCATCATCCAGAACGTCACGGTCAAGAACGTCAAGAAGTCGGGCTCGCCCACGTCGAACGGCGGCGACGCGATCGGCATGGAGAGCACGGTCCGCAACGTCTGGGTCGACCACGTGACCCTCGAGGCGTCGGGTGGCGAGTCCGCCGGCTACGACGGCCTCTTCGACCTCAAGAACGACGTGGAGAACGTGACGCTCTCCTACGCGATCCTGCGGAACTCGGGCCGCGGCGGCCTCATCGGCTCGAGCGAGTCCGACACGGGCAGCGGGAACATCACGTTCCACCACAACCTGTACTCGAACATCGACTCGCGCACCCCGCTGCTGCGCGGTGGCGTCGCGCACATCTACAACAACCACTACCTGAACCTGCACGAGTCCGGGATCAACTCCCGTGCCGGCGCCAAGGCCAAGGTCGAGAACAACTACTTCGAGGACTCGAAGGACGTGCTCGGCACGTTCTACACCGACGCCGCGGGGACCTGGCAGACGGCCGGCAACATCCTCGACAACGTCACCTGGTCGAGCAAGGGCACGGACACCAACCCGGCCGGCCCGGGCATGGCGTCGACGACGACCGTCAGCGTCCCGTACTCCTACCGTCTCGACGGTGCGAGCTGCGTCCCGGCGATCGTGAGCCAGACCGCCGGCGCCAACAAGGGCCTGCGCGTGTCGGACGGCTCGTGCACCCCGACCAACCCGACGCCGAACCCGACCTCGACGGCCACGCCGACGTCGAACCCGACGCCGACCGCCACGAGCAACCCGACCCCGACGCCGACGTCGGGCACGCCGACCGGCACCAACCTCAGCATCGGGGCGGGCGCGGACGGCTCGAGCAAGGCGAGCGGCACGAGCTACGGCAACGTGGTCGACGGCAGCACGAGCACGTACTGGTCGCCGAGCGGGTCGACGGGCACGGTCTCGGTCAAGTGGGGCTCGGCGAAGTCGGTGTCGAAGGTCAACATCCGCACCGCGTCGGGCAGCGGCAGCATCGGCGCGTGGCGCGTCGTGAACGGTGACACCGGCGCGGTCCTCGCGACCGGCAGCGGCGCGGGCGTCATCTCGTTCGCCTCGACGTCGCTCAAGAAGGTCTCGTTCGAGATCACGTCCGCCTCGGGCACCCCGCGCATCGCGGAGTTCGAGACGTACGCGAACTAGCCCGGACGAGCACGGCTGTGGGTGGTGCCCTCCCCCCGGGGCGCCACCCACAGCCGTGTCCGGTGCCGTCCCCGGCCGGCCCGCGCGTCCCGGTCGGACGGGCCGCCTCACCCGCGGCGACCCACCGGTCGCGTCGCCGCCTCACCCGCGGCGTCCCACCGGTCGCGTCGCCGCCTCTGGCACGCTGGGCGCATGACCCGTCCCGCCCCGGCCGCTGCGGGCGTGCGCCGCGCCGGCGCGCTCGCCGCCGCCATCCTGCTCACCGTGCTGACCCTCCTCGCCGGTGCCGGACGGGCTGCCGCCGAGCCGCCGCAGGACCTGCGCGACGACGTGACCGACCAGGTGGGCGTCCTGGGGACCGGCGCCGCCGACGTCGACGCGGCGCTCGACGAGCTCGCGGACGCGACGCCGTACCAGCTGTTCGTCGTCTACGTCGCGACGTTCGACGGCCTCGACGCCGCCGACTGGGCGGACCGCACCGCAGCGCTCTCCGACCTCGGGCGCGACGACATCCTGCTCGCGGTCGCCGTCGACGACCGGCGGTACCAGGTGTCCGTGGACGAGGCGATCGCCCTGACCGACGACGACCTGCGCGTCGTCGAGACCGAGTACGTCGAGCCGGCACTGAGCGACGACGACTGGGCCGGTGCCGCGGTCGCGGCGGCGGAGGGGTACGCGGCGGTGGCCGGCGGCGGCGGCGCGGGTGGCACGTCAGGCGGAGCGTCCGGCTCCGGTGCGGCGCCGTGGCTCGTCGGCGCCGGCGTCCTCGGCGCCCTCGGGGTCGGTGGCGCGCTCCTGCGCCGCAGGCGTGCCGCGGCCTCCGGTCCCGCGACCGTGCCGCTGCGGGAGCTCGAGCAGCGCGCGGGTGCGGCGTTCGTCGGGGTCGACGAGGCGGTGCAGTCCTCCACGCAGGAGCTCGGCTTCGCGCAGGCCCAGTTCGGCACGGAGGCGACGCGCGTCTTCGAGGACGTGCTCGCCGACGCCCGCTCGACCCTTGCGGCGGCGTTCGCCGTCCGGCAGCAGCTCGACGACGACGAGCGCGAGACCCGCGACGAGCGCCGCGCGATGCTGACCCGGGTCCTCGACCTGTGCGCCCAGGCCGACGCCGCGCTCGACACCCAGAAGTCCGCGTTCGACGCGCTCCGGGACCTGCACGCGCGAGCGCCCCAGGTGCTGACCGACCTCGGCCTGCGCACCGAGGAGGTCGCCGGCCGGCTGCCCGCGGCTCGTGCCGCGCTGGACGCGCTCGGCACCACGTACGCGCCCGCCGCGCTCGCGTCCGTCGCGGGTCACGTGAACCGTGCGGACGCGCTGCTCGACCGCACGCGCACCGTCGTCGCCGCCGGCACGGCCGCGCTCGACACCGACCGGGGCTCCGCCGTCGAGCTCGCGCGGACCGCCGAGGGCTGCCTCGGCCAGGCCGTCGCGCTGCTCGACGCCGTGGGCCGGGCCGGCGAGGACCTCGCCGCGGCGCCCGCGCGCATCGACGCCGCGTCCGTGTCGCTCGCGGCAGACGTCGACGACGCCGCCCGGCTCGCACCCGACGACGACGCCGTCACCGCCGCCGTCTACGCCGCCCGCGCCGCCCGGTCCGCCGCGGCCGACCCGCAGGCGTCCGCCGACCCCCTCGCGACGCTCGCCACCCTGGCCGCCGCCGAGGAGCGCCTCGACGGGCTGCTCGCGCCGCTGCGCGCCGAGGAGGAGAACCGTGCCCGGGCGCGTGACCGGCTCGTCGCCGCGCTCGCGTCCGTGCGCGCGGAGACCGGCTCCGTCGCGGAGATGATCCGCCTCGACGCCGCCGTGGTCAGCGCGGCGCCGAGGACCAGGCTGGCGGAGGCGCAGCGGCTCACCGGCGAGGCGGAGGCGCTCGCGGACACCGACCCGGTCGCGGCGCTCGCGCGCACCCAGCACGCGTCCCGGCTGCTCGCCGAGGCGCGGACGATGGCCGGCACGGAGGCGGCGGTCGCCCGTGCCGCCGCCAGGCCCGACCCGAGCCCGAGCTGGTCGACCGGCGGGTCCTGGAGCTCGTCGTCCTCCGGCGGCGGGTGGCTCGGCGGCTGGGGCGGCTCGGGCGGCTCGTCCTCCGGCGGCGGCTGGAGCGGTGGGTCGTCGCGCCGGAGCTCGTCGAGCTCGCGCCGATCGTCCTCGTCGAGCTCGCGCCGGTCGAGCTCGTCGTCGCGCCGCAGCTCCGGCTCGGGGCGCAGCAGCGGGCGGCGGGGCGGCGGCGGGCGGTTCTGACCGCCGCCGGCCGCGCCGCCGAAACCGGCGCCGCTGACGTCGCCGCCTGACCCCGCGCTGCCGACCCCGCCTGCGGACCCCGCGCTGCCGACCCCGCCGGCGGACCCCGCGCTGCCGAGCCCGGCGTCCCGACCTAGCCTCGACGCATGGCCGGACCCCCACTGACGACGCCCGACGGCCGGTACCTCGTGGTCCGCGGGCGGCTGTGGCGGTGCTCCGACCCCACGCTCACCCCGGAGCGGCGGGACGAGCTGACCCGCGAGCTCATGCAGGCTCGCCGCGACAAGCAGACGGCGATGCGGCACGAGGACCGTGAGCAGCGCGAGGACGCCCGCGCGCGGGTGGACGCCGCGAAGCGGGCCCTCGCCGAGCGCGGCCCGGTGTGGTGGACCGACGGCGCCCCGGACCTGACGCGGCACCTGGCGCGCACGACGCCGTACGCGGAGTGGTACGCGTCGCTTGCGGAGGCACCGGAGGCACCGGAGGCACCGGAGGCACCGGAGGCACCGGAGGCGTAGCTCGGGGCGACACCGGCGCCCGTCACAGCAGCCCCGCGAGCCGGTACAGCACGAGCGAGCCGGCGACGGCGACGTTCAGGCTCGCCCCGGTGCCGACCATCGGGATCTCGACGACCTGGTCGAGGAGCCCGAGCGCCTCGGGCGGGATGCCGGTCTGCTCGTGCCCGAGCACCACGACGGTGCGGCGCCGGGCGGCGGGCAGGTCGCCGAGCCGGATGGCCTCGTCGGCGAGCTCGACGCCGACGACCGCCGAGCCGGCGGCGCGCTGCTCGGTGAGCCACCGGACGCGGTTGCCCGTCCAGTGCACGCACGCCGGGCGCCGCAGCGTGTTGCCGCGCTCGAGCGCCTCGGGGACCCACGGCAGGCGCGGCACCGCGAGGCACGCGCCGACCGCGTCGCACGTGCGCAGCAGGGTCCCGAGGTTCACGCCGTGCAGCGGCCACAGGGGCGCGACGACGAGGTGGTCCCAGCACCCGTGCGCGCGGCGGCGGCGCTCGTGGCGGAGGTCCTTGCGGCTGCGGACCCGGACGGGGCTGACGGGCGGGGCGCCCTCGGGGGCGCGGGCGCCGCTCATCGGTCGTGAGGGGCGGACCCTCCGGGGTGGGTGGTGCGCGGTGCGGTGCGTGTCATCGCGGGCGGCGCTTCGCGGCGCGCCGGGGCCATCACAGGGGGGCGAGGAGCGGCGACAGCATGCCACGGCGGGCCGGCGGGGTCGAGGGAACCGGATGCCGGAACCGGTCTGGCGGGTCTGCGACCGGCGCTAGTGTGCGGGCGCAGCAGTCGTCGCCGGAGCCGCCGGAGGGACGAGCAGGGGCCACGCCGGTCGCGCCCGACCGGCAGACGAGGGAGCCGACGGTGTTCGTGATCTGGGGCATGCGCGTGCTCAACGCGGTGCTGGGGACGGGGCAGTTCCACTGCCCGCAGTGCGGGGTCGACGCGGAGTACCGGCGGGTGCAGCCCCGGCAGTGGTTCACGTTCTTCTTCATCCCGGTGATCCCGCTGCGCCGGCTGCAGTCGCACGTCGAGTGCACCCGGTGCGGCACCGCGTTCCGCGACGCGGTGCTCGGGGAGCCGACGACGCAGCTGTTCGAGTACCAGGTCGGGCTCGCGAACCGGGCCGCCGTCGCGCACCTCGTGGCCGCGTCCGGGCCGGCCGGCGCGGCGCTGCACGGTCCCGCCGTCGCGCTGCTCGCGTCGTCCGCCGGGGTGTCGTCCTCGTACGACCGCGCCGCCCTGGAGGGGGACGTGGTCGCGTTCGCCGACCCCGGCGTCACGCTCGCGTTCCTCCGGCCGCTCGCGCCGACCATGACGACCGAGGGTCGCGAGGAGTTCCTGCGCCGCGTCCTGACGCTCGCCGACCAGCACGACCGGGCCACCGACCGCTCCGCGCTCGTGGCCGGGTACGCCGCCGCGCTCGGGCTCAGCGCCGCGCACGCCGCGGGCATCGCGGCCACGGTCCGCCGCGCCGACGACGCGCAGCCGGGCGGTCCCGCGTGAGCGTCCCGACGATTCCCCTCGCGCCCGGCACCGACGCGGCGTTCGCCCCGCCGCCCGGCTGGACCGTCCCCGCCGGCTTCGACCCGCGCCGCGGGCACCTGCCCGACCCGGCGTGGCCCGCCGCGCCCGAGGGCTGGGAGTTCTGGACCGCGCCGCGCAACCCGGGCCGGGCCGCGGGGTTCGTCGCGGGCGTCGGACCGACGAAGCTGATCCTGGGCGGCGTCCTCGCCGTCGTGGCCGTCTTCCTGGTGCTCGGCCAGGTGTTCGACGACGACGTCGCGACCGACGGCATGGGCTCCTGCTGGTCCGCGGGCACGACCGACGTCCGCGCCGTGGCGTGCGGCGACAGCGCGGCGGTGTACCGGGTGACGAGCGTCGTCGAGTCGGCGGTCTCGTGCACAGGCCCGGCCGGCTACCTCGAGGACGGGACGCGCTTCCTGTGCCTCGAGGCGATCGGCTGACCCGCACCGCCGAGCCCCGCGCCGCACCCCCCGAACACACCGCACGGCACCGCACCGCACGACCCGATCCGACCCCAAGGAGCCCCGCGATGACTGCCCGCTTCACCCCGCCCCCGAGCTGGCCGCCCGTCCCCGAGGGCTGGACGCCCCCGCCGGGCTGGCAGCCGGACCCGTCGTGGCCGCCCGCGCCGCCCGGCTGGAACTTCTACCCCGACGCCGCACCGGGCGGGTCGGCGCCCGCCGCGGCCTCCGCCGGCTGGTCCAGCATCACGCTCGGGCACCCCGCGCAGGCGTTCATCTACGAGGCGTGCAGCCCCAAGGTCTCGGTCGACGGGAACCTCGTCGCGCAGGGCTGGGGGACGCACCCGCTCCCGGTGGCCGCCGCCGACGCGACGCTCCGCGTCCACGTGCCGTACCTCGGCGGCAAGGCCGGGCGCGCGTCGGCCGTCCTGCCGGCGGGGCAGCGCGTCGAGCTGCGCTACGAGGCGCCGTCCGTCGTGTTCCTCCCGGGCGCCATCGCCGGCGGCGGCGAGAAGCCCCGCAGCGCCGGGTACCGCGGGGTCATGACGCTCAACTGGATCGCCATCGGCGTCGCGGTGGTCGCGGTGATCGCGGTGGTGGCGACGACGGTCGGCGGCTGACGGGCGCGTCGGTGGACGAGACCCGTCGCGCCGGTGCCGCGCCGGTGCCGCGGCTTCGCCCCGGCCGTCCCCGGATCGGTGACGGCGTTCGCCGGGCGTGGCGGGGCCTCGGCGGGCTACGGTCGTCGCCTCGGGAACCGAGACTCCACGGGGGCTGCTGCGGAAGCGTGGGTGACTGATGGGCGGCGTGATCTTCCTCCCCGACGGGCGTGACTGGTCGGTGTCCGCGTCGGTGTTCGCGTGGGTCGTCGAGACGCTCGCCGACCGCGCGCAGGACCCCGGGCTCGCGGGGCACCTGCGGACCATCGCGGACCACAACCTCGGCAGCCTCGCGCTCGACGACGTCCCCCCGTGGCAGCGTGCGGAGCTCGGCGCGCTGATCCGGCAGCTCCCGTGGATCGCCCGCGCGGCGCTCCCGGTGACCTCCTCGCGCGACGCCGTCGTCGCGCAGATCAGCGAGCTCGCCGACCTCGTCGAGCAGCAGGGCTGAGACCGTGGGCACGGTGGTCGGGACGACGTCGACGGGCCTGGGTGCGAGGCGGGGTGAGGCGTCGTGACGCGGTTCGTGGTGGACGCCGGTGCGGTGCTGCGGATCGCGGCGGAGGGCCTGACCGTCGCGGAGGGGAACGAGCTCCTCGCGCCGACGCTCCTGCGCTCGCAGACCCTGTCCGTGCTGCACGAGGCGGTGCACCGCGGCGAGCTCGCGGCCGGCGTCGCGCGCGAGCGGCTGCGGCTCGCCGGTCGGCTCCGGATCCGGTTGCTCGGGGACGCCGTGCTGCGCCGCACCGCGTGGGACGTCGCGACGGAGCTCGGCTGGGGGTCGACGTACGACGCCGAGTACGTGGCGCTGACGCGGCTCCAGGCGGACGCGCTCGTGACGACGGACGCCGGGTTCGCCCGCCGGGTCGAGGGCGTCGTCCGGGTGGCGTCGTTCGAGGAGCTCGGCGCGCGGGCCTGACGGCGCCCGACGACGAGCGGGGCGCGCGGGGCCCGACCACGTCGGCCCACGCCTCCGACCAGGGCTGTCAGGCGACGTGTGCCGACCGCTCCTCGGCGGCCGCCAGGTCCGGGAACAGGCGGGCGAGGGCGTCGCGGGCGTGCTGGACCGCGAGGTCCTTGGCCTTGGCCTCGAGCATCACGTCGAGCGGGCCGGGCGCGCTGCGCAGCAGGTCGACGAGGTCGAAGGGGGAGATGAGGTCGGCGTGCGGCGTGAGCCGAGGCGCCACCGGGACGTGCTCGGTGCGTCGCGTCCCGGGCACCTTCCGGTCGACGTGCTCGAGGTCGACGCGCGGGCTCGACAGGTGCACCTTGGGCCGCACGCCGCTCGGCCACGTCCGGTAGGTCGCGGCCAGCGCGTCGGCGGGCGGCAGGTCGACCGAGCCGGCCGTCGACCGGTGGTGGTGGTGGTCGTACGCGATGCGGACGCCCGTGCGGCGGTGCAGCTCGAGCACGTCGGCGACGCCGAACGGCCCGTCGTCGTTCTCGAGCGCGAGCCGTGCCTGCGCGCTCGGCGACAGGGTCTCGTAGGCGCGGGCCCAGCGGTCGAGCGCGGAGGGGCGGTCCCCGTAGAGGCCGCCGACGTGGACGACGACGACGGCCTCCGGACCCTGGCCGAGCGCGTCGAGCAGCGCCGTGTCCTGCTCGAGGTCCGCGACCGACCGTGCGGTGAGCCCGGGGTCCGCGGAGTTGATGACCGTGTACTGACCGGGGTGCGTCGACAGGCGCAGGCCCTGCTCGCGCGCGCGGGCCCCGAGCGCGTCGAGCCGGTCGCGGCACTCGTCGAGCTGGCGCCGGTAGTGCAGGTCCGGCAGGTCGGGGTGGGTGCCGTAGGGGATCGTCTGGCTCGAGAGCCGGAACACCGTGACGTCGATGGTCCGCAGGTGGTCGAGCACCGCGTCGAGCAGCTCGAGCGAGCGGGACAGGTGCGGGCCGCTCTGCCACCGGCGGGCGTCCGCCGACGCGAGGCCGCCGGCGCCGAGGACCTTGACGGGGAAGCCGAGGCGGTAGGGGAACGTCACGGGTCCATCGTGGGTGCGGCGCGTCACGCGCGCCCGTCGGGACCTGAGGGACCTGAGGGACACGGACGACGGGCCGGCCCCGCGGTGGGAGCCGGCCCGTCGTGCGCGTCCGGAGGTGCGGGTCGAGGGGTCAGCCCGCGACGATCGCGTCCATCTGCTCGACGGCGCTCGTCATGCCCTCGACCATGCCCATCTCGACGAGCTGCTGCATCTGCTCGGCGGACTGGAAGCTCGACGTGATCGTCATGCGCGTGCCCTCGGCGGTCTCCTCGAGCACCACCTGGGCGCGCGTCGTGGGCATCGAGTCGTTCGGGGTGCCGTCGTCGTCGGCGAAGCCGTCCTCGAACGCGAGCGACCACGGCGCGTCGACCGAGTCGAAGCGCCACCAGCCGTGCGCCTTCTCGCCCTCGGGGCCGGTCATGTAGTACGACGCGCGGCCCCCGACGGTGAGGTCGTGGTCGACGAACGTGGCCGGCCAGGTCGGCGGCCCCCACCAGCGCTCGAGCTGGCGCGGGTCGGACCAGAGCTGCCAGACGCGCGCGGGCGGTGCGGCGAGGTCGGCGACGATGCTGAGGCTGAGCGCCTCCTCGTCCTTGGTGGTGCTGACGACCGTCATCGGACGTCTCCTTCGGGTGGGAGGGCGAGGAGGTCCTCGAGGCGACCGATGCGGCCGCGCCAGATCTCCTCGTAGACGTCGAGCAGCCGCACGGCTGCCCGGATGGTGCCGATGTCGCCGCGCACGATCTGCTCGCGTCCGCGGCGCTCCTTGCTGACGAGGCCGGCCCGTTCGAGGACGGCGACGTGCTTCTGGACGGCCGCGAAGCTCATCGCGTAGCTGCGGGCGAGCGTCGAGACCGAGGCCTCGGAGCCCATGACGCGCCGCACGATGTCGCGGCGCGTCGCGTCGGCGAGGGCCCCGAAGAGGCGGTCCACGTCGTCGTCGTCCGGCCGACTTGCAACCACAAGGTTGTACGTTAGCGGCGGACCGCCGCGGGCACAAGGGTCGGGGGGCAGCCTGCGCGCAGGCAGGTCACATGTTCATCATGCTGCCGGGGTCGTCGTCGCTGCCCGCCTCGGGGAACGAGCGCGCGTCCTCCTCCGTCGTCTCCTCCTCGGCCAGGACCTCGTCGACCGTGTCGTCCGCCTCGGGCGTGCGGTCGGTGCTCTCGCTCATCGTGACCTCCTCGTCGACGGACCGCCCGGCACGGTCCCCTGCCAGGCTAGGCACGCGTCCGGCGCCGCGCCGGTCGAGGCTCCGGCCCGAGCCTGCCGGCCGAGCCTGCCGCCGGGGCGCCGCCGCCCCGACGGCCGGCGCGAGACCGCCCCTCCGTGCGCCAGGCCCGGCCCGGCCGTCGTCCGCTCGCAGAGCACGCCGTCCGCGCTGAACGCATACTGGCGCCATGGCGACGGAGCGGGACACCTACCGCGCTCTGCGGATCGCCACGCTCGTGCTCCTCGCGATGCTCGCGACCGGGGTGATCGGCCAGGCGGTCGCGGCAGGCTGCTGGCAGACGTCCCTCAGCGCGTACTACTGGACGGCCGCGCACGGGGTCGTCGTCGGGGCGCTCTGCGCGGTCGGCGCCTGCCTCGTCGTGTACCGCGGGAGCTCGGACACCGAGGACGTCGTCCTCGGGATCTCCGGCTACCTCGCGTTCGTCGTCGCGATGATCCCGGTGCAGCCGGAGCCGCTGTGCGGCGGTCCCGGGCTTCCCCCGTGGGACGTGAGCGCGAGCGTGCGCAACAACGTGGGCGCGGTGCTCGTCGCCGCGGCGCTCACCGAGCTGCTCGCGTACCTGATCGGGCGACGCGCCCGCCCGCCGCGCGACCTCGATGGGCCCGGGCAGCTCTGGCGGTGGGTCAAGTGGGCCGTCCTCGTGGCGATCGCCGCGGCGTACGTGCTCGCACCCGAGCAGCTGGAGGAGCACGGGCACTACGTCGGGGCGCTGCTCATGTTCGCGGGCATCGTCGTCGTGGTGGTCGTCAACGCGTTCTCGTCGCGGCGCGAGGAGCCGTCGTCGCGCTTCTCGACCGCGTACTGGGCCGTGGCGGCGTCGATGGTGCTCACGCTCGTCGTCGAGGTCGTGCTGCGGCAGAGCGCGTCCGGCGCCGAGCGGGGCGTCCTCCTGGTCGAGACGCTGCTCGTGCTCGAGTTCGCGGCCTTCTGGGTCGTGCAGACCATCGAGCTGTGGGGCTACCCGACGCGGACCGCGCGCGTGCAGAGTCTCCGCGCCGAGGGGCTCGCGCCCGACGCCCGCGCCGACCAGGGCGCGGACGAGCACCTCGCGCCGCACAGCGGCTGAGCCGCGCCGAACCCGCCCCCGCGCCGCATCGGTCGCGCGCGCTGGCCCCGTCGGGCATCGTGCACGTGTGACGACTCACCCGAACGGGTCGACGGAGACCACGTCCGCGCCCGGCTGCCCGGTCCGCAAGCTGACCCGCCCGGACGACGCCACGCTCCCCGCGCTCGAGCTCAGCACCTCGGCGACGAGCCGCGCTGGGTCGTCCGGACCTTCGACGTCGCCCGCGAGGTCCTGCGCGCCTCCGAAGGGGTCCGGCAGGCCGGGTTCGGCGGGGACCGGATCCACCGTGCCGGTCCGCGCATGCGCCCGCCGATCCTCTACCTCGAGGGTCAGGAGCACCACACGCAGCGCCGCGCCGCCGCTCGGCTCTTCGCGCCGAAGGTCACCGAGGACTACCGCGACCTCATGGAGGAGGTCAGCGAGCGCCTGGTCGGGAGCATCGGGACGCGCCGCCCCGTCGACCTGAGCCGGCTCTCGCTGCTCATGGCGGTGCACGTCGCCGGGCGGGTCATCGGGCTGACGAGCTCGTCGGTGCGGGGCCAGAGCCGGCGCCTCGACGCGTTCTTCGCGGGCGACTCGACCGAGAAGGTCACCGACCTCGGCTCGCTCGTGCGGTCGCTGCGCCGGAGCTCGGCGCTCGCGCGGTTCCACTGGTTCGACGTCCGGCCCGCGGTCCGCGCGCACCGCCGCCGCGCTGCCGCCGGAGCCCCCGGGCAGGACGACGTGATCTCCCAGCTCGTCGAGCAGGGCTTCAGCGACCTCGACATCCTCACCGAGTGCGTCACGTACGGCGCCGCAGGCATGGCGACGACGCGCGAGTTCATCACCGTCGCCGCGTGGCACCTGCTCGACGACCCGCCGCTGCTCGCCCGGTACCGCGCCGCCGGCCGGGACGAGCGCCTCGCGGTCCTCGACGAGACCCTCCGGCTCGAGCCCGTCGTCGGGCACCTGTACCGCCGGACGACCGCGCCGCTGACGCTCGCCGGGCCCGACGGCCCCGTGGACCTCCCCGAGGGCACGCTGATCGACCTCGACCTCCGCGCGGTGAACGCGGAGCACGCCGTCGTCGGCGACGACCCCCTCGGGCTGTGCCCCGGCCGCGACCTGCCGCGGGGCGTGCCCGCGACCCTGATGAGCTTCGGCGACGGCCACCACCGCTGCCCGGGCGCGCCGCTCGCGATCATGGAGACCGAGGTGTTCGTGACCGCGCTGCTCCGCCGTGACGTGGTCGCCGACGGGCCGCCGCACGTCCGGTGGAACGAGGTCACGCAGGGCTACGACCTCGACCGGTTCCTCGTGCGCGCCCGCGGCTGAGCCACCCCCGCGCGGGCGCCCGCTCAGCCCGCGTCGAGCACCTCGCGCAACCGCCGCGCGAACGCCTCGGGGTGCTCGACGAAGCCCACGTGGTCGCCGGGAAACCGCACGGGCTCGATGCCGAGCCCCTGCGCGAGCGCGGTCGACGTGAGGTCGCACAGCTGACCCGCCGACTCCTCGCCGATGCCCACGACGACGCGCGGCGTCCCGGTCCGCAGCGCCTCGACGTCCGGCACCCACCGGGTCGTCGCGCGCAGCTCGTGCAGGAAGAACCGGCGCTCGTCCGCGACCTCCTGCGGGTCGCGCTCGGGGAACCCGTCCGCCGGCTCGGGCTGCGCGCCCGACGGCCCGTTCTCGCCCGCCTCGTCGATGTTCGCCTCCGCGAGGAACAGCGCCCACGCCGCGCCGGGCCCGTCCGCGAGGTACGTGGCGATCATGTGGTCCGTGGCGGCGCGGCGGCGCTCGCGGTCCTCGAGCAGCTCCTCGAGCGGCGGCTCGTGCGCGACGACCGTGCCGACCTGCTCGGGGTGCGCCTGCGCGAGCGCGAGGGCGGTCACGGCGCCGCCGCTCGACCCGACGACGACCGCGGGGCCGGCGCCGAGGTGCGCGAGGAGCCGCGAGAGGTCGTCGGCGCGCAGCTCCGGGGTCGAGTCCTGCTCGGGGTCGTCGAGAGGGCTGCGGCCGATGCCGCGCGGGTCGGTCGTCAGCACGGTGTGGTCGGCGGCGAGGAGCTCGGCGAGCGGCGTGAACGCGTGCGCGTCCATCGGGGAGCCGACGAGGACCACGAGGGGGCCGGCGCCGCGCACCTCGTAGTGCAGGCGGACGCCCGGCGCGGCCAGGGTCCCGGTGGTCGTGGGCGCAGTGGTCGTGGGTGCGGTGGGGGTGCTGGTCATGGGGTCCTCCGGTGGTGGACGGCGCGGCGACAGCACCGTCCCCGGGTGCGGTCGGGGGGTGGACCGGCGCCGGGACCCGGACTCATCGCCGCGCGGCCGCGCGCCTCTCGGCCGATCCGGACCGGTTCAGTACGGTATGTCCGCTCGGGACACCACGGGGGATCGACGGAAGACGGCGGATCATGCGCATCGCGGGGAGCTCGAGGTTCGACGCACGACCGGGGGCGGCGCGATGAGCGTCGTCACCGTCGCGGTGCTGCTGGGGATCATCGTCGTCCTGCTGATGAGGTCGCGGCAGGTCCGCGCGGAGATCGCGGTGGTGTGCATCCTGTTCGGGCTCGTGCTCGGGGCCACCCCCGCGGGGCCGGCGGTGCGCCAGTTCCTCGAGTTCGTCGGGGACTGGATCTGGACGCTCCTGCAGACGTGGTGACGACCCGGCCCTGACTCGCGGCGGTCGGCTCGCGCGGTGGGGCGGCACGCGGCTGGTTCGGTGCGGCCCGCGTGCGGCACAGGGGGCCGGTTGCACCTTTCGATGCAGGTCCAGGATCGCCATCCTGCGCCCGGCGCGGCCGAGAGGCCCGGCTTCCTAGCGTCGTCACGTCCGCACGACGTCGACGAGAGGGCCCGTCATGACCGCCACCGCTGTGCTCGAACGGCCACCGACCGCACCGAGGGGCGGCGTCGTCGACCTCGTGCGGCGCCGTCCGCTGGTGTCCTTCTTCGTGCTCGCGAACCTCGCGAGCTGGGCGGCGTGGCTGCCGTACGTCCTGTCGCGGCACGGGCTCGGCGTGTGGGACGTCGCGTTCCCCGGTGGAGCCGGCGGCGGGCAGCTGCTCGGGATGCTCCCGGGTGCCTACCTCGGCCCGATCGGCTCCGCCCTGCTCGTGACGGTGCTGTGCGACGGGCGGGCGGGCCTGCGCACGTGGGCGCGGCGCCTGTGGCGGTGGCGGGTCGGCTGGTGGTGGTACGCCGGCATCCTGCTCGGAGTCCCAGCCGTGATGATCCTCTCGCTCCTCGTGCTCACCGGCGGGGTCGTGCACGCGCCGTCCGCGGCCGTGCTCGTGGCGTTCGTGCCGGGCCTGCTCATGCAGATGGTCACGACCGGCCTGGCCGAGGAGCCGGGCTGGCGCGACTTCGCGCTGCCGCGCGCGCAGCGCCGGTTCGGCCCGCTGCCCGCGGTGGTGCTCGTCGGCGTGCTCTGGGGCGTGTGGCACCTGCCGCTGTTCCTCACCGAGTGGGGCGGCCGGCCGGACGTGCCCTGGCACCGGCCCGTCGGGCTCGTCGTGTTCTGTGTGGTCTTCAACGTCGTGATGACGTGGGTGTTCAACTCGACGCACGAGAGCCTGCCCATGGCGATGCTGCTGCACGTCGGCGTCAACAACTTCGCGTCCGTCGCGGGGGCCGACATGTTCCCGACGGTCGACCGCGACACGTTCCAGCTCGCGCTCATCCTCGGCTCGGTCGTGGTCGGCGGCGTCCTGGTCGTCGCCACGCGCGGGCGGCTCGCCTACCGCGGTGGGACGGCGCCCCTATCGTGACCCGCGTGACCGAGGAACCGCGCCGCTCCCTGCGCCCCGCGCGGGTCGCCGTCCCGGCGGCGTGCTGGGGGGTGACGGTCGCGCTCCTCGTCGCGGCGACGCTCCTGCACGCGGCCGACGCGGAGGCCGCCGTCGGGATGCCGGAGTTCGGCGCGCCGGCCTGGTGGTGGGCGGTCGCGGTCCTGACCGCCCAGGCGGTGGCGCTCGCTGCCCGGCCCCGCGCCACCCCCGGTGTGCTCGTCGCGGTGGCCGCCGGGGTGCCCGCGCTCGCCCTCCTCGGCGAGGGCGTCGGCACGGCCGTCGCCGCGGTGCTGGTCGCGGCGTACGAGGTCGCGGTCGACCACCGCCGGGGGCGCGCGGGGCCGGCCCTCGTCGTCGCGGCCGTCCTCGTGGCGGTCGGCGTCGCGGCGAGCGAGCACCTCATCGGCGGCGCAGCGCCGGTCGCGGTCGTCGCCGGGGCGCTCCAGGCCGTCGGGGCGGTGGGGCTCCCGGTCCTCGCCGCGACCATCGTCCGGGCGCGCCGCGACGCGCGCGAGGCCCGGGCCGACACGCTCGCGGCGCGCACCCGCGAGCACGACGCGCTCGTGCAGGTCGCCGTGGAGCGCGAGCGCACGGCGATGGCGCGCGAGCTGCACGACATCGCCGCCCACCACCTGTCCGGGATCGCCGTGATGACCGGCGCGATCGGCCGGCAGATCGACGTCGACCCCGCGGGCGCGAAGGTCGCGGTCGCGCAGGTCCGCGAGCAGAGCACCGCCATGCTGCGCGACCTGCGCAACCTCGTCGTCCTCCTGCGGGACACCGACGGGCCCGACGACGCGGACGGCTCCGTGCGGATGGAGACGCTCGCGGGCGTCGGCGAGCTCGTCGCCCGCGCGCGCGAGTCGGGCGTGGACGTGACCCTGGACCGCGCCGGGCCGGTCGACGAGCTCGCGGCCACGGGCGCGGTCGGGCCGCTCGCCCAGCTCGTCGTGTACCGGACGGTCCAGGAGGCGCTCGCGAACGCCGTCCGGCACGCACCAGGGGCGCCGTGCCACGTGCGCCTCGATGCGCGGGACGGGGTCGCGCTGGTCGTCACGGTGCGCAACGACGCCCCGCCGGCGCGCGACGCGGCGCCGCCGCACCAGCCCGGGTACGGGCTCGTCGGGATGCGCGAGCGGGCCGAGGTCACCGGGGCCACGCTCCGCTACGGTCCGGGTGCGGCCGGGGGGTGGGAGGTCCGCCTCGTCGTCCCCGCGGCGGACCGGACGACCACGGGAGGAGACGCACCATGACCGGGAGCGACCCCGGCACCGCCGGCAGCACGAGCGACGGCGCCACCCGCGGCGGCGACACCAGAACCGCTGGCACCGGCACCGGCACCGTGCGGGTCGTCGTCGCCGACGACCAGCCGCTCGTCCGTGCCGGGCTGAGCACGATGCTCGGCACCGAGCCGGGCCTCAGCGTCGTCGGGCAGGCCGCCGACGGGGCGACGGCCGTCGAGCTGGCCCGCACGCTCCGGCCCGACGTCGTGTGCATGGACATCCGCATGCCCGGCACCGACGGCATCACCGCGACGCGCGCGCTGTGCGGGCCCGACGTCGAGGACCCCGTGCCCGTGCTGATCCTCACGACGTTCGACGTGGACGAGTACCTGTTCGGCGCCCTCGAGGCCGGGGCGTCAGGCTTCCTGCTCAAGGACGCCGAGCCGGAGACGCTCATCGACGCCGTGCGGTCGGTCGCCGCCGGGCAGGGCATGCTCGCGAACGCCCTGACCAAGCGCGTGCTCCGTGAGGTCGTCACGCGGCGCCGGACGCAGCCCGTGACTGCGGCGCGCGCCACCGAGCTCCTGACGCCCCGCGAGCTCGACATCCTGCTGCTGCTGGCGCAGGGCATGTCCAACGAGGAGATCGCCGGGGCGCTCGTGCTCGAGGTGTCGACGATCAAGTCGCACCTCGCCCGGGCGATGCCGAAGCTCGGCGTGCGGTCGCGGCTGCAGGCGGTCGTGTGGGCGTACCAGAACGGAATCGTCGAGCTCAGCGGCTGACCCGCGCGGCGCACGTTCACGGCCGGCGCCTGCACCCGGCCGGACCGGCGCCTGCACCCGCCCGGACCGGCGCCCGAACCCGGCCGGACCGGCGCCCGAACCCGGCCGGACCGGCGCCCGCACCCGCCCGCAGCGGCGCCCGCCCGCCCCGTCGGTCAGGGCGCCGTCGCCGCAGCACCGGCTATGTCAGGGCGCCGCAGCACCGCCGTCGTCCACCGGAACGTCGCGCACCGCGCCGTCCGCGGCCCCCGGGTCGCGTCGCCGGCCGCGCTCGCCCGCCCGCCAGCTCGCCCGCGGGAGCCGTTGGACGATGCCGGGGCCGGTCGCCTCCGACCCGACGTGCAGCAGGTGCAGGTCGGTGGTGTGCGCCGGGTTGGCCGGCTGCGCGCGCACGAGCAGGACGGCGCCGCGCCGGGGCCGTGCGTGCCAGAACCACGCGTCACGCGACCGTCCCTCGACGGTCTCGACGAGGCACCGGGACCCGTGGTTCGCGGTGTGGTGGACGCGCCGGACCCGCACGAGCTCGATCCCGGGCGCGAGGCTCGCCGCGACCGCGTCGGCGTGGATCTCGGCGAGCTGGTCGCGGCGCGCGTCCCCGCCGAAGACCCACCACCGCCGGGGCCCGAGCCGCCACCACGTCCACCCGAGCGCCCCGAGCAGCCCGAGGACCGCGACGCCGGTCAGCACACCGAGGACGGCCCGCGGCCACCCCGTAGCGAGCAGCGTGAGCACGAGCCCGACCGCCACGACCCGTGGTCCCCACCTGCGCGCGAACCACAGGTGGTCGTCGGTGAGGCGGTCGTCGGTCGCGGCGACCACCACGCGCACCCGGGCGCCCTGCTGGCGCAGCGCGGCGGCCCCCGGCCCGACGGCGGCCCGCACGCGTGACGTCGACGACAGGCGGTCCGGCCCGGCGGGTGCGGGCGGCTCGGCGTCGGGAGCGGGCGGTGCGGGCTGGACGCTGTCGGGACCGACCCCGGACGGCCGAGGGCGCAGCGCTCCGCGCGGGGTCCCGGGCCGCGAGCGCGTGCGCCAGGACCCCGGGCTGCGCGGCGAGATCAACCGGTCCGGGCGGCGGGGCCCCCACCCGGGCACGTGCGGCGTCGGGAACTGCTCGGGCGCCGGCTCGGCCTCGGGGCGTGCGGGCTGGCCGATGCGTGCGTCGCCGTTGAGGTGCGGCTCACCGCCCGCGGACGTGCCGCCGGGGATCGGCGCCCACGCCGGGGCGTCGTCGGTGCGCGGGGCGGTGGCCGGCACCTCGCGCGTCGCGCACACGGGGCACTGCACGCCGGGGCCGGGCGGGGCGCTCAGGACGTGGTGGCCGCAGCGCGGGCACGGGTAGGCCATGCGCGGAGGGTAGTGCGCGCCGGGCGGTTCGTCCCGGTTCGACACCGGTGGGTGCGGGCGTTCGAGGTGTTCGACCGAGCGACCAGCTCATCGCTCGATCGTGCACGATGCTGACACCGGTCCGCGGCGTGGCGCGCGGTCGAGCGCGGGTGGTCGTGCCCGCCGACTCACAGGCTCGTCGCCGTCCGCACCAGCCCCGCGACCCCGCGCGAGCGGCTGTGCGGCGGCCACGCGATCACGGTCGTGACCTGCGGCGCGTCGAGCACCGGCACCACCGCGACGTCGCCGCGCGCGAGCAGACGGCCCGATTCCGGCACGATGGCGCACGCGCGCCCGAGCCCGATGAGCTGGAGCAGCTGGGAGTGGTCGTGCGCGGGGGGCCCGGGGCCGTCGGCGTAGGTACCGTCCGCCTCGGGCCAACGGGGCAGCGGCAGCCCGGGCACGTCGGTCAGGTCGGCGAGGTGCAGGTGCGGGCGCGCGGTCAGCGGGTGCCCCGCGGGCAGCAGCGCGACCTGGCCCTCGGTGCGGAGCTCCTCGACGTCGAACCCGGCGACGTCGTCGAACGGCAGGTGCAGCAGCGCGACGTCGGCCCGCCCGTCGCGCAGCACGCGGGACTGCTCGCCGATCCCGCTCAGCAGCACCTCGACCGGGACCGCGTCGGGCTCGGCGGCGTACGCGTCGAGCAGCTTCGCGAGCAGCTCTGTCGATGCGCCGGCCTTCGTCGCGAGCACGACGCCGGGCGCCCCGGTCGTGGCGTGCGCGGCGCGGCGGGTGCGGCGCTCGGCGGCCTCGACCGCGTCGAGCACGGCGCGGCCCTCGTGCAGCAGCGCCTCGCCGGCCTCGGTCCTCGTGACCGAGCGGCTCGTGCGGTCGAGCAGCGTGACCCCGAGGCGGCGCTCGAGCTGGCGGATCGCGCGGGACAGCGGCGGCTGCGCGATCCCGAGGCGCTCGGCGGCCCGCCCGAAGTGCAGCTCCTCGGCGACGGCGACGTAGTACCGCAGCTCGCGCGTCTCCATGCCGTCCAGCGTAACCACGCCACCGACGACTGATACCGGCGAGGTATCGGTGGCACCGAACCGGTATTGGACCCTTCGTGGGCGCGGAGCACAGGCTGGCGGCATGAGCGAGAAGACGACAGCGCTGGTCACCGGCGCGAACAAGGGCATCGGGTACGAGATCGCGGCGGGCCTCGGGGCCCTCGGCTGGCGTGTGGGGGTCGCCGCGCGCGACGACCGCCGCCGCACGGACGCCGTCGAGAAGCTGCGGGCCGCGGGGGTCGACGCGTTCGGCGTCGCGCTCGACGTGACCGACGACGCGAGCGTGGCGGCCGCCGTCGCACAGCTCGAGGAGCACGAGGGGCGGCTCGACGTGCTCGTCAACAACGCGGGGATCACCGGCGGCGTCCCGCAGGAGCCGACGCTCGTCGCCCCGGAGACGATCCGCGAGGTCGTCGAGACGAACGTCATCGGCGTCGTCCGCGTGACCAACGCGTTCCTGCCGCTGCTGCGCCGCTCGGCGTCACCGCGCGTCGTGGTCATGTCGAGCAGCGTCGGCTCCCTGACGCTGCAGACCACGCCGGGTACGGACACCGGCCCGATCTCCGCGGCGTACTCGACGTCGAAGACGTTCCTCAACGCCGTCGTCGTGCAGTACGCCAAGGAGCTCGCGGGCACGAACGTCCTCATCAACGCGGCGTGCCCGGGCTTCGTCGCGACCGACCTCAACGGCTTCCGCGGGACGCGCACACCCGAGCAGGGGGCGCAGGTGGCGCTGCAGCTCGCGACGCTGCCCGACGACGGCCCGACCGGCGGGTACTTCAGCGACGCGGGGCCGATCCCCTGGTGAGCCGGGCGGTGCCGGCCCGGGCCGCCCGGTCGGCGTGCGGGGATCTCCCGACCCGACCCGACCCGACTCGGTGCGCGACGCGCCCGCCGTCCCGGCAGTGCCCGGGGCGGCGGGCTACTCGTCGGCGACCGGCGCCGCAGCCACCGGCGCCTCGTCCGCGTGCGCGACGTGCGCGAGCTGCCCCCACAGCAGTACGAGGAACACCGCCGACCCCGCGAACGCGAACCAGAACGGTGCCGTCACGCCCCAGCGCTCGGCGAGCAGCCCACCGATCGCCGAGCCGACGACCAGCCCGCCGAAGACCCCGACCAGGTTCACGCTCCCGACCCGGCCCTGCAGCGCCGCCGGCACGGCCCGCTGGCGCACCGTGACCGACGTCGTGCCCCAGACGAACGCGTGCGCCCCGAACACGAAGAAGATCGCGAGCGCGACCCAGGGGTTCCGGGTCAGCGCGAGCGCGAGGTGCGTGAGCGTCTCGATCACGAGCCCGATCCGCATGAGGTCCCCGAGGCTGACGCGCCGCGTGATCCACCCGTAGGAGAAGGTCCCCGCGAGCCCGCCGACGGCACTGACCGTGGTGAGGAGCCCGAAGCCGACCTCGCCGAGCCCGAGCCGCTCGGTCGCGTAGAGCACGAGCACCGACCACGCGGCGCCGAACGTGACGTTGAAGACGAGGATCGTCAGGACGAGGGTGCGGACCGCCGCGTGGTGCGCGACCCACCGGAAGCCCTCGGCGATGTCGCGGCGCAGGTGCCGGCGGGCCGTCTCGTCGGCGGGCTCGCGGGCGGGCAGGACGACGCGCGAGACGAGCACCGCGCCGAGCAGCACCGCGACCGCCTGCGTCCCGAACGGGAGCGCCGTGCCGGCCGCGAACAGCGCGGCTCCGAGCGGCGGGCCGGCGAGCTGGTTCATCGTGAGGAACGCCGTCTGGATGCGGGAGTTCGCGACGGCGAGGTCGTCGCGGCGCACGAGCGTCGGCACGAGCGTCCCCGAGGCGTTGTCCGCGAAGACCTCCGCGGTGCCGAGCAGGAACAGCGCGCCGAGGACCATCGCGATCGACACGTCCCCGGTCGCGACGACCGCCGTGAGGACGCCGAGCACGACGGCGCGCGCCAGGTCGACGGACACGACGATGAGCCGGCGGTCGAGCCGGTCGGTGAGCGCGCCCGCGAACAGCCCGAACAGCAGCGGCGGCAGCCACTGCAGCGTCGCGGCGAGGGCGACGAGCCGGGCGTCGTCGGTGAGCGACGCGACGAGCAGCGGCCCGGCGGCGAGCGCGAGCCCGTCGCCGAGGTTCGAGACGAACGCCGAGCCGACGAGCCACCGGAAGGGCACGCCGAGGCGCCCGGGCACGACGGTCTCGACGAGGCGGCTCACAACCGCCAGATGCTAGGCGCCCGGACCGGCCCGGATCGTGCTCATTGAGCCGCCGGTGCGCCGGGTCCCGCTAGGACACCTCCGCGAGCCTGCGCCGCAGGTACCGCCGCTCCGCGTCGTTCGTCACGCGGGTGAGCGCCGCGCGGTACGCCTCGGCCGACTCGGGCTCCCGCCCGGCCCGCCGCAGCAGGTCCGCGCGCGCCGCGGGGAGGTAGTGGTTGCCGTCGAGCCGCCCGGACGCGGCGAGCGCGTCGAGCAGCGGGAGCCCGGCATCGACCCCGTCGGCCATCGCGACCGCGACCGCCCGGCTGAGGTCGACGTACGGGGACGGCGCGCGGCGCGCGAGCTGCGCGTAGGTCCGGGCGACGGCCGCCCAGTCGGTGGCCTCCACGGTCGCGGCGGTCGCGTGCAGCACCGCGACCTCGGCCTGCAGCCGGTACGGTCCGGGTTCCACCGCGAGGGTGCGCGCACGGGCCAGCACCTCGGCGGCGGCCGCCACCTGGCCCGCGTCCCACAGCGCGCGGTCCTGCTCCTCGAGCGGCACGAGCTCGCCGGCGGCGTCGGTCCGGGCGGCGCGCCGGGCGTCGTGCGCGAGCTCGAGCGCGAGCAGGCCGTGCACCTCCGCGTCGTCGGGCACGAGCTCGGCGAGCACGCGCGTCAGGCGGATCGCCTCCGCCGACAGGTCCTCCCGCACGACCCCGGGCCCCGCGGTCGCGGAGTAGCCCTCGGTGAACAGCAGGTAGAGCACCGCGAGCACGCCGTCGAGCCGCTCGGGGAGCACGTCGTCGGCCGGGACCCGGTAGGGGATGCCGGCGTGCGCGATCTTCTGCCGGGCGCGCACGAGCCGCTTGGTCATCGCCGCCTCGCCGACGCCGAACGCGCGGGCGATCTCCGGGACGGTGAGCCCGCACAGGGTCCGCAGCGTGAGCGCGACGCGCGACTCGAGCGGGAGCGCCGGGTGGCAGCACGTGAAGATCAGCCTCAGCCGGTCGTCGGTCACGGCGCTCGCGGTCCCGTCGTCCTCCGCGACATGGGCGTGCAGCTCGAGCGCGTCCATCGCCGCCACCTCCCGGAGCTTGCGTGCCTCTGTGGTCGCGCGCCGGAGCCGGTCCAGCGCGCCGTTGCGTGCCGTGGTCGTGAGCCACGCGCCGGGCCGGTCGGGCACGCCGTCGACCGGCCACCGCCGCGCCGCCGCCACGAACGCGTCCTGCGCCGCGTCCTCGGCGAGCGCGAAGTCGCCCGTGAGCCGGATCAGGGTCGCGACGACGCGCCCCCACTCGGCGCTGAACGCCGAGGTGAGGGCCGCGTCGACGTCGGTCACCCGACCCACAGCGGCCGGATCTCGATCGCGCCGAGGCGGGCCGACGGGTGCTTCGCGGCGATCTCGATGGCCTCGTCGAGGTCGGCGGCCTCGATGAGCCCGATGCCGGCGACCTGCTCGGCGACCTCGGCGTAGGGGCCGTGCACGACGACGGTCTCGCCGCCCTGGACCCGCACCGTGCGGGTCTCGTCGGGCAGCCGCAGCCGGTAGCCGCCGCGGTCGACGTCGCGCCGCTGCATCTCCTCGACCCAGGCGGTGGGGGGCGTCCGGTCGGGCTCGTGCGCGGGGGCGTCGGGGACGGCGGCCATCAGAAGCATGTACTGCATGGTTCCTCCTGGGGTGTGCGACGGGAAGGGGTGCGTGCGTGTGCGACGGGTGCGGGTCCGGCTCAGAACGGCCAGACCTCGCGCACCTCGATCGACCCGAACCGGGCGACCGGGTGCAGCGCGGCGATCTCGACGGCGCGGTCGATGCTCTCGGCCTCGATGAGGTCGTAGCCGGCGATGAGCTCCTTGTACTCCGCGAACGGCCCGTCGGCGACGAGCGTGCGCCCGTCGCGGACCCGGACCGTCGTGGCGTCCTCGACGTCGCGCAGGCGGTTGCCCTCGAGGCGCTTGCCGAGCCGCGGCACGTGCACGTCGACCCAGGCGTTCGGGTCGTCGTCCTCGGCGGTGGGGGTGGCCTCGGGGTCGACACGGACCAGCATCACGAACTGCACGGGAACCTCCTGGGTCGTGCGCCCCGGGGTGGGGCGGCGTCGTACTGGCACGACGAACGGGAACCCGCGGCGAGGACACCTCGCGCGAGGCGATCTCGGCCGAGTCGTCCCGCGACACGTCGGCGGGCGCGTGCCGGGCACCACCCGGTCCGTCCCCGGGCCGCTCCCGGAACCCGCCGCTAGGGTCGGCACATGGCCCACCCCACCGCCGGCGCCGCAGCGTGAGGTCCGCGGCGGCGCGCACCCTGCACGGGCTCGTCGCCGTGATGGTGCTCGTCGGGGTCGGCGTCGAGGTGGTGACCGCGTTCACCGACGGTCCGGGCGTCGCGGGGAGCATGGCCGAGCGCCTGACCCGCCTGCTCAGCTACTTCACGATCCAGTCGAACCTGCTGGTCGGCGGCACGTCGGCGCTGCTCGCGCTCGACCCGCAGCGGGACGGGCGCGTGTTCCGGGTGCTGCGGCTCGACGGCCTCCTGTGCATCGGCGTGACGGGGATCGTCTACCACGCGGTGCTCGCAGGCCTGCAGGAGCTGACGCCGTCGGGCGCGTTCGCGAACCTGCTCCTGCACACCACGGTGCCGGTCGTCGCGGTGGTCGCGTGGCTCGTCGTCGGGCCCCGCCCCCGGGCGGACCGCGCGACCGTGCTGTGGTCGGTCGCCTACCCGGTCGCGTGGCTCGTCTGGACGTTCGGCCGCGGGGCCGTCGTGGACTGGTACCCGTACCCGTTCCTCGACGTCGGCGCGATCGGCGGCGCGCAGGCGGTGCTGAACGCGCTCGTCGTCGCGGTGGTGTTCCTGCTGCTCGCGGGCGTCGTCGCGTTCGTCGAGCACCGGCTGCCCCCGACGCCCCGGACCGTGCGGGACGGCTCCGGGGCGGTCGAGGACCCCGATGCGTCGGTGGACGCCCCGGCGCGATGAGCCACGTGGCCCGGCACCCGTACCTCGACGACCCCTCGGGGTTCGTCGCGCTCGCGCACCGCGGCTTCGCGCCCGACGGCGGGGAGAACTCGCTCGCGGCGTTCGCGGCGGCCGTCGACCTCGGCTTCCGCTACGTCGAGACCGACGCGCACGCGACCGCCGACGGCGTGGCCGTGGCGCTGCACGACGCGACGCTCGACCGCACGACGGACGCGCGCGGTCGGGTCGGCGACCTGCCGTGGGCGACGGTGCGCCGCGCGCTCATCGCGGGCCGCGAGCCCGTCCCGCTGCTCGAGGACCTGCTGGGCACGTGGCCGGGGCTGCGGGTCAACGTCGACGTCAAGGACGCCCGCGCGGCCGGCCCGGTCGCGGCGGCGGTCGAGCGCACGCGCGCGCACGACCGGGTCTGCGTCGCGTCGTTCTCGGCGGCGCGGCGACGGGCGACCCTCGCGGCGCTGACCCGTCCGGTCGCGACGTCGGCGGCCACGGGGGAGGTGGCCCGCTTCCTCGTGGGTTACCGCACGGGGCTGGCCCGGGCGGCGGCCCGCGCGCTGGGCCCCGTCGACTGCCTCCAGGTCCCGGTCGCCCAGGGCAGGGTGCGCGTGGTCGACGCCGGGACCGTCGCGGCGGCGCACGCGGCCGGCCGTCAGGTGCACGTGTGGACGGTGAACGACGCGGCGCAGATGCGCGCGCTGCTGGACCTGGGCGTCGACGGTCTGGTCACCGACCGCGCCGACCTCCTGCGCGACGTGCTGCGCGAGCGGGGCACCTGGCACTGACGGTCGCCGCCCCACCCCGCTCCGACCGCTCGGTGCGGTTCCGGCTCCGCGCGGCGCGGCTCGGAGCCGCCCGCCACCGACAGGTCCGGCGCCGACCGCCGCCGGACGTCGCGGCCGCCACGTGGCCGGACCCCGGGACGTCGTTGTCCCGGGGCCAGACCGGCGGCCGTCGTCGCCACCCGCGCCGGCGCGCCCGGTGTCCCGGGGCGCCGGCGGGGTGCCGCCGAGGTCAGACGCGCGCGTACCGGGCGCGCGCGAAGGAGTAGACGCCGAACGCCGCGAAGCCGAGCGCGACGAGCGTCAGGAGGAGCTTGCCGAAGGGGGCGTCGAGCAGCGTGCGCAGCGCACCGTCGAGGCCCTGCGACTGCGCGGGGTCGTGGGTGACCGCGGCCGAGACGAGGAGCACGCCGACGATGCCGAGGGCGATGCCGCGCGCGACGTACCCGGCACGCCCGGCGCGCACGACCCACGGGCCGGGGTGCTCGACGAGGTCGCGCAGGAACGTCTTCTTCCAGCCCTTGTGCACGTGGTAGACGGCGATCGCGACGATGCCGACACCGACGGCCCCGACGAGCACGAGGCCGAACGGCTTCTCCATGAGCGAGGCGGTCATGGTCGTGGTCTGGTCGGAGCCGCCGGCGGAGCTCGAGCCGCGCGCGACGCCGAACGCCGTCCAGGCCAGCACGAGGTAGACGACGCCCTTGCCGGCGGCCTTGATCCGGTCGCCGGTCTCCTGCAGGACGGCGGCCTCGGTGAGCTGCCACACGCCGAGCAGCGCGAGCCCGACGGCCATGACCCACAGGGCCACGGAGCCCGGCCCGGAGCTCCCGAGCGTCTGGAGGGCGCCGGCCTGGCTGGCCTCCTGAGCGCCGGTCGACCACGCGAGCTGGAGCGCGACGAACGCGATGAGGAGGTGCAGCAACCCGCTCGCGGCGTAGCCGAGGCGCGCACCCTTCTCGAGGAGACCGTGGTTGCCCGCTCCGGCTGCCGCAGAGCGCACTGACGTGTTCATGGCGCACACCTTGGCATCCCCGGCGCGATCTCGCCTGGGCAGGCGTCCAGCCGCGCGTGAGAGTCCTCTCCTGGACGTGCGGACGCCCGCCCGGCAGCGCTCGGGCGTGCCGGGCGGGCGTGCGGTCGTGCGGTCTCGGGCGCCCGGTGCGGGTGCCCGTCCGCGTCAGGCGCTCGCGCCCCGCTCCGCCGCGGCGAGGGCGGTGCGCAGCCCGTCGGCGTCGAGGTCGGGGCCGTAACCGGGGGTGCCGGGCTCGATGCGCCAGCTGTCGGCGAGCGTGCCGGCGTCGACGGCGTCGAAGCCCAGCTCGTCGAGCAGCGCGCTGACCTGCGCCTTCGCGTCGTCGTGGTCGGACGCGACGGCGAGCGCGCGGCGGCCGGGTGTGCCCGGCGGGGTGCCGCGCGAGCCGAGGTCGGCGGCGGTGATGTGGTTGAACGCCTTCACGACGGCCGACTCCGGGAGGTGGTCCTGGAGCAGCGCGGCGCTCGTCGTCTCGTGCGCGTCGAGCTCGGGGACGTGGCCGTCGCGCTGCCAGTAGTAGTTGTTGGTGTCGATCACGGTCTTGCCCGCGAGGGGCCCGACGGGGACGCTGCGGTAGGCGTGGAGCGGGATCGTCACGACGACGACGTCCCCGGCCTCGGCCGCCTCCTGCGCCGTCCCGGCACGTGCCCGGTCGCCGAGCTCCGCGACGAGGTCCGTGAGGGTCTCCGGGCCGCGCGAGTTGCTCACCACCACGTCGTACCCGTGCTCGACGGCGAGGCGCGCGAGCGTCCCGCCGATGTGTCCGCTGCCGATGAGTCCGATGGTCGTCATGGTGGCGTGAACCCCGGGCGCGGCCGCGGTGTTCCCGGCGTCGGGGAGTCGTCGCGCGGGCCCGCGTCCGGGCCTGCGGAAGCGCTTCGACGCCGTGTCGCGTTCATCCCTTTGTCGCTGGTTCGCCCCGGGATGCCTCTGCTACTGTCCGGACAGGTCACAGAGCCCTGATAGGTGTCAGCAAACGCACGTCGGCACCCGGGCGCTGTGCTGCCGGGTGGACCTCTCGGCTCAGCACCGTTCATGCTTCAGGGGGAAGTCCATGATCACCGAGTCCCTGGACCTCACGCGGAGCCCGCTGGACGGCCCGGGGCTCAGCGACCGGACCACCGTGGACCGCCGGCTCGTCCACCGTGCCGCCCTGAGCGAGGTCTTCGTGACCGACTCGGCGCAGGTCGGGGAGGCGGCGTACGAGGTCGGCGCCCAGCTCCCGCCGCAGCACGGCTACTACGGCGACCACACCGGCCGCGTCCCCCGGGTCGACCCGCTGCTGCTCCTCGAGTGCTGCCGGCAGGCCGAGACCCTCGTCGCGCACGCCTACCTCGGCGTCCCGCTCGGCCAGCACTTCGTCCTGCGCTCGTGGGACATGGCGTTCCCGGGCACCGGGGAGATCCCGGTCGGCTACGCGCCCCCGACGCTGCGCCTGCTCGTCGAGGTCGAGCACCCCCGCACGGTGCACGGGGTCCTGCGCTCGCTGACCTACCGCGTGACGATCTTCGTCGCCCAGCCCGTCGGGGAGTCCGAGGTCGGGCGGCTGTCGACCGAGGTCATGTTCGCCTCCCCGATGGCGTACCGCGCCCTGCGGGACACCCGCCGCCGCACGACCCTCGTAACGAGCGCGGGCCTGCGCGACGCCCCCGTGCCCCCGTCCCTGGACCCGGCGCTCGTCGCCCGAGCGCACGAGCGCAACGTGGTGCTGACCGCGGTCGAGGCCGACGAGCACGAGGTCCGCGGGCTCCTGCGGCTGCCCTTCACCAACACGAGCCTCTTCGACCACGCCCAGGACCACGTGCCCGCGATGGTGCTGACGGAGGCCGCCCGGCAGCTGGCGCTCGTCGCGCTCGCCGACACGCACGGCGTGTCCGCGCAGCACACGCACGTCGGCGCGATCACCGGGCGGTTCCTGCAGTACGTCGAGCTCGACGAGCCGACCGTCCTGCACATGGAGCCGCCCCGGCCGCCCGTGCGGTCCGCGCCCGACCAGCCGCCGCGCTCGACCGTCGCCGTCCGGGTCGTCCAGGGCGACCGCCCGGCCGCGACCGTCGAGCTCGCCCTGGACACGCTGCCCGGACCGCTCGCGGCCCGCCGGGCGAGCGCGTGACGCTCGGCGCGGTGCTCGGGGTCGGCGCGGGCGCCGGAACCGCCGGCTGCGGCCGTGCGGCGGGGTCGTCCCGCGGCGACGGACCGATCGTGCGGTTGGCGCCGTCGACCCGGGAGGGTGCTCGTGCCTGAGCCGCGCGTGCTGGTGGTGGGCGCCGGGCCCGTGGGCCTCGTCCTCGCGTGCGAGCTGCTGCGGCGCGGGATCGACGTGCGGGTCGTCGACAAGCGCACGCACGCCCCGGCGCACTCCCGCGCGGCGATCCTCTGGCCGCGCCAGCTCGAGCTCCTGCGCCGCACGGGCGTGACGCCGCGGCTGCTCGAGCGCGGGCACCGGGTCGACGCCGTCGCGTTCTGGTCCGAGGGTCGCCGCAAGGGCACCGTGCGGATCTCGACGGTGCCCGACGCGCTCTACCCGTTCGCGGTGACGATCCCGCAGACCGTCACCGAGGAGATCCTCGGGCAGCGCGTCGTCGAGCTCGGCGGGACGGTCGAGACGGGCACCGAGCTGCTCGTGCTCTCGCACCCCGACGCGCGCGACGGCGGCCCGCACGTGTCGCTGCGCGGCCCCTCGGGCGAGGTGACGTACGAGCGGTTCGACTGGGTCGTCGGCGCGGACGGCGCGCACAGCACGGTCCGCCGCCTGCTCGACGTGCCGTTCACCGCGGCCCCCGTCAACGTCGCGTTCGGGATCTGCGACGCCCCCGTCGCGGGTGCGCCGTCGGACCGCACGGTGCACTACTTCTGGTCCGGCGCCGGGATGATCGGCCTGGCGCCGCTGCGCGAGGGCGTCTACCGGGTCGCGATGAGCCTGCCGACCGCGGACGGCCCGCCGCCGCCGCGCGAGCTGTTCCAGCGCCTGCTCGACGAGCGGGCCCCGGGCTCCGGCACGGTCGGCGAGCCGGAGTGGACGGCGGCGTTCGCGGTGCGCTTCGGGACGGCCGAGGCGTTCCGGAAGGGCTCGTGCTTCCTCGTGGGCGACGCCGCGCACATCATGAGCCCGGCCAACGGCCAGGGCATGAACACCGGCGTGCAGGACGCGGTGAACCTCGGCTGGAAGCTCGCGGCGGTGATCCGGGGCGAGGCGCCCGACGCGCTGCTCGACACCTACGAGACCGAGCGCCGCGCGTCGGCCGTGCGGGTCACGGCCGCGACCGGCGTGCAGACGCGCCTGGGCCTCCTGGGCAGCCCGTGGCGCCGGTGGCTCCGCGACGCCGCGGTGGTCGTGGCGGACCGGACGCGGCTGCTCCAGCGCGCCGCGCCGATGTTCGCCCAGCTCGACACGAGCTATGCGCCGCCTCGGACGCCGCTGCTGGGGCGCCGGTCCCTGCGGGTCGGGGACCGGGTGCCGGCCTTCGTGGACGACGGCGGTGGCTGGCCGGGCGCGGGGGCGTGGCCCGTGCTCGACGCCGACGCGTGGACCCTCCTGCTCTGGCCGGGACGTTCCGGTCGTGCCGCCGGCGCCGAGGTCACCGCGACCATCGCCGCCGGGCTGCCCGAGGTCCGGGTCACCGACCTGGCGCCGCTCGCGTCGCCGGCCCTGCGCCGCGTGCTGGGCGGCGCGCCGCGGTACCTGCTCGTGCGGCCGGACGGCCACCTCGCGGCGCACGGCGGGCTCGCCGACCCCCGCGGCGCCGTCGACGCGGTCCGTGCGGTGCTCCCGGCGCGGACCGTCGGGGCGCGCGGCCCTGCGTGAGGGCGGGTCCGGCGAGACCGGACGTACGACGAACTTCGAGTATCAGGGTTCTGCTACAGATACGGATTCTGATACCGTCGATCACGACCGAGGGCGTCAGCCGTCGCTCGCCAGCTCCGCACCCGTGCTCACCGCGTGCTCACCTCGTGCTCACCTGGAGGCTGACATGACCGCCACGATCCCCCGACTCCCGGACGACGCCACGACCGCCCCCGGCGGTGCGGAGCCCACCGGCGTCGCCTTCTTCGACGTCGACGGCACGCTCCTGCGGCTCACGAGCCTCGTCTCGTTCTACGAGTACTACGTGCGCGACTTCGCCCCCGTCGAGCGGTCCCGCAGCCTCGACGCGCTCGCGGACCTGCTCCGCGCGGACCTCCCGCGCGAGGAGGCCAACGCTGCCTACTACCGGCTCATCGCGGGGGAGCCCGTCGCGGAGATGGCCGCCGCCGGTCGCCGCTGGTTCGCGCAGGTGCTGCTGCAGGGCTTCGTCGACGCCGCCGTCCACGCACAGCTCGACGCGCACCGCGCCGCCGGCCGCGCGATCGTGCTCGTCTCCGGCTCCTTCCCGGCGTGCCTCGAGCCCGTCGCCGCGCACCTCGGCGCCGACCGCGTGCTGTGCTCCCGCCCGGAGATCGCGCACGGGCGCTACACGGGCTGGATCGGCACCCCGATGATCGGCGACGCCAAGGCCGCCGCGGTCGCCGCGGTGCTCGACGAGCTCGCGCCCGGCACCCCGTCGTGGGCGTACGGGGACCACGAGTCCGACCTGCCGATGCTCGAGCAGGTGCGCACGCCGGTCGTCGTCGGCGCCGACGCCGTGCTCACCCGGCTCGCCCGCGAGCGGGGGTGGGAGGTCCTCACCGGCGACGGGCCGCTGGCCACGACCGCCGAGACCCGCCCGGCCGCGAGCCGGGCCCGCTGACAGCCCCGGCCTCGGCGGCACCGGGATGCGCACCGCCACGCGGCTCGCACCGGTGCGAGGGGCGTCGAGGTCGGGGCCTCGTGCACGCACACCCGAGCGGGCAGCGCCCCCGCTCGTCCCACCCGGGCCCGCTCGTCCCGTCCGACCGTCCCGAGGAGCCGCCGCCGTGCGTGCCGTCCAGCTCACCGAGCACGGCGGACCCGAGGTCCTGCGGGTCGCCGACGTCCCGGAGCCGGTCCCGGGAGCCGGTGACGTGCTGGTCGAGGTCGCCTGCACCGGAGTGACGGCTGCCGACGTCCAGGTGCGCCGGGGGCAGTGCGCCGTCCCCCTCCCGCACGTCCCCGGGCTCGCGGTCAGCGGCCGGGTCGTCGCGGTCGGCGACGCGGTGACGACCCTGCGTCCGGGGCAGCGCGTCGCCGCGCTGGTCCTCGCCGGCGGAGGGGCTGCGGAGCTCGTGGTGGTGCCGGAGTCGGCGGTCGTGGCGCTCGAGGGGGAGCTCGAACGGCTCTCCGACGCCGTCGCGGCCGCGGTGCCGTGCGACGTGACGACCGCCTGGGGTCTCCTCGAGGCGGCGCGGGTCGAGGAACGCGAGACGGTGCTCGTGCTCGCTGCGGCCGGCGGTGTCGGCTCGGCGGCGGTCCAGCTCGCGATCGCGCAGGGGGCGATCGCGGCGGCCGCCGTCGGGCACGACGCCGCACGGGCCGGCGCCCGCAGCTGGGGTGCCCGGCACGTCGTGACGTACGAGGGGCTCGCCGAGCTGGACGAGCTGCTGGGCGGGCGCCGGGTGGACGTGGTGCTGGACCCGGTGGGCGGCGCCGTCGGGCGGGCCGCGGCCGCGACCCTCGGCTTCGGCGGGCGCCACGTCGTGCACGGCGACGGCTCCGCCGAGGACGACCTCGTCGCGACGAGCTGGGTGCGACGGACCGGGACGAGCCTCGTCGGGTACGACCTCCGTGCCCTCGCCGGCGCCGCGCCCGAGCGGCTGCGGGGGCACCTGCGGAGCGCGCTCCACGCGGTCGCGGACGGGACGGTCGGGGTCGACGTGATCGCTCACCCGCTCGACGACGTCGCCGCGGCGCACGTCGCGGTCGTGTCCCCGACCTCGACCGGGACGCGCGTCCTGCACGTGGGAGGCCGCGCGCACACCCCTGACCGGGGCCGACGGCGGCCCGGCGCTCGACCGCCCCGATTGGTGACCGGAGGGAAACCGTGGTCCGGTGGGGGACCAGTAGGCTGAACCGGACGTCAATCAGAGCCCTGACACGACGCGACGAAGGGGTCACATGAGCAGCAAGGCTGAGTCGGCCAGGATCCAGGCGGAGATCGCCGCGCGTCTGGGTCAGTCGATCAAGAGGGCCGAGCAGGCGCTGATCTCGCGGAAGAGCCAGGCGCTGCGACCCTTCGACCTCACGGTGCCGCAGTACGCCGCGCTCATGGTCCTCTCGTACTCCCCGGGTCTGTCCGGTGCCCAGCTCGCGCGCGCCTGCATGGTCACGCCGCAGACCATGGCGACCGTGCTGGGCAACCTCAAGTCCAAGGGACTCATCCGGCGCGACCCGTCCTCGGTGCACAAGAAGGTGCTCGTGACGGAGCTGACGCGCACCGGCCGTGCCGTGCTCAGCGAGGCGGACGCCGCAGCGCGGGCCGTCGAGGACCGGCTCTCCGCGGAGTTCGACCGGGAGGACCAGGAGCAGCTGCGCTCGCTGCTGGAGCGCGCGATCAAGGTGCTCTCGAGCGACGGCTGAGCCCGGCCCGCGGGGTCGGGCTCGGGCCGGGCTCCGCGGTGTGCGTCGCCGTCGGACGGTGCGGGCCGCCGTCAGACGGTGCGGGCGACCTCGGCGAAGTCCAGGCGTGTCTGGCGCGGGTACGTCGCGGGCGTCGGGAGGTCGTCGTGCTGCGCGGGTGCCTGCCCGACGTTGATGACGAGCACCGAGCGCCACGACGTGCCGGCGAGCAGGTCCGCGTCGAGGGCGGCGGCGTCGAACCCGCCCATCGGGCCGGCGTGCAGACCGGCGGCGCGCAGGCCGACGATCAGGTACCCGGCCTGCAGGAACGCGTTGTCGCGGGCCATCGCGGCGCGCGCCTCGGGGGCACCGGCAAGGCCCTCGGCGACGGCGGCCATGTGGGGGGCCAGGCGGCTCATGTGCTCGTGGAAGTCGACGTCCGTCGCGACGACGAGGCTCAGCGGTGCGCGCTCGGTCTTCACGCGGTTGCCGTCGGACATGTGCGCGGCGAGGCGCGCGCGGCCCTCGGCGGAGCGGACGACGAGCACGCGCATCGGGCTCGTGTTCATCGCGGTGGGGCCCCAGCGGACGAGGTCGTACACGGCGGCGAGCTGCTCGTCGGTGATCTCGTCGGCGGAGAAGGTGTTGACCGTGCGGGCCTCGCGGAACAGGAGGTCGGCGGTCTGCTCGTCGAGGACGAGCGGGGTCTCGGACGGGCTCAGCGTGTCGGTCGTCATGATTGCTTGAAGCGTCAAGCCATTGCCAGGATTCCGGCGGGTGGCTGTCGCGTCCGTCACACGGGGGTGCGGACGTGTGCCCCAGCCGTCGCGCGTTGGATGAACCTTCGCCGCGCGTTCACCGGATGTCGACAGAAATCGATTGACTGTCGATAGGTTCTCGCGAAAGATCCAGCCATGACCGCCGCGTGCTCGACCAGGTGTGACGCGTGACCGCCGACTGGGTCGGTCAGCTCGCGAGCACCCCCTGGGCCGTCGTCGTGCTCGGGCTCGTCACGGTCGTCGACGGCGTCTTCCCGCCGGTCCCCAGCGAGTCGGCGGTCGTCGCGCTCGCCGCCCTCGGGGCGGCCGGGCGCGGCCCCGGCCCGGTGACCGTGGGCGTCGTCGCGGCGCTCGGGGCCTTCGCGGGCGACCAGGTCGCGTACACGCTCGGGCAGCGCCTGCCCGCCGGCGGACGTGGTGTCGTGCGGACGCGCCACGGCCGGCAGGTCCTCGCCTGGGCCGAGGGCGCCCTCGCGCGGCGCGGCGGCGCGCTGATCCTGGCCGCCCGGTTCACGCCGGGGGGTCGCGTGCTCGTGAACATGACGGCCGGAGCCGTCGGGTTCCCGCGCGGACGCTTCAGCGCGATCGCCGCGCTCGCTGCCGTGCTCTGGGCGGCCGGCTCCGTGCTGCTCGGGGTCGGCGCCGGGCACCTGCTCGCCGCGCACCACCCGCTCGTCGGGACGGGGGTCGGCGTCGCCGGCGGGCTGCTCGTCGGGCTGGTCGTGGACCGCGTGCTGCGGCTGCGGGCCGCGGGTGCGGCACGGCGCCCGGTGCTCCGCCGTGCGCGCGAGGCGGCCGCGTGCGCACGGTGCGCGGACCCCGCGCCGGTCGAGCTGACGTTCGCGGTGCACGGTCCGGCGTGACGGGCTGCGCGTCGGCCCGGCCCGGTGCGGCGGTGCCGTGCGCCGCCCCCCGGAGTCGCCCCGGCGCCGCGCTCCTGCCCGAGGCCTGAGCCTCGGTCAGCCCGCGCGCCCGCGGCTCAGAGGAGCCCGAGCACGCCCAGCACGCCGACCGCGACGCCGAGCGCCAGCGAGACGCCGATCAGCACCGCGTGCACGGTCAGGAACCGGGTCGCGCGCCCCGACGCGTCGCGCGAGCGCGGGTCGGCGGCGATGCGCTGCCAGAAGCGCGGCCAGATGAGCAGGTTCCACAGGCCGGTCACCACGAGGAGGATCGCCCACGGGGTCGGCAGCAGGATCGCGTCGGAGGTCACGGGAACGAGTATCCCGTGGCGCTCGCGGCGGGCATGACGGGCGTCGCACGCGCCCTGCCGACCTTCATGGTGCGTGGCGGTCCAGGAACTCGTACACCTCGGTCGCGTCGACGCCGGGGAACGCCCCGGTCGGCAGCGCTGCGAGCGTGCTCGCGTGCGGGCGGGCGCTGGGCCACGACCGTCCGGCCCACCGCGTCGCGAGCTCCTCGGGCGCCTCGCGGCAGCACGCCGCGTCCGGGCAGCGCGACGCCGCCCGCTCCGGCGTCTCCCGGCCGCGGAACCAGCGCACGTGCGCGAACGGCACGCCGACCGACACCGAGAACTCGCCCTCGGACGACCCCTGCACGCGCGACGTGCACCAGTACGTGCCCGAGGTGGTGTCGGTGTACTGGTAGTACGGGCTGAACCGGTCGGGGATCGAGAACACGACCCGCGCGGTCCAGTGCTTGCACACCGGCTGCCCCTCGATCGCGCCGAGCGGGTCCGACGGGAAGCGCACGCCGTCGTTCTCGTACGCCTTGTGCAGCGTCCCGCTCTCGTGGACCTTCATGAAGTGCACCGGGATGCCCAGGTGCCGGGTCGCGAGGTTCGTGAACCGGTGCGCGGCCGTCTCGTAGGTCACGGCGAACGCGTCGCGCAGGTCCTCGACGGACAGCCGGCGCTCGGCCTTGGCCTCGCGGAGCAGCGCGACCGTGCCGTCCTCGGGGAGCAGGAGCGCGGCCGTCAGGTAGTTGGTCTCGACGCGCTGGCGCAGGAAGTCCCCGTAGTCGCGCGGCTCGGTGTGCCCGAGGACGTGGCTCGCGACCGCCTGGAGCAGCGCGGAGCGCGGGTCCGCCGAGGACGTCAGCCCGTGCGGCAGGTAGATGCGGCCGTGCTCGAGGTCGGTGACGGAGCGCGTCGAGTGCGGCAGGTCGTGCACGTAGTGCAGCGAGAAGCCGAGGTGCGCGGCGATGTCGGCGGTGCCGCGCTGCGACAGGGGGCCGCCCGGGTGCCCGACGGCGTCGAGCAGCCCGCGCGCGTGCTCCTCGAGGTCGGGGAAGTAGTTGTCCTGCGCGCGCATCGTCGCCCGCAGCTCGGCGTTCGCCCGGCGCGCCTCCTCGGGCGTCGCGGCCTTCTCGGTGAGCAGCCGCTGGACCTCCGCCTGGAGCCGGACCAGCGCCTCGAGCGCGTCGCTCGGCAGGGACCGCCCGACCTTGACGAGCGGGACCTGCAGCGACGCGAACAGCGGCCCGCGCTGGGCCCGCTCGAGCTCGACCTCGAGGGCTGCGCGCCGGCTCGGGGCCTCGTCGCGCAGCAGCTCGGCGAGCGGGACGTCGAGGGCGTGCGCGACCTGCTGGAGGAGCGAGAGCTTGGGTTCGCGGTGGCCGTTCTCGAGCATCGACACCTGGGAGGCCGCGCGCCCGATCGCCGAGCCCAGGTCGTCGAGGGTCATGCCGCGCGCGGTGCGCAGGTGCCGGACGCGGCGCCCGAGCACGAGCGTGTCGACGGCCGGCTCCGCGGCGTCGTCGGGCGTGCTCCGGGGGCGCGTGGGGCCCTGGGTGGCCGGGGATCGCGCGGCGCCGCTCCGCTTGTCGGCCGTCGTGCGCGGTCCCGGCCCACGCCGGTCCGCGGTGGTCCGCGCACCCGAGCGGCCCGCTCGCGCCGGGTCGGGGGACTGTCCGGGCCTCGTCGCCTCGGTGGAGATCGCCATGCTCGACCGTCGCAGACCGGCTCCGCTTCTGTCGAGGAGAAGGATCGCCGATCTTCTGCGCGCTGGGAGGGCTCCTGCAGGTCGACGCGGGTCCAGGGTGAGTTGCACGAGGGAACCATCGAGAAGAACCGGAGGACATCGTGAACGAGACGACCGCGACGACGGGGCCGACGAGCACGAGCACGGCACGGGAGCGGTCCGCCGGCACGGCCCGCCCCGGGAGCACGACCCGGCCCGGCGACCAGGTGCAGACGCCCGAGGAGCTGGCCCACGAGTGGGCCACCGACCCGCGCTGGTCCGGCGTCCGCCGCGACCACACCGCCGAGGACGTCGTGACGCTGCGGGGCTCGGTCCGCGAGGAGCACACCCTCGCCCGGCGCGGTGCGGAGTGGCTCTGGGAGCTGCTGCACACCCGCGAGTGGGTCCCCGCGCTCGGCGCCCTGACCGGCAACCAGGCCGTGCAGCAGGTCAAGGCCGGCCTCGAGGCGATCTACCTGTCCGGCTGGCAGGTCGCCGCCGACGCGAACCTCTCCGGCCAGACGTACCCGGACCAGAGCCTCTACCCGGCGAACAGCGTCCCGGCGGTCGTGCGCCGCATCAACAACGCGCTGCTCCGCGCCGACCAGGTCGAGTCGTCGGAGAACGGCGGGCGCCGGACGCGCGAGTGGCTCGCGCCGATCGTGGCCGACGCCGAGGCCGGCTTCGGGGGACCGCTCAACGCCTACGAGCTCATGGCCGCGATGATCGCGGCCGGCGCCGCCGGGGTGCACTGGGAGGACCAGCTCGCGGCCGAGAAGAAGTGCGGCCACCTGGGCGGCAAGGTCCTGGTCCCGACGAGCCAGCACGTGCGCACGCTGAGCGCCGCGCGCCTCGCCGCCGACGTGGCGGGCGTGCCCACGGTCGTCGTCGCCCGGACCGACGCGCTCGGCGCCGACCTGCTCACGTCCGACGTCGACGAGCGCGACCAGCCGTTCCTCACCGGAGAGCGCACGCCCGAGGGCTACTTCCGGGTCCGCCCCGGGCTCGACGCGGTCGTCTCCCGGGCGAGCGCCTACGCCGAGCACGCCGACCTGCTGTGGGTCGAGACGTCAACGCCCGACCTCGCCCTCGCGCGGGAGTTCGCGGAGCGGATCCACGAGCGGTTCCCCGGCAAGCTCCTCGCGTACAACTGCTCGCCGTCGTTCAACTGGCGCTCGCACCTCGACGACGCCACGATCGCGCGCTTCCAGAAGGAGCTCGCGGCGAGCGGCTACGCGTTCCAGTTCATCACCCTGGCCGGCTTCCACGCGCTCAACCACTCGATGTTCTCCCTCGCCCGCGGCTACGCCGAGCGCGGCATGAGCGCGTACGTCGAGCTCCAGGAGGCCGAGTTCGCGTCCGAGTCCGACGGCTACACCGCCACGCGCCACCAGCGCGAGGTCGGCACCGGCTACTTCGACAAGGTCGCCACCGCGATCGACCCCCGGAGCGCCACGCTCGCGCTCGCCGGGTCCACGGAGGCGTCGCAGTTCGCCCACTGAGCGGACGCCCGCCCGCGGGCGGTGCGGGGTCCCCGCGACCCGGGGCCCGTCGCCCCGCACCGTCCGCCCCTCCGGCCCCGGCCGTCCCGCACCAGCCGAACCCACGCACGATCCCGCACGCCCCCGGAAGGAGCACGCCATGTCCACGCTGACCGAGCCGACGACCACCACGTCGACCCCGCTGCCGAGCACCACCGCCCCGACGATCGAGGTCCTGGGCGCCGTCGTGCCCGGGAGCGACACGGTCCTGACCCCCGACGCGCTCGCGTTCGTCGCCGAGCTGCACGCCCGGTTCGCGGGCCCGCGCCACGACCTGCTGCTCGCCCGCCAGCGCCGCCGCGAGCGCGTCGCGAACGGCCTGGACCCGGACTTCCGCCCCGAGACCCGGCACATCCGGGAGGACCCGACGTGGCGCGTCGCCGGCCCCGGGCCCGGGCTGGAGGACCGCCGCGTCGAGATCACCGGCCCGACCGACCGCAAGATGACGGTCAACGCGCTCAACTCGGGGGCGAAGGTCTGGCTCGCGGACCTCGAGGACGCGACGTCGCCGACGTGGGAGAACGTCGTGGGCGGGCAGGCGAACCTCGCGCTCGCGATCCGGGGACGCATCGACTTCACGTCCGACGAGGGCAAGGAGTACCGCGTCGGACCGACGACGCCGACCATCGTGATGCGCCCGCGCGGCTGGCACCTCGCGGAGAAGCACCTGCGGTTCACCGACCGCGCCGGTCAGCGCACGCCGGCGTCCGCGAGCCTCGTCGACGCCGGGCTGTACCTGTTCCACAACGCGCACGCGCTCATCGCGCGCGGCCGGGGCCCGTACCTGTACCTGCCGAAGATCGAGGGCTACCTCGAGGCGCGGCTGTGGAACGACGTGTTCGTGTTCGTCGAGCAGGAGCTGCGGCTGCCGCGCGGGTCGATCCGCGCGACCGTCCTCATCGAGACGATCACGGCGGCGTTCGAGATGGAGGAGATCCTCTACGAGCTGCGCGAGCACTGCGCGGGCCTCAACGCGGGCCGGTGGGACTATATCTTCAGCATCATCAAGAGCTTCCGGGCCCGCGGTCCGCGGTTCGTGCTGCCCGACCGGGCGCGCGTCACGATGACGGTCCCGTTCATGCGTGCGTACACCGAGCTGCTCGTCGCGACGTGCCACCGCCGCGGGGCGCACGCGATCGGCGGCATGTCGGCGTTCATCCCGAACCGCCGCGACCCGGAGGTGACGGAGCGGGCGCTCGCGCAGGTCCGGGCCGACAAGGAGCGCGAGGCCGGGCAGGGGTACGACGGCACGTGGGTCGCGCACCCGGACCTCGTGCCGGTGGCCCGCGCAGTGTTCGACGAGGCGCTCGGGGACCGCCCGGACCAGCGCCACCGCCTGCGCGACGACGTCCGGGTCACCGCCGCGGAGCTGCTCGACATCCCGTCGGCCGGCGGCGGCGAGCCGGGCGCGGTCACCGACGCGGGCGTCCGCAGCAACGTGTCCGTCGCGCTGCGCTACCTCGAGGCGTGGCTGCGGGGCAGCGGCGCCGTCGCGATCGACGACCTCATGGAGGACGCCGCGACCGCCGAGATCTCCCGCTCGCAGCTGTGGCAGTGGGTGCACCACGGCACCGTCACGGCCGAGGGCACGACGATCACGGCAGAGCAGGTCGAGCGGGTGCTCGGGGACGTGCTGCGCGGGCTGCCGCGCACCACGGGCGACCGGTACGACGACGCCGCTCGGCTGCTCCGCGAGGTCGCGCTCGACGAGCACTACCCGACGTTCCTGACGGTCCCGGCGTACACGCAGCACCTCGTCGGGCGGCCCACGCCCTGACGGGGCGGCCGGTCAGCGGCTGTCGGGCCGGTGACCGGCCGCGCTCGGGGGACGCTCGACGCGTGTCCGCCCTGGGCGAAGAAAAAACCTCTGGCGGATCTCCGGAGCCGGACGTAGCGTCGTGGGCACATGGGAAAGGAGGTGGTCCTGAAGTGATTTCTCTTCGGACGCGTGAGGTGACTGTCCGCTAGTCGCCCGAGTACTCGGACGGATTGCTTCGATCCACCCGGTGCCCGCTGGTCCACCAGGACCGCCGGGCGGCGAGCGAGATCCAGGCAGCCACCGCAGCCCGTGGGAGCCGCGCACTCGTCCAGCGTGGCAGGGCCCCGTCGAGGGGCCCGGCCCACGGGCTGTTCCCTGCCCGGACACGGCCCCGGCGAGGGTCCGACCCACCGGCCGTTGCCTGCCCAGACCCGGGCGACGGACGCCGGACCGGCTCGACGTGCGGCGCTCGTGCTTCCGGTGACGGCGGCGTCCCAGGTCCGCCCCGCACGGACGCCGCCAAGGTGCGGCGCCGGTCGCGCGAGACCTCAGTCCTTCCCCGCAGCAGACGTGCGCCGTCGTGGTGCCGCCGAGCGTGGCGGGGTCCGGCGCATGTGGTCCCGCGCGCGGCCCAGGATGTCGGCGAGCGTCTCGACGTCCTCCCGCGACAGCGGTGCGAGCAGCAGGTCGTCGACCACGCCGACATGGCCCGGCAGCACCTCCCCGAGGACGGTGCGCCCCGCGTCGGTGAGCGTCACGGTCACGCTGCGCTCGTCCTCGAGCGACGGCGCGCGGACGACGAGCCCCCGCTTCTCGAGGGTCTGCGCCTGGTACGTCAGCCCGCTGCGGCTGTACACGACCCCGTCGGCCAGGTCGGTCATGCGCCGGCTGCCCCCCGGCGCGTCGCCGAGGGTCGCGAGCAGCTGGAACTGCACGTAGCTCAGCCCGCCGGCGTCCTGCAGCTGCAGCTCCACCGCGTGCTTGAGCAGGCTGCTCGCCTCGATGAGCGCGAAGTACGCGCCGAGCTGCACGGCGTCCAGGGAGCGCGGGTACGGGGACATGGTCCAGATCCTATCCATGCTTCGAACCCGTAGCACTTGCTTCTGATTCGAAGCAGTACTACCGTCGTCCGCAGTTGCTTCGAACCCGAAGCACACGATGGACGGAGAACGACCATGAAGGCAGTGCACTTCCACGAGACCGGCGGCCCCGAGGTCCTGCGCTACGAGGACGCACCCCAGCCCGAGCCCGGCGCCGGGGAGGTGCGGGTCCGGGTCGCCGGCTCCGCGTTCAACCCCGCGGACGGCGGGATGCGTGGCGGGTTCCTGCCGATCCCGATCACGCTGCCCCACGTCCCCGGCTACGACGTCTCCGGCACGGTCGACGCCCTCGGTGACGGGGTGACCGGCCTCTCGGTGGGCGACGCGGTCGTGGGCTTCCTCCCGATGACCGCGAACGGCGCGGCGGCCGAGTACGTCGTCGCCCCCGCCGGCACCCTGGTCCCGGCGCCGACCCGCATCCCGCTCGCCGACGCGGCCGGGCTGCCGTCCGTCGGGCTCACCGCCTGGCAGGCGCTGTTCGAGGCGGCCGCGCTCCAGGCAGGCCAGCGCATCCTGGTCAACGGCGCCGGCGGCCCCGTCGGCGGCTACGCCGTGCAGCTCGCGAAGCGGGCCGGCGCCCACGTCGTCGCGACCGCGAGCCCGCGCAGCCGGGAGAGCGTGCAGGCGTCGGGGGCCGACGAGATCGTCGACCACACCACGACCTCGCTCCTGGACGCCGTCGCCGAGCCCGTCGACGTCCTGCTCAATCTCGCGCCGATCACCCCCGAGCGGTTCACCGCCCTCGCGGCGCGGGTGCGCGACGGCGGCGTCGTCGTCTCCACGACCCCGATGGTCGAGACGCCCGGCGACCCGGAGCGCGGGGTGCGTGCCGTCACGGTGTTCGTGCACCCCGACGCCGACGTGCTCGCCCGGCTCGTCGCTCTCGTCGACGGCGGCGAGCTCCGCGTCGAGATCGCCCGCCGCGTGCCGCTCCGCGAGCTGCCCGCGCTCCACGCGCAGGCCGAGGCCGGGCTGGTGCACGGCAAGGTCGTGGTCGTGCCGTCGGGGGAGTGACCGGCCGGGCGCGGGGCGGGCGGGTCAGCGGGCCGACGGCTGGTCGGGCGCCTGCGCACGGACCCCCACGCGGGCCTGGGCGCTCCGCGGGCAGGTCGACGCTCAGCGCGGTGTCCTGCGGCGGGCCGCCCGCGGCGTCGCAGGACCGGACGCAGGACCGCCCGGCGGTTCGTCAGGTCGAGGCGCCGGGCGGTCGAGCAGTCACGACGGCTCAGGTGTACGGGTTGTCGTAGTACTGGTTCGCGCACCAGTCGGAGCCGGTCGTGTCCTCGCACACGTAGACGCGGATCCCCTTGATGTTGTTGCTGCCCTGAAACGACCCGCCCGTGGTGGAGCTCTGGCCGCCCGAGCACGAGTCGTTGACGCGCGAACCGGTGTGGGAGCTCACCGTCTGGTAGATCACCATGTACGTGTAGATTCCCTCGTCGTCACAGCTGGTGTCCCAGGCCACTTTCGTGACATTGGAGATGTTGGCGTAATTGGAGCTGGACCAGTCCCAGGACGCATAGCCCTGACCGCCCGGCGTGTAGAGCCAGCCGCCGCCCGCCGCGGCCGCCGGCGCAGCCCCACCGAACATCGCTGCACCGGCCAGGAGCGTGGTCGCAGCCGTTGCGGCGAGGGCGCGCGAGCTCCGTCGCTTCGTGAGCAGAGTTGCCATCAAGACCTCCGTGAGCGGTGAAAAAAGAGAACACATCGTGCCGTCGAGCACGCCGCTCACCTTTCCTGACGTCGCGAACGAGGCGCCAGGTGCTACTTCTGCGCGAAGAGGCCAATCGACTCTGACGCCGCGGTGGTAATGCACCTCAGCACGTCCGGGAAGCGGCGAGCTCGTTGACCGCACGGTGGAGAGGTTCGGCCGCCTGCTGACCCTCCTCGCCGTGGGCGAACCACGGCTCGTCCCCGGCGTGCTCGACGACCTCTTTCGCGAGCGCCTCGATACGCCGCAGGTAGTCGATCTCGTCCTCACGCTGTTTCCCCGGCATGAGCGCCATCCTGGTGTCCTGCGCGTGCTCGGGATCCAGCGGTTCATACCGACGACGAGCGTCGGCGCGGGCGTGTGACGACGTCGAGCGAGACTCCGGTGACGTCCGCGGGGTGGTATCGGCCGTCGTAGACGGCGAAGGACCGCAGTCGGGGCAGTGTGGCGAGCGCGTCGATATGGGTGAGGGTTCCCAGGGTGATGATCTGGAGCCATTCGAGCTCGGGGCACTGAGCGAGCGGGCTCACGTCTACCTCGGCGTCCGGCTCTGGGGGCCGACCGGAGATGCGGAGGCGCTGCAGTCGTGGGAGCTGGGCCACGCCGTCGAGGCGGGTGAGTCGCGCGTCGTCGAGAACGAGCGACTCGACGCGGGACGGAGGGGTGTTCCAGCCGAGGTCGATCACGTGGTGGCGTGCTCGGATCTTGACGCTGCGCAGAGCGGTGCAGCCGTCGAGGACGTGGAGGTCGGGGTGCTCGTAGCGGCCGATGCCGACGAGATCGAGGTGCGGGCATGCGGACAGGGCCCCGGCGTATCGCTTGGGGGAGTTGACGACGAGCTCGACGATCTCAGGGAGCTGCTCGGTGTGGACGACCTGGGTGGGGGTGCCCCAGACTTCCAGGGCTTTCAGGCGGCGCAGGGCGGCGTCGGGGATCTGGGTCGCTCGTGAGCAGTCGAGTTGGAGCACCTGGAGCGACTCGAGGTCGGCGAGCCAGTCGAGGTCGCCGCGCTTGAGCGGGGCGAGCGCTGCATGGCGCAGGTAGACGCCGGCCACGGAGTCGGTGTGCAGCGCCTCTATCTGCTCAGGCGTCGGAGGCTGGTCGAAGACGGCGCTCTTGTAGGACCGGCCTGCTCGGGGGTAGTAGGCGTAGGGCACGCGACTGTCCTCTCAGGCTCGCGGGCGCGGCTCCGGCTCGGGCTGCCCGGCGGCGGCGACGGGTGTGGCGTGTCGGGGTGGCATGTGGCGCGGGTGGTGCCGGTCTTGACGGTGATCTCGGCCATGGTGTGCCCGGCCTCGCGCAGGTGGATCGCGTAGGTGAGCTTGTCCGGGTCGACGACGCTGGGTCGTCCGCTGCGCCGGCCGGTCTTGGCGGCGACGGCGCGGGTGTGGACGGCGCGCTCGAGCATGGAGGTGCGTCCCATCTGCGCGAACAGCGCAAGCAGCACGAAGGCGAGCCGGCCCATGGGCCGGTAGGTGTGCACGACGATGACGCCGCCTCGAGGGCGTAGTCGAGCAGCGCGGTCAGCCCGGGGCGGTCGGTGTGGGCGCCGGACTTCTTGTCGACGAAGATCCGCTCGGCTGGGATGCCGGCCGCGGTGAGGGCGTCGATCTGCCGTTCGAGGTCCTGCTTGGCGGTCGAGACCCGCGCGTACCCCAGCTCCACGCCGTGACCGTAGCGGAACTCGTCGCCGTAGCGGCGTTGTGCGACGCGTGTTTGGCGAGGGCTTGTGGAGCGCGACACGCCGTCACGGCCGACGTGGGGGAGTGGGCACGGCGGACCGTCTCACTTCCAAGGGACTGAGACGGCGATGCGATGCGTGTTCCTGATGCCCGGGACCGGTGACGAGCTCCGGCGAAAATAGACAAGATCTTCTACGCACGTCGGCGGCGGTGCAACGCGTCGACGAACCGCGTGGAAGTATCGGCCCCTCGTTTGGCTCAGCAGGCGAATTCGTCGCGATATTCCGCGAGCGTCATCGGCCGCCCTTCAACGGAGAACATCCCTTTTGGAAGTTTTTGCAGTTCCTCAAATTCTACGACGGCGCCATACCCTCCCTCGTCGGAGAAGATGTCAATCGACGCGACCGCCAACTGCGAATAGTCACCTCCAGTGACTGCCCATGCTGTGTCGCTCAATGCCACGGGTTGTTCCGGGTCTCCTTCGAAATCGGAGGCGGTCCAGTCCGGATGGTCGACTGCCTCGGTCGAAATGCGGTTGATCTCTGCTGACGTGATCACATCGCCAGCGCACGTCGGCAGGGCCACTGAGAGGACCTCGTTATCGAGACGAACTCCTATCGACGTTCTCTCGGGGTCGGAGGGCAGCATCGCACAGCCTGAAGATATCGCGAGCAGAAGGCTCAGGGCTACTGATGGTGCCAGTCGTCTCAACATGTGTAATCCCCTGCTTTTAGGCCCGCTGCTATTTCGAATCGGTTTGCGCAGGCGTCGCTACCCGCTAGCAAATATGCAACTCCGAAGGCCAAGCCGCCTCTCCTCCATTGTTCGACGTGCACCGCTTCGTGCCCGATGTAGACCTTCGTAACGCTACTTGATTTCGGGCCGGCGAGGTAGGTCGCGCCGATGGTTATCCCACCCCTCACGTACGCGTGACCCCATCCGCCCTGGCACACGCGCACGCCGTACTGCTTAGAGCACTTGCCGCCTGTAGCTCTCGAATAGAACAGGGCGACCCCCCCAAGCGCACTCGCTTCGACGCGATTGCGCCATCGGAAGTAGGAGATCCCGGCACTCAGGAGTTTCTTCCGGACGCTGGACTTGCGCGTCGTACCAGTCAGGTCCAATTCATTCACCGGATCGCTGGGGTAGACGTAGGCGTTGTGGACGCCGCCTTCGACGGGATCGACAGACAAGAAGCGTCCCAGGGCGGGGAGGTAGACGCGGGCGCCCATCTCGATGGCGGCGATGGTGGAGGCGTGCTCGTACAGCTTCTGGTGTTGGCCGACCCAGGTGTTGTCGGCGTCGGAGGGCTGGTTGTTGGGGCCGGCGTCGTCGGAGGTGAGGGTGCCGAGGTTGCCGGTGGTGGGGTCGAGGATCTGGCCGAAGGGGTCATAGGTGGTGATGGTGGCCGAGCGGGTGCCGGTGTGGTCGGCGGTGACGATGACGTCGCCGTGGATGTTCGGGTAGGACCACGTCGGGGTGCCGGTGGTCGGCAGGGACACCACGACCCCGCCGGGCAGGGCGAGAGTGCGCTGGACGACGCTGGCTGAGGTGGCGTCCAGGACCAGGTCGGGGCTGTCGCCACCGCCGGTGAACGCGTACCGGGCGACCGTGGTGGTGCTGCCCACCTTCTGGGTGCGGGACACGATGCGGTCAGAGGCGTCGCGCTGGTAGGTCACCGCGGTGCTTCCGACCGTGGTGGAGGTGTGCCGGTTGGCGGCGTCGTAGGTCAGGGTCTGGTCGGCGAGCTTGGTGGTGTTCCCGCGCTTGTCATAGGCCAGGTTGGCGACCGCGACGGTGGGCGTCGGGACGGTGCTGAGCGGCCCGGAGGTCAGCAGGGTCGCACCCTGGGGCGCGTTGGTGGTCGTGTTTGCAACGAGGCGGTCGGCGTTGTCGTAGCAGGACGTGACCGTGTACGCCGTAGCGGTGTTGCCGTCCTTGATGTCGGTCAGGGTGGTCCTGTTGCCGTTGGCCCCGGCCCGCGGGTTGGCGCCGGTGGGGCAGTTGGCCGGGGTCCCGTACCCGTAGGTGAGCTGGTGGCGCGGGATGGTGGCGGTGGTCAGGTGACCGGCACCGTCGTAGCCGTAGGTCGAGCTGGCCGGTGTGGTCCCGGTGGCGTGGACGGTGTCGGACAGGGCGCGCCCGGCCTGGGATCGCACGACGGTGCCCTTCACCGTCGACGAACCCGCGAACGCTGAGGTGAGCTCGCGCAGCGCGCCGGCGGGGTCACGGGCGATGGTCAGCGAGGTGCCGTTGCCCGCGTTGCCGGTGCCGCCGGGGTAGGCCACGGAGGTGAACTCGGGGGTGGGCACGCCGGCCGCGGAGATGTAGTTCGGCACGGCGATGGGCTTGCCTCCGTCGACGGCCCTGCCGCCCTCGAGGACCTTCGTGATCTTGCCGTCGGTGTCGTACTCGAGCGCGGTCTTGAACGTCCTCCCGACCGCGGTCGTGGTGGACAGCTCGGGGCGCCCGACGTTGTCGTAGGTGGTGGTCGTGACCACGCCCCAGACGTCGGTGTAGGACACGACCCGCCCGAGCAGGTCGACCACGGTCGTGGTCGTCCCCCCGTTCGGGGAGCCGGTGACCGACGGGTCGGAGGTGGAGGACACCAGCGGGTTGCCCCCGACCTTGTAGTTGGAGGTGACGGTCCGGTCCGGGTAGGTCGTGGTCAGGGCGCGGCCGCGGTCGTCGAAGGCGGTGCACGTCCAGGCCGTGTCCCCGGAGCGCTTCGTCCCGGCCACGGCGCCCCACCGGTTGTACAGGTAGGACGTCACGACCGGCTCACCGGTGGTGGGGGCGGGGTCGGTGGCGGTCTTGAGCAGACCGGCCTGGCTGACTTCGGCGGTCACTCCGCAGGCTGCTTCGATCGGGCCGCTTGTGTCGCCGTAGTAGGCGTAGGTGGTCCCGAGGTTGGTGGGGGTGGTGGCGCCGGCGGTGGAGGGCAGGAAGCGTCCGGTGCGGCGCAGGTACCCGGCGCCGAGCCCTTCGTAGGTCGTGGTGGTCGTCAGCGCGAGGCCGGTGGGGTCCTCGATGGTGGCGGTGGGCAGGCCGAGCCAGGGGTTGGCGTAGCGGGTCTCGGTGCGCTGGCTGGGGACCTGCGCCGAGGAGACCGCGGGAGTACCGGCCGGGACCGAGGTCGGGGCGGCGTCGTCGACCGTGGTCGAGGTGACCAGTCCGTAGTCCGGTGCCAGCTGCGCGACGGGTAGGAGGGAGAAGTTGGGGGCGGTCCCGGGTAGCTGCCAGAACAAGGCGAGCTCGCCGGTGGCGCCGTGGTCGGCGTAGTCGATCCGGATCCGCACGACCTCGCCTTGCTTGGCGTCCTTGTAGGTCTTGTCCGCGGAGCGGTGACGGGCTCCGCCGATCCAGTCGTCGATGAGCAGGACGTCGTTGATCCAGACCCGGACGTCGTCGTCGGCGTAGGTCGTGAACACGTAATCACCCGTCTTGGGCAGGGTCAGCACGCCGGTCATGCGGGCGGACCACTCGTCGGCGTTGACCCCCGTAGCGGGGGACCCGGTCCAGTTGTGGTCGATCACCCCGTTTGCGTCGCCGGTGTTCAGGCCGAAGGTGACAGGCTGACCGGCCAGGCGGCGGTTGTTGTAGTAGGCGACGTTCAGTCCGCGCAGGTTCTCGTCGTACCCGGTCGTGGTGTGCGCAGGGGTGATCGGGCAGGTGGCGAGGGGTCGGCGGTCGGTCCCAAAGCATGCGGCCGGCGCGGGCCCGTAGGTGTCGGTGGCACGGTCGCGCTGGTCGTACAGCGTCGTGGTCATCCGCCCTGCCGCGTCGGTGGCGGACTCGATCTGGTCCTTGGCGTTCCAGACCTGACGGCTGGTGTAGTTCATCGACGTGGTGTCGGTGAGCTGGCGCCACGCCTTGTCGAACGTGACCGTGCGCGCGTGCCCGGGAACGTTCGTGCGGTCCACGTAGGACGTGGTCCCGTCGTACGCAAAGGTTGTCTTCAGGCGCTTGGTCTCGTCGATCCCGTCGGGTGCGGGCAGCGTGACGGCGGTCGCCTTGCGGTCGGTGTCGTAGGTGATCTCCACCGTGGTGGCGGGGGACGGTGTGCGAGTCTCGTCGGCGCCGAGCCAGTCCATCAGCAGTGGTGTGCGCAGCTCGATGATCTGCCCGGCTGCGTCGTACCGGAAGTCGGTCTTCTCCTCGCCCGGGTCGATGATTCGGATGAGCCTGCCGGCGGCGTCGTAGGCCAGGGTGGTGGAGTCCCCGAACTCGCCGGCCTTGTCGCCGGGGTAGACGATGCGGCAGATCATCCCCGCTGGCGCCGAGGCGAAGACTTGGTTCTTGTCTGTGGGCGGCGTCAGGCACGCCTGGGTGCCGTTGTCCGTAGGCAGGCCGGGGGGCGCGGTGTCGCCAGGGTAGAAGAAGCGGACCGCCTTCCCGGAGACCGGGTCGGTGATCTTCTCCGCCTGCCCGGTGCTGGGCTTGAAGGTCGTGACCGGTGTCGCGGGCTTGCGGGCGTCGGCCGGCGTGCTCGTGGAGACCAGGCGGCCGGTGGTCCCGAAGACGTAGACGGTGCCGTCCTCCTCGGTGAGGGTGACCTGCCCGTCGGTCGACAGGGCCAGCACCCCGTACTCCCCGGTCGGTGGGGTGTACCCGCCGGTGGAGGTGCGGGTGTAGGTGTGCGCGGTGCCGGTGGTGTCGGTGACGATGACCGCGCCGGTCTCGACCGAGACGAAGGCGTAGTCGCCGGCGTCACCGGCGATGGGCGTGGAGGCCCCCCAGCCCGACGGCAGGGCGGCCACGGTCGGCGACAGCCACGACGCCGGGACGATGAACTGCTTCTTGTCCGGGTCGGCCACGTTCCGGGCGTACAGCTGCACCGTGGCCCCGCCGCCGTGCTCGTAGAAGTCCACGGTGATCGGGGTCGGCGCGGCGAGTAACGCCTTGGGGGTGCCCCAGTCGAGCACGACGGTGCTCGGGGACCACTTGTTCAAGACCTGGGTGCCGTCGACGGTGACCCGGGCACCGTCGTCACGGGCGATACCGAACTCCCAGGTACCGGCGGGTGGGGTGATGTACCCGGTCCACCGGACCATGAACGTGTCGGCCGGGACGGCGGGGGCGGGGGAACCGGTGCCCCAGTCGAAGTGGATGTTCGAGTCTGTGCGGGTCAGCACCGGCTCACCGGCAGTGGCGAAGTCGAACGACGGCGCTCCCCCGGCGGCGGGGGTGACGTCGTAGTACCGCCCTGTCAGGCCGCGTTCCTGGGTGGCCTGGGAGTTGTAGCTGAACGCCAGCCCCATCGCACCGCCCACGGTGCTGACGGTGGGGGAGGCGAACCGGAGCCCGACGTTGCCGTTCGCGAGGTTCACGGTGACCGGGCCGACCTGCTCGACGGGCGCGGGCCCGGACTCCGCCAGGCGCCGGTTCACGGTCAGGCGCGAGCGCCATGTCACCGGGGAGGTGTCGTAGGCGTCCTTGGTCAGGATCGTCCAGGTGTAAGTCCCACCGTCACGCAGCGCCCCGACCGGGAGGTCGAATGAGGGGGTGGCCTGCCACCCGGACGTCCACACGGTGCCGGTGGTCGCGTCCGGGCCGGTGACCACGCGCGCCTGGTAGGTCAGCGTGTCACCTTCGGGGTCGGTGACCGGGGCGGTGGCAAGGGTGGGTTGGGTCGTGGTCCTGACCACCCCGTCCACGAGATCTTCCGTGGTGGGCTGGGCGACGGTGGGCAGCTGGTTGGTGGTGAACGTCCAGGTGGCCGAGCTGCGCACCGTGGTGGTGCCGTAGTACCCGTCGAGGCCGTTGACCACGTCGGCTCGCCAGTAGTACCGCGTGCCCTGCGCCAAGCGACCGGCAGGGACCTTGATGGAGTTCTGGCCGATCCAGCCCGAGTCCCACGCGGTGCCGACCTCGACGTTGGGGTTGGTGCTGACCCGGAAGCGCCAGTTCATCCCGGTGTCGGTGTTGTCCGTGCTCGCCACCGCCAGGGTCGGGGTGATGCTCGCGCGGGTGTCGTTCGCCGGTGCGGGGGCCGCGGCCGGGCCGGGGTTGGGGAAGTCGACCCAGTCGACCCACAGCTCGCTGTCGAGGTTCTTGTAGGTGTAGAGCCCGGGGATCTCCTCACCGGACAGCATCAGGTAGTTCCCGGCTGTGCCTTCGCGGACCCACTTCGCGATCCGCATCCCGAAGCCGGGTGCCTCGAACCAGCCATCCGCGCCGACGTACCCGTGCGTGAGGGCCTCACCCTTGCCGGTGTACCCGAACGCGGTGGCGTGGCTGGCCAGGAGCTCGGACAGCTCGGTGGTTCCGGCCCCGTCGACGCGGGCGTAGACCTGGGCGTCGAGGATCTGGTGGCCGAAGAACTGCTCGTAGTTGTAGTGCAGCACCGTGCGCCAGTACGTGTTGGCGTTGCTCGAGCGGGAGTTGCCGACCTTCGCCCCGGCGTTGTGAACGACGGTGCCGTCGGACTTGTAGGCGTAGACGTTCTCGTCGGGGGTCGCGCCGCGGAACGTCGGGTCGATCGAGACCGGGTAGACCCGGTCCGGGTTGGTCAGCCATGCCTGGCTCGGGCTCAGGGTCAGCAGCCACCCGGTGCCCGACCGCTCGAGGGTCATCGGGACGTTCTTCTCCGCGGGCTCGGACTTGCCCTTCACGCCCGAGGAGTCGAACATCAGCGCCGGCGGGATGGACATCTGCACCTGGCCGTCGGACACGAGGTCGAACGACCCGTCCTTGCCCTCCACGACGGTGAACCCGGTCCCCGACAGCCGCCACGTCCACGACGTCGCCTTCTTCGGAGCCTTGTCCAGGACGAGGGCCTCCTTGACGCTGTCGGTGGTGACCTCGTACTCCAGGTCCACCCCCGGGTACACCGACTCATACTCCGCGTCCGAACCCGAGCGCTCGAGCTTTTGATCCGCCGCGCCCTGGAGAGCCACCTGCACCCGCGTGCCCGGTCGGCGCAACGTCAGGAGCTTGTCCGAGGCCGACGTCGCCGCGAACTCCGGCGCCAGCGGGTGCGCGGAGACCCGCCCACCACCACCGGTCACCGCGGCAATCTTCGTCGAGATCGGCTCCCAGTCCCCCGGGGCGGTCTCCACATTCAGCTGCGCCGCAGACAGCCGCGTGGTGAACGACCCGTCCTCGTTCTCGTACACCTCGCGATGGGTGTCCTGCTCCACGATCTGGGAGGTGTCTTCATCGAAACCCGAGCCCGTGTCGTCGTCGAGGTCACGCGCCGGTGCCGGGGTGGGCTCGAACGTCGGGACCACGCCGGTGAAGTCCCCGGTCGGGACCCCACCCGTCAGAGGCGCGGGCGCCTCCGACACCAGGGGCGCGACCTCCGTCGGAGTGGGCGCCGGCGGCGCCTCGACCTCGGCCGAAACGTCCGCCTGCACCGGCGTGGCGAGCGTGCCCACCAGCGTGGCCGCGACCGCTCCTGCCACGAGCGAAGCCCGCGTGCCCCTCGCAATGACGGACAGACCATTCCAGCGCGCGCGCATAGCGCCCCCCACCACTACGCCACGCTGCCGCGGGCTCCCTGTCGACAGCCCGTATGCGAGCTCGACCCCACCAGTCGGCAGCACCCCTGTGACGTCCGCGGTGGCGCCACCGTAGCGGCCAGCCCCACAGGTCACGCACAGATTCGCCCGGCGCGCTCAGTCAGAAGCGCCCGATCACCCATGCGGCCCAGCCCGCACCACCTCAGCAGAGCGGCCTCCGACGCGACCAACCCTGGGCCGTGTCGCCACGACGCCGCGACCGACCAACACCCGTCTCACTACCAAGGATGTGAGATGTCGCCCTGGTGGAATAAGTGCGACCAATTCGTTCGACGCTTCACTTTGCTGTTGCAGGACGTCCACGAAGGCTTGACGTGCAGGTCACGGCGCTGCCACGGTGCGATCACGCTGTCCGCTCGGATGGCTCGACACAGGGGAAAAGATGCAAAAGCTGACACAGCACTCTCGCCGGACGATGGCGGTCCTCGGCACGACGATCGCCATGCTGCTGCTCCTGAGTGCGCCTGCTCAGGCGTACACCAGGACCTGGTCCTACTCCGGAGAGTTTCGGGCGTCACTGTCGACGTCGTCGTTCAACAACACTGCGGTGGGTGAGATCAAGATCACCGTCAGCCCGGGCAACTGCACGTCCGGATTCAACTCGATCAAGTTCAAGTTGCTGAAGCAGAATTCGGCGACGATCTTCGTCGACTACGGCACCCAGAAGACGGTTACCTGCAACACAACCGCAACCTACACCTACCCGTCTGCGCCCACCGGGTCGTACAAGATGTACTTCTCGCGTTCCGGTCCGACGGGTCAGGACGAGAACTGGAAGAGCGTCTCCGGGACAGTTTACTACTGGTGATCCCGACTCGCTCGCACCGGCTCTCTCGACGGGTCCGTCAACTTCGGTCGAAGTTTTATAACCCCGAGAATTGACGCGAGAATCCCGCCGGTGACGTTCAGTAGAACGTCACCGGCGGACGCAATTCGGCCGGTCGGTGCAGCGTACTGCAGTATCTCGATAGACAGTGAGGCGACGATCACGAGAGCGATCAGCTTGGGCAACGTGATGCTGCGCGACAGGACCGGCAGGAGAAGGCCGATCCACGACAGCAGGAGGAAGTTGATGGCTAGTTCAGCGGCGCCTGTGAGCGAGACGGTGGCGTCGGCAAGTTGACCACCGAGTTCCTTGAGAGCGTTCCACTCGACATAGTGCTCGGGAGCTGCTGCGCCTACCGGTACTAGCGTGATGGCGGCGGTGAAAGCAGCGCCAGTTGTGAGCAGCGTTCCTGCCGCGCCACGCACGAGCGCATCTCGCCACGTGTAACCTCGAGACTTCAAAATAAGCGCCGCGACGCCGGCGATAAGGCACGTCACCGCAAGCATCGCGGCGATGAGACCCGGGCTGACTATGCGTGTGTACTGCATCGGTGCCCCCTTTGCTGATCCTCAAGCGAGGAGTTGCTCGTGCTTGCCTCAGATCGGCTCGATAAAGGCACGTCGAGCGGGCGTCTGAGCCTGCTCATGCCGCTTCGGTGCTCGCCCTTAACGACAGGGACGCTTCCGCTCGGAGGCATGCTCAGGACTGTATCGAATGAACGGTTGGCCGTGGCAAACTCGGCATCGGGTTCGGCTGAGGAGTCTCGACCCCGCTCGGTCATTGTCGTCCGCCTTGGCGGTCGGGGGTGTTCGGTAGCTGACCGCGGAGTCGTGGGGATGCTCCCCAGGCTCGTCGGGTCTCCCCCACTCGCCGAGGTCCATCAGGCTTCCACCGCCTCGGGCGCGGCCTGGGTGCGCTGGTAGTCGGCCATGACGTCGTGGATGGTGCGTTCAGCGGCGGGGTCGTGGCGGCGGATGGAGGCCAGCACGGCGTCCTTGTCGGGGCCGGTCATCCACGGGACGGTGCGCGCGAGGGTGGGTCGGGCGCCGGAGCCGATGACGATCGCCCGGCCCTTGGGCAGGGCGCCGAGGTCGGCGACGTCGAGGACGCGTTCGCGGGCGGCCTGCCGGGACACCGAGCGGCCGTGCTTGGAGGAGGACGTGGAGGTGGCGGTGCGCTGGTACTCGCCGATGAGCTGGGAGATCTCGGAGAGGAACTCGACCTCGGCGACCCCGCCGCCGTAGACCTTGATGGTGGCGGCGGACCAGAGCTTGCGCATGCCGTCGTGGCCCCAGACCTCGACGCCTTGGGACCAGGACTGCAGGAAGGTGTCGACGATGATGCCGCGCGAGCGGTAGTGGGAGTACATGGAGCGCTGTGCAGAGAAGAAGGTGGCCCTGACCCGGCTGGGCGCCGGTGGTGAGCCGCAGAGAGGAGCTGTCCGACCGCTCCCCGGCGAGCCCGATGCCTCGGGCGGAGCCTGACCGCCGCCGTCCGGGCGACCGCCGCCCGAACCGCTCACGCGCACCGCCGCCGTGCGGCAGGGTGGTGCGGCACCCCGCACCGTCCCCCGGAAGGCCCCTCATGGCGATCTCGTTCGAGAAGCTCCAAACCCGCGCGCCCGAGCTGGTCAACCTCGCCAAGAAGGCGCAGTTCAACCTCAGCAAGCATGATCTGGAGGGCCACGCCGCGAAGGTCGCGCTGTGCCTCGACCACTCCGGGTCGATGCGCACGGCGTACGCGAGCGGGCAGATGCAGGCGCTCGCGGAGCGGGTGCTCGCGCTCGGGACGCAGCTCGACGACGACGGCGCGATCGACGTGTTCTTCTTCGGGACCGAGGCGTGGCACGCGGGGGAGCTCACGCTCGACGACTACGTCGGTGGCGTCGACCGGCTGCGCGCAGGCCGGCACCTCGGGCTGACCGACTACGCCGGCGCGATCCGCGCGGTGCGGGAGCACTACGGCCTGACCGACCCCGGCGCGACGGCGGACCTTCCCGTGTACGTGCTGTTCCTGACCGACGGCGCTCCCACGAGCCGCACCGCGGCGACGAACGAGCTGCGCGACGCGTCGGGCAGCCCGGTGTTCTGGAAGTTCCTCAGCATCGGCAGCGAGGACATCCCGTTCCTGCAGAAGCTCGACGACCTCACGGACCGCGTCGTCGACAACGCCGACTACCAGCCCGTCGGCGACCTCGCCGCCGTCAAGGACCAGGCGCTGTTCGACCTGCTGCTCGTCGAGTACCCCGAGTGGCTCGCCGAGGTGCGGGGTCGCGGGATCCTGCGCTGACCGGTGCGGGCGGCACGGGCCGGGCGACGGCGGCGCTGCGTGCGGCTCACGGGCGGACGACGGCGGTGCCCGGCCCGTGGCGGCGCGCTCCGGACCGCCGCGCGGCGGTGAGAGGGTAGTGCGATGGCCCAGCTGAAGACTCCTGCCGAGATCGACCAGATGCGACCCGCGGGCGCGTTCATCGCGCACGTCCTGACGTCGCTGCGGTCGGTCGCGGCCGTGGGCGTGAGCCTGCGCGACCTCGACGCGCACGCGCACGGCTTGATCCGCGAGGCCGGCGCCCACTCGGTGTACCTCGGGTACCACCCGTCGTTCGGCGCGATCCCGTACCCGGGCGTGCTGTGCACGTCCGTGAACGACGCCGCGCTGCACGGGCTGCCGTCCGACTACGTGCTGCGCGACGGTGACGTGCTGAGCATCGACTTCGCGGCACGGGTCGAGGGCTGGGTCGCGGACTCCGCGCTGACGTTCCAGGTCGGCACGCAGAGCCCCGAGGCGACGCGGCTCATCGAGACCACCGAGCGCGCGCTCGCCGCGGGCATCGCCGCCGCGCAGCCCGGGGCCCGCATGGGGGACATCTCGGCGGCGATCGGCGAGGTCGGCCGCAGCGCGGGGTACGGGATCAACGCGGACTTCGGCGGGCACGGCGTCGGGCGCACGATGCACGAGGAGCCGCACGTGCCGAACCTCGGCCGTGCCGGGTCGGGCCAGCGGCTCAAGGCGGGCCTCGTCATCGCGATCGAGCCGTGGTTCATGGCGGGCGGCGACGGCTACGTGATGGACCCCGACGGCTGGACGATCCGCTCCGCCGACCGCTCGCTCGCGGCGCACGCCGAGCACACGGTCGCGATCACGCCCGACGGCCCGGTCGTGCTCACGGAGCGCAGCGCCTGAGGGCAAGGCGACCCGCTCGCGGGCGCACGGGTCACGGACGGCCGGCACGGGGACGTGCCGGCCGTCGTCGTACCACCGCTCGTCGTCCCGGCCCGCTCGCCCCGCCGTCGCCCGGCCGGCCCGGCCCGCTCGCCCCGCCGTCGCCCGGTCGGCTCGGCACCCTCGCCCCGCCGTCGCCCGGTCGGCTCGGCACCCTCGCCCCGCCGTCGCCCGGCCGGCCCGGCCCTTCTCGCCCCACCGTGACCCCGTCGGCCCCCTCGTCCCGGCGGATGCTCCCGGTATGCCCAGGTCCGTCGGGTGAATGCTCACCCGGGTGAAGCCCGGGACGGGCGTCCCCGGGATGTGCGCGCTAGCGTCGCCAGCGGGGGCAGGAAATGGCGTGCGAGCGTCCGACCGGGGTGCTGCCTCCCGTGTGACCCGGCGCAGGTGCTCGCCACCCCCGCGCGGGCACCGTTGGTCGAGCAGGGCACGGAGCGCACATGACCCAGATCCCGGACGGCGACGTGGTCGCCGGTGTCGACGCGGGCGCGATGCTGTCGCTGCTCGACGAGCTGTCGGCGACCGTGGCCGGGGACTTCTCGGTCCAGGACATCCTGCAGCAGCTCGCGGAGGGCGTGGCCGACCTGCTCGGCCTCGCGGGTGCCGGCATCTCGACGCCGAGCCGCACGGGCGAGCTGCTGGTCGTCGCGTACGCGACGCAGCGCCGCGTCGAGCAGCTCGACCGCGTGCAGGAGGCGCTCCAGGCGGGCCCGGCACCGGACGCGCACGTCTCCGGGCGGGTCGTGGGGTCGCGGGACCTGCGCGTCGAGGGCGCCTGGCCGCACTTCCAGCAGCGCGCGACCGAGCTCGGGCTGCCGAGCGTCACGGCCGTCCCCCTGCGCGCCCGCGGCGAGGCGCTCGGCGTCCTGACGCTCTACCGCACCGAGCCCGTGGGTCTTGGGCGCGGTGAGCTCGCCGCCGTGCAGACCCTCGCGAACCTCGCGGCGTCGTACCTCGTCGTCGCGATCGACCGGGAGGCCGCCGCCCAGGCGCAGGGCGAGCTCGCGCACCGGGCCGCGCACGACCCGCTGACCGGGCTCCCGACGCGCCGCGTCTTCTTCGAGCAGCTCGACGAGGCGCTCATGCTCGTGCGCCGCGACCTGTCGACCGTCGGGGTCCTGTTCATCGACGTCGACGGCCTCAAGCGCGTCAACGACACGTACGGGCACGCGCTCGGCGACCAGCTCCTGCTCACGTGCGCCGAGCGGATCCGGGCGGCGCTGCGGCCCGACGACCTGCTCGCGCGCCTCGCGGGGGACGAGTTCGTCGTCGTGCTCGAGCACCTCGCGTCCGCCGACGTCGCGTGCACGGTCGCGCAGCGGATCTGCGACAGCCTCGCGCTGCCGATGCTCACCGAGGGGCACATCCTCCAGCCGTCCGCGAGCATCGGCATCGCGGTGAGCGACGAGCCCGGCGTGACGTCGGACCTGCTCGTCTCGCAGGCCGACGCCGCGATGTACCGGGCGAAGCGCCGGCGCAAGGGCAGCTTCGAGCTGTTCGACCCCGTCGTGCACGCGTCCGAGCGGGCCGAGGCGATCTCGTACGAGCAGCTGTCGAGCGAGCTCGAGACGGCGATCCGCGAGGAGCAGCTCGAGGTCCACTACCAGCCGATCCTCGAGATCGTGGACCCGCGGATCGGCGCGGCGCGGCCCGACCCGCTCGCGGCGCCGGGTGCCCTGTACGCGGTCGAGGCGCTCGTGCGGTGGCGCCACCCGCGGCACGGGCTGCTCTCCGCGGGCGCGTTCATCGGTGCGGCGGTGCGCAGCGGGCTCATCGTCGAGCTCGGCGCGTGGGTCCTGCGCACCGCGTGCCGCCAGCTCGTCACGTGGGACGCCGTCCTGGGCCGGCGCGCGCCGCGGCGCCTGTTCGTCAACGTCTCGCCGGCCGAGCTGAGCGCCCCCGGTCTGCTCGAGCGGATCACGCACGACCTGACCGCGGCGGGCCTCGCGGGGGACCGGCTGACCCTGGAGATCACGGAGAACGGCCCGCTCGACTCCTCGACGTTCCCGGCCGAGGTCATCGACGGCCTGCGCAGCCTCGGCTGCCACCTCGCGATCGACGACTTCGGCACCGGGCACTCGACGCTCGGCCGGGTCGTCGAGATCCCCGCGTCGGTCCTCAAGATCGACCAGTCGTTCACGAGCGCGCTCCCGGGCAGCATCGAGTCGGCCGCGGTCATCTCGTCGGCGCTGCTGCTCGGGCACAACCTGCGGCGCACCGTCGTCGTGGAGGGTGTCGAGACCGAGGAGGCGCTGCGCGCGCTGCAGGAGCTCGGCACCACGCACTTCCAGGGCTTCCACCTCGCGCTGCCCCAGCACCCCGACGCGTTGACGGACGCGATCCTCGAGTCGGCGGAGCTGGGAGAGCGGCGACCGGTCGGGCGGTAGGCGCGGCGGGGCCGACGACGCGCGGTCAGCTCCGCGGGGCCGACGACGCGTCGTCAGTTGCGCGGAGCCGACGACGCGCGGTCAGCTCGGCGGGTACGGGGACTGGCGCAGCAGCCGCGCGAGGTGCGCGGTGTTCGCCGCGAGGGTCGCCGTCGTCCCCGCGGTCTCCTCCGGCGTCTCCTCGAGGTCCTGGTAGTCGGTGCCCTGCATCGCGGCGCCGACCCAGTACGTCACGGCCGCGGCGGGCACGGTGAAGCCGACATCGTTGAGGGCCTGGAACAGCTCGGCGCTCGTGTGGTGCGCGCCGTCCTCGTTGCCGACGACGGCGACGGCCGCGACCTTGCCGTACGTGAGCAGGCGGCCCTGGTCGTCGGTCTCGGACAGCTCCGCGTCGAGGCGCTCGAGGGCGCGCTTCGTGACGCTCGACGGCTGACCCATCCAGATCGGCGTCGCGAGCACGAGGATGTCGGCCGCCAGCACCTGCGCGCGGATCGCGGGCCACGCGTCGCCCTCGCCCATGTCCTTCTCGACGCCCGGCTTGATGTCGTGGTCGACGAGGCGGACGAGCGTCCCCGTGACTCCGTGCTCGCCGAGCGCGTCGAGCACCTGCCGCCCGAGCAGCTCGCTGCTCGACGGGGCGGGCGACGGGGTGAGGGTGCCGACGAGCACGACGGCGGTCAGGTCCGGTGTGGTGGTCATGCCCTCGATCCTGCGAGCGTCCGCGCGATCCCGCGACCGGAGTCGGACGTGTGACCGGGTCCCGTCGCGGTCGCGACCGGCTCGGCCGGTGGGGGAGCGTGAGGGCCGGACGACGCGCGGGCGGTGCGCGTCGGGCCGTGTGGCGGTGCGTGCCGCGGTGCGCGTCGCGCCCAGCGGCGGTGCGTGGGGCGGTGCGCGTGGCGCCGTGTGGGCGGCGGCGTCGAGACTGTGCGCATGTGCGGCAGGTATGCGAGTACGCGGCGGGACGACGAGCTCGCCGACCAGTACCGGGTCGACCAGATCCTCGGCGAGGCACCGGGTCCGTCGTGGAACGTCGCGCCGACCGACCCGGTCCGCATCGTGCTCGAGCGCGTCGAGGACGAGCGGCCGCAGCGCCAGCTCCGCACCGTGCGCTGGGGGCTCGTGCCGTCGTGGGCGAAGGACCCGGGCGTCGGCGCGCGCATGATCAACGCGCGCATCGAGACCGTCACGGAGAAGCCCGCGTTCCGCAAGGCGGCCGCCCGGCGTCGCGCGATCGTGCCCATGGACGGGTACTTCGAGTGGCAGAAGACCCCGGCCCGCAAGGTCCCCTACTTCCTCACGGCGGCCGACGGCGCGCAGCAAGGGCTCGCCGCGGCAGGGCTCTACGAGCTGTGGCCCGACCCGTCCCGCCCTGCCGACGACCCCGCGCGCTGGCTGTGGACGGTCACGGTCATCACGCGGTCCGCGACGGACGCGCTCGGGCACATCCACGACCGCACCCCGCTGCTGCTGCCGCCGGACCTGTGGGACGAGTGGCTCGACCTCGGCACCACCTCGACCGACGACGTGCGCTCGCTGCTCGACGCGGTCCCCGAGCCGCACCTGCTCCCGCGCGAGGTCGGGCCGGCCGTCGGGAACGTGCGCAACAACGGGCCGGAGCTCGTCGCGCCGGTGGGGTGAGTCGGCCGTCATCGACGGAGCTCTCCGGCTCCCTCGTCACGCGCCCACGACGACCAGGAACGTGCGCGGGCGGTGCGCACCCGAGCGAGGCCGTTCTCCGGCTCACGTCCGCAGGTCAGCGTGCCGAAGATGCGGACGTGACTGGCACCGAACCGTTCCCTCCGAGCCCGGCGGGCGCCTCCCGTCGACCGCGTCCCGGTGTCCTGGCCCTCGCGCTCGTGGCCGTCCTGGGCCTGACGAGCGCGTGCGGTGCGGGGTCCGCCGGAGCAGCCGGAGCGGCCGGGGACTCGACGTCGGCGAGGCCGACCGGCTCCCCGTCGGCGACCGCGACCGCGCCGAGCGTCGAGGAGCTCGCCGCCGCGCTGCCGGCGCCCGAGCTCCCGCCCGCGGTGGACGTCGCGGCGGCCGCGGCGACGGCCGTCCCGCAGACCGCGCTCGCGACCGCCGTGCTGCTCGAGGTCAAGGGCCGGGCGCCGAGGACGGGGTACGCCCGCGACCTGTTCGGTCGCGGATGGGTCGACGTCGACCGCAACGGCTGCGACACCCGCAACGACGTGCTGGCGCGGGACCTCGAGCCGCAGACGTTCAAGCCGGGAACGCGCGACTGCGTCGTCCTGACCGGCACGCTCGCGGACCCGTACAGCGGACGGACCATCGAGTTCGTGCGCGGGAACGCGACGAGCACCGCGGTGCAGGTCGACCACGTGGTGGCGCTGTCCGACGCGTGGCAGAAGGGCGCGCAGCAGTGGGACGAGGCCACGCGGACCCGCTTCGCGAACGACCCGATGAACCTGCTGGCGGTCGACGGGCCGCTCAACGCGCAGAAGGGCGACGGCGACACCGCGACGTGGCTGCCGCCGAGCAAGCCGTTCCGCTGCCCGTACGTCGCGCGGCAGGTCGGCGTGAAGTACACGTACGGGCTGTGGGTGACCGAGGCGGAGCGCGCGGCGATGGTGAGCGTGCTCTCCGGGTGCCCCGACCAGCCGCTGCCCGAGGGGTCGACCCTGCCCCCGCCGCCCGCACCGGCCGAGCCTGCCCAGCCGGAGCCCGCCTCCGAGCAGCCCGTCGCCCCGCCGGTCGTCGAGGCCGCCCCGGCGCCCGTGGTCCCCGCGCCCGTCGTGCCCGCCCCCGTCGTCCCCGCGCCCCCCGCCCCGGAGCCCCCGCCGGCCCCCGAGCCCCGGCCGGTTCCCGAGCCCACGGTCGTCGCGTACAAGAACTGCGACGCGGCCCGCGCCGCCGGTGCGGCCCCGGTCCGCGTCGGGGACCCCGGCTACGGCAAGCACCTCGACCGGGACGGCGACGGCGTCGGCTGCGAGCGCTGAGCGCGGGTGCCGCCCTGCCCGCACGCGCCGCCCTGCCCGCACCGGCGCGCCCACGCGCCGCCCTGCCCGCACCGGCGCGCCACGCTCACTGCCCCCACGGGCGAGGCACGCACCGCCGGGAATGCGCCCCCGCCCGCATGACGTTCTCGCCCGTGCCGTGCAGGCCCGCGGCGCAGGTGCCCGGGCGACCGGGCCGGACCCGGAGGCAGAGCCCATGCGCGCAGTCCGACACCACACCTACGGCGAGCCCGACGTCCTCACGGTCGAGGACGCGCCCGAGCCCCACGCCGGACCGGGCAAGGTCCGGGTCCGGGTGCGGGCGGCGAGCGTCAACGCGATCGACTGGAAGCTCCGCGCGGGCTTCATGAAGGACTTCATGCCGCTCGACCTCCCGGCGATCCCGGGCAAGGACGCGGTCGGGGTCGTCGACGAGGTCGGCGAGGGCGTCACGGGCGTGCAGTTCGGTGACCGGGTCTTCGGGCTGGGCGACGCGACCACCGCCGAGCACGCGGTGCTGAACACGTGGGCCGCGGCGCCGGACGCGTGGTCGGACGAGCAGGCCGCCGCCGCGGGTCTCGTCGCCGCGACCGCCGGTGCCGGGCTCGACGCGCTCGGGGACCTGGCCGGGCGGACGCTGCTCGTCGAGGGCGCGGCCGGCGGCGTCGGGAGCGCGGCCGTCGAGCTCGCGGTCGCCCGCGGCGCGCGCGTGATCGGCACCGCGAGCGAGCGCAACCACGAGTTCCTGCGCTCCCTCGGGGCGACCCCGACGGTCTACGGCGACGGGCTCGCCGTGCGCGTGGCGGCGCTCGCGCCCGACGGGGTCGACGCCGCGCTCGACACCGCGGGGTCCGGCTCGCTCGAGGAGATCGTGGCGATCGTGGGCGACCCGTCGAGGGTCGCGACGGTCGCGGACTTCGGTGGCGGCCGGCTCGGGGTCACCGTCACCGGCTCCGACGCCTCGTCCGCCGCGACCCTCGAGGCTGCCGCGGAGGCCGGTGCGCGCGGCGCCTACACGCCGCGCGTCGAGGCGGCGTTCCCGCTGGACCGGGCCGCCGAGGCCCACGCGCACGCCCAGGGCGGGCACACGCAGGGCAAGCTCGTCGTCACGCTCTGACGCACACGCGGGCGACCCCCGGGACCGGCACCGCGCCGGCCTCCGGGGGTGCGCGCGTCACCACCCGGGTCGCGCCCGGCGCAGCGGGTGTCAGCGCCGCTCGAACGCCCGCGCCATCGCGCGCTGCTCCTCGAGCACCTGGCCCATCCGGGTCTGCACCTCGTCCATGCGGCCGATCGTCGCGGTGATCGCCTCGATGCCGCGCGCGACCGTCGCGGTGTTCGTCTGGATGTCCTCGACGCGCTCGCCGACGCGCCCGGTCGCCACGGTCGTCTCGCCCGCGAGCTCCTTGACCTCGGTCGCCACCACGGCGAACCCCCGCCCGGCCTGGCCGGCGCGCGCCGCCTCGATGGTCGCGTTGAGGGCGAGCAGGTTCGTCTGGTCGGCGATGGTCGTGATGACGCGGATGACGTCGCCGATCGCGGCCGACGAGTCGCTGAGCGCCCGCACCTCGCCCGCGATCGCGGACGCCTGCGCGACGGCGTCGAGCGCGACCGCCCCTGCCTCGGCGGCGCTCGCGGTCAGCCGCTCGACGCTGCCCAGCAGCTCGGTCGCCGCGGCGGACTCGCGCGCGGCGCGCCGCAGGATGTCGAGGCGCTGCGACACGAGGCGCGCGACGTTGCGCAGCGCGCTCCGGCGGCTCTCGGACAGCTCGATCGTCTCGGTCGCGAAGAAGTCCATCGTCCCGATGACGGTGCCGTCGACGATGATCGGGAGGCACACACCAGAGCGCACGCCGGCCCGCTGCGCCGCGGGGGCGCGCACGCAGTCGGTCAGGTCACCGAGGTCGGGGACGAAGACGAGGTCACGCGCCCGCCACGCCCGCCCGGAGAGCCCGACGCCCTCCGCGAAGCTCGCGCCGAGGGTCACGCGCCGGAACTCGTCCCCGGCGGTGCCGGACTCGACCGCGAACCGCAGCACCCGCGCCGCGGGGTCGAGCGCCCAGAACGACCCGTACGCCCACCCGAACTCGGACCGCACCGCGTCGAGCGCGGTCTGCACGGCGGACTGCTCGTCGAGCCGCGAGCCGACCTCGGCGACGACCGTCGTGACGGCCTTCTGGTCGAGGGCCGACTCCGCGAGCGTCTCCGCGGACTCGATCATCGCGAGGGTCTGCGAGACGACCTGCGCGAGCGCCTGCAGCACCGCCGGGCGCGTCGCGCTCGGGGCGCCCGGCCGGGTCGAGAGGAAGTCCATCATCAGGACGACGCGGCCGTCGCGGCGGATCGGCAGCGCCATCGCGCCGCGGGCGCCGGCCCGCAGGCTGGCCTCGCCGCGTGCGCAGTTCGCCGGGTGGTCGCCCAGGTCGACGAGGTCCAGGACGGTGTCCTGCGCGAGCGCGACGCCGCACAGCCCGAAGCCGCGCGTCATGCGGTGCGTCGTCGTCATGCGGGTCAGCTCCGCGCCGAGCGAGCCGCTCTGCGCGACGAGCTCGAGCTCGTCGGACCCCTCGCGCACGCGCCAGGCGGAGCCGTAGTCGAAGCCGAACCCGGTCCGCACGCCGTCCAGCACGGCCTCGACGCCGGCGCACGACGAGCCGACCTCGCCCAGCCGCTCGACGACGGCACCGAGCGCCTCGACCTCGGCCGAGGTCCGCCGGGTGTCCTCGTGCGTCGCAGCCTGCGGCTTCCGCCTCGTGAGCACGCCCACCTGATCCCCCTGTCGTCGCGCCAGGCGCGTGCCGTGGCGTCTGCCCATCGGCGGTCGGGTCTCGCATCTGAGGTGCGGGACGCGTCGGCGGCGCGTGCCCGGCGAAGCGAGGCGGTGCGGCCGGCGAGCCCCGAGCCGGTCGGCGTGCGGTTCCGGACCCCGAGTCCGCGCCGCGTGGTCACGGCCGGCGCGCGCGCACCCCGAAGCCGGGCGGCTCCTCGACGTCGGCGAGGTCGACGAACCCGGCGGCGTCGAGCACCGCACGCACCCGCGGGACGACCCGGTCCGGCGGGGTCGGTCCGCCGGCGCCGTAGAGGACGTGGAGCACCGCTCCCGGGCTGAGCACACGGTGCAGCACGGCGGCCTCGGCGGCTGCGTCGCCGACCCAGAAGACGTTGACGTCCGCGGTCAGGGCCACGTCGACGCGACTGGTGAGCGCCTTGGTCACGTCCGCCGGGTCGAGGTCCGTGAGCGCGCGCCGGAGCACGACGAGACGTCCGGCCTCGACCTGCGCCGCGTTGCGCTCGGCGGTCGCGCGCGTCGCGGTGGGGGAGCGGTCGACGGCAAGCAGGCGGCCCGTCGTCAGCGCCGCGCAGAGGAGCCCCGCGGAGGCTCCGGGGCCGCCGCCGAGCTCGAGCACGTGCTCGTCGCCGCGCAGCCCGAGCCCGTCGACCGCCCAGCGGACGCGCTCGGGGACCGTCATGCGTCAGGTGTACCGCCCGGTTTCACCCGGCGCCAGGTATCTCGGGGGCCGCGGGCGCGTCCTCTGGTCGTGCCGGGCTCGTTCTGCCGGGGGGCGCACGGGCCCGGCAGCCAGGTTCCCCGGCGCGCCCGCAGCGGCGCGGCACCGGGGTGCAGGACCGCACGGGGGGCGGCACGGTCGCCCGTCGCCGCGGGGGTCAGTGGGCTCCCGCGGCGCGGGCGAACCGTGCGGAGAGCTCCCGGGCGGCGTCGCGCAGCTCGGTCGGTCCGACGATGTCGACCTCGCACCCGAACATCCCGAGGTAGGCGGCGAGCCCGCCCCACGACCACGACCCGCTCACGACCCGGCAGCGGTCCGGGCCGAGCGGCTCGACGACCGACTGCGCGGCCGCCCACGGGGTGATCGCCTCGGCCGGGGCGTGCAGCACGGCCTCGCCGGTGCACGGCCAGCCGGGCCGGGCGAACCGCTCGCCGACGAACCCGGCGACGTCGCCGCCGGGCAGCGGGCGCGGCGTGAAGCGCGGGCCGGTGGGCGTCCGGGGCGTCAGCCGGTCGACGCGGAACGTCCGCCAGTCGGCGCGGTCCAGGTCCCACGCGACGAGGTACCAGCGACCGCCCCACGTCACGAGGTGGTGCGGCTCGACGCGGCGCGGGGGGACGAGCTCCGGCGCCGCGGCGCCCGGGTCCGCGGGATCCGTCGAGGTGCTCGCAGCGCCGGCCTCGGCCGGGTCGCGCGGCACGGCGTAGTCGAGGCGGAGCACCTCGCGTGCGCGCACCGCGGCGCCGACGGCGACGAGGACGTCGGCGTCGACGGTCGTGCGCGCGGCGCCCGGGCGGCTGACGGCGGTCACCTGGAGCGCGTCGACCCGGGCGCGCAGGCGCGCCGGCATGACCTGCCGGACGGTCGTCAGCGCGCGCAGGGCCGCGTCGTCGACGCCGTCGACCCCCGTGTGCGCGGTCTGCAGCGCCACGGAGACGGCGACGGCCTGCTCGTCGTCGAGCAGGAGCGGGGGCATCTGCGCCCCGGCGTCGAGCCGGTACCCGCCGTCGGGTCCCTTCGTCGCGCGCACCGGGTAGCCGAGGCCGCGGAGGCGGTCGACGTCGCGCCGGACCGTGCGGGGGCTCACGCCGAGCCTCCCGGCGAGCGCGTCCCCCGGCCAGTCGCGCCGTGACTGCAGCAGCGACAGCAGCGTCAGCAGCCGGGCGGAGGGGTTCGCGGCCTCGGTGGTCATGCCCCCATCATGCGCTCGGGTAGCGGACAGGATCCGGCCGCTTCTGCCGGGAGAGTGGTCGGTGCCGGCACCACCGACACCGCTGCGAAGGAGCACCATGATCCGCACGAGAGGGCTCACCAAGGACTTCCCCGTGAGCCGCACCGAGACCGTGCACGCGGTCCGGGGCATCGACCTCGACGTCGCACCCGGCGAGCTCGTGGCCGTGCTCGGCCCGAACGGCGCGGGCAAGACGACCACGATCCGGCTGCTCACGACCCTGATCCGGCCAACCGCCGGCACGGCCGAGGTCGCCGGCCACGACGTCGTCGCGGCCCCCGAGAAGGTCCGGCGCAGCATCGGCTACGTCGGCCAGGGCAACGGCGCGGGCCACCAGCAGCGCGTCCGCGACGAGCTCACGACACAGGGCGCGATCTACGGCCTCGACCGGCGCTCCGCGGCGCGCCGGGCCGACGACCTGCTCGACGCGCTCGACCTCACCGAGCTCGCGCGCCGCAAGGTCGCCGACCTCTCTGGCGGGCAGCGGCGGCGGCTCGACGTGGCGCTCGGGCTCGTGCACGCGCCCGGCCTGCTGTTCCTCGACGAGCCGTCGACGGGCCTCGACCCGCACAACCGCGCGAACCTCTGGGAGCACGTCGCCCGCCTGCGCGCCGAGCACGGCATGACGATCGTGCTGACGACCCACTACCTCGACGAGGCCGACCAGATGGCCGAGCGGGTCGTCGTCGTCGACCACGGCCAGGTCATCGCCGACGACACCCCGGCCGCGCTCAAGCGGGACCTCGCGGGCGACCGGGTCACGGTGCGGGTGCCCGACGTCCGCGACGCGGCGACCGTCGCCGCCCTCGTGGAGCGGGTCCCCGGCGCGCGCGAGGTCTCGGTGCGGGGGACCGAGGTCGCCGCCCGGGTCGCCGACGGCGCCGGTGCGGTCCCCGGGCTCGTCCGGGCGGCGGCCGACGCGGGCGTGCTGCTCGCCGCCGCGGAGTCGGTCACCCCGACGCTCGACGACGTGTTCCTCGCGCTCACCGGGCGCAGCCTGCGCGAGAGCGCCGCCGCGCCCGCCCCCACGACCACCGACGGCTCGACCAGCAGCGACGTGCGCGTCGCCGGGAAGGACGCAGCATGAGCACCCCGACCACGACCTCCACCACCTCGACGGCCCCGGACGCCGCAGCCCGGTCGGCGCACGCCCCCGCACCGCGGGCGGGCGCACGGCGCAGCTGGGCCGGCGACGTCGCGCTCGTCATGACGCGCGAGCTCCGGCCCCTCGCGCGCGAGCCGTTCACCGTCGTGTTCGGCCTCGTGCAGCCCATCGTGTTCCTCGCGCTGTTCGGGCCGCTGCTCGCGGGATCGGTCGGCGCCGGGCTGCCCGGCGGTGACGTGTGGCTGTGGTTCGTCCCGTCGATCCTCGTGATGACGACGCTGTTCGGGACGTCGACGACCGGCTCGAACCTGCAGTTCGAGATGCAGACCGGCGCGCACGAGCGGCTGCTCGTGACGCCGCTGCCGCGCTCGGCGCAGCTCGTCGGGCGCTCGCTCAAGGAGATGGTGCCGGTCGTCGTGCAGTCGCTCGTCGTGATCGCCGTGATGCTGCCGTTCGGGTTCGCGCCCGACGCGCTCGGTGCGGCCCTCGGGCTCGTGCTGCTCGCGGTGCTCGGCGTCGGCCTCGGGTCGCTCTCCTACGCGCTGGCGATCGCGGTGCGGTCCCACGAGTGGATGTTCTGGGTCGTCCAGCAGACCGTGCTGTTCCCCGCGCTGATCCTCTCGGGGATGCTGCTGCCGCTCGAGGCGGGCCCCCGGTGGATGCAGGTCGCCGCGCAGGTCAACCCGGTCGCGTACGTCGTGGACGCCGAGCGCGCGCTGTTCGCGGGCGACCTGGGCTCGACGACCGTGCTGTGGGGCGCCGTCGCGGCCCTCGCGACGGCCGCCCTGGGGCTGTGGGTCGGGGTGCGGACGATCGTGCGCAGCACCGACTGAGGGCGACGCGCCGCGGGGCCGACGCGCCGGGGGCTGGCGCGTCGGCCCCGACACGCGCAGGATGAATGCGACACACCGGGTGGTCGTGACCTGCGCTGCGACCGCCCGCCGCACGGAGCAGGGGGGCTCATGGACGCACGAGTTCGGACCACGGCGCGTCGGATCGGCCGGGGTGCGCGCGTCGGCGCGGGCCTCACTGTCGCCGTCGCCGCGACCCTCGCCCTCTCGGGTGCCGCGCCGGCCGCCGAGCCGCAGGCCCCGGAGTCCGCGGTGCGCGACGGATCGCTCTCGGCGGCCCCCGAGCCGTCGGCGTCGCCCACGCGGTCCCCGTCCCGGACCCGCACCCCCCGCGCCGCCGTCGACGACGAGGACCTCCTGCCGCCCGACGACCCGTACGCCGACGCCGACGACGCAGCCCCGGACACGCGGTCCGACCGCTCCCCGCGGGCCGGCACGTCGCCGCGCTCGGGCAAGTCGGCGACCAAGGGCAAGTCGTCGGCGAGGGGGAAGTCGACGACGGGCCGGACGCCGACCCGCGGCACCGCGCAGCGCGGCTCGACACCGAAGAGCACCACCAAGCCGACCGCGAGCCCGACGGCCACCCCGACGGCGTCGCCCTCGCCGAGCGCGTCCCCGACGACCACCCCGACCCCGACCCCCACGCCGACCGGGTCGCCCACGCCCACGCCGACCCCCACGACGCCGGAGCCGACCCCGACGCCCACCCCGCCCGGCCCGGTCGTGCTGCCCGGCGGGGTCTCCGGTCTCCCGTTCGGTGCCTGCGGCTCGCTCGTCGCCGAGGCGCCCAGCAACCCGACGGTCGGGCGCGACACGCTGGCGTTCGCGTTCACCGCCGCGATCGCGGTGCCGACGCCGGCCCCGACGTCGACCGAGGCATCCGCAGCGACGCCCATCCCGACGGCGTCGGACACCGCGTCCGACACCGCGACGGCGACCGACACCGCGACGCCCGCGCCCACCCCGACGCCCGCGCCCACGCCCACGCCGACCGTGCTCGCGGGTCAGCCGCTCACCCTCACGACCGACTACCGCTGGACGCTGCCGCAGCACCGCCTCCGCTCGCTGCTGCCGGAGCAGGGTGCGCGCGTCGCGGTCAGCAAGGACGGCGTCGTCGTGGCGACCGGCTACCTCGACGACGGCACGGGGGTCCCGCGCACCGACCAGCGCCGCGTCCTGAGCAACCAGCAGCTCACGGGCACGCTCCCGCTCACGGTCTGCGACCCGGGCAGCGAGCCCGGCAACGCGCCGGGCGGCGAGCCGACCGGCGAGCCCGGCGGCGTCACGGCCGGGCGCGACCTGCCCGCCGGCGACTACCAGGTCCACGCGGTGCTCGACTACCTCGGCGTGCCGTTCGCGTTCCCCGACCCGCTCGGCGCCGACCCGCTCGAGGGTCAGCCCGCCGGCGACCTCGTGGCGGACCCGGCGGCGTGGGGCGCGACGCTCGTGTCGACGACGTCGGTGCGGTTCACGATCTCCTGACCTCGGCCCGCCCGGCCGGTGCCCCCTCGCCGGCCGGGCGGAGCCGGCTCACGGTCGGCGGAGGGGCGGGTTCCCCCGAGCCGGGCGCCGCAGACCGGCGGTGCGCGGAGCTCGGCGTTGCACATCCGGGGTGCGCGGAGCCGGGCGCCGCACATCCGCGGTGGGCCGTCGGCGGTCACCGGTCCGCGGCGAACGTGCCCGCGACCTCCAGGAGCAGCCGGGCACCGAACCCGGTGGCGCCCTTGGTGCGCCACGCGTCGTCGGTCTCGGACCGCATGGTGCCGGCGATGTCGAGGTGCGCCCAGGGCACGTCGCCGACCCACTCGGCGAGGAACAGCGCCGCGGTGATCGCCCCGGCGTGCTCGCCGCCCAGGTTCTTGATGTCGGCGACCTCGGAGTCGAGCTGGCGGCGGTAGCGCCGGTCGAGCGGCAGGCGCCAGACCCGCTCGTCGGTCCGGTCCGCGGCCGCCTGGACGAGCCCGACGAGGGTGTCGTCGTTGCCGAGGACCCCCGCGGTGAGGGTGCCGAGCGCGGCGAGGCAGGCGCCCGTCAGGGTCGCGATGTCGACGATCGCGTCGACGTGGTCCTCGCGCGCCAGGGCGATCGCGTCGGCCATCACGAGCCGGCCCTCGGCGTCGGTGTTGACGACCTCGATCGTGCGCCCGCTCCGCGTCGTCAGGACGTCGCCCAGCTTGGTCGCCGAGCCGGACGGCATGTTGTCCGTGCACGCCAGGTAGGCGCTCACGGACACCGGCACCTCGAGGTCGCGGAGCGCGGTCATCGCCGCGAGCACCGCGCCGGCGCCGGTCATGTCCGCCTTCATCGCGGCGTGCATCGCGTTGGACGGCTTGAGGCTGATGCCGCCGGAGTCGTAGGTGATGCCCTTGCCGACGAGCCCGAGGTGCCCGCGGGACTCCCCGTCGGGGGTGTACCGCAGCACGACCATCCGGGGCTCGACGACCGACCCGGCGTTGACCCCGAGCAGGCCTCCGCAGCCGGCCTCGACGAGCGCGGCCTCGTCGAGCACGCGGACGTCGAGCCCGTGCTCCGCCGCGAGCCGCACGGCGACGTCGGCGAGGTCCGGCGCGGTCAGGTGCCCCGCCGGGGTGCTCGCGAGGTCCCGGGAGAGGCTGGCGGCGCGCGCGAGCACGAGCCCCCGGTCGGCGCCGCGCCGGGCTGCCGCCGCGTCGGCGTCGTCGACGAGCAGCACGATCTCGCGGACCGGCACGGCGTCCGGCTCGGACCGCAGGACGTCGTACCGGTAGCGGCCGAGCAGGATCCCCTCGACGACCGCCTGCGCGGCGTCCTCGACCGGCGGCCCGGCCGCGGCCAGGTCGGTCGTGAGCACCGCGTCGCGCCGGCCCGCCCGGGCGAACGCCGCCGCGGCGTCCCGCACGGCGTTGTGGTCCGGGGCGTCGCCGACGCCTGTCGCGATCACCGCACCGCCCTCGCGGGGCAGGATCAGCGTCTCGCCGACCGCGGCCCGGAAGCCCCACTCGACGAGCGCGGCGCGGTCCAGCGGGATCCCGGACGGGACGTCGCCCGTCGCGGTCACGGCCAGCCCGAGGGCGCGGCCCGGATCGGTCCCGGGCGGCGCGACCCGGACGGAGACGGCGCCGAGCAGCGTGCGGGAGGGGATCGGGTCGAAGGTCATCGTCGTGCTCCTCAGGTCGGCCAGATGACGGGGACGAGCACGATCGCGACGACGAACCAGGCGAGCGTCGTGACCAGCCCCAGCTTCCAGTAGTCGGAGAACCGGTAGCCCCCCGGGCCCATGACGATCATGTTGGCGGGGGTGGCGATCGGGGTCAGGAACGACGCGGCGCCGGCCACCGCGACGAGCATGAGGACGGGTGCGACGGCGATCCCCGCGTCCTCGGCCATGGCCACCGCAACCGGGACGACGATGAGCACGGTCGCGGTGTTGCTGACCACCTGGCCGAGCACCACGGTCAGCACGAACAGCGCCGTGAGGACCACGCGCGGGCTGCCGTCGCCCACCGCGCCGATGAGCCACCCGGCGACGAGGTCCGCCGCGCCGCTCGAGGAGATCGCGACCGAGAGCGGGATGAGCCCGCCGACGAGCACGACCGTCTGCCAGGAGACGGCCCGGTACGCCTGCGGCACGCCGACCACCCCCGTCGCCACCATCGCCGTCGCCCCGGCGAGGGCGGCGATCGCGGGCGGCACCACGCCGCTCGCCAGCAGGACCACCGTCGCGGCGAACACCGCGAGCGCGCGCCACGCCGTCGGGCCCAGCGCCACGGTCTGGCGGCGGACCAGCGCCGGGTCGTCGGTCACGAGGACGTCCGCGTCGCCGGCCAGCGCCTCGACCGCGGGCCACGCACCGTGCACCAGCAGCGCGTCGCCCTCGGCCAGCTGCACGGGCCGGGCGCCGACGTCGCGGCCGAGCCGGCGCACCCCGAGGACCGTGACCCCGGAGCGCACCACGCCCGGGAAGACGAGCTCGCCGAGGAGCCGCGACCGGGGCCGCACGACGAGCTCCGCGACCCCGACCTCCCGCCCGAGCAGCGCCTCCCGGGTCTGCCGCGTCAGGGGTGTCGTCGCGACGGCCAGCGCGTGGTCCTCGACGAGCGCCGCGATGCCCGCGCTCGCGCCGCTGACGACCACCACGTCGCCGACCTGCAGGTCGGCGCCCTGCGCCGCCGGTCCGCCCGAGCCGTGCTGCACCCCGATGAGGGTCACGCCCGCCGGGACGTCGACGGCGGCGCACGGACGCCCGACCACGTCGGACCCCGCCTCGACCCGGAGCCGGAAGAACCCGACGTCGAGGGCGTAGTGCTCCACGAGCGTCTCGACGTGACGGGAGAAGTCGGCCGGCAGCACCGACGGGGTCCGCTCGGGCAGCAGCCGACGCCCCACGACCAGGGCCACGGCCACCGTCACGGCCACGAGCGGCAGCCCCACGAGCCCGAACTCGAAGAACCCGAACCGGTCGCCCGTGGTCTCGGCCAGCGCGTCGGACACGATGACGTTGACCGTGCTCCCGGACAGCACCAGCAGGGCGCCGGCGCTCGCGGCGAACGCCAACGGCATCAGGAGCTGCGAGGTGCTGTGCCCGGACCGTCGCGCGGCGAGCACCACGACGGGCAGGAGCGCGGCGGCGGCACCGTTGGGCGTGACGAGCGCGGCCATCACCGCCGCCATCACCATGAGCCCGACGAGGAGCCGGCTCCGGCCGCCGCCCGCACGGTCCATGAGCTGCTTGCCGGCCCACGCCGTGACGCCGGAGGACTCGAGGCCCTCGCTGAGCACGAAGAGCGACGCGATGAAGACCACCACCGGGTCCCCGAACCCCGCGAGGGCCTGCTCCGCGGTGAGCAGCCCCGTGACGTACAGGCTCAACGCCGTCAGGACCGCCACGACGCCGACGGAGAGCCGGTTCCACACGAACAGCGCCACGCACGCCGCGAGGACCAGCAGGCTGGTCGTCGCGTCCGACATGGTGGTCCTTCTGTGCTCGGCGGGCGTGCACGAATTGGCCCCACGCTAAAGCACGCCCGCCCGCCCGTCACGAGTCGGCCCGATCGTGCCGGCCGTTCCCGACGTCGTCCGGGACGATTCCCAGGAATCACCGCCCGAAAGGGCGGAACCGCCCGGTGGCGGCGCTGTTACGTTCGTTTCGGCTGAACCGTCCTGAGCTCGGAGGAGGCCCCGTGCGGGCTGCGCCGACACACCGGAAACGGCGCTCGTCGTCCCATTTCCGGGCGACGGCGCAGGGTGCGCGGGAGCGAATGCGGAGCGCGTCTCACGCCCGTTCTGCAGCACCCCCCGAGGGCGCGACGGGTGTGCCGCGTGCCGCCGCCGCGAATGCATTCCCGACACGTTCGCCGGTGCGTCGACCAGCGCCCGGCCGGCCGGCGCGGAGCGCCTTTCCGCGCGGCCGGAGAACCCCGACCCCGCGCCTCCGACACCCTCGTCGCCACCGTGGGCACCGGCCCGCGGACAGCCGCCCGAAGGAGCCGTCATGAGCACCGCACGGACCCCGCGACCCGTCACGCCGAACGCGGCCGGGCGCCCGCGCGCGCGGCGGCTGATCGGCACCGCGGCGCTGCCCGTCGTCGCCGTCCTCGTCCTCGCCGCGTGCGCCGCCTCGTCCGGGTCCGCCGGTGAGGACGAGCTCGTGGGCCGGAGCTTCGAGTCGACCGACGTCGAGGGCCACACCCTCGTCGAGGGCACGGTCATCACGCTGATCGTGAGCTCCGGCACGGTGAGCGTGAACGCCGGCTGCAACACCCTCTTCGGGGGCGCCACGTGGGACGACGGCGTCCTGCGGGTGCCCCAGCTCGCGAGCACGATGATGGCCTGCGACGGCGCCCTCATGGACCAGGACCAGTGGCTCGCGGCCCTGCTCGGGGGCTCGCCGCCCTACGAGCTCGACGGTGACACCCTGACCCTCGGTGAGGCGGGCGAGTGGATCACCCTGACGGACGTGACGGCATGAACCCCGTCCTCGCGTTCGTCGTCGTCATGGCGGTGTGGACCGTGAGCGACCTCGTCGCCAGGAAGACCCGCTCGCTGCTGTCGTCGCTGTTCGTCGCGTCGCTGATCTTCCTCGTCGGGTTCCTCACCGACGTGTTCCCCGAGGACCTGCTCTCGAGCTCCGCGCTGCTCGCGCTCGGCGGGGTCGTGGTCGGGTTCATCATCGTGCACCTCGGCACGCTGATCAGCCTCGACGACTTCCGGCGGCAGTGGCGCACGCTGCTCGTCGGCATCGCGACGGTCGTCGGCATCGGGGTCGCGCTCCTCGTGGCCGCCGCCCTGTTCGGGGACCGGGCGCCCGCCGGCTACGAGGGCGTCGCGAGCGCGCTGGACTTCGTCGTCGCCGGCACCGGGGCCCTGAGCGGGGGGACCATCTCGGTGCTGATCGTGCAGGAGGCGGCGCTCGGCTACGGGCTCACCGCTGTCGCGATCTTCCCCGTGCTCATCGCCGCGCTGCAGGGCCTCGTCGGGTTCCCGCTGACCTCGGTGATCCTCCGCCGCGAGGCCCGGCGCCTCAAGCACGAGTACCGCTCCGGCAACCTCCCCACCGTCGCCACCGCCGACACGGCGGCCGAGACGGCGACCCGCCTCCCCGCCGCGCTCCGCACCACCGCCGGGACGCTGTTCGTGATCGGCGTCGTCGTCCTCGTGTCGATCGGGGTGAACGACCTGACCGACGGCGTGCTCAACACGTTCGTCGTCGCGCTGCTGCTCGGGATCACGCTCCGGGCGACCGGGGTCCTCAAGCCGTCCGCGCTCGCCGGCATCGACGCGCTCGGGCTCATGATGATCTCGATCCTCATCCTGGTGTTCGCCCCGCTCGCCGGGGTCTCGCCGGCGGACGTCAGCGCGCTCGCGTTCCCGCTGCTGCTCGCCTTCGTGTTCGGGCTCGCCGGGATCGCGGTCTTCGCGGGCGTCACCGGCAAGCTGCTCGGCTACAGCGTGCCCATGTCGATCGGCATCGGGCTCACCGCGCTCTACGGCTTCCCCGGCACGCTGATCCTCAGCCAGGAGGCCGCCCGGGGTGCCGGCGAGACCCCGGAGGAGGTCGCGGCCATCGAGGGCGACATCCTGCCCAAGATGATCGTCGCGGGCTTCTCCACGGTGACCATCACGTCCGTCGTGGTCACGAGCATGATCGCGGGCTTCATCGGCCGGTAGGGCGGTGCGCAACCCGGCTCACGTCCCGCGCGGCGCCCGTGCGACGCGTGCCGAATGATGGGCGCATGAGCACCCCCTACCGCGTCATGACCGTCTGCACGGGCAACATCTGCCGCTCGCCCGTGGCGGAGGTCGTGCTGCGCTCGCGGTTCGAGGACGCGGGGCTCGGCGACCGCGTCCTGGTCGACTCGACGGGGATCAGCAACGAGGAGCACGGCAACCCGATCGACCGGCGGGCGCGCGCGGTGCTCGCGGCGCACGGGTACCCGGTGCCGCACCGGACGGCGCAGCAGGTGCGGGCCGTCGACCTGCCGGCCCGCGACCTGGTGCTCGCGATGACGTCGGTGCACGCGCGGGCGCTGCGCCGCCTCGCCGCGGACCCGCGCGTGGCCGGGCGGGTCGTGATGTACCGGTCGTTCGACCCGGCGGCGCCGCCCGTGGACGACGAGGCGTCCGAGCACCTGCTCGACGTCGACGACCCCTGGTACGGGGGCCCGGAGGACTTCGAGACGTGCCTCGACGTGGTGGAGGCGGCGGCGGACGCGATCGTCGAGCACGTGCGCGGGGAGCTCGACCGGCGGGCGACCGGCACGGCATAGGGCGGGCCGGTCGCGGCTCGCCCTCGGTGCGCCGCGGCTGGTCCCGGACGGCGGCTCGGGCACGCGCGCCGCGGACGGCCGCACGCACCGTGCCGCGGGCTCACCGGCCTACAGGTGCGCGAACGGACCTGTCCCGAGTGCTGCCAGGACGGCGGCGGCGTCGGGGTAGACGGCGACGGCCCCCGCCTCGCGCAGCAGGGCCTCGGTGGTGCCGCCGGTCAGGACACCGACGCACGCGACGCCGGCCCGCTCGGCGGCGATCACGTCCCACACCGAGTCGCCGATCATGACCGCGCGCTCCGGCGGGACGCCGCCGGCGTCGAGCGCCGCCCGCACCAGGTCCGGCTCGGGCTTGGCCGACTCGACGTCCTCGTCCGACGTGACCGCGGTGAGGACGTCGTCGAGCTCGAGGGTCGCCCGCAGCCGCCGGAGCTCGTCGGCCGGGGCCGAGGTCGCCAGCACGGTCCGCACCCCGCGGCCGGCCAGCTCACGGACCAGGTCCTGGGCGTGGGTGAACGGGCGGAGCAGCGGCGCGAGGTCCGCGTAGACCTCGGCGTGGCGTTCCTTCGCGCGCCGACCCACGGGGCCGTCGCCGTCCTCGCCGAGCAGCTCCTCGAGCAGCTGGGCGGAGCCCATCCCGATGCACCGGTGGATGTGCGAGGAGTCCACCGGGTGGCCGGCGTCGTGGAACGCGACGCTCCACGCGTGGACATGCAGGTAGTTGGAGTCCACGAGCGTGCCGTCGATGTCGAGCAGGACGGCTGCGGGTCCGTGCGCGGGCTGGTGGGGTTCGCTGCTCACCCCACAGTCATAGCCCGGTCGGGTGCCGGGCGCGCGCCCAGCGGGGAGGGCCGCGCGGGCGCTCCGAGATGCGGTCCGCCGAGCCGCGTGCCCACGATGGGACGTGGACGCACGACCCGGTGCGCGGTGCAGACACCGCCGCGGCCGGAGGCCAGCACCCCCTCCACCACCCAGGGAGAACCATGCGCGCAGTCGTCTACCGAGGCCCCCGTCAGGTCGAGGTCACCGAGGTCCCGGACCCGCGGATCGAGCAGCCGACGGACGCCGTCCTCCGGATCACCACGACCAACATCTGCGGCTCGGACCTGCACATGTACGAGGGCCGGACGACCGTCGAGGAGGGCAAGGTCCTCGGGCACGAGAACATGGGCGTCGTCGAGGAGGTCGGCCCCGCGGTGACGCGGATCAAGGTCGGCGACCGGGTCAGCGTGCCGTTCAACATCGCGTGCGGGGTGTGCCGCAACTGCCTGCAGGGCTGGACGTCGTTCTGCACGCGCACCAACCCGACCGAGGGCGTCGACGGCGCCGCGTACGGCTACGCGAACATGGGCCCGTACGACGGCGGCCAGGCCGAGTACCTGCGCGTGCCGTTCGCGGACGTGAACCTGCTCGAGCTGCCCGCGGGCACCGAGCACGAGAACGACTTCACGATGCTGAGCGACATCTTCCCGACGGGCTGGCACGGCACGGTGCTCGCGGGCCTCCAGCCCGGGGACGACGTCGCGGTGTACGGCGCGGGGCCCGTCGGGCTCATGGCGGCGCACAGCGCGCTGATCCGGGGTGCGGCGCGCGTCTTCGTCGTCGACAAGCAGCCGGACCGCCTCGCGCTCGCGGCGCAGATCGGCGCGGTGCCCGTCGACTTCTCCCGCGGCGACCCCGTCGAGCAGGTGCTCGACGCGACGCAGGGCCGGGGCACCGACTGCGGTGTCGAGGCCGTCGGGTACCAGGCGCACGACCACTCCGGCGAGGAGCACCCCGAGCTCGTGCTCGACAACCTCGTGAAGACGGTCCGCACGACGGGCGGCATCGGCGTCGTCGGCGTGTACGTCCCCGAGGACCCGGGCGCGCAGGACGAGGGCGCGCAGCAGGGGCGGATCGGGTTCGACTACGGCACGTTCTTCACCAAGGGCCAGCACATGGGCACGGGCCAGGCGCCGGTCATGCGCTACAACCGCCAGCTGCGCGACCTCATCGTCGCCGGCCGCGCGACGCCGTCGTTCCTCGTGTCGCACGAGCTCGGGCTCGACGAGGCCGTGCACGGCTACGACCAGTTCGACAAGCGCGTCGACGGCTGGACCAAGGTGCTGCTGCGCCCGGGGCAGGCGGCGTGAGCGGCACGAGCGCCGGGGGCGGCGCGGCGATCAGCTGGCAGGGCGACGACGGCTCGGGGTCGAGCGGGCAGACGACCGACCAGCCCGTCTCGACCCTCGAGCTCGTGCACGCGTTCGAGGGCCCGATGCCGACGGGGGTCACGGTCTCGGCGGGGGGTCGCGTGTTCGTCAACTACCCCCTCTGGGGCGACGACGTCCCGGCGACGGTCACGGAGCTGCGCGACGGGGTCGCCGTCGCGTACCCGGACGAGGCGTGGAACTCCCCGTCGGGGGACGACGACGCCGGCGCGTTCGTGTCGGTGCAGAGCGTCGTGGTCGACCCCGCGGACCGGCTGTGGGTGCTCGACACGGGCAGCCCGCTGTTCCGGCCCACGGAGCCGGGCGGCCCCAAGCTCGTGTGCGTCGACCTCACGGCCGACGCGGTGGTCCAGGTCATCACGTTCGACCCGTCGGTCGCGCTGCCGAGCACCTACCTCAACGACGTGCGCTTCGACCTGCGCCGCGGCGACGCCGGCACGGCGTTCATCACCGACTCCTCGGACTCGGGACCGAACGCGATCGTCGTCGTCGACCTCGCGACGGGGGAGGCGTGGCGCCGCCTGCACGAGCACCCGTCGACCCAGGCCCTGCCGTGGAGCGAGTTCCGGCCCGTCGTCGAGGGCCGGCCGATGGTTCAGCAGCCGTCGCCCGACGAGGACCCGCAACCCGTCGCGATGGGTGCCGACGGCATCGCGATCAGCCACGACGGCGAGCGCCTCCTCTACTGCCCGCTCGCGTCCCGGCGGCTGTGGAGCGTCTCGGTCGACGCGCTCGTCGACCGCACGCTCGACGACGACGCGGTCGCGGCCACGGTGGTCGACGAGGGCGACAAGGGCACCGGCGCCGACGGCCTCGAGACCGACGACCAGGGCCGCGTCTACGTCACCGCGTACGAGCACGACGCCGTCCTGCGCCGGCTGCCCGACGGCTCCTACGAGACGCTCGTGCACGACCCGCGGCTGCTCTGGCCGGACACCCTGTCGGTCGCCGCAGACGGCCACCTGTACGTGACGGCCAACCAGCTGCACCGCCAGGCGACCTACCAGCGCGGCGAGGACATGCGGCACAAGCCGTACGCGCTGTTCCGGACGCCGATCGACGCGGGCCCGGTGCGGCTCGTCCGCGAGTCCCCGGGCGACCCCGCGTGACCGCACCCGGCACCTGGCGCCCCCGCACACCACCGCCCGGCGGTCGCCCGGCGGCCGCGCCGGGACCCGGCCAGGAGTCGGTGTGGGACTACCCGCGCCCGCCGCGCGTCGAGCCGAGCGACGAGCACGTCGTCGTCCTGCTCGGGGTGTCGGTGGTCGCCGACACCCGCCGCAGCCTGCGCGTGCTCGAGACCTCCCACCCGCCCGCGTACTACCTGCACCCCGACGACGTCGCGCCCGGCGCCCTGGTCCCGGTCCCCGGCGCGACGTCGTGGTGCGAGTTCAAGGGCCGCGCGACGTACTGGGACGTCGTCGGGCACGACGCCGCGGGTCGCGAGGTGCGCGCACGCCAGGCCGCGTGGGGCTACGCCTCGCCGAGCCGCGGGTACGAGCAGCTCGCCGGGTACGTCGCGCTGTACCCGGGCCGCATGACGCGGTGCACGGTCGACGACGAGGTCGTCGAGGCGCAGGAGGGCGACTTCTACGGCGGCTGGCGCACGGGCCGCGTCGTCGGGCCGTTCAAGGGCGCGGACGGCACGCGGGGCTGGTGAGGGCGCGCCGGGTGAGCGCGCACGGCTCGACCGTGTCCGCAGGCACCCCCTCGGCGAGGAGCGGGTCGAGTCGCGGACGCGGTCAGAGAGCGATCCAGTAGCGGCGGACGTCGTCGCCGTGCGGGGCGTCCTCGGACGCGCCGCTGCACGCCCCGATCGTGGCGGCGGACGCGGTGTTGCTGCGCTCGCAGACCAGCAGCACCCGACCCAGCCCCTGTGCGGCGGCCTCCGTGAGCATCTGACCCAGCGCCCAGGCCGCGACGCCGCGCCGCCGCGCGGAGGGACGGACGCCGAAGCCGATGTGACCCGTGCGCAGCACGACGTCGCGAGGGCCGGTGCGCAGAGCGATCCCGCCCAGCACCTCCTCACCCTCCACGATCCAGCGGTACGTGGTCCTCGTCGCACCGGGGCCGGCGCGTCCCGCCCGTGCGGACTCGCCGGTCAGCCGGTCCACCCAGGTGCGGAACCCGGCGAAGGACCCCACGTCGTCGGACGGCGTCAGACCGAAGCCGTCCTCGTGCAGGCCCGGCCCCCACTCCTCGTGGGCTGCGTGCCACGAGGCGTACAACGCGGTCGTCGGTTCGATCAGCGTGAGCACCCGGTCACGGTACCGAGCGCGGAGCTGACGGTCTGATCCGGACGACGACCCGCGGCTTCTGGCGCCGCGCGGCGAGGCGCTCGACGAGCATGAACGCCCGGTACTCGAACCCGTAGCGGTCCCGGAACAGGTCCGAGAGGCGCGTGACCTCCGCGGCGTCCGTGACGAGCTCGGCGTCGCCCGGCACGGGGACGGCGCCCTCGGGAACGGAGCCGCTGCGGCTGCACGGGCGGAGCTCGACGCGGGGGGTGTGCCGGAGCCGCTTGACCTTGCCGCTGCCGTCGGGCGTCGTCACGAGCAGCTCCTCGCCGTCGCGGACCACCCAGACCGGCGTGGAGACGGGCTCCCCGGTGCGGCGGAACGTCGTGAGCGACACGAAGCGCTCGTCGCCGAGCGCCGTGAAGACGTGCGTGGGCAGGCTCGTCATGTCGGTGGTCCTCGTCGTCGTCGCGGCAGGGGAGCGCACCGGTGGTCTCCACCCTCGGGGCCGAGCGGCCCTGGTCCACCCTCACCGACCGCAGCCGATTCCGACACCGGAGCGTCACACCGGACGCCCCGGCGCGGCTCCGGGCCCTCCTAGGCTGTCCGCGGAAGCGTGGCGACCCGCCGGGACGGAGAACGCCGGCGGGTGGGCGCAGCCCGACACCCGGTTGCTCGCACAGCCCGACCGGGACCAACGAGAGGCAGACATGGACATCCTCGTCACCGGCGGCGCCGGGTTCATCGGCAGCACGATCGCGTCGGCGGCGCTCGACGCCGGGCACCGGCCGATCGTCCTCGACAACCTCGTCACCGGCCGTCGCGAGTTCACCGCGGGGCGCACGTTCTACGAGGGCGACATCGCCGACCGCGCGCTCGTGCACCGCATCTTCGACGAGAACCCGGACATCGCCGCCGTCGTGCACTGCGCCGCCCTCATCGTGGTGCCCGACTCCGTCGCGCGCCCCCTCGACTACTACCGCGCCAACGTCACCAAGACGATCGACCTCGTCGAGACCGTGGTCGAGCGCGGCTGCCGCCGGCTGATCTTCAGCAGCTCCGCGTCGATGTACCGGCCGAGCGAGGACTTCAGCGTCGACGAGTCCTCGCCGCTCGCCCCGACCAGCCCGTACGCCCGCACCAAGATGATGGTCGAGGGCGTGCTCGAGGACGTCGCCGCCGCGACCGACCTGCGCGTGCTGTCCCTGCGCTACTTCAACCCGATCGGCGCCGACCCGCAGCTGCGCACCGGCCTCCAGCTCGCCGCCCCGAGCCACGCGCTCGGCCAGCTCGTCGACACGCACCGCGCCGGGCAGCCGTTCCGGATCACCGGGGTCGACTACGGCACGCGCGACGGCTCCGGCATCCGCGACTACGTGCACGTGTGGGACCTCGCGCTCGCGCACGTCGCCGCGCTCGAGCGGTTCGACGCCGCGCTCGGGGGCGACCGGCACGCGGTCGTCAACCTCGGCACCGGCACCGGGACGACCGTCAAGGAGCTCGTCGCCGCGTTCGAGGAGGTCACGGGCGACCGCGTCGAGGTCGTCGAGCACCCCCGCCGCCCCGGGGACTCGGCGGGCGCGTACACGCGCAGCGACCGCGCGCGCGAGGTGCTCGGCTGGAAGGCGCAGCGGTCGGTGCAGGACGGCATCGCGGACTCGCTGGCGTGGATCGAGCGGCGCGGCACAGTGCTCCCGGACCTCGCGGGGTGACGGCGCCCGAGCGCTGCGCGGCGGTGTCACAGGTCTCGGGCACGATCACCGCATGACGCTGACCAGGTCCTTCGTCCTCACGCGCTGGGACCGTCCCCTGACCGAGCTCGCCGTCAACGCCGGGCTCGGTGCTGCCGTCCCCGATCCCGAGCTGTCGTGGAGGCGGGCCGACGGGTGGCAGTGCCTCGCACCGGACGGCTGGCTCTGGTTCCACCAGCTCGTCCCTCCCGTCGAGGCCGTCGAGGAGGAGGTCGGCGGCCCGGCGCTCGGCATCGGCGCGGACGGGTTCCAGCACGTCCGGATCGCCTTCCGTCACGACGGGAGATCGCGCCTCATCGCCTGGGGTGACTCCTCGACCGGATCGTTCGAGCACTGGCGCGACCGGATGGTGCAGGAGTGGGGTGAGAACTGGCGGGCCGAGGCGGCGAACGCGCTCTGGCGGTGGGCCGCGGCGTCCACGACCGCTCCCGTGAGCCTCATGGGCATCTGCGGCGTGCTCTGGGTCTGGCCTCTGCACTGGCAGACCGCCGTGTTCGACCTCCTCGAGGTCCTGGGGCTGGGGCCTGACCCCGCCACCCCCGCGTGGTGGACCGTGGCGGTGCCGGGCTGCCGGTACGCGGTGCGTCCCCGTGACCTCGCCCTCGGCCTCCACGCCCCGGCCGACGCGCCGGGAGACGACCTCGTGCTGGCCTTCGTCGACGAGGGCGTCGGGATCTACGACGTCCGCGGCGGTTCGTGGGTGTGCGAGCCCACACCGGAGTACGGCCTGGTACGCGGGCGGCTCGGGGAGGAGCTCCGCGCACGCGACTGGACCGAGACCCCGAACCAGCCCTCGGAAGGCGCCGGTCCGCCTCCTCCGTGGCGAGGTACCCGTGTCACGCCGCCGTCCGACGGGAGCGCCGCCGACGGGTACCCCGGCGCGAGCCGGGTGACCGTGGATCCCGACGTCTTCGGAGAGTCCGACGTGGACGGCTGGAACGGCTGGAACACGAGCCCGGGATTCCGGGTCCAGTCGGAGGACACGCAGGGAGCCGTGGACGCGCTCCGGCGAGCCGGGAACCGCTTCCACCTCGTCGACGAGGTGGGCGACGAGATCACCGAGGACGAGCGGTACACCACGGACCTGTACACCCCGAACTGGGTGTCGGGCGTGACCCTGTACGACGTCGGCGCCGAGCTCGTCGTCGACACGAAGGGCGACTGCTCCGGGCCCATGGGCCGGGCGATGATCCGCATCCTGGTCGAGGAGCTCGAGTCGGCGGGCGTGACGGCGCACATCGCACCCGTGGCGTCGGAGGGCACGCTGCTGGGTGAGTGGGAGCTGGAGGCGACCTGACGGCGCCGGCGCCGGCGACCGTCACCGCCCTCCGAGCGGTCGCCCGGCCGCGCAGCCGCCAAGATGGGCGGATGAAGGTCTCGCGCCGCTCCCACGTCCCGCCGTTCGCCGTCATGGAGGTCCTCGCGGCCGCCAACGCCCGCCGCGCCGCGGGGGAGTCGGTGCTGAACCTGTGCGCGGGGGAGCCGTCGACGGGTGCGTCGGACGTCGTGCGCGACCGGGCGATCGAGATCCTGACGTCGGGGAGCCTCGGGTACACCGAGGCGCTGGGTGCGCCGCCGCTGCGGGCCGCCATCGCGGGGCACTACGCGCGCTGGTACGGCGTCGACGTCGACCCGGCGCGGGTCGCGGTCACCACCGGGTCCTCGGGCGGCTTCATGCTGGCGTTCCTCGCGGCGTTCGACGTCGGCGACCGGGTGGCGCTGGCCCGCCCCGGCTACCCGGCGTACAAGAACATCCTCGCGTCGCTCGGCTGCGAGGTGGTCGAGCTCGCGTGCGGTCCCGAGACGCGCTACCAGCCGACGGTCGCGCAGCTGCAGGAGGCGTACTACGCGGGCGGGCTCGACGGGGTCGTCGTCGCGAGCCCCGCGAACCCGACGGGCACGATGATCGCGGCCGACGAGCTCGCGGCGCTCGCGGCCTGGTGCGCAGAGTTCGACGTGCGGCTCATCAGCGACGAGATCTACCACGGCATCACCTACGGGTCGGTACCCGACGGCGGCGCCCCCGACCTGGGGAGCCCGCGGAGCCCGGTGGCCGTCACCGGCGGAGTGGCCCCGGCCGAGACCGTGGGGTCCGCCGGTGCGGCGACCGCCGCGCAGTTCCTCGACCAGGGCGCCGTCGTCGTCAACTCGTTCTCGAAGTACTGGGCCATGACGGGCTGGCGCCTCGGGTGGCTGCTGCTGCCCGAGGACCTGGTGGGCCCGGTCGACGCGCTCGCGAGCAACGTCGCGCTGTGCCCGCCCGCGCTCGCGCAGCACGCCGGCGTCGCGGCGTTCTCGCCCGAGGGGTACGCCGCGGCGCACGAGAACGTGACCCGCTACGCGCAGTCGCGGGCGCTGCTGCTGGACCGCCTGCCCGAGCTCGGGTGGGACCGGGTGGCCCCGGCCGACGGCGCGTTCTACCTCTACGCCGACATCAGCGCGTCGGGCCTCGACTCGGTGACGTGGTGCGAGCGGCTGCTCGCCGAGGCGGGGGTCGCGCTCACGCCCGGCACCGACTTCGACGGCGTCGACGGGCGGGACTGGGTGCGGCTGTCGTTCGCGTCGTCGGTCGACGTGGTCCGCGAGGCGGTCGACCGCGTCGTGGCGTGGCAGCGCACCCTCTGACGCCGGGGCCGTCCGCGGTGCCCGTCAGCTGTCCGTCGGGTCCGCCGGGCGGGGGGTCGACGCGCGGACGTCGTGCGCGACCGCGAACGGCACACCCCCGGCGACCAGGTCGAGGAGGTCCGAGCCGTGCCGCACGAGCGGCCGGGAGTCCTCGACCTCGTCCGGCCGGGCGACCTCCTCGGGAGACAGCAGGCTCGCGGTCAGGTCGTGGGCCCGGTCGACACCGCGCCCGTCCGTGCGGTCCTCGGCGCGTTCGTCGGTCGTGCTCTCGGTGCCGGTCGCTCCGTGCATGGTGCCCTCCTGGGCTGGTCGCTCGGGTGGTGGCGGCTGCTGTCGTGGTGGTGTCAGCAACCGGTCGTGCGCGCGTACGTCCGGGTCGATCCTGACGGCGTCCGCGTCGGCGTGCTCCCTGGACGGGGCCGGTGTGCTGCGCACGCCCGGCACCCGCGGCCTGGGGGTGGGTCCGCGGAGCTCGACGTGCGCTCCGCGGCTCATGACGTGCGCTCCGCGGCGCCGTGGCGCCCGTCCCCGGGTGCTCGGGCGTGCGCGGCGACGGCGTCGTCCGCGCTCTCGACGCCCACGCCGGGCACGATCTGCGCCCGGACGGCCGCCGCCCGGGGCCACGCGCGCGCGAGCGTGGACAGCTCGCGCGTGCGCGCGGCGAACCCCGCCTCGGCCGGCCGCGGGCCCGTCGACGCGGGGGTCGGGACGTCCTGGCCGACCCGCCGGGACGCGAGCTGCAGCGCCGCGGCGGACGCGACCGGGTCGGTGTGGTCGTGCGCGGGCACGTACGGGGTGAGGGCACGCAGGGCGTCGCCGATCTCGACGACGAGCCGGACCTCGCGGATGCGTGCGTCGGGGGAGACGGCCGTCCGGAGGCGGCTCGGCGCGGCGTGGTCGAGGTGCGGTGCGTGGGGCCACAGGTCGGCCCACACCGGCCACAGCACCCACAGCCGGCGGCGGGTTGCCACGTCCGCGGCGGCGGTGGCGGCGAAGCCCACGACGAGCCCGGCCGCGACGAGGAGGATCGCCGAGCTCAGCGCCGCCTGCTCCGCGGTCCCGAGCAGACCGACGTCCGACCCGGGCGAGACGACGAGCGCCCCGAGGTGCAGCGCCTTGAGCGCGGCGTAGAGCACACCGAGCACCTGCCCGGCCCCGAGCCCGACGAGCCGGACCCCGAGCACGCCGCGTGCGAGCCGGCCGTTGCGCAGCGCGGTGCGGGCGCCGGCGGTCAGGGCGACGGTGAGCGTCACGAGGAAGGCGACCCAGTGCACGAGCCACGGGACGGACGACGCGTACACCGCCGCCCGGTGGTCCGCGGTCGCCGGCAGCACGCTCCCCGCGTCGACGAGCGGCGCCGCGAGCGCGAGCACGAGCACGACCCAGACCGCCCGCGGCACGGTGCGGCGCTGACCGGTGATCCGGTGCGTGAAGGCCACGACCGCCAGCGCGCTGACCACGACGAGCGCGTGCTCGGCGGCGGCGAGCGCGGTCGTGCGCCCGAGCGCCCCGCCGACCGCGTCGAGGTCGAGCGTCCGGCCGGCGGCGAGGGCGGCGACCGCGACGAGCAGCGACGGCGTCCCGGTGCCGCGGACCGCGCGCACGACCTCCACGACGGTCACGGCCCACAGGACCGCGACCCCGGCGGTGACGAGCTCATCCACGGCGCAGCCTCCCGCTCAGTGCGCGCCGCAGCGCCTCCGTCTGCCCGTCCCCGAGGCGGTCCGCGTCGGCCGCGTCGCGCAGGGTCAGGAGGGACGCGAGCACCTCGGCCTCCCGCTCGGCGGCGACGCCGTAGTCGCTGCGCCGGTGCAGCGCGCCGAGGACGGAGCCGGCGTCCAGGTCGGGCAGCACGCGTGCGAGGACGCCGCGGAGCGCCTCGCCGGAGCACGCGGAGCCGGGGTGCCGCAGGATCATGTGGGCGAGCTCGTGGCGGACGGTGTGGTCGCGCAGCACCGGGTCGGCGTCCTCGGGCACGAGGACGAGGTCGAGGTGCTCGCTCTCCCACCACGCGCCGCACGCGGTGTCCGCGAAGAAGGCGGCCGGTGCCGTCTCGACGAGCAGGGGCCGCTGCCGCTGCTCGGCGAGGTGCTGGACGAGGGCGTCGACGGTCGCGGGCCCGCGCAGGCCGAGCTCGTCGAGCGCTTCCTCAGCCCGGCGTCGGGCGCTGGCCATCTCGTGTCTCCCCCTGGGTCCTGCCGTGCACACCTTCGAGCTCGCGGACGCGCTCGACCATGAGCAGCAGGGCGTCGATGCTCTGCTGCGACAGGCCGGACGCGCGCAGGGCGACCGAGCGCACGCCCGCGTCCCGCATCGCGGCGACGAGCGCGAGCTGGCGCTCGATCTCGCCGGCCCGCTCGTCGTCGAAGAAGTAGGCGGGCTGCACGCCGAAGAACGTGGCGAGCGCCTCGAGGTGCCGCTTCGTCGGGTTGTCGCGCCGACCGGTGCGCAGCTGCCACACGTACGTCGCGGATATCGACGGTCCCCCGGCGGTGCGGCTGATCGCCTGGGCCACCTCGTCGTGGGTGTACTCGCGGTCCGGCGACGGGCGCATCGTCGTGAAGAGCCGGTCGAGCTTGGCGGCGAGACCGGCGCCGGCCGTGGTTGGCTCGTCCTGCTCCGCCATGCCGCTCCGTCCTGGGAGGACCTGCTGAGATGAACCGGTCGGGTCGTGCGCATGAACTGTCGTGGAGCATCTCAGACCGGACATCCCGCGACAAGCACCTCTCCCCGCACCCGGGCGGGGACCGCCCCGACGCGCAGGCCGCCCGCGCACTGAGCCGGGCCCTCGGACCGCTGCCGAGCACCGTGCTCGCGACCGTCGTCGCGGCGTGGGCCGGCGGTCCCGACGGCCGGGGCCGAGCCGTCGCGCTGACGGTCGGCCTCTTCGCGGGCGCGGCGCTCCTCGCGCTCGGGCTCGTTCGGCTCGTCGGCGGCCCCGGCTCCGTGACCCGGCGCCTGGCGGTCCCCTGGGTGCTCGCCGCGGAGCTCGCCGCGCTCGCGGCCGGGGTCGCGCTCGGCGTGCCCGACGAGGTGGTCCGCGCGTTCGTCGCCTACTTCGCGACCGGGCTCGTCGCGCTCGCAGGCGCGCGGTGGAACGTGTCGGCGCACGGGCTGCTCGCGGGCACGCTCGTCGGGCTGCTGCTCGGGTGGTTCCCCGTGGTCGGCGCGGCCGGCGTCGTGGTCCTCGCGGCGCTCGTCCGGTCGCGGGTGCGGCTGCGGCAGCACACCGTCGCGCAGGCCGTGACCGGCGCCGCAGTCGGGGTGCTGCTCGGGTTCGTCGCGACGCTCGGCCCGGGCGGCTGACGCGCGGTGGGGCCGGCGGGCGGATGCGCGGTCGGGCCGGCGGGCGCGCGCGCGTTCGGGCCGGCGGGCGCGCGCAGGGGCATCAGACGGGCGCCAGCACCTCGTGCACGCCCACGGGCAGCTCGACGTCGATCCGGTCGCCGGCCCGCACGAGGCCCGACGCGAGCACGACGCTCATGACGCCGGCCTTGCGGATCAGGTTGCCGTCCGCGTCGCGCCCGAGCACCGCGCGCATGAGGCCGTCGGCGAACCCGTCGATCTGCGTGCACGGGTTCCGCAGACCGGTGAGCTCGACGACCGCGTGGCGGCCCAGGTGCAGGCGCGTCCCGCGCGGCAGCGCGAGCAGCTCGACGCCCTGGGTCGTGACGTTCTCGCCCATCTCCCCGGGCCGGACGACGAACCCGCCGGTCGCGACCTCGTCGAACAGCTCGGCGTGGATGAGGTGGACCTGCCGCAGGTTGGGCGGCGGGTCGGGGCGGTGCCGGCGCGAGCGGTGCTGGACGGTCGCGCCGCAGTGCGCGTCCCCCTCGACCCCGAGGCCCGCGACGAGCCGGATCTCCTGCTGGACCGGCTTGCTGAACGCGTGCCGCGGGCTGCGGCTGACCGAGAGGACGGAGGGCTGGACGAGCGCGTCGGTGCTCACGCGCCCCATTCTCCTCAGGGTGCGGAGCGGGCGCCAGGCTCGGCGGCGAGCACCGGAGCGAAGTGCTCGACCACCGGGAACGGGTCGTAGAACCGGTGCAGCAGCTCGCGCCAGCGTCCGTAGCCGGCGGAGCCGCGGAACCCCTCGGTGTGGTGCTCGACCGTCTCCCACGCCACGAGCAGCAGGTACGTCCCCGGGCTCTCGACGCCGCGCGAGAGCGTGACCCGGCCGACGCCCGGCATCGCGCTGATGAGGGGCAGCGCCTCGGCGAAGGCCGCCTCGAACTCCGCGGCGCGGGCAGGGTCGACGGGCAGCAGGGCGTGCTCCAGGATCATCGGCCGATCGTGGCACCGGCGCCGGCCGGGGCACCGGGCCGTCCGCGGTGCGGCCCGCCCGTGGCAACGGGGGACGGCGGCGTGCCGGCCGCGCACAGGTGCCGCCCGCTCCGGGCGCAACCTGCGGGACACGCGCCCGTCGTACCGTTCGAGGCATGGACGTGGCGGTGCTGGGAGCGACGGGTGACGTCGGGCGACAGGTGTGCACGCAGCTCGTCGAGCGGCGGGTGCTCCCGACGTCGTCGCGGCTCCAGCTCGTCGGGCGCACCGGCGGGTCGTCGGCGCGCGCGACGCACGGGCTGCGCGCCGACCTGGTGGACGCGTACGACGAGCACGCACCGCTGATCGACGTCGCGCTCACGCCCGAGGACGTCGTCGCGGACGTCGTGGTCGTCTGCGCGGGCGTCACGGCACCGCCGCGGGCCGGGGCGTCGACCGACCGCACGCGGCTCGCCGCCGAGAACCACGCGGTGTTCGACGCGTACGCCCGGGCGCTCGCCGCGCACGGGTCCGGCAACGAGGTCGTCGTCGTCGTGTCGAACCCCGTCGAGCTGGGGGTCGCCGTGATGGCGCGCACGCTCGGCCGGCACCGCGTGATCGGGATGGGCGCGTGGCTCGACACCCTGCGGTTCCGGCGCGAGATCGCGGTGTCGCTCGGTCTGCGCCGGCACCGGATTGGCGGCTTCGTCACCGGCCAGCACGGGTCCGACCTCGTGCCGCTGTGGTCGACCGTGCGGGTCAGCGGGCTCGACCGGGCGGAGCGCCGGCGCGCGATCGACGGGCTGCGGCGCGGGCGGACCCTCGCGACGTTCGGCGCCGAGATCGCCGGCGCGCAGACCGAGCTGCTCGCGCTCGCGGCCGAGGACATCGGGGCGGCGTTCGACCTGATCGACTCGTGGCCGCCGGACCTGCGCGCTGTCGCGCGGCCCTGGATGACGCACCAGAGCGGCGCCAAGACCGCGGCCGGCACGGCGAGCGCGACCGTCGACCTCGTCGACACGCTGCTCGACGGCCGGGAGATCGTCGTTGCGGGGCAGGTCCTGCTCGACGGCGAGGTCAGCGTGGGCGGGTCGCCGATCGACGGGGTGCTCGGCGTGCCCGTGGTCCTCGGCCCCGAGGGGTGGACGCGCGCGCTGCTCGACGAGCTCGCGCCCGACGAGGCCGAGCTGCTCGTGCGGTGCCGCGACCGGATCGACGCGAGCCTCGCGCCGTGGGGGCTCGGGCGGACGGGGGCGGTGGCGTGAACGGGACGACGGGCGACGAGCGGTGGGTCGCGCTCGTGCGCGGCGCCGACCGGCCGGGCACCCTCACGGACCTGACCAGCGTGTTCTCGACACGCGGCGTGAGCTTCGAGTCGCTCGCGACGGGCGCGGTCGACGGTGACGTCGGGGCGATCGCGGTGACGTTCCGTGCGACGGCCCGGCTCCAGCGCCTGCTGGTCCGCACGGTCGAGCGGCTGTCCGCGGTCCGCTCGGTCGAGGTGCGCTCGGCCGAGGACCCGGCGGTGCGCGCCGCCGGCGTCGTCGTCATGCCCGACCACGTGCCGTTCACTCCGCCGCCGCACGCGGCCGTCCGGTGGTCGGGGGACACGTCGGCCGGGCAGCCGGTGCTCGTCGAGGGCTCGTTCGCGGACGTCGCGCAGGTCGTGCAGGCGGCGCGGGAGCGGGGGGCGGCGACGACGGCCACGGTGATCCTCGGGCTCTGACCGGCCGGCGCACCGTTGCCCGTGCCGGGCGCGCAGGTCTAGCGTCGCTCGCGAGACCGCAGGGGAGCGACCGTGCCGAACGCGTACAACGACAGGATCGTCGACGAGTTCCGTGCGCGCCACGGCCGCGTCGCCGAGTACGAGGGCAGCCGGCTGCTGCTGCTCACGACCCGCGGCGCGCGGACCGGGCGCCCGCACACGACGCCGCTGGGCTACCTGCCCGACGGCGACCGGGTGCTCGTCATCGGGTCGTCCCTCGGTGCGCCGACCCACCCGGCGTGGTTCCACAACCTCGTCGCGGACCCGACCGTGACGGTCGAGGACGGCGTGTTCGCCTACGAGGCGCGCGCGGAGGTCCTGACCGGCGAGGAGCGCGACCGCCTGTTCGCGCGCGCCGTCGAGGCGGACCCGGGGTGGGCCGAGTACCAGGCGAGCACCAGCCGGGTCATCCCTGTCGTCGCGCTGCACCGCGTCTCCCAGGGCCCGCCCGCGGGAGTGCCCTGGGGCCAGGCGCTCGTGCTGCTGCACGACGCGTTCCGCCGCGAGCTCGCGCTGGTCCGGGACGAGGTCGCGCGCGGCGGGACGAGGCTCGGTGCGCAGCTGCGGGTCTCGTGCCTCACGGTCTGCACGGGCCTGCACCGGCACCACGAGGGCGAGGACACGGGGATGTTCCTGGTGCTCGCGCAGGACCCGTCCCTGGCGCCGGTGCTCGACCGCCTCCGTGCCGAGCACGCGGTCATCAAGGACCTGCTCCACGAGCTGCAGGCGGTCGTGGGCGCGGACGTCGCGGACCGGGACGCGACGCTGCGGGAGGTCGACCGGCTCGTCGACGAGCTCGGCCGGCACCTCGCCTACGAGGAGGAGCAGCTCGTCCCGGTGCTCGACGCGGCCCGGGCCTGACGCCGGCCGCGCGTGACGCGGTCCGCGCCGCGCGCCCGACGCAGCGCGCCTGACGCCGGCCCTGCAGGCGCACGGGCGCGGGGTGGCCGGGGTCAGTCGTCGAGGCCGTCGCCGTCGTCCCCGTGCGTGCCGGCGGCAGCCGGGTGGGTCCGTCGGCGCACGAGCTGGACGACGAGCCCGAGCAGGCCCCCGCCGATGCCGCCGAGGATCGCGCCGACCACCAGGGAGTCGAGCACCTCGGAGACCGTCCCGGACGGCTCCGGCAGCGGCACGAGCCCGTGCCCGGTGCGCACCGTGACGAGCATCGCCCCGAGCACGACGAGCACGCCGCCGACCATGGTCAGGACGGTGGTGCGCCGCTCGCGCGGGGTCGCGCGCTCGGACATCGCGAGCAGGTCGACGCCGCGCCGCCGGGCGTACCAGATGCTCGCGAACGACGGCAGGGTCGCGGTCACGAGGAGCACGACGGGCAGCAGGAGCCCGCCGAGGACCGCACTCACGACGGCGGCGCCGATGCAGACGTAGACCGTCGCCGTCGCGCCGAACGTGTAGGCCTCCATCACCAGCGCGCGCTCCCGCTCGTCGCCGTAGACGGGGGAGTCGAGGTCCATGAGGCGGTCCGCCGCCCGGCCGAGGATGCCGTGCTCGTTGGTCGTCATGCTGCCCCTCCGGTGTGCGGATCGGACGCGCCGAACAGGTCCTCGACCGTCGAGCCCAGGGTCCGCGCGATGCGCAGCGCCAGGAAGACGGACGGGGCGTAGTCGCCCTGCTCGATCGCGATGACGGTCTGCCGGCTCACCCCGGTGGCCTCCGCGAGCTCGGCCTGGGTGACCTTGAGCGCGCGACGCTGGTGCCGGACGGGGTTCCCGGTCGCCCGGGGTCCGTCCGCTGCCTTCGCAGGGGTGAGGCCGGCCGTCATGCGTGAAATGTTAAGGATCGTTGACATGAAAGGTCAAGTTGCCTTGACATCTGAAGTCCGGGCCCGTGGCGAGCGTGCCGTGGCGAACCCCGGACACCCGCCGCCCGCCGGACGGTCCACGCTGCGGGTACGCTGGCGCAGCACGCCCAACTGAACACGCTGATCGAACCGTGGCGGGAGAGTCCTCCCGTCGTCGGCCCGGACCGCCCCGAGCGGGAGCCCGAGCCGTCCGGCGAGGCGCCGAAGGAGCAAGCCCCTCCCCGGGAAACTCTCAGGCCCCCGTACCGCCACGGCGAGGCAACTCTGGAAAGCGGCCACCCGGCGACGGGCGGCCCACCGACGGTGCAAGCCGGCGCGCCCCGGGGTCCCGCTCACCGCGGGGCCCATGGCGGACCGGCAAAACTCTCAGGTCGCGTGCCCCCGGGCGCGCGGATGACAGAGCGGGGAGGCCACCCGTCCGTCCCGGTGCCCGCCGGACGACCCCCGGAGGCCCTCGTGACCGACCTCGACCAGACCGCCGCGACGCACCTCAGCGCCGACGAGCTGTCCCACCGCACCGACGCCGCGCGCGACTTCACCGACCGGCACGTCGGCCCGCGCACGTCGCAGCTCGCGACGATGCTCACGCAGCTCGGCTACGACTCGCTCGACGACCTCGTCGACGCCGCCGTCCCCGCCTCGATCCGCACGGACCGCCCGCTGGACCTGCCGGCGGCCCGCAGCGAGGCCGAGGTGCTCCAGGCGCTGCGGGCGATCGCCGCGAAGAACACCGTGATGACGCAGATGATCGGGCTCGGGTACTCCGACACGATCACGCCGCCGGTGATCCGCCGCAACGTGCTCGAGTCGCCCGCCTGGTACACCGCGTACACGCCGTACCAGCCGGAGATCTCGCAGGGCCGGCTCGAGGCGCTGCTCAACTTCCAGACCGTGATCGGCGACCTCACGGGGCTGCCGACGTCGAACGCGTCGCTGCTCGACGAGGCGACGGCCGTCGCGGAGGCGGTCGCGCTCATGCGGCGCTCGGTCAAGGGCCGGCCCGAGGGCGTCGTGGTGCTCGACTCCGAGTGCCTGCCGCAGACCGTCGCGGTCACGCGGGGGCGCGCGGAGGCCATCGGGCTGCCGGTCGTGGTCGCGGACCTGAGCGAGGGGCTCCCCGACGTGGGCCCCGGCGGGCTCGTCGGTGTCGTGGTCCAGGCGCCCGGGGTCTCGGGGGTCGTGCGCGACCTCCGGCCGCTCGTCGAGGCCGCGCACGCCGCGGGCGGGCTCGTCACGGTCGCCGCCGACCTGCTGGCGCTCACGATCCTCACGCCGCCCGGCGAGCTCGGCGCGGACATCGCGGTCGGCTCGGCGCAGCGCTTCGGCGTCCCGCTGTTCTACGGCGGGCCGCACGCGGCGTTCATGGCGGTGCGCTCGGGCCTCGAGCGGATGATCCCGGGCCGGCTCGTCGGTGTGTCGATCGACGCCGACGGCGCACCCGCGTACCGGCTCGCGCTGCAGACCCGCGAGCAGCACATCCGCCGCGAGAAGGCCACGAGCAACATCTGCACCGCGCAGGCGCTGCTCGCGATCACGGCGTCGATGTACGCCGTCTACCACGGGCCCGACGGGTTGCGGGCGATCGCCGAGCGGGTGCACGCGCGGGCGGTCGCGCTCGCCGACGGGCTGCGGGCGCACGGGGTCGCGGTGGCGCACGAGGCGTTCTTCGACACCGTCAGGGCCGTCGTGCCGGGCCGGGCGCGGGCCGTCGTCGCCGCTGCGGCGGAGCGCGGGATCAACCTGTGGGCGCCCGACGAGGACCACGTCCAGGCGGCGTGCGACGAGACGACGACGCCCGAGCACGTGCGTGCGGTGCTGGCAGCCGTCGCAGCGGCGCTCGGGGCGTCCGCCGACTCCGAGCCCCGCCCCGACGAGCACGCCGCCGGGCCCGCGACCAGCACGGACGTACCGCTCGGGTCCCCCGCGCTCCCGGCGTGGGCGCGGCGGACCAGCGGCTACCTCACGCACCCCGTGTTTCACGTGAATCGTTCCGAGACCGCGATGATGCGCTACCTCCGGCGGCTCTCGGACAAGGACCTCGCGCTCGACCGCACGATGATCCCGCTGGGCTCGTGCACCATGAAGCTCAACGCGACCGTCGAGATGGAGGCCATGACGTGGCCCGAGTTCGCGTCGATCCACCCGTACGCGCCGCGTGAGCAGGCCGCCGGGTACGCCGAGCTCATCGAGAGCCTCTCGACGTGGCTCGCGGAGATCACCGGCTACGCCGCGGTCTCGGTCCAGCCCAACGCCGGGTCGCAGGGCGAGTTCGCCGGGCTGCTCGCGATCCGCGAGTACCACGCGGCGAACCGCGCCGAGGGCGACGCCGTGCGCGACATCTGCCTCATCCCGGCCTCGGCGCACGGCACCAACGCGGCGTCGGCGGCGCTCGCGGGCATGCGCGTCGTGGTCGTCGCGACGGCGGAGGACGGCTCGGTCGAGCTCGACGACCTCCGCGCGAAGCTCGCGCAGCACGGCCCGCAGGTCGCCGCGATCATGATCACGTACCCCTCGACGCACGGCGTGTACGAGGAGGACGTGCGCACGGTCTGCGACCTCGTGCACGAGGCCGGCGGCCAGGTGTACATCGACGGCGCGAACCTCAACGCGCTCGTGGGCCTCGCCCGGCCCGGGGAGTTCGGCGGCGACGTCTCGCACCTCAACCTGCACAAGACGTTCTGCATCCCGCACGGCGGCGGCGGCCCCGGGGTCGGGCCCATCGGTGTCGGCGCGCACCTCGTGCCGTTCCTGCCGGGCGACCCCGGCGCGGGCCACGGCTCGGACGCGCGGCCCGTCGGCGGCCCGGCCGGGAGCGACGGCTCGGCGGCACCCTCGTCGGGCACCGCGACCGCGGCCACGGGCACCCTCGCGTCGCCCGGCCTGCCCGGCCCCGGCGCGGCCGCCCCGGTCTCCGCGGCACCGTTCGGCTCGGCCGGCATCCTCTCGATCTCCTGGGCGTACGTCGCGCTCATGGGCGGCGAGGGCCTGCGCCGGGCGACCGAGACCGCGGTGCTCAGCGCGAACTACCTCGCGTCGCGCCTCGCCCCGCACTTCCCGGTGCTCTACACCGGGCCGAACGGGCTCGTCGCGCACGAGTGCATCCTCGACCTGCGCCAGATCACCAAGGACACGGGCGTCACGGCCGAGGACGTCGCGAAGCGGCTCATGGACTACGGCTTCCACGCCCCGACCCTGTCCTTCCCCGTCGCCGGCACGCTCATGGTCGAGCCGACCGAGTCGGAGGACCTCGCCGAGCTCGACCGGTTCGTCGACGCCATGGTGTCGATCCGCGGCGAGATCGACGCGGTCGGCGCCGGACGCTGGCCGCTCGCGGAGTCCCCGCTGCGGAACGCCCCGCACACCGCGGCGTCCGTCACGGCCGACGCGTGGGACAAGCCGTACGGGCGCGAGCTCGCGGCGTTCCCGCTCGCGAGCGTGCGCAGCGACAAGTACTGGCCGCCGGTGCGCCGCATCGACGGCGCGCACGGTGACCGCAACCTCGTCTGCACGTGCCCGCTGATCGAGGCGTACACGTCGTGACCGTCGCCGCCCGCGCGCCCCGCACAGCCCTCGACCCGATCGGAGCCCGCCCGTGAGCGACGTCCTCTCCCCGCTGCACGACGAGCACGTCGCCCTCGGCGCCGCCCTGACCTCGTTCGCGGGATGGCAGATGCCGCTGCGCTACACGAGCGACATCGCCGAGCACCAGGCGGTCCGCACCGCCGCAGGGCTCTTCGACCTCTCGCACATGGGCGAGCTCGAGATCTCGGGCGCGGGGGCCGCCGCGGCGCTCGACCACGCGCTCGTCGGCGACCTCACGGCCCTGGCGCTCGGCCGGGCGCGGTACACGATGATCGTCCGCGAGGACGGCGGGGTGCTCGACGACCTCGTCGTCTACCGGCTCGCCGAGGACCGGTTCCTCGTCGTCGCCAACGCCTCGAACGTCGCCGTGGTGCGCGACGCCCTGGCCGAGCGCCTCGCCGGGTTCGACGCGACGCTGCACGACGCGTCGCTGACGACCGCCCTCATCGCCGTCCAGGGCCCGCGCGCCGAGGAGATCGTCACGTCCGCGGCCGACCCCGTCGACGTCGACCCGATCCGCGAGCTCCGGTACTACGCCGCGGTCAACGCGACGGTCTCGGGCATCCCCGCGCTCGTCGCGCGCACCGGGTACACGGGCGAGGACGGCTTCGAGCTGTTCGTCCCGGCCGAGGCCGCCGCCGAGCTCTGGCGCGACCTGCTCACCGCCGGGGAGCCGCTCGGGCTCGTCCCCGCGGGGCTGTCCGCGCGCGACAGCCTGCGCCTCGAGGCCGGGATGCCGCTCTACGGCAACGAGCTCGACACCACCACCACGCCGTACGAGGCGGGCCTCGGGCGCGTGGTCAAGCTCGACAAGACCGGGCCCGACGGCGAGCCGCTGCCGTTCGTCGGCCGGGAGGTCCTCGCGTCGCGCAAGGGCGCCCAGCCGGCGCGCGTGCTCGTCGGGCTGCGCGGGCTCGGCAAGCGGGCGGCGCGCCACGGGTACGACGTCGTGATGAGCACGGCGCCCGACGCGCCGGTCATCGGGCACGTGACGTCCGGGGCGCCGTCGCCGACGCTCGGCCACCCGATCGCGCTCGCGTACGTGACACCCGAGATGTGCGGCGAGGGCCGGGAGCTCGCGGTGGACGTGCGCGGACGCCGCGAGCCGGTGGTCGTCGTGCCGGTTCCCTTCTACCGTCGTCCTCGCTGACCGACCCGCTGGACCGCAGTCGCTCGACCCCGACCGATCCCGACCGACCCACGACGCCCCGGACACGGCGGCCCGACCGACAGGACACCTCCATGAGCGCCTTCCCCGAGCACCTCCAGTACACGGTCGAGCACGAGTGGGTCGACACCCGAGCCGGCGCCGACGCGCCCGCGACCGTGGGCATCACCTCGACCGCGGCCGACGCGCTCGGTGACATCGTCTACGTCGAGCTCCCGGCGGTCGGCGAGACGATCACCGCCGGCGCCGTGATCGGCGAGATCGAGTCGACGAAGTCGGTGTCCGAGCTGTTCTCGCCCGTCTCGGGCACCGTCGTCGAGGTCAACGAGGCGGTCGTCGAGACCCCCGAGCTCGTCAACTCGGACCCGTTCGGCGCCGGGTGGCTGCTCAAGGTCGAGGTCACCGAGACCGGGCCCGTGCTCACCGCGGAGGAGTACGCGGCGCAGGTCGCAGGCTGACCCCCGGGGCGCGCGCGCCTGGGCACGTGCTCGACGGCGCGAGCGCCCTGGGTCGGTGCCCGACGACTCGTGGGCCCGCGCGCGGTGACCGACATCGGGTGCGCCTGCGCCCGCTGTCCGGCGCGGGCGCCGTCGGTGGGTGAGGTCGATCGCGCCGCGCACTGCCGAGAATCCGGTCCGCGGGCTGCCCCGAAGGGCGGGAGATGCCCGCGTCGGCTGGTCCGAACGGGTGAATCGGGATCCTCGTCCGGTGCCGGTGTATCTCCGTGACCTGCAGGTTCACCTTCGAGTGTCGCCCCGCGCACGACCCGCGGCGACGCCGGGGGTGATCCGTGGGTGATTGTGGCGTCATATCGGCCGCACCTGCCGATCTCATCCGGTAACAGCCGCACGACACGGCGCCGGGCCACCGGACGCCGTCCGGACCCGGAGGACACCATGAGCATCCTTGAGGCAGACCGCACGCACACGACGACCCTCGCGGAGCCGCTGACCCGCCGCGAACGCGTGGTCCTGTCCGAGCTCGCGGAGGACGTCACGCTCGAGGAGATCGCGACGCGCCTCTTCGTCACACGCAACACCGTCAAGTCCCAGGTGCGCAGCGTCTACCGCAAGATCGGTGTCTCCACGCGAGCCGAGGCCGTCGCCTGGGCCGAGGCCGCCGGCCTGCGCTGACCCGCAGCCACCACCCCGACCCACGACCCCGCGCGCCCACCCGGACGCACGGCACCGCCCGGACGCACCCCGGCCGACGGCCCGAACCAGGCCGGACGCACCACCCGGCCCACGGCCTGACCCGGCCGGACGAGTCGTCCCGCCGGACGCACGACCCGCACCTGCTCGTCGTACGCACCGGACGTACCCCCGGTGCGCCGACCCGGGTCCCGCCGGACGCACCGCCCGCACCTGCTCGTCGCACGCCCCGGACGTACCCCCGGTGCGCCGACCTGAGGCCGCCGCCGACACCGACGTCGACCGTGATCCCTGCCGCACTGCGCCGTCCCGCACGGCGTCGTCCCGCACGGCGTCGTCCCGCACGGCGTCGTCCCGCACGACGCCGTCCCGCACATGGCGTCGCCTCGCCGCCGCCCGCACGACGCCGTCCTGCATGGCGTCGCCTCCCCGCGGCCCGCGCCACGCGCCCGCACGGCGTCGCCTCCTCGCCGCCCGCGCCACTCGCCCACGCGGTCGCCCCCACCTCCGCCGTGCCCGCGCCGGCCAGGCCCACCCGTGCGCGCCGCGGCCACCCGCGTCCCCGGGCACGTCACGCGCCCGACATGCATCACTGGCAGGATCGCCGCATGACGCGTCCTGTGCTCGTGGTCGCCGCGGCGATCGTCGACGACCTCGACTCCCCCCGGGAGCTGCTCGCCGCCCGCCGGTCCGCGCCCGCGAGCCTTGCCGGGCGGTGGGAGTTCCCCGGCGGCAAGGTCGACCCGGGAGAGACCCCCGAGGAGGCGCTGCACCGCGAGCTGCGCGAGGAGCTGGGCGTCCGTGTCGGCCTGGGGCACGAGCTCGTCGGGCCCGACGGCGGCGCGTGGCGCCTCACCGACGCCTACGTCATGCGGTTGTGGATGGCCGAGGTCGTGGACGGCGTCCCGGAGCCTCTCGTCGAGCACGACGCCCTGCAGTGGCTCCCGCTCGGGCAGTGGACCACGGTCCCGTGGCTCGACGGCGACGTCCGGATCGTCGAGGCGCTCGCCGCGCAGTACGTGACGGACTGACCCGCCGGACGGCCACCCTCAGCCTCCGCCGGACGCCAGCGTCGCCGCACGGTGCGGCAGGCCGTCCCACCGTGGCTCGCGGCACGGCTTCTCGAGGTAGAACCCCTGCCCGAGGCCGACCCCCAGGTCCAGCAGCGAGACGAGCTCGTCCTCGGTCTCGACCCCCTCCGCGACGTCGTTGCGACGGCCGCGGTCCGGAGAGTTGGCACTCGCGGGGAGGAGTGCTAAGAAAGGTGCTGTAGCCAGTCCTCTCCGGACGGTTCCGGAGGGGGCCCGTACCGAGGCGTCGGACGGTCCGGTGCCTCGCCGCGAGGAGGTGATGGTCGTGGCTACGCGATTCGACCCGTTCCAGGAGATGGACCGGCTCGTCGGGCAGGTGTTCGGCTCCGCACGCGCCGCAGCGTCCATGCCGCTCGACCTGTTCCGGTCGGGCGACCACTACGTGCTCCACGCCGACCTGCCGGGCGCCGACCCGGGCACTATCGACGTGAACGTCGAGGACCAGACGCTGACGATCCGCGCGCGGCGCACCCACCAGGGTGCCGAGGGTGTGCAGTGGCTCGTCCAGGAGCGTCCGTCCGGCACCTACGTGCGCCAGCTGACCGTGGGCCGCGGTCTGGCGCTCGACAGGATCGAGGCGACGTACGCGGACGGCGTGCTGTCCCTGACGATCCCCGTCGCCGAGGAGGCCAAGCCGCGCCGCATCGAGGTGCAGCACGCCTCGCAGGCGCAGGCGGCGGCGATCACCCAGTCGGGTGAGCGAGCCGAGGCGTCCACGAGCTGAGGCGGCGCCGCGCGCTGTCGCGCGGGCGGTCCGGGGGAGGAGGTCGGGACGTCACCGTCCCGGCCTCTTCCGTGTGCAACCGTCCGAGGGCGTCGCGCCGCTCCGACGTGCGCTGACCTGCGCCTTCGCGCGCCGGACGCCGCCGCCACCGAGGCCGCCGCGCCTCCGCCGGCCGGACGCGACGTCGTTGTGTCGGTCAGGTGAAGACTGCACAAAAAGGGCAGCCGTGACTGTGGTCATAGCCCTACGCTCTGGCCCATGCCACTGCGCTCCCGCCGCCTCCCAGCGGCGCTCCTCGTCCTGTCCGCCGCCCTGTGCGGCTCCGCCCTCCCCGCGTCCGCAGCACCCGGCTCGACCGGGGACCTCCTGAGCGTCGGCCGCACCCTGCAGTACTCGAACGGCGTCACCGGGCTCTTCACGCCGACGGCGACCGGCACCTTCGACGTCGGGACGGGTGCTCCCGGGCGGGACACGATCACCGTGTCGGCCACCGGCGACAGCAACGCCGCGGCGCAGCTCACCATCACCGCGCCGCTCGACCGCCCCACGCTCGAGGTCGGCCACTACACGGCGACCGGTCCGGAGCCGACGGCGCAGGGCGCCGGGCTCACGCTCACCAAGGTCAGCAGCACCTGCTCCAAGGGCGGCGGCACGATCGACGTCCTCGACGTCACGCACGACGCGGACGGGCGGCTCACCGGGATCGCGCTCGACTACGCCGCGACCTGCGACCGTGACGGCTCCCTCATCGGCACCCTGCGGTGGAACAGCGACGAGCCGTACCGCCTGACGCTCGTGCGCCAGCCCGCGTACCTGCGGGAGCGGCCGGGCGTGGCCGCGAGCGCCACCGTCACGCTCAGGAACGCCGGGTCCGTCGAGCAGACCTACGGGACCACCGAGGTGGAGCCCGGCGCGCTCGGTGGCACGGCGGAGGTGACCCGAGACGGGTGCGCCGACGTGACGCTCGCGCCGGGCGCGAGCTGCTCGGTCGACCTCAGCGTCGTCTCCGACGGCAGCGACAGCTACACCGGGTTCGTGCGGACACCGGACCAGTCGCCCTCCGGTGAGGCGATCGCGGTCGTGCGACTGATCCCGGAGTTCGACCCGGCCGCCCCCATGAGCGCCACGCCCGGACGCGGGTCCGTCACCCTGTCGACGACCGAGCAGGGTGGCACGTACCGCGTGTGGCGGTGGGTCGGCGACGGCCGGCAGACCCAGGTGGCCGACGCCGTCGCGTTCCCGTGGACGGACACGGGCGTCACGCCCGGCACCACCTACTCCTACAGCGTGGAGCGGTTCGAGGGCGGCCTCCGGATGACGGTGGGGTCGGAGACCGTCACGGCGCGCCCCCTCGTGCCCGCCGAGGGTGCCGCGGGCGAGTACGTGGCCGTCGACCCGGTGCGCGTGGCGGACACGCGCGACGGGACCGGCGTCCGCAAGGGCGCGGTCGGCCCCGGTGAGACCATCACGGTCGATCCCGCTGCCACGGGCGACATCCCCCGCACCGGCGTCACGGCTGTGCTGCTCAACGTCACGGGCACCGGACCGACGGCGGCGACGAGCGTGCGCGTGTGGGCCGCGGGAACGCCGATGCCCGGTACGTCCTCGCTCAACCTCGCACCGGGTCAGACGCGGCCCAACCAGGTCGTCGTCCCGGTCGGGGCGGACGGGCGGATCGCGCTGAACAACGGGCAGGGCAGCACGCACCTCCTCGTCGACGTGCAGGGCTTCTACTCGACGGCTGACGGCGAGGAGGGTGGCGGGTACCACCCGCAGGACCCTGCTCGCGTGCTGGACAGCCGGCAGGGTATGGGTCCGTTCGCGCCGTCCGAGGAGCGCTGGGTGCCGTTGACCGGCGTGCCCGACGACGCGACAGCCGTCGACGTGAACCTCACGGTCACGGACCCGGCTCGCGAGGGGCACCTCGTCGCGTGGTCCGGGGACGGTGCGGCGCCGGGTGCGTCGCACGTGAACTTCGTCGCCGGCCAGACCGTCCCGAACCACGCCGTCGTCCCCGTCGCGTACGACGAGGACGGCAGGCCGGGCATCGCGATCCGCAACAACAGTGCGGGCCTCACGCCTGTGCTCGTCGACGTCCAGGGCTGGTACGACGACGGCGGCCGCGCGGACGGGCTGCGTTTCGCCCCGACGACGCCGACCCGGATCGCGGACACGCGAAGCACGGACAAGCCCCTGGGCGGCGGCGGGAGCGTCCCCGGTCCGGACGTGGTGCTGCCCGCGGGCGTCGCGCACGTCGTCAACGTGACGGCCATCGGCACCTACTACGCGGGCCACCTCGTCGCGTGGAGCGGCGAGGGCACGCAGCCGACGACGTCGACGGTCAACTTCGTCGCCGGGGAGACGGCGGCGAACCTGGCGACGGTGCGTGCGTCCTCGAGGAACCGGATCGCGGTGACCGCCGTCCACGGAGCGCCCGTGCACGTCGTCGTCGATCACGTCGGGGTCTTCTACTGATCGGCTGACCGCACGACAGCACACCGGTGACAGGGCCGGGAGCCACGCGCTCCCGGCCCTGTCGGGGTCCGGTGGCCCGACGAGGGCGGGACGTGCAACGCCGCAGGGCGCGGACCCCGAGAGGTCCGCGCCCTGCGGCGTCTCGTCGTGCTGCTGCCCGGTCGGCTCAGGCGAGCGTCGCCCGGACCGCGCGCGTCGCGGCGAGGATGCTCTCGAGCGACGGCGTCACCTCGGCGTAGCGGCGGGTCTTGAGGCCGCAGTCGGGGTTGACCCACAGCTGGTCGAGGTCGATGGCCTTGACCGCCGCGGTGAGCAGCTCCTCGACCTCGTCCTCGCCCGGCACGCGCGGGGAGTGGATGTCGTAGACGCCGGGGCCCACGGCGCGCGGGTACCCGGCGTTGGCGATGTCCGCGAGGATCTCCATCTTCGAGCGGGCGGCCTCGATCGAGGTCACGTCCGCGTCGAGGCCGTCGATCGCGCCGACGATCTGCCCGAACTCCGAGTAGCACAGGTGCGTGTGGATCTGCGTGTCGGGGCGCACGCCGGCCGTCGAGAGGCGGAACGACCGCACCGACCAGTCGAGGTACGCGGCGTGGTCCTTCTCCTTGAGCGGGAGCAGCTCGCGCAGCGCCGGCTCGTCGACCTGCACGATCGCGATGCCGGCCTCCTCGAGGTCCGTGATCTCGTCGCGCAGCGCGAGGGCGACCTGGTTCGCGGTGTCGCCGAGCGGCTGGTCGTCGCGCACGAAGGACCACGCGAGGATCGTCACCGGGCCGGTGAGCATGCCCTTGACCGGCTTGCTCGTGAGCGACTGCGTGTACTGCGTCCAGCCGACGGTGATCGGGGCCGGGCGGGAGACGTCGCCCCAGAGGATCGACGGGCGGGTGCAGCGCGAGCCGTAGGACTGGACCCAGCCGTTCTGCGTCACGGCGAACCCGTCGAGGTTCTCCGCGAAGTACTGGACCATGTCGTTGCGCTCGGGCTCGCCGTGCACGAGGACGTCGAGGCCGACGCTCTCCTGGAGCTCGACCACGCGGCGGATCTCCGCGCGCATCTCCTCCTCGTACTGCTCGGTGCTGAGCTCGCCCTTGTCGTGCGCGGCGCGGGCCTTGCGGATCTCCGGCGTCTGCGGGAACGACCCGATGGTCGTCGTGGGCAGCGGCGGAAGGGCCAGGCGCTCCGCCTGGGCGGTCTTGCGCTCGGCGAACGGTCCGCGGTTGAACGCGTCCTCGGTGAGCGAGGCGACGCGCTCGCGGACCTCGGGGCGGACGACGCCGGGCGCCGCGGCGCGCGAGCGGACCGCGTCCGCCGCCTCGAGCAGCTGCGTGTGGACGGCCTCCCGGCCCTCCGCGAGGCCCTCGGCGAGCGTGACGATCTCGGCGACCTTCTGGTCGGCGAACGCGAGCCAGGACTTCAGCGTCGCGTCGAGCGCGGGCTCGTCGTCGAGCGTGTGCGGGACGTGGAACAGGGACGTCGACGTGCCGGCCGCGACCTGCGCCGCACCGAGCGTCTCGAGGCGCTCGAGCACCTCGAGCTTCGCGGACAGGTCCGCGCGCCAGATGTTGTGACCGTCGATGACACCGCCGACGACGACCTTGCCCGCGAGGCCGGGCACGGCGGCCGTGGGGGCGGCGCCCCGGACGAGGTCGAGCGCGACACCCTCGACGTCCGACGCCGCGACGACGTCGAGGCTCTCCGCGAGGTCCGCGTAGGGCGCGGCGACGAGGATCGCCGGGCGCTCGGGGCGGGCGAGCTCGGTCGCGAGCACGGTGTACGCCTGCGTGAACGCCTCGCGGACGCGGTCGAGCGGGACGTCGAGCGACTCGGAGACGAGCGCGGGCTCGTCGAGCTGGACCCACGTGGCGCCGGCCTTCGCGAGCTCGCGGAGCACCGTCGCGTACACGGACAGCAGGTCCGCGAGGCGGTCGAGCGGGGAGAAGCCCTCGGGCGCGGTCTCGGTCGGCTTCGCGAGCGCGAGGTACGTGACCGGGCCGACGAGGACCGGGCGCGTCAGGACGCCGTCGGCGAGGCCCTCGACGAACTCGCGGACCGTGCGGTCGCTCGCGTAGCGGAACTCCGTCTCGGGGCCGATCTCGGGGACGAGGTAGTGGTAGTTCGTGTCGAACCACTTGGTCATCTCGAGCGGCAGGTCCTCCCCGCGGCCGCGGGCGACCGTCGAGTACCCCGCGAGGTCGAGGCGGCCCTCGGCGTCGACGAGGTCGGCGAAGCGGGCCGGGACGGCACCCACGAGGTTCGTCGCGTCGAGCACCTGGTCGTAGAACGAGAACGCGCTCGGGATCGCGGGCACGTCGGTGCGCAGGCCCAGGCCGGCGAGGTGCGTGCGGGTGCGCCTGCGCAGGTCGGCGGCGACCGCCTCGACCTCCTCGGCGGACGTCTTGCCGGCCCAGAACGCCTCGATGGCCTTCTTGAGCTCGCGGCGGGGACCGATGCGCGGGTAGCCGAGGATCGTCCCGGCGGGGAACTCGGGCAGCCCGGAAGCGGCTGTGGCGGGGGTGGTGCTCGTCATCGTGGGTCCTCGATCAGTTCGTGGGGGCGGGGACAGGGCTGGGTGAGCCGGCCTGTGGCCTGGGGGCCCGGTCGGGAGCTGTCGGAGCTCCGCCGCCGAGGTGTGCACCCTCGAGCAGGTCCAGCGCGGCGTGGTGGGTGTTGAAGGTGTAGACGTGGACGCCGGGTGCGCCGCCGTCGAGCACGGCGTTCACGAGGTCGACGCTCGCGCGGATGCCGACACGGTGACGCTCGGCGTCGTCCTCGACGGACCCCAGGCGCTCGAGCAGCGGCCGCGGGACGGCGACGCCCGTGAGCGCCTCGACCCGCAGGAGCCGGGCCGGGTCGGTCGTCGGGATGATGCCGGGGATGATCGGGATCGTGACGCCGGCCTCGCGCGCCTCGGCGACGAGCTCGAGGTAGCTGCCCGCGTCGAAGAAGACCTGCGTGATCGCGAAGTCGGCCCCGGCCTCCTGCTTGGCGAGCAGTGCCGCGACGTCCTGCGCGCGGGTGCTGCCCGTGCCGGCGTTGCCGCGCGGGAAGGCGGCGACGGCGATCGACAGGGGACGCACGGTCGCGCGGACCTTCTGCGCGAGGCTCTGCCGGCAGCGACGCTCCTCGATCTCGCGGAGCAGCGCGACGAGCTCGCTCGCGGTCTCGAGTCCCTCGGGGTGCGGGCGCCAGTCCGGCTGGTCGGCCGGCGGGTCGCCGCGCAGCGCGAGGAACGACCGGACGCCCTCGTCGAGGAACTCCTCGACGACCGCGGTGACCTCGGCGCGGGACGTCCCGACGCAGGTCAGGTGCGCGATCGGGTTGAGCGACGTCTCGCGCAGCAGGCGGCGGACGAGCCCGCGCGTGGTGTCGCGCGTCTTGCCCGACGCCCCGTACGTCACGGAGACGAAGTCGGGGCGGGCCTCGCCGAGCGCCTGGATCGTCGCCCACAGCTTGGGGGCGGCGTCCGGGTTGCGCGGCGGGAACAGCTCGAACGAGACCGTCGGCCGGTCGACCGGTGCGACCAGCTCCCGTGCACCCGGGGCCGTGCGCACGGCGGCGACGGTCGGGGAGTCGCGCGGGGCGGGGGGTGCGTCGGGCGCGGCGTCGGTCACGGGCGCGCTCATGAGGCGGTCCGGCGCGGGGTGGCCGCCCGGGAGGGTCGCGGACACGGGGACGTGCACGTCATCGTCAACTCCATCGAACCTGGCGGAAGCACCCACACCCTCGAGAGAGGGGGGTTGCTGCGGCGTCGACGAGCCAGGACTCTCGGCCGCTCTGGATGGTGAGCCGAGCATAGGGCCGGTCCCGCATGCTGAGCAATGCCTCTCACCAACCGAGATGGGCGCGTCCACCGCTGGGCGGTCTGCCGTGCGAGCCGCGCCCGGGCGGAGGCGACGAGGTGAGGTGCGGGTCGGGCGAGGTGCAGTCGGGCGGCGAGGAGCGGGTCGGGCGATGTGCAGGCCGGGCGAGGTGCGGGTCCGGCGCCGGCCGGGTCAGGCGATCGAGGCTACCGGGGTCGGGGTCCGCATCGGCCGTGCCGCGACGTGCCCCTGCCCGGCGACGTCGACCGCGACGCTCGTCAGCCGCGCCGAGCCGTCCGGCTCGACCTCCACCGTGGAGACGGACGCGTTGGGCAGCGGCACGAGACCGACCTCGTCGACCGTCGCGAGGTAGGCCCCGAGCGCGAGCCCGTGCCCGACGACGAGCACGTGCCCGCCGTCGTCGTGCTGCGCGGCGATCCGCGCGAACACGTCGCGGGTCCGGTGCATGAACTCGGCGCCGGGCTCCCCGCCCGGCAGGCCCGGGTGGCGGCCCGCGAGGACCTCCGTGACGAGGTCCGGCCACGCGGCGACCTCGTCGAGCACGCCCTCGTGCTTGCGCTCGTAGATGCCGAAGCTGTACTCGAGCAGCCCGGGGTCGGTGCGCAGGCGGACGTCGGGGTGGTGGCGCAGCAGCTCGACGGCGGTCGCGACGGCCCGCCCCGACGGCGAGGACCACGCGGCGGTGAACGGTGTCCCGGCGAGGTGCCGGGCGGTGGTGCGGACGCCTGCGCGGCCGTCGCGCGTGAGCGGCGAGTCGCAGCGTCCCTGCATGATCCGGCGTGCGTTGAAGTAGGTGCGCCCGTGCCGGACGAGCGTCAGCGTGAGGGTCATCGGTGCCCTGCTCTCTCTCGGTGTCCCCTCCGACGCTAAGGAGCACGTGTGTCGGCCGGACGAAGACGGCGTGACGAACAGGCGACGATGTCCACCGGCGACGACGTGCCCGCTCAGCGACCGCTGACGACGTGCCGCTCAGCGACCGGTGACGACCGGGCAGCCCGCGAGGTGGTCGTCGACGAGGCCGCACGCCTGCATCGCCGCGTACACGGTGGTCGGCCCGAGGAAGCGGAAGCCGAGACGCTTGAGCTCGCGGGCCAGCGCCTTCGACTCGTCGGTCTGCGCGGGCACGTCGGTCCAGGTCGCGGGTCGTGGGCGTGCGCCGGCCACGGCGTCGGCGGGAGCGAACGACCAGACCAGCTCGTCGAGAGTCCGCCCGGCCTCGTGCAGCGCGAGGACCGCCCGGGCGTTGGCGATCGTGGCCTCGATCTTGGCGCGGTTGCGGACGATGCCCGCGTCCGTGAGCAGCAGGTCGACGTCCGCGTCGTCGAACCGCGCGACCGCCTCGGGCTCGAAGTCGGCGAACGCGGCGCGGAACGCGGGCCGCTTGCGCAGGATCGTGATCCAGGCGAGGCCGGACTGGAAGCCCTCGAGGGCCAGGCGCTCGAGAAGCGCGCGGTCGCCGTGCACCGGGACGCCCCACTCCTCGTCGTGGTAGGCCTCGTAGAGCGGGTTGCCGTCGCCGAAGCAGCGGGCGCCGGGCGTCGCGAGCGGGACGGCCGCCGGTTCGGGGGTCTCGGTGGGGGTCATGCGGCGATCCTGCCGTGCGGCGCCCACGCCGTGACGAGCCCGCGCGGACGCCTGGGTCCGACGCTGCCCAGGGCGGGCCGTGGGTGCGTCACCGCACGGCTGGCCCGGCGGGTCCGACCGCGCGCCGACGTCGTCCGACCCCGCACGGCGGCGGCGCTACGGCGACGCGTCCCCGGCCGACCGCTCGGCGACGAGAGCCGCGACGCCGTCGAGGATGAGGCGGGCCCCGAAGTCGAGGTCGGGGTCGTCGGGAGGTCCGTCGAAGGCGAACGCGCCCTCGTCGACCGCCGCGGCGAGCGCGGGGTGCTCGTCGGGCCGCACGAGGGCCGCGATGATCGCGCCGTAGTCGGCGACGCGCGGGGTGTCGTCGTCCTGCGGCTCGGCGGCGGCGCGCTCGTAGGCGGTGAACTCGCTCGCGAGCCGCGCCTCGCTGAGCGCGTGCGACGCGAGGAGGGCCGCGACGCCGAGCTTCTCCGCCGCGTGCACGTGCGTCCCGTCGAGCGCGCCGACCATCGCCTCCATCCACGCGAGGCGGTGCGGGCCGGTCGCGTGCAGCGCCGCGTCGCTCTGCGCGAGCCAGGGGTGCGCGCGCAGGACGGGGCCCTGCGCGCGCACGAGCTGCTCGAGGCGGGGCCGCCAGCCGTCCGGCGCGCCGGGCTCGGGCGCCGGGGGCGGGCCCACGGCGGCGTCGGCCATGAGCGCGAGGACCTCGTCCTTCGAGGAGACGTAGCGGTAGAGCGACATGGTGGTGAAGCCGAGCGACTCGGCGAGCCGGGCCATCGACACGGCGCCGAGCCCCTCGGAGTCGGCGAGCGCGACGGCGGCGTCGGCGATGCGGTCGAGGGTCAGGCTCGGGCGGGGGCCTCGGCGGGGCGGCTCGGCGGCGCGCCAGAGGACCTCGACGTCGCGCGGCAGGCGGACCGGGCGGTCGGGGGCCTCCTCGGCGGGGGCGAGCCCGGCCCGGGCGGCCCGGCGGCGGGCCTCGGCGACCTCGCGTGCGGCTCGCTGCTGCGCGAGCGCGGCGGCCTGGACGGCCTTCTCGGCCTCGCGCTGGGCCCGGGCGGCGTCGCGCTCGGCCTGCTGGAGCTCACGCTCGCGCTCGGCGCGCGAGCGCTCCGCCTCCTTCGCGGCGGCCCGCTCCGCGCGCTCGCGGTCGCGGCGCGCACGCTCGGCGTCCTTCGCCGCCGCCTGGTCGGCCTTCTCGCGGTCGCGCCGCTGCCGCTCGGCCTCCTTGGCGGCCGCCCCCTGGGCCTTCTCGCGGTCGCGCCGGAGCAGCTCGGCCTCGCGGCGGGCCGCCTGCGCCTCGCGCTCGACGGCGGCTGCGTCGTCGGGCGCGCTGCTCGGGTCCTGCTCGTGTGCGCTCACGGCACCTCCTTGACCCGATCCTAGAACTGTGTACATCATAAACAGCACAGTGTGCGGCATACACAGATAGGACTCACGATGACCGACCCGATCGTCCTGACCCGAGGGCTGCGCAAGTCCTACGGCGCCACGCCCGTGCTCGACGGCCTCGACCTGGAGATCGGGCGCGGCGAGGTGCTCGCGCTGCTCGGCCCCAACGGCGCCGGCAAGACCACGACCGTCGGGATCCTCGCGACGCTCGTCCGGCCCGACGCCGGCACCGCGACCGTCGCCGGCCACGACGTCGTCCGCGAGCCCGAGCGCGTCCGGCACGTCATCAGCCTCACCGGGCAGCACGCCGCGGTCGACGAGCTGCTCACCGGCCGGGAGAACCTGCACCTCATGGCGCACCTCGCCCACCTCGGGCGGCGCGAGGTCCGCCGCCGCAGCACCGACCTCCTCGACCTGTTCGACCTCGCCGGCGCCGCCGACCGGCAGGTCCGCACCTACTCGGGCGGCATGCGGCGCCGGCTGGACCTCGCGGTCAGCCTGCTCGCACGGCCCCGGGTGATCTTCCTCGACGAGCCGACGACGGGCCTCGACCCACGGAGCCGCCTCGGGCTGTGGGACGTCATCCGGGAGGTCGTCGCCGCGGGGACCACGCTGCTGCTCACGACCCAGTACCTCGACGAGGCGGACCGGCTCGCGGACCGCGTCGCGGTGCTCGACCGGGGCCGGGTCATCGCCGAGGGCCCGGCCGCCGAGCTCAAGCGGCGGGTCGGGTCCGCGCACGTCGAGCTCGCCCTCGCCGACGGGACGACCGAGCGGATCGAGACCGACGCGAGCGTCGCCGACGTGCGGCGCATCCTCGCGGGCGTCGAGGACCGCGGGCTGCCCGTCGACCACTGGCGCGTCGCCGTCCCCACCCTCGACGACGTCTTCCTGACCCTGACCGGCGCCCCGGCGCGCACCGACGACCTCGTCACCGCGGAGGCATCATGACCACGCTCGCACCCTCACCGCTCGGGCCGGTCGACGGCACCCTCGACCACGCCGCGCGCGCCGCCGCCGAGCGCCCCCTGCTCGGCTGGGCGGCCCACGACGCGCGCACGATGATCGGCCGCAGCCTGCGCCGGTCCGTGCGCGAGCCCGACACGCTGATCATGGCCGTCGCGCTGCCGGTGGTCATCATGCTGCTGTTCGTCACGGTGTTCGGCGGCGAGATCGACACCGGGATGGCGTACGTCGACTTCGTCGTCCCCGGGATCATCCTGCTGTGCGCGGGCTACGGCGCCTCGACGACGGCGGTCGCGGTGGCCAGCGACGTCACCGGCGACATCATGAGCCGGTTCCGGTCGCTGCCGGTGCGCCTGTCGAGCGTGCTCACCGGGCACGTCGTCGCGAGCCTCGCCCGCAACGCGGTGTCGACGTCGCTCGTCGTCGCCGTGGCGTTCCTCCTGGGGTTCCGGCCGTCCGCGGGCCCGCGGGAGTGGGTGCTCGTCGTCGCGCTCCTCGCCGCCTACGTGCTCGCGCTGACGTGGCTCGCGGTGTGCGTGGGCGTCGTCGCGTCGAGCCCCGAGGCGGCGAGCGGGTTCAGCTTCGGGATCATGTTCCTGCCCTACGTGTCGAGTGCGTTCGTCCGCCCCGAGACCATGCCCGCGGCGCTCGAGTGGTTCGCGCGGTACCAGCCCGTGACCCCGGTGACCGACACCCTGCGCGGGTGGCTCGTCGGGATGCCCGGCGGGGACGCGCTCGTCGCGTTCGCGTGGTGCGCCGGCTTCTACGTCGTCGCGCGGGCGCTCGCCGGCCGGCTGTTCCGGCGCCGGACGGTGTGACGACGCGCGACGGCGCGGGGGCGGTGCGACGGCGCGGGGACGGCGGCGGCGCGCGGCCCCTTCGGGAAGCCGTTTCACCCGGGACCGGACTTGTCGGGCATTTCGCCCCGCCGCTGGACTGGACGGGCCGGTCGCCCGTGCATCCGCGGGGACCGTTCCGCAGCCACCAGGGGGTCGTCCATGAGGTCTCGTCCGCTCGTCGCCGCGCTGTCCGCGGCCGCTGCTGTCGTCTCGTCCGTCCTGCTCGCCGCGCCCGCGTCCGCCGCGCCCGTCGCGGTGTCGTGCGGTGACGTGGTCACGACCGACGCCTACCTCGACGCCGACGCCACCTGTGCCGGCGTCGGGATCACGCTCGTCGGCGACGTCACGCTCGACCTGCGCGGGCACACCCTCGACGGCGGCGGTTCCGGCACCGGCCTGGGCGTCACGCTCGGAGGGACGCAGGCCGTGGTCGACGGCACCGTCTCCGGGTGGGCCACCGCGGTCGACGCCGTCATCCCGCCCGACCCGGAGGGCGAGGGGTTCGTCGGCGACTTCAGCTTCTCGGGCGTGACCTTCACCGGGAACGGCGAGGTGAACGACCTCGGCGTCGACTCCCTCTTCGGGCGCCACCGGGCCGACTTCCGGTACAGCGGCGCGCGCTTCGAGGACAACGCGCTCGTGTTCGGCGGGCTGTTCGGCGGCGGCGGGTTCGTCGAGGACTCCGAGTTCCTGCGCAACGGGACGGTCGTCAGCATCGACACCGCGGGCGTGGTCATCGAGCGCTCGCGGATCGTGGGCAACGACGTCGTGGCCGACGACCTGACCGAGTCCGGGCTCACGGTCCGCGACAGCGTGCTCCTCGACAACCGGGTCGTCGACACCGGCGGGCACTTCATGGGCTACCTGGACCTCGAGGGCAACGAGATCAGCGGGAGCGACACCGTGGTCATGCCGACGACCTCCTACGTGCGGCTCGTCGACAACGTGCTGGTCGACAACGACGTGGCGCTCGACCTCGGCGAGGCCGGCGGGTACGTCTCGGGGAACACCTTCGAGCGCAACCGCGTCGCGTTCACCTCGACGGGGCCGCTCGTCGAGTGGGGACGCCTCATGACCGTCGAGGGGAACACGTTCGTCGGCAACGGGGACGCGATCGTGACCGCGGGCGTCGGCACCGAGGTCGGGGGCAACGTCGCGCACCACAACACGGGCCGGGGGATCTACGCCCCGGGCGTCGTGGACCTCGGTGGCAACCGGGCGTGGGCCAACGGCGTCTACCCGCAGTGCGTCGGCGTGGTCTGCGCGGGCAAGCCGCGCAGCTGAGGGTCGCGGTGCCGGCTGGGCGGGGACGCCGGTGCTCCCGCCCGGCCGGGCGCACGTCCGACTGTCCGCACGCCTCCGGGGGCGCGTGCGGGCGGTGGCGGACTGCGGAGGACGAGTTATCGATAACGACTATCAAGTCTGATAGCGTCCGGACTCGTCACCCCGACCGCGTCACGGAAAGTGCCTCATGCCTGCTCAGACCCGAGTCCGCCCGAGCGCCGCGCGCACCACCGCGCTCGTGCTCACCGTCCCGCTCGCCCTGCTCGCCGGGTGCGCCTCCCCGACCGACGCCGGGAGCGCACCGAGCTCCTCCCCGAGCGACCCGACGACCGCCACCGAGGCCGCGACCGTCACGCCGCGCCTCGCCCTCACGTACGACGGCGGGATCCAGGTGCTCGACGCCACGACGCTCAAGACGCTCGCCGACGTCGAGCTCGACGGCTTCAACCGCCTCAACCCCGCGGGCGACGACCGCCACCTGCTCGTCTCGACCACGGGCGGGTTCCGCCTCCTCGACGCCGGCACGTGGGGCGAGCCGCACGGCGACCACGCGCACTACTACACCGCCGAGCCCGGGCTCACCGACGTGACGTTCGCGGCCGAGAAGCCCGGGCACGTCGTGGTGCACGACGGCCGCACCGTGCTGTTCGACGACGGCACGGGCGGGATCGTGTCGTTCGACTCCGCGCACGTCGCCGACGAGGACCTCACGACGCGCGAGCTCACGACCCCGAGCGCCCACCACGGCGTCGCGGTCGAGCTCGAGGACGGCACGATGGTCGTCTCCGAGGGCACCGAGGACGCGCGCACCGGCATCCGCGTGCTCGACGCGGACGGCACGGAGCTCACGGCGAACGCCGACTGCCCCGGCGTGCACGGCGAGGCCGTCGCGGCGGACGACGCGGTCGTCATCGGCTGCGAGACCGGCGCCCTCGTCTACGTGAACGGCACGATCACCAAGGTCGCGAGCCCCGACGCGTACGGCCGCATCGGCAACCAGGCCGGCAGCGACGCCTCGCCGATCGTCCTCGGCGACTACAAGTCCGACCCCGACGCCGACCTCGAGCGCCCCACGCGCGTCTCGCTGATCGACACCCGCACCGGCGGCCTGACGCTCGTCGACCTGCCGTCGAGCTACACCTTCCGCTCGCTCGGGCGCGGTGACGACGGCGAGGCGCTCGTGCTCGGCACCGACGGGTCGCTGCACGTGATCGACCCGGAGACGAAGGCGATCGTGCGCTCGATCCCGGTGGTCGGCGCGTGGGAGGAGCCCGAGGAGTGGCAGGAGCCGCGCCCCACCCTCCTCGTGCTCGACGGGCTCGCGTACGTCACCGACCCGTCGACCGGCACGCTGCACGCGGTCGACTACGCCAAGGGCGAGGTCTGGAAGAGCGCCGAGCTCACCGTGACGCCCAACGAGCTCAACGGCGTCACGGGCGAGGCGCCCTCGCACGAGCACGACGACCACGCCGCGGACGAGGGCGACGAGCACGCGCACGACGAGCACGCCGACGAGGCGCACCAGGACTGAGGCGACGCGTCACCCGCGCACCGCTGAGGGCGACGGCGCCGGAGGCTCCCGACCGGGGGCGTCCGGCGCCGTCCGCGCGCGCAGCACCTCCGCCGCTCCACGGCCCAACCGGCCTCAGCGCACGAGCCGCCGCCCGCACCGGGCCTCAGCGCACGAGCCGCCGCACAGAGACCGCCGCGGGCCCGCCGTACCGGGCCCGCCGAACCGATACCGAGGACCCATGACACCCCGCGCCCACGGCGCGTGCCGCACGCGCACCACCGCCGTCCTGACCGCCGCGCTCGTCGGGCTCGCCGCGTCGGCCTGCGCCCCGGCCGGCGGCGAGGACGACGGCACGCTCGACGTCGTCGCGTCCTTCTACCCGCTGCAGTACGTCGTCGAGCAGGTCGGCGGCGAGCACGTCGCGGTCGCGAGCCTCGTGCCGCCCGGCGGCGAGCCGCACGACCTCGAGATCTCGCCGCACAAGGTCCAGGAGCTCCGCGACGCGGACCTCGTCGTCTACCTCTCGGGCCTCCAGCCCGCCGCCGACGAGGCTGTTGCGACCCGTCACGGGGAGCACGTCGTCGACGCCGCCGAGGGCGCGGGCATCGGGCCCGGCGGCGACGGCTCCGACGCCCGGGACCCCCACTTCTGGCTGGACCCGACGCTGCTCGCCGCTGTGGGCGTGCAGGTCGCGGACGCCCTCTCCGGCGCCGACCCCGAGCACGCGGACGACTACGCCGCCGCGGCCGACCGGCTCGGCGGCGAGCTCGCAGCCCTCGACACCGAGCTCGCCGACGGCCTGGCGGTGTGCGCGGGCGCGACGGTCGTGACGTCGCACGAGGCGTTCGGCTACCTCGCCGACCGGTACGGGCTCGTGCAGGTCGGCATCACCGGGCTCGACCCCGAGGTCGAGCCGTCGCCGGCCCACCTCCGCGACGTGGGCGAGGTCGTCGCGTCGGCGGGCGTGCGGACGCTGTTCTTCGAGCGGTCCGCCGGCCCGGGGCTCGCGGCGGCCCTGGCCGAGGAGCTCGGCGTCGGCACGGCGGTGCTCGACCCCCTCGAGACCCAGCCCCCGGCGCAGGCGGACGAGGCGCAGGACTACCCGGCGGTCATGCGCAGCAACCTCGCGGCGCTGCGCTCGGGGCTGACCTGCGACTGACGCCCCGGCGCGGACGGCGGGCGGGGTGGCCGGAGAGCGGGCGCGCGCCCGGGCGCCGGCGGGACGCCCCGTCTGCCGGCGAGATCCGCGCCGCGCCGGGGCGGTCGGTCAGCCGGCGCGCGTCGGCGCGGTCGGCACCACGGGCGGCTCCCACGCCGCGACCGAGCTGGCCATCCGCACGGCCACGCGCGGCGGCACGAGCCCCATGAGGGTGTTCCGGGCGCGCAGCGCGAGGGGGTTGCGGAGCTGCTGGCCGTAGCGCGACGCCCGCAGCGCCGCCCGGGCCACGCCCTGCGACCGGCGGCGGCGCTGCGCGTCGTACACCGCGAGCGCCCGCACGACGTCCCCCGCCGGGTCGCAGACCGAGGCCAGCACCGCCGCGTCCTCGATCGCCTGGTTGGCGCCCTGCCCGAGGTTCGGGACCATGGCGTGCGCCGCGTCTCCGAGCAGCGCGACGGCACCACGGTGATAGGTGTCGACGGGCGGCAGGTGCAGCAGGTCGCTGCGGATGACCGCGTCGGGGTCGGTCGCGTCGAGCAGCGCCCGGACCGGGTCGTGCCAGTCGCCGAACCGCGCCCGGACCTCGGCCATCTCGTCGCCGCCCGGCGCCCGCCCGCCGGGCTCGGCCGTGACGGCCCCGAACCAGTACACGCGGCCGTCACCGAGCGGGACCATCCCGAACTCGCTCCCGGGGCCCCACGTGATCGCGGTGACGAGCTCTCCGCGCCACGGCTCGCGGGTCACCGCGCGCCAGGCCGTCGAGCCGCCGTACGCCGGGGGACGTGCGCCGGGCCAGAGCGTCGTGCGGACCTGGCTGTGGATGCCGTCGGCCGCGACCAGCAGGTCCGGGCGCAGCGTGACCTCGGTGCCGCCCGCGTCGCGGTGGACGACCCCGGGCCGCACGCCGCCCTCGACGGACAGCAGCTCGACGCCCGTGCGGACGGCCGACGCGGGCAGGGCGGCGACGAGCACGCCGTGCAGCGTCGCGCGGTGGATGCCGACGGCCGAGGTGCCGAGCGCACGGGTCATCTCGGTGGCGTCGACCCGCATGACCCACCGTCCGTCCGGGGTGCGCATCCCGCCCGAGGCCTCGGGGCTGCCCTGCGCGCGGACCGCGTCACCGAGCCCGAGCGCGTCGAGCGCCCGCAGACCGTTCGCGAGGATCGTGATGCCAGCGCCGACCTGCGCGAACCCCGGCGCACGCTCGAGGACGGTGACGTCCCACCCGCGCCGGTGCAGCCCGACCGCGGCGCACAGCCCGCCGATGCCGGCCCCCACCACGACCGCCGTCGCGCCGGCCCTGCCCTGCCCCGCCTCGTGAGTCACCCGCACATCATCCCGGGCGCGGAGACCCGTCCGGCGCTGCCCCTGCGGGCAGCGCGGTATCACCCGCCGCGCCGCCCGGTCCTCCGTCGTGACGCCGGGCAGCGGAGCCCTGCGCCGGTCCGGCCCGCCCCGGGTCGTGCACCCTTGGAGCCCCCCATGACCTCAGACGCGCCGGCCCCGGCCGCCACCGTCCCGACGACAGGGCCGAGCGCCGCCCCGCCGCCCGCGTCGACCGTCCCGCCCGCACCGCCCGTCCCGCCCGCGCCGCCAGCGCCGGGCGTCGGCCGCGGCACCCCGGCCCGCACGACGCGCGAGGTCACGGTGCCGAAGGCCGACCTGGACCGGGAGGTGTACCTCGCGGTCGCCGCGACGGCCGACCCGGCGACGGACGTCGTGGCGGGCGTCGTGCACCGGATCCTGCTCGACCGCCCGGACGTGCCGGGACCCGAGCTCGCCGCCGCCGCGGACGCGCTCGCGGCGCTCGTCGCCGCGCACCGGCCCGACCCCGAGCGCGACCTGTCGCCGAGCCCGGCGTTCCGGGCCGGCCGGATCCTCGCCGCGACCGTGCCGCACGTCACCGACCCCACGCTGCGCCGGGCCGCCCGCGCGTACAGCCGGGCGTTCCTCGGCAGCTTCCGGGCCGGCGCCGCCCCCCGGCGCCAGGTCCAGCCCCTCGACCTGCAGTTCGACCGGCTCGCGGGGGTGGCCCGGCTGCGCCGCGAGGTGTGGCTCGGGCTGTACCTCGCGTCGGTGCAGCGGCCCGACGTGGCCGCGGCGATCGACGCGGGACCGCTCGGCACGGCGCTGCGGGTCGCGACGACGGACAGCGCCGCCGACGCCGTCGCGAAGGTCGCGCTGCCGGCCCTGCGGGTGCTCGTCGAGCAGCACGTGCAGCCCGACGGGAGCCTGCGGATGCCCGCGGGCGGCGTCGACGAGAAGCTCGCCCAGCTGTGCGGCGACGTCTCCACGGCGCGCGACGCGTATGTGGTCAACCTCGTCGAGATCACCGTCGCGATCGACACGGCGGAGAAGAAGGAGAAGACCCCGGAGAGCCAGACGGACCTCGAGAAGGCGGTCGCCAAGGCCGAGGCCAAGCAGAAGGAGCTCGACGAGCTGCTCGCGGGGATCTCCGAGGGCACCGAGTCCGCGCTCGGGGTGCTCGCCGCGATCGCCGAGCACGCCGACGAGGGCGAGCTCGGGGCCGACATCCGGGAGTTCGCGCGCATCTCCGTCGCGATGATCGAGGGGGTCCGGACGGTCGCGAAGGCGTCGATCCAGGTCGGGAAGGTCGTCGCCGGGCTCGCGTCGGCGAGCGCCAGCACGCTCCTGCTCGGCGGCGGGATCGGCTTCGCGTTCGTGCTGCTCGTGCTGATGATCCAGGTGACCGGGCTGTTCGGGAAGCCGCGGACCAAGCCCATCACGCAGGTCATCCTCGAGGAGGTCCGCAAGCTCAGCGAGCTCGTCACGGACCTGCGCGACGAGCTGCGCGAGCGGTTCGACCGCCTCGACCAGCGCCTCGACCGGATGTACCTGGGGATCCTCTCGCGGCTCGCCGAGATCGACTTCAACGTCGGCCAGGTCGAGGGCGACGTCGAGGAGCTCCAGGCGTCGCTGTACGACCTGCACACCGGCCTCGTGCGGCTGACGTCGGACCTGCAGGCGCTGCTCGACGCGGCGCACCGCCGCGAGCTCGTCGAGGTCGTCAACGGTGCGCTCGGCTACCAGGCCCGCACGGGGCAGCCGATCGACGCCGCGACGTTCTTCGAGGCCGAGAACCGGCTCTACAGCTGGGCGCACGACCACGCGAAGGACGCCCTCCAGGCGGGTCCGGAGGCGCGTGACTTCACCGACGACGAGCTGCTGCGCGAGCTCACGACGTTCACGCTGTCGACGAACGTCAACTACCTGAGCCGCGTCCCCGCCGAGGTGCTCGGGCTTTCCCCGCTCACCCCGGGGCGTCTCGCGAACCCGCTCGACTGGATCGTCGCGGCCGAGGCCTACTGCCAGCTGTGCGAGGAGTCCCCGGTGCTCGCCGCGCAGGTCGCGCCGGGGCGGGTCCGTGATCTCGTCGACGTGGGGGAGGCGCTCGCGGACGCGTTGTCGCGGATCGCCGACCCGGCGCTCGTGACCGCGCTCGCGGCGCACTACCGGGCCCAGCTCGACGGGCTGCTGCTGCTGATCGGGAGCGTCGAGGTCGAGTTCCGCGGGACCCCGCGCACGCAGCTGCACGGTCTCGACCTCTGGGGCGGCGCCGAGCAGGAGCCGCGCTCGCACTTCCTCGTGACGAGCTGGGCGGAGCTCGGTCGGTGCGGGGGCGGGGCGTTCGACCCGTCGACCCGGACGCTCTCGACCGCGGTGCTCGGCGACCTCGACAAGGCCGCGCTGCTGCCGTTCCTCGTCGCGGACAACCTGAGCCGCAGCCAGCTCCCGGGTGTCGCGGAGGGGCTCGCCCAGCTCTCCGCGTGCGTCGGCGCGTCCTGGCGGATGGTGTCCTTCGAGGAGCTCGGCATCGGCGGCAAGGTCCGGCTCACGTACGACCTGACCATCACCGTGGACATCTCGTACGGCGCGGACGTCGTCCACCGGTACACGGTGCTGACCCCCGAGCGGTTCGGGACGGTGATCTCGAAGAGCGCGGTCGACACGTTCGACCCGTCGACCGACCCGCGCGGCAAGGACCCGTACCCGCTGCTGGTCGGCGACACCCGCCTGTGGGCGAAGGTGCCGACGTTCGAGCGGCGGCAGGCGATCACGAGCCCCGCGCTGCGGGCCGCGGCGGTCGCTGCCGTCGAGCGCAGCCTGCGCCTCGCCCAGCGGGCGTTCTACCGCGAGGTCGCCGACCGCCTCGTGCAGGCCGGGGACGTGGTGAGCCGGGTCGGCCGCCGCCTCACGGGCAGCCGGGCGCTCACCCAGGCGCTCGTGCTCGCCGGCTTCCCGCTGTCGGTGCAGGCGAACGAGATCCTGCGCGGGATGCTGCTCGGCAGCGGCGCGGTGCTCGCGGGCGCCGACCCGGACGCGGACGACACCGCGCTCGACGACGTGCGCGACGTGTACGGGTTCTTCGCCGCGCGCACCGAGGAGCCGCCGCCCGTGAACATCCTCGAGGACGTCCGGGCGCTCGCGGAGGACCGGCTGACCCGGCTCACCGACCTGCTGCTGGGGGTGCTCGACGCGGGCGACCCGCCCGAGCCCCCGCAGGTGCTCGCACCGACGCTGCTCCGGCTGGGGCTGCTGCTGCCGTGAGGGGGGAGCTCAGGACTCCGTGCTGCGGCGGGACGACAGGTTCGCGGGGCGCACGCGCGAGCGCTGCCGCGGAACCTCGAACCACGCGCTCGGTGAGCCTGCCGGGACGGCCATGAGGCCCTCCTGCACCGCAGCGAGGATCTCCGGGTCCGGCGTCGTGGTCGATCCCGCAAGAGCGTTCAGCACCTCACGCCCCGCTTCGTCGCGGTCTGGACCGGTCATGGGTCGACGATAACCCGGGCATATCCGGGTGCGGGAGCCGGGCCGACGGACCTCACCCGGGATCTCACCCGTGCGGATGAACCGGGCATCGCCGCTGGTCACGGCGTCACGGGACAACTCGGTCACGACCGGCGGAATCAGGCGGCCGACGCGAGAGCGGTGCGGATCCGCTTGACGGAGACGGGCTGCGGCGTGCCCAGCTGCTGCGCGAACAGGCTCACGCGCAGCTCCTCGAGCATCCACCGGACGTCCGCCAGGGTCGCGTCGCGCGCGGGGTCCGGCGAGGACGTCGCGGCGCGGCGGACGGCCTGGTCCCACGCCTCGGCGAGGTCGTGCACCTGCCACGCGAGGTCCGTGTCGCGCTGCGGGTTCTCGGCGGCCTTCTCGAGCCGGCGCCGAGCCGCCCGCAGGTACCGGGGGAGGTGCACGAGCCGCGTCACGCCGGTCGCGCCGACGAACCCGTCGAACACGAGCCGCGCCGCCTGCTCGCGCACGTCCTGCAGGGTCGCGAGGAGCGCGAGGCTCGACGAGCCGCGGACGTCGGCGTCGAGCTCGCGCGCGGCGGTGAGCGCCGCGACGACGTCGGCGACGACCCGGTGCACGGTGTCCTCGAGCCGGTCGCGCACGTGCGCGCGCAGCGCGGCGTACGCCGTCCCGGTGCGGACCTCCGTCGCGGGGCGGCCCGCGAGGTGCTCGGCGAGCAGGTGGTCGACGGCCGCGCGTTGCACGTCGGCGACGAGCGCGTCGGTGCTGCGGTACGGGCTCGCGGCGAGCGTCAGCGCCTGCGTGCCGGTCCACCGGGTCGTCACGCGCGCGGTCGCGAGCGACGTCTCCCGCAGCAGCAGGGCCCGGAGCCCGCGGCGGTGGGCCTCGACCTGGACGCCCGCGTCGGCGAGCACCCGCAGGCCCACCGTGCCGGACGGCTCCTCGACGAGCGCCGGGTACCCGCGCACCCGCAGCCCGCCGGCGCCGGTCGTCTCGACCGTGAGCGGGAGCGTGTCGTCGGGCAGGTCGGCCGGCCACGCGGTGAGGCCGGTGCGCTCGGGGACCGCCGAGGCCACCGCGACGGTCGCCGCGTCGCCACGCGTGTTGCCGCGGGTCGTGCCGCCCGTGTCACCGGCGGCCGCGCCACCCGTGTCACCGGCGGCCGCGCCGCCCGCGCCCGGTGCGCCCCCGACCGCCCCGGACGCCTCGCGCGCCACCGGGCCCGCCCCGGCCGCACCCGTCGTCCCGCGCCCCGCCTCGCGGGACCCGTCGCCCGCGCCACCCGCCCCGCCCGCACGTCCGCCGGCCGTCGCGCCCGCCTCCCGCATCGCGTCGCGCACCGCGGTCCGCACCGCCGAGCTCACGGCGTCCTGCGTCCGGGCCGCGAGCCGGCGCTGCAGCGCGACGAGGTCCTTGCTCTCGTCGAGCACGACCCCCCGGTCCGACTGCACCCGGAACGTCATCCGCAGGTGCGGCGGGAGCCGCTCGTCGTCGAACGCGTCGAGCGGCACCTCGACGTCCCGCAGCGCGCGCACCGCCTGCGCGAATGCCTCGTGGAACGACGGCGCGAGGTCCGCGGCGCGCACCGTGTCGTGCCACGACGCGAGGTTCTCGCGGAACCAGGCCACCACGCCGCGCGCGACGTCCGGCGCGGGCACGAGCTGCACGCGGACCGGCTTGGGCAGCGACCGGATCGTCGCCGTGACGAGCTCCTCGAGCAGGCCCGGCACCATCCACCCGAAGCCCTCGGGCCGCACGCGCGCGAGCAGCACGAGCGGCACGTGCGCGGTCACGCCGTCGGCCTCGGTGCCCGGCTCGAACTGGTACGTCAGCGGGAGCTCGAGCTCGCCCTGCGGCCACGTCGAGGGGAAGTCGGACGCGCTGACCGCGTCCTCGTCGGACACGAGCAGCTCGCGCGTGAACGTCAGCAGGTCGGGCTGCGTGCGGCGCGCCGTCTTCCACCACGTGTCGAAGTGCCGCGCGGAGACCACGTCCGCCGGGACGCGCTCGTCGTAGAACGCGAACAGCACGTCGTCGTCGACCACGAGCCCGCGCCGCCGGGCCCGGGCCTCGAGGCTCTCGGCCTCCGCGAGCAGGCGGCGGTTCTCGTGGAAGAACTCGTGGTGCGTGGTCCACTCGCCGTCGACGAGCGCGTGCCGCAGGAACAGCTCCCGCGCGTGCTCCGGGTCGACCTTGGCGTAGAGGACGCGGCGCTGCGCCACGATCGGGACGCCGTAGAGCAGCACCCGCTCGAGCGCCGTGGCCGCGCCCTGCTTGGTCGACCACGCCGGCTCGGAGTACGTGCGCCGCACGAGGTGCCCCGCGAGCTCCTCGGCCCACTCGGGCTGGATGCGCGCGACGTCCCGGCCCCACAGGCGCGAGGTCTCGACGAGCTCCCCGGCCATGACCCACGCGGGCGGGCGCTTCGCGAGGCCCGACCCGGGGAAGATCGCGAACCGGGCACCGCGCGCGCCGAGGTACTCGTTGCGGGCCCGGCGGTCCGGGCGCCGGGCGGGGGAGTCCTTGCGGCCGCGGTTCCCGGCGGGCGGGGTGACCTCGGTGGCCTCCTGCATGCCGATCTGGCTGAGCAGGCCCGCGAGCAGGCTGAGGTGGATGCGGTCGGCGTCCCAGTCGAGGCGCAGCTTCTCGGGGCCGTCGTCGGTGTCGGACGCGAGCGAGGCCTGCTCGGCGCCGGGTGCGGTCCGCCGGCGTGGGCCTGCCGGTGGCTGCGCCTCCGCGAGCGCGACGCCGACGCTCCCGGCCTTCTCCCGGCGCCGGGGCGGGTTCACCACGATGCCGAGCGGCTTCGCGAGCTCGCGCAGCTGCGTGACGACGTCCTGCCACTCGCGGATCCGCAGGTAGTTGAGGTGCTCGGAGCGGCACAGGCGGCGGAACGCCGAGCCGGACAGGTCCGCCTGCTGGTCCTTGAGGTACTGCCACAGGTTCAGGTACGTGAGGAAGTCCGACGTCGGGTCCGCGAAGCGCGCGTGCTGCTGGTCGGCCTGGGGGCGGCTCTCGACCGGGCGCTCGCGCGGGTCCTGGATGGACAGCGCCGCCGCGATGATCATGACCTCGCGCGCGACGCCCCGGCGCCCGGCCTCGACGATCATCCGGCCGAGCCGCGGGTCCATCGGCAGCTGGGCGAGCGCCCGCCCGGTCTCGGTGAGCGCCCCGCCCGTCGGCGCGAGCGCCCCGAGCTCGGTGAGCAGCTGCACGCCGTCGCGCACCGAGCGCACGTCCGGCGGGTCGACGAACGGGAACTGCGCGATGTCGTCGGGCGTCGCCGCGACCCCCACGGAGATCATCTGCAGGATGACCGACGCGAGCGACGTGCGCAGGATCTCCGGCTCGGTGTACTCGGGGCGCGACGCGAAGTCGGCCTCGGAGTAGAGCCGGATCGCGATGCCGTCGGCGACGCGCCCGCAGCGGCCCGAGCGCTGGTTCGCCGACGCCTGCGAGATCGGCTCGATGGGCAGGCGCTGGACCTTCGTGGCCTTCGAGTAGCGCGAGATGCGGGCCGTGCCGGGGTCGATCACGTACCGGATGCCCGGCACGGTCAGCGACGTCTCGGCGACGTTGGTCGCGAGCACGACGCGGCGCGTGCCGTGCTGCTCGAACACCCGGTGCTGCTCCGCCGCGGAGAGCCGCCCGTACAGCGGCAGGATCTCGACAGCCGACGGCCCCCGCAGGTCGGCCGCCCGGTCCCCGAGGTGCGCGCGCAGCGCGTCCTCCGCGTCGCGGATCTCCCGCTCGCCCGAGAAGAACACGAGGATGTCGCCCGGGCCCTCGGCGGTGAGCTCGTCGACCGCCTCGCAGATCGCCTGCACCGGGTCGCGGTCCTCGACGGGCGCGCGGCCCCTCGTCGGCTTGCCCTTCGGGCCGCGGGTGCCGCCCTTCGGGTACGCGCGCCCGGTCAGCGCGGCGCCGCCCGGCCCCGTGCCCTCGTCGTCCCACTCGTCCCCGTCGCCCGCGGGCAGCGCGTCGTCCGCACGCAGCGGCCGGTAGCGGATCTCGACCGGGAACGTGCGCCCCGTGACCTCGACGACCGGCGCCGGGACGCCGTCGGGGTGCTCGGGCGTCGGCGGCCCCGCGAAGTGCGCCGCGAACCGCGCCGAGTCGATCGTCGCGGACGTGATGACGAGCTTGAGGTCGGGGCGCTGCGGCAGCAGCCGCGTGAGGTACCCGAGCAGGAAGTCGATGTTCAGCGAGCGCTCGTGGGCCTCGTCGATGATGAGCGTGTCGTAGCCGCGCAGCATCGGGTCCCGCTGGATCTGCGCGAGCAGGATGCCGTCGGTCATGACCTTGACCAGCGTCGACGCGCTCGACTCGTCCGTGAACCGCACCTGGTAGCCGACGAGGTCCCCGAGCGGGACGCCCGGGCCGCTGATCTCCTCGTTGATGCGCTCCGCGACGGTGCGCGCCGCGATCCGCCGGGGCTGGGTGTGGCCGATCTGCCCGTCCCGCCCCCGGCCCAGCTCGAGCATGATCTTGGGGAGCTGCGTCGTCTTCCCCGAGCCCGTCTCGCCCGCGACGATCACGACCTGGTGGTCCCGGACCGCCGCCGCGATCTCCTCGCGACGTGCCGAGACCGGGAGCTGCTCGGGGTACGTGATCGGGGGGACGACGACCGCGTGGCGCAGCTCGGCGCGGCGGGCGCGCTGGGACTCGCCCTGCTTCGGGTCGGTCCGGCGGTCGTTCCCGCGGTCGCGGCCCGGCCGGCGGCGCTCGGGCCGGTCGCCGCGAGCCGGGCGCTCGTTCGGGTGGACGCGCTGCTCCTCGACGCGGTGCCCGTCGACGCGGTGCCCGTCGACGGGTCGGCCGTCGCTGCGCTGCCCGTCGACGACCTGCGCTGGCTCGGCACCGTCCGGCGCTGCCTGCTCGGCGCGCGGCCCGTCCGCCCGCAAGCCGTCAGGACGCCGCGGCCCGCGACGACGACCGCGCCCGCCCCGACGGCCGGGTGCCCCCGTGCCGTCCGGCGTCGCCGGTCGCTCCTCGCGCGCAGTGCTCACGACGGACCATTCTCCCCGCTGCCGCGGGTGGACCGCGCGCTGATTCCGGTGGGTCGGTCGGAGGTGGCCCGGCTGCCCGACCATCGCGCTCGCCACGTACCCCGCGACGCGTCCCGATCGCGCCGCTCGGACGACCGCTCACCACGCGTAGAGCTGGACCGTCCCCTGACCCGAGACCGCGGCACGGGCCGTCCCTCCTCCTCGTCGCGCCGGGTCGTCACCGGGTGGTGACCGCCCCGTGCGCCCTCACCACCACAACGCGCGCCGGGGCGGGGGAGTTGGGGTGCGGGGGGTCACCAGCCGAAGAGGGTGAGCGACGTGACCTGGTCCCCGACCCCGGCGAGGCGGCCCGTCGCACCGCGGACGTCCGCCCCGCCCAGCGGCCACTCCCGCTGCGCCGCCATGAGCACCTCACCGTCGGTCAGGCGGAGCACGGTGCCGTCCTCGAGAAGGACCCGCGTCCGGTCCGTCGCGACCACCGCACCGCTCACCGGCGCGGTCCACAGCGGGCTCCCGGTGCGGGCGTCGAGCGCCGACGTGCCGTCTTCGCCGTGGGCGAGCAGGACACCCCCGATGACGGCCGCCGGGTACGAGCCGACGGAGTCCTGCTCCCAGAGCGTGGACCCGTCCCGCGGGTCCAGGGCGTGCAGCGGTGCCTGGTCCCCGTTGCGGGGAACGCCGTCCTCAAGGGTCCATGCGCTGAAGACCGGGACGGTCTCGGGGTCGGTCGGCGCCCAGACGGCCAGGTCGCCGTTGAGTGTGGGAGCCACACGCCCCGGAACCTCGGCGCCCGTGCGCACGTCCACTGTGACGTCGTAGAAGTAGCCGTCGAGCCGGGCGTACGGCCCGGACACGACGGTGTCCGAGAACGGGTCGCCGGTGATCTCGAACGCCTCGCCGCGACCGGGCTCGACGTGCGAGAAGAGCACCTGGCCCGTCAGCACGTCGATCCCCGTCCAGCTCACATCGACCCCCTCCGATCCCGTGCCCGCGTGCAGCACCGCGACGGACCCTGAGATCCCGAGGGAATCGGCTCCGCCGTCGACCGGGTACGCGCGTACGAGGTCCCCGGTCCCGGGTTCGAGGAGCTGGAGCTCAGAGATCGCGCCGACCTCCGGTCCGGCCGCGCCCGAGCAGACGACGAGGCCGTCTGGGCTCGTCCCGACGCACCGGTAGGTCGGGTGTGCGTCGTCCCAGGTCCGCACCCACCGGGCCTCGCCTGTCGCCGCGTCGAGCCCGACGAGCCGCTGGTCGAGCCCGAGGAAGTCCGCCACCAGCACGACGACCGTCACGCCCGCGTCGACCACCGCAGTGCCGCCCCGGACGTTGCCGTGCTTGACGTTGCTGAACAGGGCCGGGTCCTCGCCCGGGAGGTCGGGGACCAGGTCCGGGGCCGACACGGTCCACAGCGCAGTGGGCTGTGTCGCGAGCGAGTCCACGACGCCGCGCGCCCAGGGGTATGTCACCGGAGCGCGTGGGGGTGCAGAGGTCGCGACGGCGGACGGCATCGGCGTCCCGCTCGCGCTCGGCGCCGCGCTCGCCGTCGCGGACGGCTCCGGCACCGCCGGCTGCGGCTCCGGCCCGGTCAGCGCGCTCGCGGCCACAGCCCCCACGGCGAGCAGCGCCACCGACGCCGCGGCGAGCCCGCCGACGCGCTGGGTGCGCCGGCGCCGCACGAGCGCGGCGACGGTCCGGGCGCGCTGCGCGGGATCACGACGGTCGGCGGCGGACGCGTGGGCCTGGTCGTCGACGAAGGCGTGCAGGACGTCGGTCAGGTCGCGGCTCACGACTGGCTCCTTTCGGTCCGGGTGACGGGGTGCACGGCGACGGACGCGGTGCCGGGCTCGTCGAGCCGGACCGTGACGTCGAGCGAGAGGCGGAGCTTCGCGGAGCCGTCGGACAGGTACCGCTTGACCGACCCGTGGCTGATGCCGAGCGCGTGCGCGATCTCCGCGACGGGCAGGTCGTCGAAGTACCGCAGGACGACGCACGCCCGCTCGCGCGGTGGCAGGGCGTTGAGCGCGATCTGCACGTCGACCGCGGCGGCCGCGGACCGGTCGGGGACGTCGGCGGCGGCCTCGGGCTGCACGAACAGGTGGGCCCGCGACGTCCACGCGCGCTTCCTGCGGAGCTGGTCGAGGAACGTCGTGCGGATGACCTCCCGGACGAACCCTCGGCGGTGTGCCGGTCGGTGAGGGCGCGCGGCCGGGAGAACGTCCGGACCAGCGCGTCCTGCACGAGGTCCTCCGCCGCAGGGCGGTTCGCCGTGAACAGGCACGCGTACCCCACGAGCGCGGGATGGCGCTCGCGGATCACCTCCTCGAGCACCGCGTGCCAGTCAGCCACGGGGTACCGCACCTCCTCCGGCCGTCTCCGGCCCGTCGTCTGCTGCGCTCAACGCGCGCCGGGCGCAGAACGTTGGGTGCGCCTGTCCGGGCTGCAGTCACCGGGAGAGTGACACCCGCGGACGCACCCCGACAAAGGGACTGGGCCGACCGGGCGTCGCACCGCCGGACGCCTGCACCGGCCCACCGTCCGCCCGATCGGGGGGTCGACACCCCGCCCCCCGCGCAAGGACCTCGATGCCGTACCTCCGTCTCGCCGTCGTCGCCGCGCTCGCGGCCGTCCTCGCGGTGACCGCTGCGCCGTACGGCCCGCACCCCGGCGCCACCGCGGACCCCGAGTCGCCTGCGGCGTCCGACGCGACGCTGCGCATCCCGCTCGTCGGCCGCGTCGAGCTCGCGGCGACCCGGCCGGCGCCGCCCACCTCGGCCACGTCGACGTCGACCAAGGTGCAGGGTGGCAAGGTGAAGCCGACGCCGACCCCGACGGGCACGCCGACGCCGTCCCCGACGCCGACCCCCACCGCGCCGAGCACCACGTGGGCCGTCCCGGTCGGCGTGACGGTGCCGTGGGGTCCGCTCGACGCGCAGCGCCTCGCCGGCACCACGGCGATGCTGCGGCACGTCCCCGCCTACCTCGAGTGGTACACCGGCTTCGGCGAGGCGCCCGACGTCGCGAAGCTCCAGGCCGTGGCCGACGCGGGTTCCGTGCCGGTCGTCACGTGGGAGCCCTGGGTGTGGACGGGCGGCGTGGACCAGCCCGCGTACGCGCTCGACCGCGTCACGGCCGGCGACTTCGACGCGTACCTCGTGCAGTGGGCCGACGCCCTCGCGGCGTGGGACCGCCCGGTGCTGCTGCGGTTCGCGCACGAGATGAACGGGAGCTGGTACCCGTGGTCGGCCGGCGTCAACGGGAACACCGCCGCCGACTACGTCGACGCGTGGCGTCACGTGCACGACGTGTTCGCGGCGCACGGAGCCGACGAGGTCCGCTGGGTCTGGGCCCCCAACGTCGTCCACCCCGGCTCGACGTCGTTGACGGCGCTGTACCCGGGTGACGCGTACGTGGACGTGCTCGGGGTCGACGGCTACAACTGGGGCACGTCGGTGTCCTGGGGCAGCTGGGTCTCCGGCCGGCAGGTGTTCGAGCAGACGTTCACCGAGCTGCGCGCGCTCGCGCCGGCCAAGCCGCTCCTGGTCACCGAGACCGCGTCGAGCGAGGCCGGCGGCTCGAAGGCGGCGTGGGTCGAGGACCTGGTCGCGTGGTCGGCGGGCCAGGCCCTGCTCGGGGTCATCTGGTTCGACGAGGACAAGGAGACCGACTGGCGCATGGCGAGCTCGCCCGAGTCGGCGGCGGCGTTCGCGGCGGCGCTGTACCGCTGAGGGGTGCGCGGCCGGTCGCGTCGGGCGGTACGCCCGTGCGTCCCGGTCGGGTCGACGGGCCACCGCTCGCGAACGTCGTCGTCGCGAGGTCGCCGCTGCGCACCCGTCGCGGTCCAGCTGTCAGGGCGCGAGCGCGGTCAGCGTGCCGGCGCCGTCGTCCAGCAGGAGGCGGCCGCCCACGGCGCGCACGTCCCGCGCTGCCCGCGCCGACGTCCAGGCGGTCGCCCCCGTCGCGGTGTCCACGGCGCTCAGCGAGACGAGCCGCCGGTCCGCGTCGCGGTGCGAGAGGACGACGCGCGACCCGTCGGACGCCACGACGTCGACCGTCGCCCCGTCCCGGCTCCCGACGCTCCACCGGGGACCGCCGCTCCCGTCGTCGAGCGCCAGGAGATCGCCGGCGAGCGCCCGCGCGAGGACGGTCCCGGGCACGGCGCCCAGCGCGTACTCGTCCGGGTGCTCCCAGAGCATCGTCCCGTCCCGTTCGTCCAGCGCCCGGAGCGCGCCCGAGAGGTCGCCCGCGAGGCGCACGCTGGAGCGCGGGTCGACGACGCGCAGGCCGAGCGTGGTGTGCGACTCGCCGTCGTCCGCGACGGGCGCCCCGCTCAGCGCGTCGAGCACCTGACGCCCAGGGCCCGCGAGCACCACGTGCTCGCCGTACGCGGCGGCGCCGGAGAACCGGTCTTCGACCGGCGCGGTGCCGGAGCCCGACCACAGTGGCTCGCCCGTCCGGGTCGAGATGCCGGTCCACCGTTCGACGTCCGCGGCGTCGTAGCCGTGCACCACGGCGACGTCACCGGACACCGCGACCGCACCCGCGTCGAAGTCGGGCACGACCTCGCGGACCACGCCGCCGTCGGTCGTGTCGAGGACCTGGAGCGCGGACGCGCCGGCTGCGGACGTGCCGAGGCACACGAGCTGCCCGGCCGTGTCGGTCCCGGCGCACTGGTCGACACCGTCCGGCCCCCCGAGGGCGCGCGACCACCGGCGCTCCCCGGTCGCGGCGTCGACCGCGACGAGCTGCGTGGCGGAGCCGGACCCGAGCAGCACGATCCAGGTGTCACCCGCGGCGACGACGAAGGACCCGCGCGACGGTGCGAGACCCCCGAACTCCGCGAGGCGGGGTGCGTCCGCGGGGACGGATCCGGGCACGAGGTCCGTCGTCGCGACCGTCCATGCCACGTGCGGCTCGTCCGGGTGCGGCTCGACGAGCCCCCAGCCGGTCGTCGACGACATGGCGTCGGGGGTGACGGGCGGGGTCGGGCCGGCGGTCGGCCCGCTCGGCGCGGGCGACGGTCCAGCGGTTGACTCGTCCTTCTGGGCCGGCGCGCGGTCGACAGGCTCCGGCAGCACGGTCGCGGCGGTCACGGCTAGCGCGACGGCCGCGGCGGACGCCGTCAGGGTCACGGCGAGCCGGCGGTGCCCCGCCCGGCGTGCCTCCGCGAGGACCGCCCGCAGCTCGGCCGGCCCGTCGTGCGTGGCCGCGGCGACACGCTCCTCCTCGTGCGCCAGGTCCGTCAGCAGGTCGCTCAGCGGGCTCATCGGGCGTTCCTTCCCGGGCGCTGGACGGTCAGGAGGGTCGCGACCGAGTGATCGGTCCCGACGGTGTCCGGGCCGAGCGCCTCGCGGAGCTTCGCGGTCGCGTCGAACAGGTAGCGCTTGACGGCGCCGGTGCTGAGGTTGAGCTCCGTGGCGATGTCGGCGACGGTGAGGTCGTCGACGTGGCGCAGCACGACGCAGGCGCGCTCGCGGGGGCTGAGCGTCCTGAGCGCCGCCCGCACCTCGAGCCCGGTCGTCACAGCGCGCTCGGGCGACGGCACCTCGCGGGTGTCGGCGAGCAGGTGCAGCCGGGCGCGCCACGACGTCTGCCGGCGTGCCGAGTCGAGGAACAGCGTCCGGATGACCTGGCGCACGTAGCCCTCGGCGGTGTGCACATCGGTCAGGGTCCGGGGCCGGCCCGCGGTGCGCACGAGCGCGTCGTGCACCAGGTCCTCGGCGCGCGAGCGGTCCGAGGTGAACAGGTACGCGTAGCCGACGAGCGCGGGGCGTCGCTCCTGGACGACCTCCGCGAGGACGTCCTGCCAGCCGGTCACGCGGGTCTCCTCGTCCGGGCGGGGCGTCGTGGGCTCACACAGCCTCAACGACGCAGACGGCCGGAACGTTGGGGGCGACCGGCTCCCGGCTGCCGGTGCGGCGGCGAGCGGGCACCGGCAGTCTCTCGCGGCGGTCGGGCCCGGCCGCCGTACGCTCGGCACCATGGCACAGGACCCGCAGCCCGCGACCGCACCGGACGAGTCCCGCACACCCGGCGAGCAGCGGGCGACGGCCGCGCTCGACGCCGCCGGGATCGCGTACCGCGTCGTCCGCCACGGCATGGTCCGCTCGCTCGCGGAGGCTGCCGAGGTCCGGGGCATCGACCCTGCGGGCATCGTCAAGACGCTCGTCGTGCGGCGCGCGGAGGACGACTACCTGTTCGTGCTGGTGCCCGGGGACCGGGCGATCTCGTGGCCCAAGCTCCGGGCGCTGCTCGGCGTGACGCGGATGTCGATGCCCGACGCGGCTACGGCCCTCGCCGTCACGGGGTACGAGCGCGGGACGATCACGCCGTTCGGGTCGACGCACGTGTGGCCCGTCGTCGCGGACGAGCGGGTCGCGGGCCGGCCGGCGTCGATCGGCGGCGGGGCGCACGGCGTCTCGGCGACGGTCGACGGGGACGACCTGGTGCTGGCGCTCGGGGCGACCGTCGCCGACGTGACGGACCCGGAGCCGCCGCGCTAGCCCTCCTCCGGAGAGTGGGGGCGTTGACGATTGTCCGGACGCCTCGGTACCTTCTTCAACGTTGCTCTACATCGTTGTAGAGCGCGAAGGGAGAATCCGCAGTGACGCGTCACCTCCGCAGGTCCGCCCGGGTCGCCGCCGCGACCGCCGCCCTCCTCGCCGCCGCACTGGCCGCACCCGTCGGCGCGTCGGCGCTCGCCAGGACCCCGGCCGCCGCCCCGGCCGTCGCCCCCCGCGCCGCCGCGCCCCTCACCGTGCCGGCCCCCGCCCTCGTCAGCGCCGGCACCACCGCCCCGGCCCTCGCCGAGGACCCGACGGGCGGCAAGACCGTCGTCGGCCAGACCTCCCCGATCCACGACCCGGCGCTCGTGGTCGAGGGCGACACCTGGTACGTCTTCTCGACGGGGAGGATCAACCGCGAGAACGGCGGCACGATCCAGATCGCCACGTCGCACGACGCGGGCACCACCTGGGAGTACTCCGGCACGATCTGGGCCGAGATCCCGGCATGGCTCGACGAGCGCCTCCCCGGTCTCGACAACCTCTGGGCCCCCGAGGTGTACGAGCACGACGGCACCTACTACCTGTACTACTCGGCGTCGGTCTTCGGCACGAACACGTCGCTCACCGCGCTCGCGACCAACACCACGCTCGACCCGACCGACCCGGACTACGCGTGGGTCGACCGGGGCGAGGTCGTCTCCAGCCCGGTCGTCGGGCTCCCGAACGGCGCGACGTTCAACGCGATCGACGCCGGCATCGTCGAGGGCGCGGACGGCACGCCGTGGATGGCGATCGGCTCGTTCTGGTACGGGATCTGGCTCGTCGAGCTCGAGTGGCCGAGCGGCAAGCCGGTCGCGGACTGGCGCGAGACGGCGGTCAACATCGCCGACCGCTTCATGCCCGGCAACCCGATCGAGGCGCCCTACATCTACCGGCACGACGGGTACTACTACCTGTTCGTGTCGTTCGACCGCTGCTGCCTCGGCGGCGACAGCACCTACAAGGTCGCCGTCGGCCGGGCCACGGACGTCACGGGCCCCTACCTCGACAAGGAGGGTCGCGACCTGTTCGGTGGCGGGGGATCGGTCGTGCTCGACACGCACGGGGCGGTCGTCGGGCCCGGCGGGCAGTCCGTCGCCGACGGCTACCTCGCGTTCCACTACTACGACGCGTCGAACGAGCAGGTCCCGTTCTTCCCGACGCTCGGGATCCAGAAGATCGCCTGGGTCGACGGCTGGCCGGCGTTCGACCAGACCGTCGCGCTCCCCACCGTCACGACGCAACCGCAGGACGCCACCGCCGCGCCCGGCGACCGCGTCGAGCTGACCGTCGCCGGGACGGGGACCCCGCGCCCCGTCGCGGTCTGGGAGACGTCGGCGGACGGCGGCGCGACGTGGACGACCGTCGAGGCGCAGCCCGTGACCGCGGCCGACGGCACGTCGACCCTCGTGCTCGACGCCGCCGCGACCGACGACGGGAGGTCGTGGCGCGCCGTGCTGCACAACGCGCACGGCACTGCGACGAGCGCCGCCGCGACCCTGACGGTCACCGCGCCGGCACCACCGGTGGTCACGCGCCACCCGCGCCCGGTCACCGCGGCCACGGGCTCGACCGCCTCGTTCACCGCGGCGGCGTCCGGGACCCCGGCGCCGACCGTGCGGTGGGAGGTCTCGCGCAACGGCGGTCGCTCCTGGGCGCCGGTGCCCGGCGCACGCGTGACGTCGGCGCCGACGGGCTACGGCACGACGAGCACGCTCGCGCTCACCGCCCGCCAGGGACTCACCGGGACGCGCTACCGCGCGGTGTTCACCGGCGGCGGCGAGACTGCGACGACCGCGGCCGCGACGCTCACCGTGCGCCCGGCGCGCCGGTCCTAGCGCCCCGTCCCCGCGCAGGGCACGGTTGCGGACGGCCGCCGGGAGGGAACGGTCCTCCCGGCGGCCGCCCGTCCCCCCCAGGGTGATTCCGCCCGCTCCGGTGGTGGTGTCGGTGGAGATCGGTATCGTCGGGGGCCACGTCATGGGCGGTCCTCGGGAACCGAGGGCGAGCCCGGCGCGTTCTCCCCTGAGAACGCCACAGGGGGCCGGTCGGCGGACGCCGTACCGAGGACGTGCGCTGACGAGCGGGAGCCGAGGAGCGATGGGGCTGATCGAGCAGGCCGAGGCCACGGGTGGGATCGACGTGGTGACCTCCGGCGGTTTCACCTGTGTGCGGATGTGGGGCGAGGTCGACGGAGGGCTCCGCGACCAGGCGAGCGCGTCGATGGCCCTCGCGCTCGCGACGACCGACCCCGTGGTGGTCGACGCGACCGACGTGCGCTTCATCGACTCGTCGGGCCTTGCGTTCGTCCTCCAGCTGCACCTCGCCGCCGCCGAGTCCGGGCAGGCGGTGACGCTGCGCGACCCGAACCGTGCGGTCCTCGAGCTGCTCGAGATGATCGGCATGGGCGAGGCGATCCTCCTCGAGGACGCGGACCCGGCGGACGACGCCGCGGCGTCCTGAGCCCCGGGCGCGCACGGCCCGCGCGGGCAGCGTCGGTGGTGTCGGTTAGTTTCGAGGCATGCGGCTGCTGCACACCTCCGACTGGCACCTGGGCCGCACCCTGCACGGTGTCGACCTGCTCGACCACCAGGCCGCGTACCTCGAGCACCTCGTCGACGTCGTGCGGACCGACCCGGTCGACGCGGTGCTCGTCGCGGGCGACGTCTACGACCGCGCGATCCCGCCCGTCGAGGCCGTCCAGCTCCTGTCCGCGACCCTCGCCCGGCTCGCGGAGCACACGACCGTCGTCCTGACCCCCGGCAACCACGACTCCGCGGCCCGGCTGGGGTTCGGCGCCGAGCTCATGCGCGAGCGCGTGCGGGTCCGCGCCCAGGTCGGGGATCTCGCGACGCCCGTCGTGCTCCCGTCGGAGGACGGCGACGCGCTCGTGTACGCCCTGCCCTACCTCGACCCCGACGTCGTGCGCCACCGGCTCGACGCGCCGGCCCGCTCGCACGAGTCGGTCATGACGGCCGCGACGGCGCTCGTGCGCGCCGATCTCGCCCGCCGGACCGCCGAGGCGTCCGTCGCCGGCAGGCCGGCCCCGCGCTCCGTCGTCATGGCGCACGCGTTCGTCATCGGCGGGGCGCCGAGCGACTCCGAGCGCGACATCCGCGTCGGCGGCGTCGACCACGTGCCCGCCGGGGTGTTCCACGGGGTCGACTACGTCGCGCTCGGGCACCTGCACGGCCCGCAGCTCGTCGGCGGGCCGGGCGGGGCCCGCCCGGTGCTGCGGTACTCCGGCTCGCCGCTCGCGTACTCGTTCTCCGAGCTCCACCAGGCCAAGTCCACGACCCTGGTCGAGCTGCCCCGCGGCGGCGCGCCCGTCGTGTCCCTGCTCCCGGCGCCCGTACCGCGCCGCCTCGCCGAGCTGTCCGGCCCGCTCGAGGACCTGCTGGGCCCGGCCGGCGCCGCCCACACCGAGGACTGGCTGCGCGTGACCGTCACGGACGCGCACCGGCCGCCGGACCTGTTCCGGCGCGTCCGCGAGCGGTTCGCGCACGCGCTCGTGATCCAGCACCGGCCGCCCGAGCGCGTGGGCGCCGAGCGTGCCGCGACGCAGGTCACCGCAGCGCACGACCCGCTCGAGGTGGCCGCGGAGTTCGTCGCGCACGTGTGCGGCGCCGAGCCGACCGAGGCCGAGCGCACCGTCCTGCGGCGCGCGTACGAGGACGCCGTCGCGCTGGAGCGGAGCGCCTGATGTACCTGCGCACGCTCACGCTCCAGGCCATCGGCCCGTTCGCCGGGCGGTTCACCGTCGACTTCGCCCAGCTCGGCGCGTCCGGGCTGTTCCTGCTCGAGGGACCCACGGGCGCGGGGAAGTCGACGCTCATCGACGCGATCGTGTTCGCGCTGTACGGCAAGGTCGCGTCAGCGTCGACGAGCGAGGACCGCCTGCGGTCCGGGTTCGCGGGTCTGGAGGACGAGAGCGTCGTCGACCTCGTGTTCGAGACGTCCGCCGGCGTCTTCCGCGTGCGGCGCACCCCCGCGTACGACCGGCCGAAGAAGCGCGGCACGGGCACCGCACGCCAGCAGGCGACCGTGAAGCTGTGGCGGCTGCCGGCCGAGAGCCCCGCGGAGGCGGGCGGCGACGGCCCGGGCGCCGTGGGCGACGCCCCCGAGGGGGAGATCGTCTCGACCCGGCTCGACGAGGCCGGCGCCGAGCTGCAGCGGGTCGTGGGCCTCGACCGTGCGCAGTTCGTCCAGACCATCGTGCTGCCGCAGGGCGAGTTCGCGAGCTTCCTGCGCGCCGACCCGGAGCACCGCCGGGGCCTGCTGCAGAAGATCTTCGGCACCGAGGTCTACGAGCGCCTGCAGCGCCGGCTCGAGGAGCTGCGCCGTGAGGCGCTGCGCGCGACCGGTGACGCGCGCGCGCAGCTCGTGACGGCGACCGCGCACTTCGTCGGCGCGGCCGGGCTCGACGGCGAGCACGCCGACGAGCTGCGCTCGCTCGCCGACGACGCGGCCCCCGAGACCGCCGACGCTGCCCGCCGGTGCGCCGCGCTGCTCGAGGCCGGGTCGCTCGAGGCGTCGGCACGGGACGCCGGTGCGCGCCGCGCGCTCACCGACGCCGAGGCCCGGGTCGCCGCGGCGGAACGGGCGGTCGAGCTGCTCACGCGCCGCGCCGCGCTCCGCACCGAGCAGGACGCGCTCGCCGCCCGGGCGGACGAGCACACCGAGGACGTCGCGCGGCGGGACCGGGCGCGCCGTGCCGCGGTGGTCCGGGCGCTGCTCGTGGGCGTCGACGCCGCGCTCACCGAGGTCGCGAGCGCCGAGAAGGCCGTGCACGCCGCGGTCGACGCCGCCCCGGCGGGCCTCGTGCCGCAGCACTCCCGCGCGTTCGGGCTGCTCGGCCACCGCGCCCCGACGCTCCCGGGCGACGCGGAGGACGCGCACGGCCACGCCGGCCCTGCACTGACCCACGAGCTCGAGGCCGAGCGTGCCCGCGCCGCCGACCTCGCGGCGACGCTCGCGCGGCTCGCGGACCTCGAGTCCGGGCTGCCCGGCCGCCGCCGGGCCGTCGAGGACCTCCGGACGACGCTCGCGGCGTCCCGCGCCGAGCGCGCGCGGCTGACCCAGGAGCTCGCGACCCGACCGGTCGAGCGCGCCGAGATCGTCGCGGCCGTCGAGGGTGCGCGCGGGCTCGTCGCCGAGCTGCCCGGCCGGCGCGCGCAGCTCACCGCCGCCGAGCAGGTCCTCGCTGCGGTGCTGACGAGCGAGCGGACGCGCACCGGGCTCGAGTCGGCCACGCACGCCCGCGACACCGCCGCGCAGGCCGCCCGGACCGCCGTGGAGCGCGAGGCAGCCGTGCGCGCCGCCCGGATCGCGGGCATCGCCGGCGAGCTCGCCGCGACGCTCGCCGCCCACGAGCCCTGCCCGGTGTGCGGCGGGACCGAGCACCCGGCCAAGGCCGCGCTGAGCGCCGACCACGCGAGCGCCGAGGAGGTCGAGGTCGCCGAGCGGGCACGCGTCGAGGCGACCAGGCTGCTCGACGAGCGCGCGGCCGACGTCGCGACCCTCACCGAGCGGCTCGCGGGCCTGCGCGAGCAGGCGGGTGACCTCACGCCCGCCGAGGCGCAGGACCGGCTCGACGAGGCCCGGCTGCTCGTCACCATGGCCCACGACGGCGTCGCGGCGCTCGGGCGTGCCGAGGCGGCCCTCGTCGCGCACGACGACGAGACCGAGCGTGCGCGGACCGCCCGGGCCGAGCTCGAGACGCTGTGCGCGTCGGAGGCCGAGCGCCTCACGGCACGCGAGCAGGAGGTCGCCCGCGACGAGCGCGAGGTGCTCGACGCCCGGGCGGACCACCCGACGGTGGCCGCGCGGCGCGCCGCGCTGCTCGTGCGCGTCGAGGCGGCGACCACCGTGCTCGACGCGCTCGCGGCCGTCGCCCGGGCCGGCGCCGACCTGGGCCGGCGGCGCGCCGAGCTCGCGGACGCCGTGACCGAGCAGGGCTTCCTGGACACCGACGACGTGCGCTCGGCGCTGCTCCGGGCCGACGAGCTCGCCGCACTCGACGCGCGTGTCCAGCGGCACGAGGCGGCGGTGCTGCGGGTGCGCGACGCGCTCGCCGACCCCCCGCTCGCCGGCCTGCCCGAGGACGCGTCGGCCGCCGCGGAGGCACAGTGCGAGGTCGACGGGGCCCGGGAGGCACGTGAGGGGTGCCGCACCGCCGCGTCGGCCGCGGCCGGCGCCGCCGCCGTCGCCGAGCAGCAGGCCGCGCTCGCCGGCTCCGCGCTCGCCCAGGTCGAGGCCGCCGTCGGGAGCCTGGCCCGCGCGCACGCCGACGCCGGGCCGGTCCTGCGGATGGCGAACCTCGCGACGGCGAGCGGCTCGGACAACGCCCGGGCGCTCACGCTCGCGACGTACGTGCTGGTCCGCCGCTTCGAGGACGTCGTCGCGGCCGCCAACGACCGCCTGCTCCTCATGTCCGACGGGCGCTACGAGCTCGTGCGCAGCGACGAGCGCGAGGACGTGCGCACGCGCCGCACCGGGCTGTCGATGCGGGTCGTCGACCACTCGACGGGCCTGGAGCGCGACCCGCGGACCCTCTCGGGCGGCGAGACGTTCTACGTGTCGCTGTGCCTCGCGCTGGGCATGGCCGACGTGGTCACCGCCGAGGCCGGCGGCATGGACCTGGGGACCCTGTTCGTCGACGAGGGCTTCGGCTCGCTCGACCCCCACACGCTCGACGTGGTGCTCGCCGAGCTCGGCCGGCTGCGCGCCGGGGGCCGGGTCATCGGCGTCGTGTCGCACGTCGAGACGCTCAAGCAGTCGATCGCGGACCGCATCGAGGTCCGGCACCTGCCGGACGGGTCGAGCACGCTCGCGGTCCGCGCGGGCTGACCGCCGCGCTCGCCCTGCGGGGCTGGCTGCCGCTCGGTCCGCGCGGCCTGGCCACCGCTCGTCGGCGCGGGCTGACCACCGCGTCGGCCCACCTCCGTACGCGGTGACGTCGCCCACCTCCGCACGCGGGTGACGTCCGCCCGCCGCCGCTCCGTCCCGGGGCATCCGTGCCAGGCTTGACTCCCACACGGGGGAGGTGTCGATGTCGTCGAGCGCGCTGCTCGCCCTGCAGGTCCTCCTGTACGCCGCGTTCCCGTTCGCGTTCGCGTTCTTCGCGCGGCCCGCACGCCTCGTGCTGTTCTACGTCTACATCGCCGTGGTGCTCGTGCTCGGCGGGTTCTTCGGGGCGGTGTACGTCGTCGAGGTCCGCGAGGGCGTGACCCTGAGCGCGGGCAGCGTCCTCTACGGCGCACTCATGCTCACGGTGTTCATGCTCGTGCTCGTCGGCCGGGACGCCCGCGTGGTCCGCAACGTCGTCAAGGTCGTCATCGCGGTCAACCTGTTCAAGCTCGCGGCGTTCGCCCTCGCGGGGAGCGCGCTGCGCAGCCCGGACGCCGTCAACCCGTTCGGCACGTCGTCCGAGGTGTTCTCGGTGTCGATCGGGCTCGTGCTCGTCGGCGGGCTGCTCATCGTCAGCGAGCTGATCCTGCTCGTCGTGCTGTTCGAGGCCGCGAAGACGCGCGTGCACGGCCTGGGCCCGCTCGCCGCGGTGTACGTGGTGCTGTTCGTCGGGGTCCTGTGCCTCGACGGCGTGGCGTTCCCGGTGCTCGCGTGGCCGACGTCACCGGCCCTCGGGACGCTCGTCGCGACGGGCGTGCAGGCGAAGCTCGCGCTGGCCCTCGCGTACACGGTCCCGCTGCTGCTGTTCGTCGCGACGTTCCGTCGCCGCCTGGCCGAGGGGCGTGAGGAGCCGCTGCGCCTGCAGGAGCTGTTCTTCGCGCCCGAGCAGGAGCTCGTCGACGAGGTCGAGCGGCAGCAGCACGCGCTCGAGGCGGGCGCGGAGCGCTACCAGCAGCTCGTCGAGTCGAGCACCGACGCGATCGTGGGGGCGTCGCTCGACGGCACGATCGTCAGCTGGAACCGGGCGGCGGCGCGGCTGTACGACCGCACGGAGCGCGAGGCGGTCGGGCAGGGGATCGAGCTGCTGCTCGCGGGGGTCGACGTCGCGGTGTGCCCGGACGTCGTCGCCACGGTCGGGGCGGGCGAGCGGGTCAGCGACGTCGAGTCGACGGTCCGGCGCCGGGACGGCTCGACCGTCCACGTCGCGCTCACGGTGTCGCCGGTGCTCGACGCGGGGCGCCCGGTCGGCATCTCGGTGATCGGCCGCGACACGACCGAGCGCCACGAGATGCAGAGCGCGCTCGAGCACCAGGCCCGGCACGACGCGCTCACCGGACTGCCGAACCGCGCGGTCCTGGTGGACCGGGTCGAGCGTGCGCTCGCGTCGGCGGGCGGCGCGCACCCGGTCGCGGTGATGTTCCTCGACCTCGACCAGTTCAAGGTCGTGAACGACGCCTCGGGGCACCTCGCGGGCGACCGGCTGCTCGTCCTCGTCGCGGAGCGGCTCCGGGCGGCGGTGCGGCCCGCGGACCTCGTCGCGCGGTTCGGCGGGGACGAGTTCGTGGTGCTGTGCGAGGGCACGGACGCGGCGACGGCGGTGGGCCTCGCGGAGAAGCTGCTGCACGCCCTGGACGGCCCGATCGTGCTCGACGGCCAGCGCGTCTACGTCTCGGCGTCGCTCGGCGTGGCGACCGGGCCGGGCGACGCGGCGACGCTGCTGCGCCACGCGGACGCCGCGATGTACGCGGCGAAGGCCCGGGGTCGGGGTCGGGTCCAGCTTTTCGACGCGAGCATGGCGACCGCCGTCGAGGGGCGCCTCACGCTCGGGGCGGACCTGCGCGACGCCCTCGCGCACGACCGGCTCGAGCTGCACTACCAGCCGATCGTCTCGCTCCGCACGGGCCGGCTCGTGTCGGTCGAGGCCCTCGCGCGGTGGCCGCACCCGGTGCGCGGCTGGGTCCCGCCGGAGCAGTTCGTGCCGCTCGCCGAGGAGGGCGGGTTCGTCGGGGACCTGACGCGCTGGGCGCTGCGACGCGCGTGCACCGACGGCGCCCGGGCGTTCGCGGCGGGGGTCCTGCCGCCGCAGGGCCGGGTCGCGGTCAACCTCTCGGCGCACGACGCCGGGGACCCCGGGCTGGTGGACCTCGTGCGGGACTGCGTCGAGGGGTCGGGGCTGACGTACCCGCGGCTCGTGCTGGAGGTGACCGAGAGCGCGCTGATGGCGGACAGCGACCGCTCGATCGAGGTGCTGCGTGCCCTGCGTGACCTCGGGGTGACGATCGCGCTCGACGACTTCGGCACCGGCTACTCGTCGTTGGCCTACCTGCGGCGCTTTCCGGTCGGCAAGGTCAAGATCGACCGGAGCTTCACGCGGGGCATCGCCGAGACCGTCGAGGACCGGGCCATCGTCACGTCGGTCGTGCGGCTCGCGAGGGACATGGGGATGGCGACGGTCGCGGAGGGCGTCGAGACCCGCGAGCAGGTCGACCTGCTGCTGGCGATGGGCTGCGACTCAGGGCAGGGATTCTGGTGGAGCCGCGCGCTGCCGGTCGACGAGCTCCTGCGCAGCCCGCCGGCCGCGAGCGAGCTGCCGTTCCCCGTCGCCGAGCCGGCCTGACCGGCTCCGACCGCTCAGCCCACCGCGTCGCGGCGCAGCGCCAGGATCGTCAGGTCGTCGGGCCGGTCGTTCGCCCCGAGCGCCCACAGCACCTGCGCGACGGCCTCGTGCGCGGACGCCGCGCCCCGCACCGCGCGCTCGACGACGGCGAGCGCCTCGAGGGTCCCGCCGGGCGTGTCGAGCGCGTCGAGCACGCCGTCGCTCAGCGTGAGCACGAGGTCACCGGGCTCGAGCGCCACCTGGGCCGCGACCCGCTCGGTGCCGGGGACCGCGCCGAGCGGCGGGCCCTGCGACGCGAGCCGCTCGGAGGTGCCGTCGGCGCGGAGCAGCAGCGTGAGCCCGTGGCCGGCGTCGGTCCAGGTCAGGACGTGCGCGTCGGGGTCGATCTTGCCGTGGAACGCGGTCACGAAGCTGCCGGTCCGCAGGAGGTCGGCCTCGAGTGCGGCCTCGGCGTCCGCGAGCGAGGCGGCGACGTCCCCGCGCCGCGCCGAGCTGCGCAGCACCGCGCGCACGGTCGCCGCGATGATCGCCGCGCCGCCGCCCTTGCCCATGACGTCCGCGAGCGTGAGCGCGACGCCGCTGGTGACGGGGTGCCAGTCGTAGAAGTCCCCGCCGACGGCGCGTGCGGGCAGGCAGCGCCCCGACACCTCGTAGCCGGGGAGGTGGGGCATGGTGCGGGGCAGGAGACCGGCCTGCACCTGGGACGCGCGCTCGAGGTCCTCGTGGACCAGGAGCTCCTTCTCAACCCACAGCGCGAGGTCGCGCAGCAGCCGCGCGTCCTCCTCCCCGAAGGTGCGGGGCGTGGAGTCGGCGAGGCAGAGCGTGCCGACGCGGTACCCGGCCTGGCCGTGCAGGGGCTGGCCCGCGAAGAAGCGGACGCCCATCGGGCCGGTCACGTAGGGGTTGTCGCGGAACCGTGGGTCCGCGCGTGCGTCCTCGATGACGAGCAGGTCGGGGTGCTCGATCGCGATCGCGGACAGCGAGGCCTCGCGCGGGTGCTCCCGCGTGTCGATGCCGACGCCGGCCTTGTGGAAGACGCGGTCGCGGTCGACGAGCGCGACGGCGACCTTCTCGACGCCGAACAGGCTCTGCGCGAGGCGCACCACGCGCTCGAACCGCTCCTCGCGCGGGGTGTCGAGCACGCCGAGCCGGCGCACGACGTCGACGCGGGTGTCCTCCGCGTCCTGCGCCCGGGTCACGCTCATGACCCGACCGTAGGCCGGGAAACGCGCGGAGGTAAGCGGGCTCCACGGCCGCGGGCCGGCGTGACCCGGGACGGTCGTGGACGAACCGGGGCGAACGCGACGGGTGAGAATGCCGACATCGCGTCAGCCCGTGCCACGAACCGGGACGGACGTCCGGTCGCCGGACGGACGTGCCCCGCGGGGTCACCAGCTCCAGCCGCGAGCGGAGAGCTCGACCTCCTCGCGGAACCGCTCCTGCGGGTCGCCCTTGGCGCGCTGCAGGACCTCGACGCCCGCGAGCCGGCACGCCTCGGCGAGCAGCTGGTCGTACGCGAGCTGGGTGGCGATGACGCGCTCGGCGAGCGCGAACGTCCGGGGCTGGCCCTCGAGCGCACGCGCGTGGTCGGCGACGACGCCGAGCCGGGTCTGCAGGCGCAGCGCGACGAACGGGTCGGGCGGTCCGGGCTGGTCCCGCCGCAGCCGGTCGGCGGTGCGCTCGAGCGCCCGGGCCATGCGCACGCGCCACGGGGCCGGCTCGTCGGGTGTCGGGAAGAGCGCCATGAGGGCGCCGAAGAGCAGGGCGGGGCCGACGAACACCACCAGCAACGACCACATCATCGTCGGCCCCCGTCCCTGCGCCTGACGCCAGGCTAGGCGCATGATGTGACGTGCGCCACAGCAGGACGGGGGACTCGCAGGACGGTCCGGCGAGCACCGCCGAGGCCGCCCGCAGGGCCGCCCCCGGGGGTGCGCTCAGGGGTGGGCAGGGGCCTGACCAGGGGGTTCCCCCATCGCCCGCACCGCCCACCCGGGCCACGATGAGGGACGGCAGCAGTCCGACCCACCGAGGGACCACCCGCATGAGCAGCACCGCCAGCCCGACGAGCCCGGCCACCACGAGCACCCCGACCGCCCCCACCGCGTCCGCGATCGCGTACGCGCGCGAGCTGCGCAAGACGTACGGCGACGGCGACACCGCGGTGCACGCGCTCGCGGGAGTCGACGTCGACTTCCGGCGGGGCGAGCTCACCGCGATCATGGGCCCGTCCGGCTCGGGCAAGTCGACGCTCATGCACTGCATGGCGGGCCTCGACCGGCCCACGTCGGGCACGGTCGTCGTCGACGGCGACGAGGTCAGCCGGATGAACGAGCGCCGGCTCACGCGGCTGCGCCGCACGCGCCTCGGGTTCGTCTTCCAGGCGTTCAACCTCGTGCCCACCCTGACCGCGCTCGAGAACATCACGCTGCCGCTCGACATCGCCCGGCGCCCCGTCGACCGCGCGCACCTCGACGCCGTGGTCGCCGCCGTCGGGCTCCAGGACCGCCTGCACCACAAGCCGAGCGAGCTCTCCGGCGGTCAGCAGCAGCGCGTCGCGTGCGCGCGGGCGCTCGTGTCACGGCCGGCCGTGGTCTTCGCCGACGAGCCGACCGGCAACCTCGACTCCGCGTCGTCGGCCGAGGTGCTCGGGTTCCTGCGCCGCTCCGTCGAGGAGCTCGGGCAGACGATCGTCATGGTCACGCACGACCCGACCGCCGCGTCCTACGCGCACCGCGTGCTCTTCCTCGCCGACGGGCTGCTCGTCGGCGAGCTGCTCGACCCGACGCCCGCGTCGGTGCTCGACGCGCTCGCCGCCGCCGCGCAGTCCGCGGCGGACCGGTCCGCCGCCGCCCGGCCCGGGCGATGAGGCGCGTCGCGCTGCGGGGGATCCGCGCGCACCTCGTCCGCTTCGTGCTGTCGGTGCTCGCCGTGGCGCTCGGCGTCGCGTTCGTCGCAGGCACGTTCTCGCTGCGCACGATGCTCTCGGCGACCTTCACCGGGATCGTCGAGAGCACCACGACCGCCGACGTGTACGTGCAGGGCTCCGAGCAGGTCGGCGGGGCCCAGCCCGGCGCGTCCGGGCTCAACCCCGTGCCGCTCGCGCTCGCCGGGACGCTCGCGGGTGTCGCGGGCGTCGACCACGTGATCCCGGCGGTGCAGGGCCCGATCGTGCTCGTCGGGGCCGACGGCACCGCGGTGCAGAGCACCCAGGCGCCGTCGTTCGCGTTCGCCTACGACCCGCTCGACGACACCCTCGACCTCACCGACGGCCGCGCGCCCGAGGGTGAGGGCGAGATCGCGGTCGAGGCAGCGACGCTCGAGAGCTCGGGGCTCGCGCTCGGGGACACGACGACGGTCGTGCTCGGCGACGAGCTGCGGACCGTCGAGGTCGTCGGGGAGGCGACGGGCGGGACGCCGTTCGCGGGCGCCACGATCGTCCTGCTCGACGCCGACGTGGCGACCGCCGCGTTCGCCGCCGACGGGCTCGTCCCGCTGCACGGCGTCTACGCCGAGGACGGCGTGCCGGAGGCGGAGCTCGTGGAGCGGGTCGAGGAGGCGCTCGCCGGCGTCCCCGAGGCGGCGCAGACGGACGTGGTCACGGGGGACTCGCTCCGCGCGGACACCCGCGACGAGATCGACAGCCAGCTCGGGTTCGTCACGACGTTCCTGCTCGTCTTCGCGGGGATCTCGCTGTTCGTCGGCGGCTTCATCATCGCCAACACGTTCGCGATGTCCGTGCGTCAGAGGATGCGGGAGTTCGCGCTGCTGCGCGCCGTCGGGGCGTCGCCCGCGCAGGTGCTCGCGTCGATCCTCGTGCAGGCCGCCGCCGTCGGCGTGCTCGGCTCGGCGCTCGGCGTCGCGGGCGGTGTCGGCCTCGTCCAGGTGCTCAAGGTCGTGTTCGAGCGCATGGGCATGGCGCTCTCGGGCGAGATCCCGCTCGACGGGTTCACGGTCGTCGTCTCGATCCTCGTCGGGACGGTCGTGAGCGTGCTCGCCGCGGCGCTCCCGGCCCGCCGCGCCGCCCTCGTGCCGCCCGTCGAGGCGATGCGCGACGACGTCGCGGTGCCCGAGCGCTCGCTGCGGGTCCGGGCCGTGCTCGGGTCGCTCGCGGTCGTCGCCGGGGTCGCGGCCGTCGTGTCGTCGCTCCGGTCGCCCGAGGGCGCCGACGCGGGGCTCGTGCTCGGCGTCGGCGCCGGGGCGGTCGTGATCGGCACGCTCCTGCTCTCGCCGGTGATCGCGCGCTGGTCGGTCGGCGTGCTCGCGCTCCCGCTCGTCGCGACCGTCCGCCCGCTCGGCCGCCTGGCGCGCGGCAACGTCGTGCGCAACCCGCGCCGCACCGCGAACACCGCGGGCGCGCTCATGATCGGGATGGCGCTCGTCGGCGCGTCGGCGGTCCTCGCGGCCTCGGCGCAGGCGTCGACCAGCGCGATCGTCGAGGCCGAGGCGAACGCGGACCTCATCCTCCAGTCGGCCGGGTCGAGCTCGATCCCGGCGGGCGCGGTCGACGACGTGCGGGCGGTGCCCGGGGTCGACGCCGTCGACCCGTTCCTCGCCGGGTCGGTCCTCGTCGCACCTCCCGGGCGGGCGCCCGGACCCGAGGACGCGGGGCTCGTCGCGGGCATCGAGCCCGACGCGGTCGGGCGCAGCCTCGACGTCGAGGCGGTCGACGGCTCGTTCGGCGACGCGCTCGCCGCCGGACGGCTCGCCGTGCAGGAGTCGGCCGCCGACGACGAGGGCTGGGCCGTCGGGGACGAGCTCACGGTCGTCGGGGCGGGCGGGACGCGCACCGTGGAGATCGGCGCCGTGATCGACTCACGGGCCATCGGGACCTCGGTCGTGCTGCCCGCCGACCTGTTCCGCACGCTCGTCCCGGAGCAGCAGACGCTCCTGTCGACCGCGTTCGTGACGTTCGACGGCGGGGCCGACGGCGGCGACGTCCGGGCCGGCGTGACCCGAGCCGTGCAGCCGTACGTCGTGGTCGCCGTGCTCGACTCCGAGGAGTACGTCTCGCAGATCGCCGCGCAGATCGACCAGGTGCTCGTGATCCTCTACGCGCTGCTCGGCCTCTCGGTCGTGATCGCGGTGCTCGGGATCGTCAACACGCTCGCGCTCTCCGTGATCGAGCGGACCCGGGAGATCGGGCTGCTGCGCGCGGTCGGGCTCGGCCGGCTCCAGCTCGCCGGGACCGTCACGATCGAGTCGGTGCTGACCGCGGTGTTCGGGACTGTCGTCGGGCTCGCGGTCGGCGTCGCGCTCGCCTCCGCGATGCCCACGGTGTTCGCCGACGAGGGCCTGGCGACGCTCGTCGTGCCCTGGGCGAGCCTCGCGGCGATGCTCGCGCTGGCCGTCGTCGTCGGGGTGCTCGCCGCGGTGTGGCCCGGCGCCCGTGCGGCGCGGCTGCCGGTGCTCGAGGCGATCAGCTACGAGTGAGCCCGGCGCCCCGGCCGGTCCGGTTCATACCGGGGCCCGTCCCGGAGCGGGTGGGCGCCCGGCGTGGGATCCTTCAGCGTGACCTCTCACCCGAACGCCGCTCCGTGAGCACCGCCGTCCCGCGCCGCCGCCCTCGCGTCCTGCTCGTGGAGGACGACCCGGGCGACGTCCTGATGATCGAGGAGGCGTACGCGGACCTCGGTCGCAGCGACGACCTCATGGTCGTCAACGACGGCGTCGAGGCGCTCGAGCACGTCCGCCGCGAGGGTGCGTTCGCCGAGGCGCCGCGCCCGGACCTCATCCTGCTCGACCTCAACCTGCCGCGGATGAGCGGGCGCGAGGTGCTGCACGCGCTCAAGACCGACCCGGACCTGAGCCACATCCCGGTGGTCGTGCTGACGACGTCGTCGGGCGAGGAGGACATCGTCAACGCGTACACGGGGCACGCGAGCTCGTACGTCACGAAGCCCGTGGACTTCGAGGAGTTCGTGGCGGCGATCCACCAGATCGACCGCTTCTACTCCGAGGTCGCGCGGCTCCCCGACCACGCCGCGTAGCGGGTCCGGCCAGGTGCCGGGGACGTCGGGCGCCTGCGCGTCCGGCGCCTCGCCCCTCGGCGGTCCGGGTGCCCGCGGACCGGGTCGGTCGCTCAGGCCTCGCGCTCGGCGAGCCGGCCCAGCACGTCCGCGACGGTGCCCTGCTTCTCCGCGATCGTGCGGCTGATGGTCTCGTTGATCGCCTCGCGCGCCTCTGCCGCAGCGACCGCGTCGGCGTGTGCCGTCGTGAGGCGCGCGACCTCGAGGCACAGGCGCACCGTCTGGGCCACCTGCTGCGCGAACGCGTCGCCGCGCACGAGCACGTCGCCGTCCCAGGGGTCGAGCTCCTCGGAGTAGAGGTTCACGGACAGCTCGACACCCTCCGCGACGTGCGCGGGGATCCCGGCGCAGGAGCGGAAGCCGTTGTCGAGCGCGACCCGGCGCCACGACGCCCAGCGGGTGTCCTCCAGGATGTCCGGGACGAGCACGACCTGGAGCAGGTCCATCGCGGTGACGCACGGCCCCGCCCCGGTGTCGTACTCCGTCTGGTCGCACAGGCCCGCGCGCGCGGTGCTGGTCGCCACGAGGCGGTCGTGCCCGCGGTGGCGCACCGAGATGCTGATCTCGGTGCCCGCGAGGAGCTGGGTCCCGGCGCGCGACGCGAGGTCGTCGAGGTGGTCGCGCACGGTGCGGGCCTCGAGCACGAACGTCTCGAGCTGCTCGTCCGGCGGGAGGTCCGGGAGGCCGTCGTCCGGCCCGGCCGCGTGCGCGTCCGTGCGTGGGTCCCGCGGCTGCGCGGGGTGGTCCTGCGTCATCGTGCGCTCCGCTCCCGTCGCGATCAGAGCGACGACGCACTCTAACCGCGGGGACGCGCAGCACGGGCACGCGCGGCACGGACGGCACGGACGGCGGAGCCGGGCCACACCGGCTACACGAGCCGGCGCGACCCCGGCCGGACGACCCGCAGCCACCGGTACCCGTACCCGGGCAGCGCGATCTCCACGTGCCCGTCCTCGCCGCACGGGGTCGTCCCGTCCTCGAGCAGGTCGACGAACTGGACGTCCGCGTCGAGGTCCGGCAGGTGCAGCGGCACCGTGACCGGCTCGGCGGCGAGGTTGTGCACGGCGAGGAGCGAGCCGTCGCCCCACGAGCTGCGGTGCGCGAGCACGTGCGCGTGCGGCTGGTCGAGCACGTCGACGGTGGCCCAGCCGAGCTCGGGGCACTCGCGGTACCGGCGCACGAGCAGGCTCATGAACGTGAGCATCGAGTCGGGGTCGCGGCGCTGGTCGGCGACGTTGACGTGCTCGGGGGCGAACCCGCCCTCGACGACGGGGGCGGTCAGTCGCGACGCCGGGGCGCTCGAGAAGCCGCCGTTCGGGCCCGCGTTCCACTGCATGGGGGTCCGCACCGCGAGCCGGCCCTCGACCGCGAGGTTCTCGCCCATGCCGATCTCCTCGCCGTAGAACAGCGTCGGGGTGCCGGGCAGCGAGAAGAGCAGCGAGTACACCATCCGGACGCGCCGGGGGTCGCCGTCGAGCATCGGGGGGAGCCGGCGGCGCAGGCCGCGACCGAAGACCTGCATGTCCTCGTCGGGCCCGAACGCCGCGAAGACCTCGGCGCGCTCGTCGTCGGTCAGCTTGTCGAGCGTGAGCTCGTCGTGGTTGCGCACGAACGTCGCCCACTGCGCGTCCTTCGGCAGCGGGGGCCGGGCCTTCAGCGCGTCGACGACCGGCGCGGCGTCGCCCCGGGCGAGCGCGAGGTAGATCGCCTGCATCCCGGGGAAGTCGAAGATCATCGTGAGCTCGTCGCCGTCGCTGCCGCCGAGGAACTCCACGGCCTGCTCGTACGGCAGGTTGACCTCGCCGAGCAGGATCGCGTCCCCGGAGCGCCGGTTCATGAACGAGCGCAGCGAGCGCAGGTACGCGTGCGGGTCGACGAGGTCGTCGCGCGGGTTCGCCTCGGCGCCGTCGAGCAGGAACGGCACCGCGTCGACCCGGAAGCCCGAGAGCCCGAGCTCCATCCAGAAGCCCATCACCTTCGCGATCTCGTCGCGCACCTGCGGGTTCGCGACGTTGAGGTCGGGCTGGTGCTTGTAGAACCGGTGCAGGTACCACTCGCCGGTCTTCTCGTCGAGCTCCCAGATGCTGTCCTCCTTGTCGGGGAAGACGACGTCCTTCTTGGTGCCCTTCGGCGGCGGGTCGGAGCGCCACACGTAGTAGTCGCGGTACGGGTTGTCCTTGCTCGACCGCGCCGCCTTGAACCACGGGTGCTTGTCCGACGTGTGGTTGACGACGAGGTCCGCGATGACGCGCATGCCGCGGTCGCGCGCCGTGCGGATGATCTCGACGACGTCCCCGTGCGTGCCCAGGCGGGGGTCGACGCCGTAGAAGTCGGTGATGTCGTAGCCGTCGTCACGGTCGGCCGTCGGGTAGAACGGCATGAGCCACAGGCACGTCACGCCCAGGTCGGCGAGGTGGTCGATGCGCTGCGCGAGCCCCGTGAAGTCGCCCGTGCCGTCCCCGTCCCAGTCCATGAACTTCTGGACGTCGAGGCAGTAGACAACGGCGTTCTTCCACCACAGGTCCGCGGTGTCGGTGATCCTCACGCGTGGCCCACCTCCGCCTCGGCGCCCGGCTGCTGGTGCTCGGGCGCGTAGAGGTGCGGGTCGTGAGGGTCGGCGTGGCCGCCGCCGGCCGGGGCCGGGGTGCCCGACGCCGTGCCGGACGACGCCGCGCCGGACGAAGACGCGCCGGACGACGACGCGCCGGACGACGACGTGCCCGCGAGCTGCGGGACGACGCGCTCGCCGAACACGTCGACGAACTCCTCGAGCTCCTGGCCCACGTGGTGCAGGTACACCTGGTCGAACCCGACATCCACGAGCTCGCCGATCTGGTCGACGAGCCGCGAGACGTCCGCGGAGACCAGCACGGTCCCGCGGACCTGCTCGGGCGCGACGTCGGCCGCGACCACGTCGAAGTGCTGCGGCGTCGCGAGGTCCCAGCACACCGGCGGGGCGTAGATGTTGGTGCGCCACTGGTCGTGCGCGATCGCGAGCGCCTGCTCCTCGGTGTGCGCCCAGGACAGGTGCACCTGGAGCGCGAGGTCGCCGCGCCCGCCCGCACCGCGGTACTCGGCGACGATCTCCCGGAGCTTCTCGACGGGCTGGTTGGTGGTGATGAGCCCGTCGGCCCAGTCGGCGTGCGCGCGGGCGGTCGCGGACGTGACCGCCGGGCCGACGAGCTTGGGCGGGGTGTCCGGGAGGGTCCAGACGCGCGCCTCGTCGACGGTCACGAGGCCGCGGTGCGTGACCGTCTCGCCCGCGTGCAGCGCGCGGATGATGTCGACGCACTCACGCAGCCGGGCGTCGCGCTCGGCCTTGGGCGGCCACGGGTCGCCGGTGACGTGCTCGTTGGCGTTCTCACCGGAGCCGAGCGCGACCCAGAACCGCCCGGGGAACATCGCCGCGAGCGTCGCCGACGCCTGGGCGACGATCACGGGGTGGTAGCGCTGCCCGGGCGCGTTGACACACCCCATCGGCAGGTCGGTCGTGGCCAGGGCGGCGCCGAGCCAGGACCACGCGAAGCCCGACTGGCCCTGCCGCTCGCTCCAGGGCGCGAGGTGGTCCGAGCACATCGCGGCGCCGAAGCCCGCCGCTTGCGCCTGCTGGACCGCGCGCAGCAGCGCGGCGGGGTGGACCTGCTCGTGCGAGGCGTGGAGTCCGACGACTGTCATGCCGCCCATTCCTACCGGCCGGGCAGCGCCGGCGCGCGGCGAGCCACGGTCGGGGGACCGTGCGGCGCGGGGTCAGCGCAGCGCGACCCGGAACCACACCGTCTTGCCGCGGCGGGCGTCCACGTCGACGCCCCAGGCGTCCGCGAGGCGCTCGACGAGCTCCATGCCGCGCCCCCCGAGGTCGCTCGGGCGGGCGCGCCGCACGACGGGACGCACGGTGCTGTCGTCGCTCACCCGGATCGTCACGGAGCCGTCGGTGCAGCGCAGGGAGACGGCGATCGCGTCGGCGACCGCGCCGTACTTCACCGCGTTCGTCACGACCTCGCTCACGAGCAGCTCGACCGTGCGCGCCGCGGACGCCTTCGCGCCGTGCTCCTTCACCAGGCCGACGGCCCAGTGCCGCGTCTCGCGCGCCGCGGCGGGCACGGCGGCGACGCGCAGCCGCGCGCTGACACCCCGGCCGCCCTGCGCCGAGGGCGCCATCACGACGCTCCCTCGCGGGTGCGCGGTGCCCGCGGTGCCGTGCGCGGGTCGTCGGGCCGGCCCGCGAGGGTCGACGCTGCGGGTCGCGCCGTCGTCGAGCCCCGTCCGCCGGTCGCGGGTGCGGGGTCGAGCGTGCGAGCCACGACCCTCCCTCCGACGGACGAGCCCGGGGTACGGGCGAGCGCGCGCCATCGTATCCACCCGCGCGGGGCCGCTCGTGGCGTGCGGCGGGTGATCGTCGGGTGGGACGGGGCCGATCGCCTCGGCCGTCAGGCGTCCTGGTCGTCGAGCCCGTCCGGGGCCGTGGGTGCGGGGGCGTCGACCACGACGGCGTGCCCCCCGGCCGAGGCGAGGTGTGTGCGGTCGTCCGGGTCGACGTTCACGCAGATGAGACCGCCGCCCCGCCGCTCGAGGTGTGCGGCGGCCTCGTCGAGCACCGCGGTGACCCGTCGGCTCCCGATCCGTGCCGCGCCGAGGTCGAGGATGACGAGCGACGCGGACGCCGAGAGCGGGCCGAGCACGTCCGCGAGCCGGACGGCGTCCTCACGGCCGAGCACACCCGTGGGGCGCAGTGTCGCCGTCAGCCAGTCCGCCGCGGCGGGGAGCTCCGGCGGCGGGAACCCGGCGGCGCGCTGGTCGAGCAGGGTCGTGGTCATGGTGGTCGGCCTCCCGGCGGACCGGCGCGGCGCCGGCCCTGTCCGCGACCCACTGTCGCCGAGGCGCCTGAACGGCAGGTGAACGTCAGGCAGGAACCCGGTGGGAAGGTGGTGCGGGGTCGGCCGGGGCGCCCCGAGGTCAGGCGGCGACGGCGCGGACCCGGCGTGCGGGCAGGCCGACCCGCGTCACGAGGAGGAGGACCGCCGAGACGAGGATCGTCGCCGTCATCACGACCGCCATGCGGAGCGCCGTCGGCTGCCCGCCGACGCTGGTCAGCGGCGCGATCACGGCGCCGAGCCCGAACTGCAGCGCCCCGAGCAGCGCCGCGGCGGTCCCGGCGCGCTGCGGGTTCGCCGCGAGCGCGATCGCCGGGGCCGACGGCATCACGAAGCCTGCGGTCGTCAGGACCAGGACCAGGAGCGTCGTCACGGGCCAGAACCCGCCGCCCGCGGCCGTCACGACGAGCAGCGCCACCACGAGGACCACGCCCACCGCGACCGCCCACGCCAGGATGCGCTCGGGCTCGAACCGCCCGACGAGCGCCCCGTACACCTGCGAGCCGGCGGTGATGCCGGCTGCACCCGCCGCGAACACCCAGCCGAACTCCTGCGCGGAGAGGCTGAAGCCGTCCTGGAACACGAACGTGGCCGCCGAGACGTACGTGAACATCGCGCCCATGTACGTCGCGGAGAGGAACGCCAGCCCGAGGAACGTGCGGCTGGTCAGCAGCACGCGGTAGGAGCCGAGGGCCGCGCGCGTGCCGCCGGTCCGCCGCTTTTCGACCGGCAGCGACTCGCGCAGCGACACCGAGGCGATCACGAGCAGCACGAGGCCGACCACCGCGAGGAACCCGAACACGAGCCGCCACGACCCGAAGCGCAGCAGCTGCGCGCCGATCGTCGGTGCGAGCACCGGCGCGACGCCGACGACGAGCATGAGCCGCGCCATCATCTTCGACACGGCGACACCCTCGAACCGGTCGCGGATCGTGGCCATCGACAGCACCATCCCGGCCGCCGCGGCGAAGCCCTGGACGACGCGCAGGGCCGTGAGCATCGCGACCGACTCGACGAGCGCGATCGACGCCGAGACCAGCACGTAGAGCACGAGCGCCCCGAGCAGCGGCCGCCGGCGCCCGTACGCGTCCGAGAGCGACCCGATGAAGAGCTGCCCCAGCGCGAGCCCGGCCAGCGACGCGGTGAGCGTGAGCTGCACGGCGGCGGTCGAGGCGCCGAGGTCGGCGCCGATCTCGGGGAACGCGGCGAGGTAGGTGTCGAACGTGAGGGGGCCGATCGCGGTCAGCGCCGAGAGCAGCAGCACGAGGCCGACGCCGAGGCGGGTGCGCGCGGGCAGCGCCGCGGGGGTGCCGGTGGGGGCGGTGCTCGTGGGGATCGTGCTGGTAGGGGTCGTGCTGGTGGGGGTCGTGCTCGTGGGGGTCGCGCCCGGGCCGGTGGTGGTGGTCGGCGCGCTCGTCGCTGGTGGCATGACTGGCGCAACACCGGCACGGCGCTGCCTCTTCCGCGGTGTCCGGTCCGCGAGAAGACTCGGGCGATGACCCCGTTCGCCGACCCGCCGCCGTTCGCCGCGTGGGACCACCGGACGGCGCGGGAGGGCTTCGAGGTCGTGCACCTCACGAGGCTCGAGCGCGTCCGGCTCGGGGACGGCCGGCTCGGGGACGGGTGGCGGATCACCACGTGCACGACCGCGGTCGAGGACGGCGAGCCCTGGGTCGTCGACGCGGTGATCGACGTCGACGCGACGTGGACGACGCGGCGGGCCCGCGTCCGGGGGCTGTCGCCGGCCGGGGAGCGCACGCTCGTTCTCGACGCCGACGGCTCGGGCGGCTGGCGCGTCGACGGCGAGCCCGATCCGCGCCTCGACGGCTGCCTCGACGTCGACCTCGAGTCCTCTGCCGTCACCAACACGCTGCCCGTGCACCGCATGCGGCTCGCTGCCGGCGACGGCGGGCCGGCGCCGGCCGCCTACGTCCGGGCCGTCGGGCTGGGTGTGGAGCGCCTGGAGCAGACGTACGCGCGCGTCGAGCACGACGGTCCGGGGCGGCGGTTCGCGTACACCGCGCCCGCGTTCGGCACGGCGTGCGAGCTCCAGGTCGACGCCGCGGGGCTCGTGCTGGAGTACCCGGGGATCGCTGTGCGCCGGATCTGACGGCGCCGTCGTCCGCCCGGGACCGTCGTCGCGCCCGGCATGGCGTCGTGGCCACCGCTCGACCGGACGACGGGTGGCGCGGCCGTTCGTCGGGCGGCGCGACGGCGCTACCGTCGGGCGGTCGACCCGGAAGGACCCTCGTGACCACAGCGCCCGACGCTCCCGGCCCGCGCGAGCCGCTCGACCCGAGCACGCCGTCCCACGCGGAGGTCGTGCGCGTGCTGCGCGCCGCGGGGTGCGTCTTCGCCGAGGACGAGGCCGACCTGCTGCTGGCGGAGGCGCGCACCCCCGCGGAGCTCGCCGACCTCGTCGCGCGCCGCGTCGCCGGGCTGCCCCTCGAGCAGGTGCTCGGCTGGGCGGAGTTCGCGGGGCTGCGCGTCGTCGTCGAACCCGGCGTGTTCGTGCCGCGACGGCGGTCCGAGCTGCTCGTGCGCGAGGCCGTGCACCGGCTCGTGCGCGAGGCCGTGCACCGGCTCGGGCGCGGCGGCGCGGGGCCGGACGTCGCGAACCGGGGTCGGCGGTCGGACGCCCCGAGCGCCCCGGGCGGCGTGCGGGCCGGGGCGGGCCGGGCTGCGCACCCGGGCGACGAGCGGGCGCGCCGGCCCCCGGTCGTCGTGGACCTGTGCTGCGGCACGGGTGCGGTCGGCGTGGCGGTGCTCGCGCGCGTCCCCGGTGCGGAGCTGCACGCCGCCGACCTCGACCCGGCCGCGGTCCGCTGCGCGCGCCGGAACGTCGAGCCCGTCGGGGGCCGCGTGCACGAGGGCGACCTCGACGCGCCGCTGCCGCGCTCGCTGCTCGGCCGCGTCGACGTCCTCGTCGCGAACGCCCCCTACGTGCCCACCGGCGCGATCGCGTTCATGCCCCCCGAGGCGCGGGAGCACGAGGCGCCCGTCGCGCTCGACGGGGGTGCGGACGGGGTCGACGTGCACCGCCGCCTCGCCGCCGCGGCCCCGCGATGGCTCGCGCCGGACGGCCACCTGCTCATCGAGACGAGCGAGCGCCAGGCGCCACTGACCGCCGACGCGATGACCCGGGCCGGGCTCGTGCCGGTCGTGGTGCGCGACGACGACGTCGACGGGACGGTCGTCGTCGGCTCGCGCCGCTGACGCGCCCGATATCACCCGGTTCGTCGCACCCTCGCGGGTATCCGGTGGCGCCCCCGTCCGTCTGTTCTGCACAGCAGGTCACGACGCACGGAAAGGGACTGTCATGACGGAGAACGCCGACCCGTCGGCCGCGACGCTCAGGGAGAGGGTCGACCTCAAGGTCGACCAGTTCCTCGGCGGTGTGCTGACCGACTTCGAGAAGTCCGGCTTCAGCATCAGCTTCAACTCCGAGTCCAGCGAGTCCAGCGAGTCCAGCGAGACGAGCGAGACGAGCGAGACGAGCGAGACGAGCGAGTTCGCCCAGCTCGAGAAGTACCTGCGGGCGAGCGACCCCGACCCGATGGCGTGGGGCGCGATCCTGCGCACCGCGGCGCCGGTGCTCGAGGCGCTCCGCCAGCAGGCGCGGGCGCAGGAGTGAGCGCCCGGCCCGCCGTCACGGACGAGGCCTTCGTCCCGGCCGGGTGCCGCCCGCCGGTCACGCAGGACCTCGCGCTCGAGGCGTGGGCCGTCGGACGACGCCTCGTCGAGCTCGAGGCGACCGGGCGCACCCGCACCACGACGCGGGGCACGCGCCTCACCACCAGTCAGTCCGTCGCCGACCGGCGACGGACGCGAACGCATCGAGAAGGACGTGCATGACCATGGACGAGACGACATCAGGGGCGGCGGCGGTCGCCGACCTCGACGTCAAGGTGAAGAAGTTCCTCGGCGCCGTCGCCGAGGACATGAGCCACGGCGTCGACGTGCTCGCTGCGAGCGGCAGCGGCACCAGCGAGACGAGCGAGACCAGCGAGACCAGCGAGACCAGCGAGTCGAGCGAGGGCGGGACCGAGGTCGGCGGGGACGACGACATCCACAAGGACCGGGTCGCGGTCATGGGTGCGCTCCTGGCGGTCGACCCCGCCACGGACGAGTGGGGCCCGATCCTCGAGAAGGCCGCGCCCGTGCTGAGCCTGCTCGGTCTCGAAGTTCCGCAGGCACCGTCGGCGTCGCGGCGCTGACCGTGCTGCTGCTCCACGTCGCCCACCCCGGCGACCCCTGGCGACCGGTGCTCGCTGCGACCGCAGCGGGCGCCGGTCACCGGGTCGTGGCGACGGACGGCTTCGCCGGGCTCGACGTCGAGCTGCGCGTCGCGCAGGACGGACGCGCGCGGACGGTGCTCCGGACGTCGGACGGCGAGGACGTCGGCGGTGTCGTGCACCGAGGCGGCGTGTGGTCCGCCGAGCTGGACCCCTTCGTCGCCGCCGAGCGCGTCGCCGCCTGGTGGGGGCTGCTGGCGGGGTTCGACGGCCCGGTCGTCAACCGGCCCACGCGCCACGGTCTGCTGTGCACGCCGGACCGGTTGCGCACCCGGCGCTCGGCCGACGTCTGGCCCGGTGGCGCCGTGCTCCGTGCGAGCTGGCCCGCGAGCGCGACGGCCCTCCGGGTGCCGGTCGCGCGGACCGCGTCGCAGCACCGCCCTGTCGGTGCGCGGAGCCGTCCAGGTCGGTCCCCGCACGTGCGCGCGGGCGTCGAGGTGCTCGACGTGACGACGTGCACGCCCGGGCGGGTCGTGCGGGTCGCGGTCGCCGGGCGTACAGCCCTCGTCCTCGGTGCCGACGGCGCCTCGCCCCTCGCGGAGCCCTACGCCACGGTGCTCGCGACCGTGCTCGCGCCGGACCTGCCGCTGCTCGCGACGGTCGTCGTCGAGATCGTCGACGGGACGGCGCTGCGTGTGCTCGACATCGATCCGGTCCCGCACCCGGGGGCGTTCGGCGCCGGGCTCACGCTCGTCGCGCGGCGTGTGGTGGCGGCCGCCGCGGGGGGTGGGCAGCCGTGATCCTGGCCCTCGGGGTCGCCGCCGACCCGACGTTCCTGCACCTGCTCGCGTCGCTGCGCCGGCACGTCGCGGTGACTGCGGTCGACCTCGTGCACCTGACGCTGGCCGGCTCGTTCCGGCTCGACCCCGACGACGTGCGCGCGAGCCGGCTCCGGGCCGGTCGGACGACCGTGCACCTGGCCGACGTCGAGGGCGTGTGGGTCCGCCTGCCCGACGTGCGGGACGGCGCGCCGGACGCCCGGGCCCGGGACCGCGTCGCCGGCGTCCACCACGCGGTCGCGTGCGCGCTGCACGGGCTCGACGTCCCCGTGGTCAACCCGCCCCTCGTCGAGCCGTCGAACTTCAGCAAGCCCGCGCACCTGCTGTCGCTGGCGGCGCTCGTCGGCCTGCCGGTGCCCGAGTCCTGCCTGACGAGCTCGCCGGAGAGTGCGGCGGCGTTCGTCGCCGAGCACCACGGCGACGTCGTCTCGAAGGGTGTGAGCGCCACGAAGACCTGGGTGCGCCGGTGGGACCCGGTGACCGACCCGGGGCGCCTGCACCTCGCGCGGTCCACCCCGATCCTGCTCCAGCGTGCCGTCGCGGGGCCGGACGTCCGGGTGCACGTCGCGGGCGCCGGGCTCTTCGCGGAGCAGATCGAGTCCGCGCAGGTCGACTACCGCGTGCCCGGCGGGAGCAACGTCTTCTCGCCTGTCCCGTGCCCGCCGCACGTCGCAGCGGCGTGCCGGGCCCTGGCCGGGCACCTCGAGGCGCCGCTGCTCGGCGTCGACTTCAAGGTGGACGCGCGCGACGGCACGTGGGTGCTGCTCGAGGCCAACGTCATGCCGTGCTTCCAGGGCTACGACCGCCGGGCGCACGGGGCGATCAGCGACGCGCTCGTGGAGCACCTGCTCGGGTCGAGGGGGGCCGACGGGGCGACGGTGCGCCCGGGGACGCCGCTCCCGGGCTCGCGGGCAGGGTGACGCGGCTGCTTCCGGGCCGGGTGACGCGGCGGCTTCCCGGGCCGGGTGACGCCACCGCTTCCCGTGCAGGGTGACGCGGCCGCGCAGACCCTCGACCGCGCTGCGCGCCGTCAGCCGTGCCGCTGGCCGCCAGCCGTGCCGCTGACCGTCAGCCGCGCCGCGGGACGGTCCGGTGCGCGACGGCCACCGAGCCCGCCGCCACGACTGCCGCCAGCGCGAACCCTGCGGCGAACGCCCCGAGCGCCGCGGGCCCGCCGAGCGCCGTGAGCAGCGCCCCGCTCAGCGCGAGGACGAGCGCGATGCTCACCGAGTCCATGATCTGGAGCGCGGAGCTGTTGGCCCCCTGGCTCTCGGGCGGCGACAGGCGGAGGGTCAGGATCGACGTCGTCGGGAACGCGAGACCCATGCCGAGACCCGCGACGGTCCAGCCCACGTAGGCGATCGCGACGGGAACGGCGGGCGCGACGACGAGCGCGACGACGGTGATCCCGGCGACCATCGCCCCGCCCCCGGCACGCAGCCACCGGACGTCGGACCACCCGCCGAACCCGCGCCCCCGCAGCCACGAGCCGGTCGACCAGCTCACCGCCGCGCACGTGAGCACCGCGCCCGCCGCGGACGGGCCGAGGCCCCGGTGCGTCTGGAGCAGGAGCGGCAGGAAGACCTCGGCCGCGGTGAACGCCGCGCTCAGCAGCCCCCGGAGCGCGATCACCGAGGGCAGCCCCCGCGCCGCACGCAGCGTGCCGGTCGGGAGCATGCGGGGCAGGGTCAGCGCGACGGCCGCCCCGCCCGCGAGGGTCCACACGAGCGCCGACGCGCCGCGCTGCTGACCCGCGTGGTGCAGCGCGAGGACGCCGACGGCGGCGACGACCGAGAGAGCGACGAGCTGCGTCGACGTGCGGACGCCGGACCGGCCGGGTGCGGAGCGACCCACGGCGGCGCCGCCGGACGGCGCGGTGCCGGTCGCGTCACCGCGGGAGGGGGCCCCGGGGGTGGTCGTTCCCGCGGGCACCGCGTCGCGGGAGCCCGCGTTCTCCGTGGACGGGGCGTCGGGGCTGGTCGTGCCTGCGGACTCGCCGCCGCCCGACGGGCCCGCGGACGCCGGGGGAGCCTGCCGGATCGAGGCCAGCGCGGGCCACAGGGCGAGCACCGCGGGGACCGCGAGGAGCGGCACGCCCAGGAACACCCACCGCCACCCGAGCTGCTCGACGATCACTCCCGCGAGGAACGGCCCGATCAGCCCCGGGACCACCCACGCGGCCGCGAACGCCGCGAACACGCGCGGGCGCGTCGCCTCGGGGTAGACGCGTGCGACGACGACGTAGAGCACGACGCTGTAGAGCCCCGAGCCGACGCCCTGGACGACGCGGCCCGCGACGAGCACGGGCATGCTGCCGGCGAGCCCCGCCACGACGAGCCCGGCGAGGAACAGTGCGACGCCGGTGAGGAGCGGGGCGACGGGGGACCGGCGGTCGGACCACAGGCCCGCGACCGTGAGCCCGACGACGCCCGCCGCGACCGGCCCGGCGAACGCGGTCGCGTACAGCTCGAACCCGCCGAGGTCGGTGACGACGCTCGGCATCGCGGTCGAGACGGCGAGCGCCTCGAACGCGCCGAGGGCGATGAGCGCGAGCATCCCGAGGGTCGTCGCGCGCAGGCCCGGCACGAACGGGCTCGTGCTCCCCGGCGCCCCAGGGGCCGCGCCGGGCGCAGCCGCCGACGTCGCCGTGGCGGACGCCTCGGTGCCGGACGGGTCCGTGCCGGACGTCCGCGTGCGGGACGGGTCCGCGCCGGACGTCTGCGTGCGGGACGTCTGCGTGCCGGACGCCTCTGGGTCGGTCACGTGCTCCCCGCGCTCTCGTGGTCCCGACGACGCTGCGTGCGGTCGGCGAGCTCCACTGTGCCGCGCGCCGCCGGCACGCCGCCACCGCGTTCCCTCAGACCGCGCGCGCGTCGCCCGCCCCCAGCCCGGTCCACGGACGGACCCCGGGTTCGCCCGCCAGGCGGCTGCGGCGCGCGACGGCGGGCTGACACACTGGGCGCACACACCACCGCCTGGAGGGTCTCACCGTGCTCGTCTTCACCGTCCTCGGAGCGCTCGGGCTCGTGCTCCTCGTCGTGTCGCTGGTCTTCGGCGAGATGTTCGACGAGGTCGGGTTCGGCGAGGGCGGGCTGTCCGGCTCCGCGATCGGCATCGGTGCCGTGGTGTTCGGCGCGTCCGGCGTGATCGCCGTCGCGAACGACCTCGGCACCGGGTGGGCGTACGGGATCGCCGTGGCGCTCGCGGCGGTCGCCGCCCTGGTCTCGCAGCGGGTCATCACGGCCCTGGCCGCGAGCGACGACGCCCCGCCGCCCCCGCTCGACGGTGCGTACGGCGTGACGACCGCGACGACGGGACCCAGCGGCGGGGAGGTCCGCCTGGAGGGCGTGCGCGACCTCGAGAACCGCCTCGCGTGGGCCGACGAGCCCATCGAGCCCGGGACGCGCGTCGTCGTCGTCGCGGTGTCCGGCTCCCGCGTCCAGGTGACCCGCGCGTGAGCTGACCCCGCGCCACCCTCCCGACCCGCCCGCGCCCGGCCCGGAGCCCGCCCCGTCCCCAGCACACCCGCCCGCGGCGCGCACCGCCCGCAGCACGCACCGTCCGCACACAGACCGCGCACGCCGACGAAAGGAGCCCCGGGGAACCGGGGACCACCATGGACCAGCTTCTCGACGGGGGTGCCGTAGTCGCTGCGGTCGCCGCCCTGATCATCGCGTTCGTCGCCCTGATCGCCCTCATCACCAAGCGCATCCGCCGCGTGCCCCCGAACGAGGCGCTCGTGATCGTCGGGCGCGGCGCCGGCAAGAACGCCGTGGCGACCGACTCGGGTCAGCGCGTCGTCGTCGGCGGGCGCGTGTTCATCTGGCCCGTGCTCCAACAGGGCTTCCCGATCTCGCTCGAGCAGCGGCAGATCGGCATCACGGTCGAGGGCGTCGACAAGAACCGCATCAAGCTCGCGATCAAGGCGTCCATCAACTTCAAGGTGCGCGGCGACGAGGAGGGCGTGCGGCGTGCGGCCCAGCGCTTCCTGTCCCAGCAGGCGACGCTCAACGACGTCATCAAGGAGTCCCTCGAGGGCTCCCTGCGCGCGATCATCGGCGACATGACGATCGAGCAGATCATCTCCGACCGGAAGTCCCTGCAGGACGCGGTCGTCGCCTCGACCAAGACGGACCTCGCGGAGCAGGGCCTCCAGGTCGACCTGCTCAACATCTCCGACATCTCGACGCCCGGCTCGGACTACCTCGCGAACCTCGGCCGCGCCGAGGCCGCCCGCGCCCGTCAGGTCGCCGAGGTCAAGGAGGCCGAGGCCCAGCAGGTCTCCGAGTTCGCCAAGATCCAGGCGATGGAGCAGATCGCCGCCCGCCAGCGCGACCTGTCGCTCAAGCAGGCCGGCATCAAGGCCGAGACGGACCGCGCCAACGCCGAGGCCGACGCCGCCGGGCAGCTCGCGCGCGCCGAGCAGGACCGCCTGGTCGCGGCGCTGCAGCGCGAGGCGCTCTCCGAGCAGGCGCGGGTGACCGAGGAGCAGCTCGACATCGACGTCCGCAAGCCGGCCGAGGCCGCCGCGTACGCCGCCGTCCAGCAGGCCAACGCGAACCGCGACGCCACGAACGCCGCGACCGAGGCCGACGCGTTCAAGCGCATGCGCATCGCCGAGGCGAACAAGATCGCCGCGGTCCAGGACGCCGAGGCCGCCGCCGAGGCGACGATCCGCGCCGGCAACGCCGACCGCGACCGTCAGCTCGCGCAGGCGAAGGCCATCGAGGCGCTCGGTCTCGCGCGCGCCGAGGCCGCCCGCGCCGAGGGCCTGGCCGCCGCCGAGGCGACCAAGGCGCAGGCCGAGGCGCTCCGCGAGCAGGGTGCCGCCGTCCTCGCGCAGCAGGTCATCGCACTGATGCCGGAGATCGTCCGCGCCGCCGCCGAGCCGATCTCGGGCATCGACAACCTCACCGTGGTCTCGACGGACGGCGCGTCGTCGCTCACCAAGACGGTCGCGCAGGTGCTGAGCGAGGGCCAGGACGTCATCAAGTCGCTCACGGGGCTCGACGTCGGTGCGCTCGTCGGTGGCCAGGCGGGCGGCCACAACGGCGTGGGTCGCTCGTCGGACGGCGTGCACTCCTGACCCACCGCTGTCGGGGCCGGTCGCGTCCCGGCCGGCGGGGACGACTGTCCCGCGTGTGATCCCGGTGCCCGGGTGCTCGGCTCCTCGCCGCCGCACCCGGGCACCGGTGCGTCCGGGGGGTGACGACTCGCGGGACCGTGCCACGCGCGAAAAAGGAGCGGCGCGGGAGGGCGCTGTCGGGCGAGGCTGGCACCCGCGGGAGCGACACCGGGCCGGTGCTCCCGCCACCGGCACCGGTCGGCCCGTCGGGACGGAGGTACGCGTGGCGGCAGGCAGGATGCACGCGGACGAGGTGGTCGTCGACGCCGCGCTCGTGGGGCGGCTCGTCGCCGAGCAGCACCCGCAGTGGGCGCACCTGCCCGTGGTGCACGCGTCGTCGGCCGGGACGGACAACGCGATGTTCCGGCTCGGCGACGACCTGGCCGTGCGCCTGCCGCGCATCCCGGGAGCGGCGGACGGGGTCGAGCACGAGCAGCGCTGGCTCCCGGTGATCGGGCCCGCGCTGCCCGTCGAGACGCCCGTGCCGCTCGCGCTCGGCGCCCCGGACCACGGCTACCCGTGGCCGTGGTCGGTCTACACGTGGCTCGAGGGGGCCCCGCCCCGGCCGGGGGACGTGACCGAGCACCTGGTGCGCGACCTCGCCGGGTGCCTCGCGGTGCTGCACGCGCTCGACGTGCCCGGCGGCCCGCCGAACCACCGCGGCCTGACCTTCGACGCGCGCGACGCCGTGACGCGTGCGTCGATCGCGGCGATGCGCGGCATGCCCGGGATCGACACCGACGCGGTCACCGCCGTGTGGGACGCGGCGTTCGACCTGCCGACGTGCGAGCCGCCCGGGGTCTGGATCCACAGCGACATCGCCCCGGGCAACCTGCTCGTGCGCGGCGGGCGCCTGACCGGGCTCATCGACTTCGCGGGGGTGAGCCGCGGCGACCCGGCGGTCGACCTCCAGGTGGCGTGGAACCTGCTCCCGCGCGCTCTGCGCCCGGTGCTCCGCGCGGCGCTCGACGTCGACGAGGCGACGTGGCTGCGCAGCCGCGCGTGGTCGCTGTCGCAGGCGTGCCTGCAGCTGCCGTACTACGTCGAGACCAACAAGCCCCTCGCCGCGAACGCGCGGTACGTGATCGGCGAGGTCCTCGCGGACGCCGCCGGCCGGTAGGAGGGCCGGCCGCGCGGTCGCCACGCACGGGTGACGGGGCGACCGACGACCGACGGAGGCGCCCGCCGGTCCCTACGCTGGCCCGATGGGTGCACGCGGAGTCGTCGTCGGGGTCGTCGGGATCGGGGTGCTCGCCGGCGGTCTCCTCGTCGTGGACCGGTACGCGCAGGCCGAGGTGGAGCGCACGGCAGTCGACCAGCTCGCCGCCCGGCTCGACGTCACGGGCACCCCCACGGTCGACCTCGGCGGCTTCCCGTTCCTCACACAGCTCCTCGCGGGGTCGGTCGACGAGGTGGTCGCGCACGCCGACGGCGTGGTGCTCGAGGGCACCGAGGTGGTCGACGTCGACGCGACCGCCACGGGCGTGACGACCTCGGAGCCGTACACCGCGGCGCAGGTCCGGTTCACGGGGACGGTGCCGACCGCGTCGCTCGAGCAGCTCGTACGCGACCACAGCGAGGTCGACGCGGACCTCGCCACCGACGGCGCGGAGCTCGTCGCGTCGGGCTCGGTGCTCGGCCTGGAGCTGTCCGCCCGCCTCGCCCCCGCGGTCGTCGAGGGTGCGCTGCAGGTCGGGGTGACGACCGTGAGCGTGGGCGGCGTCTCGGTCGACGTCGCCGACCTGCCCGGACGCCTCGAGGACCGGCTCAGCGGCATCCCCGTGCCGCTCGACGGGCTGCCGGAGGGCGTCGTGCTGAGCGAGGTGCAGGTGGTGCCCGAGGGGGCCCGCATCGTCGCCGTCGGGCAGGACGTCGCGCTCCAGGCGCCGTGACTCCGCGGCGCAGCGCCTTCGCTGCGCCGCCGACCCGGGAGGCTCGCGCCCGCGAGCCCGCCGCCGGTGCCTGCCGTCGCCCGTGCAGGTCACCTGGCCCGGGGACGGGGGCGATGACCCCGCGGCGCGCAGTTCCGTGCGGGTGGCGCGCGAGGAGGGGACCTAGCCGCGGTGCGCCTCCTGCGCCGCTCGCAGGTCCAGCACGTCGACCAGGCGGCGCAGGCTGGCGACGTCGGCGGGGTCGTCGGGGTCGGCGGGGTGGGCCGTCGCGAGCAGCAGCAGCCGCCCGCCCGACAGCGGACGGATGTGCGCCCACGGGGCCTCGACGACGCGCGCCTCGCCCAGGGTCGCCAGCTGGCGTGGGCCCCAGACGTTGACCCACCAGACCGCCGGGGGGACGCCCAGGCGGTCGAGCTCCTGCGGCACCAGGAGGTCGGGCAGCGCCAGCCCGTCGGGGACCGGGGGCGGGGCCGGGACGTGACGGCGCAGGTCCGGTGGCGTGGCAGCGAGCGCCCGCTCGTGAGCGCGACGGCCGTGGTAGCGCAGGAGCAGCTGCTCGTCCTCGACACGCCCGTAGTCCGCCTCGAAGGCGACGGCGCCGGCCGCGGCGACGACGGGGACCTCGCTCGGCGGCAGACCCGTCACCGACAGCCAGGCGATCCCGACGCCCCCGGCCGGGGTGGGCTCGACGTCGAGGACGATCTCGGGGCCGTCGTCGCACAGCAGCCGGCAGACCCGGGGTTCACCCGATCTCCTGGCGGCGTCGACGCCCGCCAGGTAGGCCGTCAGCGCCGCGGGTGCCGGACGGACCGGGACCTCCGGTGGCTCACCGGCGACCCAGGCGGCACCGGGTGCGAGCGCGTCGGCCAGCGCGGCGAGTGGCGCGGCCAGCTCGGTCAGGTTCTCGGCGGGGCGCTCGAGCACCAGCCGCGAGGTCGCGGGGACCGGGTGCGCGTTCATCGTTCGGGGAGGGCGAGCACCGGAGGGACACCGCCCCAGCGGGTCGTGAGCATCGCGGCGATGTACCTGTCGGGGTGCGCCCACAGGTGCGTGTACCCGCACGGGAACGCGACCGCCATGCCCAGGTTCTTCTGGACGTCCCACCGGGCCAGCGTCAGCGTGGTCAGCGAGCGGCTGCCGGGGTTGTGGAACCACCCGAACCCCGTCTTGACCTCCCACACGTTGCTCGTGCCGGTCTGGAGCCCGTCGTAGTTGATGCCCAGCCCTGCAGGCGTCCGCACGTAGTAGTCGAGCGGGGTGCCGGTGACGCGGGTCGCGTAGGCGTCGTGCCGGGCGTGCCCGCCCCGTCGCGGCACCGGCGTCGCGAAGCAGACCTCGCGACGCCCTCCGCCGCCGGTCGCCGTCTGCGGGGCCGGGACCGCCATGGGATCGCCCTCGCCGTCGGCCGCAGGGTCGGGCTGGAGCTCGCGCGCCTGGTAGAGGTGCCGGAGGTAGTCGCGCTGCGGCTGGGACAGCCCGCCGGTCCACTCGTACTCCTCGGGGCTGCCGTAACCGAGCCCGGTGATCGGGCTGACCGAGTCCATCCACGCGGGCGCCGTGCTGTTCGGCCACAGGAGGATCAGGAGCACGATCACGATGCCGAGGAGCGCGGGCGGAGGCAGCGGCACCGGGCGGGGGGCCACGGTCGGCGGCACCGGGCGCGGAGCGAGAGTGGGTGGCGGGGCGGGCGCGCCTCTGCCGCCGGGCAGGAGCTCGAGCGGCGGACGCCCCGGAGGAGGGGGTTGCTGGGGCAGCGGCATCGCACCGCCCGCGGCCGGGGCCCCGACCTCGACCGGCTCCTGCCGCGCGGGGCCCAGGTCGGGGAACGCCCCGACGTCGGGCGGGCGGAACGGCGGGTCGAGGAGCCCGGCCGCGCGCCACTCGCCCACGAGACCTGCCAGGACCTGCGGCCGGCCGGTCACCGCTGGCTGCGCAGGTGTCGCCGGGTGGTCCTGCCGCTGGACCGGCACGTCCACGGGCGTGACGGCAGCGTCGCGTCCGCTCGGGCCGGACCGCTGCACGACCGTGGACGTCCGGAGCGCCGCGCACGTCGCGGCGTTGCCTGCGCTCCGCTGCAGGCGGAGCACCGTCGCCTGCGCGCCCGAGGCCTGGGACCAGGTCGTCACCACGCCCGGCTCCCGTGGGGCGTGGTTCGGTGCGGCTGTGGCAGCAAGTCGCTCGTCCATCGCACGCTCCCGGATCGTCGTCGAACGCTAGCCCGTCCGTCCGTGAGCGCGGCGGGTCGCGGACGACGTCGGCGCCTTCGGGGCCGCAGGTCTGCCCGGGCGGACGGGGCGCGGGGGCACGCCCGGCCGTCCCCGGGCGGCTCGCCCCCGGACGGTGGTGCCTCGCCGTCGCCGAAGATCTGGTTGGCTGCGCACCGGAGGTGATCCGTGGACCTGATCAGCGAGATCTGGCAACGCGCGACGAGCACGCAGGACCCGGCTGTCCCGGCCGTCGTCCTCGTCACGGCAGGGGTGGCGCTGCTGTGCCTCGCCCTGCCGAGGCTGTGGCACCTGACGCGGCACGCGCTGACGATCGTGCACGAGGGCGCGCACGCGACGGTGGCCGTGCTCACGGGCCGGCGGCTCGCGGGCATCCGGCTGCACTCGGACACGTCCGGGCTGACGGTGTCGGTCGGGCGGCCGCGCGGGCCGGGCATGGTCGCGACGGCGTTCGCGGGGTACGTGGGGCCGGCGTTCCTCGGGCTCGGGGCCGCGTGGCTGCTCGGGCGCGGGTACGCCGTCGGGCTGCTGTGGCTGCTCGTGCTCGCGCTCGCGCTGCTGCTCCTGCAGATCCGCAACTGGTACGGGTTGTGGACGGTGCTCGTCAGCGGCGTCGTGCTCGTCGGCGTGACGTGGTGGGCGCCGGTGGAGTGGCAGCTGACGTTCGCGTACGCCGTGACGTGGTTCCTGCTGCTCGGCGCCCCGCGCGCGGTGCTCGAGCTCCAGCACTCGCGCCGCCGGGCCCGGGGGCGCGGGCAGTCCGACGCCGACATCCTCGGGAACCTCACCCGGACGCCGGGGATCCTGTGGGTCGGGATCTTCCTGGTCGTGACGCTCGGCGCGCTGGCCCTCGGGGCGTTCTGGCTCGTCGGCTGACCCGGCGCTCCGGCGCACACGCCGTGCGCCGGGCCCGGCGTCAACCGGCGAGCGCTTGCGCCGCGAGCCGGGCGCGCTCGCGGCCCCACGCGGCGAACGACTCGAGCTCGGCCCGGTGCGCCGCGGCGAGCGCGCGCTCGGCGTCGTACAGCGCCGTGACGTAGGTGTCGACGAGGTCGGTCCGGTCCTTGCACCCCACGTCGGCGACCGCCTGCTCGACGAGCTCGGGGGTCACCGGGTCGGTGCTGGCCGGCACGGGAACCGCGTCGAGCTCGTACCCGCGGCGCGCCATGCACGCGAACCACCCGTCGAGCGCCCGCACCACCGCCGGGTCCCGCCCCGCGCTCCGGAGCGCCTCGCCGTAGAGCCGCTCCTGGATGCGCCGGTCGACGGCGGGGTCCGCCGGGGTGACCTGGTCGAACGCCCGGCCGCTGCAGCCGCCGTCCTGCGCCCCCGCCGCACCCGCGGCACCCGCGGCACCCTCGCCGGTCAGCGCCGCGAGGTAGGCCGGGTCGGGCGTGCGGGCCGCCTCCCGCTCGAGGCGAGCGCGCTCGTCGAGGCGGGCCTCGACGTCGAGCACCTGGTAGCCCGTCGTGCGCGCCCGGTCGAGGCTCACGAGCCCGAGGAACCCGCCCCAGTGGGTCACGGGCTCGCCGACGACGCCGTCGGTGCCGGTCCGGCCGTCGGCCCCGGGCACGCCGCCCGGCCCGCCCGCGTCGCCGCCGGGGTCCGCCTCCCGCTCGACCGCGAAGCCGCGCTCCGCCATGCACCGCGCGGTCAGCTCCGCGACGGCGCGCGCCACGGTGGCGGCCTCCGTCGCGCTCCACCCCCATGCGTCGAGCGGCGGCGGCCCGTGCTCCGCGAGCAGCCGCAGGTTGCCCGACGGGTCGGCGTCCGCGTCGACCACGGTCGGCTCGCCGGCGGCCCGCTCCGTGGCGCCCGCGGCCGGGGTGCCCCCGAGCGACGGCGGCGCAGCGCCCGCGTGCGCGTCGCCGCGGTCCGCGGCGCACCCGGCCGACCCGGCCACGAGGACCGCGACCAGCACGGTCACGACCGCCCGGCGCACGGTGCGCCCGGGCACCGGTGTCCCGCCGCTCACGAGATCAGGAACGACCCGCTCCACCCGACCGCGCCCGTGACGAGGTTCCGGTTCCTCGCCCAGAGCGACGACGTCCCGGTGCCCCACTGGTTGCTGTACGAGTAGGTGCTGCCCTGGGCGAGGCCGAGGCGTTCGGCGCCCTGCCCGGGGTACCCGGCGCCGACCACGCCCGCGGACGTGTAGGGCTGGGTGCGGATGCGGACCCCGTCGTGCAGGTAGTCGTACGCCTGCGCCGGCGTCGCGGCGGCGAGCCCGCCGAGCGCCAGGCCGGCGGACAGGGTCAGGGTCGTGATGGTGCGTCTGCTGTGCATGCTCGTACCTCGTCGTCGTGGCATGTGCCGCAGGCCCCCCGCGGCTGCCACGACCGTAGGGCGCGGCGCGTCGGCGAGCAAAGGCGGACGTCAGCGACGTGGCGGGGGGCGCGGTCGGCTCGGGCGAGGCCGGCGGGCGTCGGACCGCGGTGGCTGCACGGGTCCCCGGGGCGTGGTGCCGACCGCTCGCAGATCACCCGGCGAAAAGTGCCCGCGACGCCCGGTAGTAGGTTAATGTTTCAACCAGAAGGCCCGTTGCCTGCCCCCTGCGCAACGGGTCTTCTTCATGCCCGGACCCGCTCGGCACCGTCGCGCACGCCGCGACGGACCTGAGTGACGCCGCCCGCCCGCACCCACCCACCGGCGCGGGCCTGCGCCGCTGTCGCCGCGCCGGGCTAGCCTCGCACTCGATGCCTGACGAGAGCTCCCCGAGCACCCCGCCGTCCACCCCGTCGAGCCGCCCGGCCGAGACGGTGCGCCGCGCGGGCACGACCGTCGAGGTCGACGCCGCGCCCGTGCTCTCCTACCCGATGGCGCACAACCGGCTGCCCGTCGTGAGCCGCATCGCGGTGCACCACACGGGTCCGGCGGTGCGGGGCGCGGTCGTGCAGGTCGAGGTGCGCGACGTCGAGGGCCGCGTCGGCACGCCGTGGGAGCAGCTCGTCGACCTCGAGACCGACGCGCAGACCGTCCTCACCGACGTGGACCTGCGGCTCGACCCGGCGGCGGTCCTGCAGATCGAGGAGCAGCGGCCCGCGCAGGTCGTGGTGCAGGTGCTGGGCGAGGGCGACCTGCTCGCGGAGCGGACCGTGCAGGTCGACCTCCTCGCGCCCCGCCAGTGGCTCGCGGTGCCGCCGGTGCTCGCGATGGAGCTGCTCGCGGCGTTCGTCATGCCGAACCACCCGGCGGTGCGCACGCTCGTCGACGAGGCGTGCGTGCTGCTCGCCGAGCGGACGGGCGACGCGTCGACGGCCGGCTACCAGCAGGGGCCCGAGCGGGTGGACGCGACCGTCGCCGCGGTCCTCGACGCGACGACCGCGCGCGGCATCCGGTACAGCGAGCCGCCCGCGTCGTGGTCGGACGTCGGCCAGAAGGTCCGCACGCCCGAGGAGGTGCTCGACGGCCGCGTCGGGACCTGCCTCGACACCGTCGTGACGATGGCGGCGGCGCTCGAGCACGTCGGGGTCCGCCCGCTGCTGTGGCTCGTCGAGGGGCACGCGTTCCTCGGGTACTGGCGCGAGGAGGCGGCGCTCGCGGCGATCGCGCAGCGCGAGGTCCCGGACGTCGCGGCCGTGGTCAACCTCGTCGACCTCGGGCTCGTCCGGCTCGTCGAGACGACCCTCGTGACGGCGCGCGGCACGGGCGAGGGCGGGGCCGGCGCCGCTCGCCCGGGACCGGTGACGGCCGCGCAGGCGCACGACGCCGCGTACGCGCGCTGGCTGACCGGCGACCTCGCGCGCGTGCTCGGCGTGGTCGACGTGTGGCGCGCCCGGCGCGCGGGCGTCCTGCCGCTGCCCGCGCACACCCGCGCCGCGGACGGCACCGTGACGATCACCGAGTACCGGCCGGGCGAGGACCGCACGACCGCCCCGCAGCCTGTTGCCGCCGACGGCGACGTGCGTCCCGCCGCCGCGGGGACGCTGGGCCGGGCGCCCGTGCCGCCGCGCGTCGCGCAGTGGAAGAACGCGCTGCTCGACCTGTCGCTGCGCAACCGGCTCATCCACTTCACGCCCCGCTCCGGCATCCCGCTGGCGGTGCCGGCCGGGAGCCTCGGTGCGGTCGAGGACGCGCTGCACGACGGCCGTGCGGTGCACCTGCTGCCCGCCGACCAGCTCGACGAGGTGCAGCGCGCGCGTGGTGCCACGGGCGGCCGTGAGCTGCCGCCCGAGCAGCGTGCCGAGCTGTTCGCCCGGCGCGGGGCGCTCTACACCGACCTGCCCGCCGCCGGGTACGCGACGCGGCTGCGGGGGCTCGCGTACAAGGCACGCACGGTCGTCGAGGAGACGGGCGCCAACAACCTGTACCTCGCGTCGGGCTCGCTGGTGTGGACGCTCGACGGCCGCGAGCTGCGGTCGCCGCTCGTGCTGACGCCGGTGCGGCTCGTGACGCGCTCGCGCGAGCACGCGTACCGCCTCGAGCTCGACGAGACCGGCGCGAGCACGCCCAACTACTGCCTGCTCGAGAAGCTGCGCCAGGTGCACGGGCTCACCGTCCCGGGCCTCGCGGAGCCCGCGCTCGACGGCGCGGGGATCGACGTCGACGCCGCGCTGCTCGCGCTGCGCACGGCGCTCGCGGCCGAGGGCCTCGGCTACCGCGTCGAGGAGACCGCCGACCTCGCGATCCTGCAGTTCGCGAAGTTCCGGCTGTGGAAGGACCTCGACGAGCACTGGGACGTGCTCACGCAGAACCCGCTCGTCCGGCACCTCGTCGAGTCGCCCACCGCCGTGTTCGCCGACCCGGCCCCCGAGCCCGCCGCGGTCGACCTCGACGAGCTCGCGGCGGCGTGCCCGGTGCCCGCGGACGCCTCGCAGCTCGACGCCGTCGCGCACGCGGTCGCCGGCCGGACGTTCGTGCTCGAGGGCCCGCCCGGCACCGGCAAGTCGCAGACCATCACGAACCTGCTGACGCGGGCGGTGGCCGAGGGGCGCCGGGTGCTGTTCGTCGCCGAGAAGCGGGCGGCGCTGGACGTGGTCCGCGCGCGGCTCGACGACGTCGGCATGGGCCCGTTCTCGCTCGACCTGCACGACAAGGGCAGCAAGCCCTCCGCGGTCCGCGCGCAGGTCCGCACCGCGCTGGAGCACGTCGTCGAGGTCGACGACGAGGGGCTGGCCGCCGAGCAGGAGACGCTGCGCGCGGCCCGCCGCGCTCTCGCCCGGTACGCCGAGCGGCTGCACGAGGCCAACGGCGTCGGGCTGTCGTTCTACTCGGCGCGCACGAGCCTGCTCGCGCTGACGGAGGGCGCGGGGCGGCGACGCGCGACCGGGACCGCCACGGGCGGCGCCGGCATCGCGGGCCCGGCGACCGTCGGGACGACCGAGGTGCTCCCCGTGCCCGTCGAGCTCGTGACGACGCGTGCTCCCGAGGTCCCCGCGCTGCGGCGCGCGCTCGAGCTGCTGCCCGACACCGCCGACCCGGCGCGCCCGCGCCCCGACCACCCGTGGGGCTTCGTCGGGCTCGCCGACCCGCAGCGCCTCGACGTGGCCGCCGTCGGCCGGGTCGTCGCCGACGTCGACGCGGCGCTCGCCCCGGCGCGGGCCCTGAGCGGCTCGACCGCGACCGTGCTCGCCGCCGCGCGCACGCACGAGGACCTCGAGGTGCTCGCCGACCTCGGCGCCGCCCCGCCGGTCCGCGTCGAGACGCTCGACGAGACCCGCACCGAGCGCTGGCGCGCGACCGCGGCCCGGCTCGTCGAGGAGATCACCGCGTTCCCGGCGACGGCCGCCGCGGAGCACCACGGACTCGCGGTCGCCGTCCCCACCGTGCTCGACCTCCCGCTCGCCGACCTCGCCCGCCAGGCGCAGGCCGCCGCGTCGTCGGGGTGGTGGGGCCGGCGCGGCCGGCTGCTCGCGGTCGGCGCGCAGCTCCAGCCGGGCCTGCGACCGGGCACGACGCTCAAGGCCGGGCAGGTGCTCGACGTCGCGGCGTCGCTCGCGCGCGTGCAGGTCGCCGTGCAGACGCTCGCGTTCCGCGTGCAGGGGCTCGCCGGCGTGACGCTCCCGGAGGGCTGGAACCCGCTGCTGCCCGAGGCGCTCGAGACGGTGCAGAGCCAGGTCGCGTGGCTCACGTGGGCCGGCGAGGCCGTCGACCCCGACGGCGGCGACCCGACGGCCGACCCGTTCGTGCGCGCGCTGCGGGCGTTCGTCGACGACGTCGCGCGCCTCCCGCTGCTGCCGGCCGACGTGGCGGTGCTCGAGCGGGTCGCGCGCACGACGACGGCGCTCGCGGCGGCCGTGCAGGCCACGACGCGGCAGGTCGCCCGGTGGACGACGCCCGACGGGTTCGTCGCGCGCTGGACGGCGACGGCGGCGGAGCGCGTCGGGGGCGCGGGCGCGGGGTTCGACGCGGACTGGGCGTCCGCTGCCGCGTGGGGCCCCGGCGCCGCGGGGGACGACCCGGATGTGGACGGCCCTGCCCCGGAAGCACGCCCGGTCGCCACCCGGGCCGTCGACGCGCTCCCGCTGCAGCGCTGGGTCGCGTTCGTCGGGGCGCTCGAGCCGCTGCGCCGCGCCCGGCTCACCACGGCGCGCGAGCTCCTCCTCGTCGGTGCGGTCGACGCGGCGGACGCCGTGCGTGCCCTCGACCGGGGGGTCGCGCTCGCGTCGGCCCGCGAGCGCCGCACCGCGACGGGCCTCGACGGCTTCGACCCCGTCGCGCACGGCCGTGCGATCGGCCGCTTCCTCTCCTCCGCCGCCGCGGTCCGCGACCACCAGCGCACCGCGCTCCCGCGCGAGGTCACGGCGGCGCGCCCGTTCGACGCGTCGACGGCGCACGGTGACATGGGTGGGCTCGTGCGCGAGCTGGCCCGGCAGCGCGGCGGGCTCGGCGTGCGCGGGCTCATGGCGACGTACGGCGAGCTCGTCACGCAGGTCATGCCGTGCGTGCTCGTGAGCCCCGACTCGCTCGCTCGGTTCTTCCCGGCGCGCGCGGGCCTGTTCGACCTCGTGGTGTTCGACGAGGCGTCCCAGATCCGGGTGGCCGACGCCGTCGGGGCCCTGGGCCGGGCGCGCTCGGTCGTCGTGGTCGGGGACTCCAAGCAGATGCCGCCGACGTCGTTCGCCGAGGTCACGGGCGGGAGCGACGACGAGCCGGCGGAGGGCGGCACGGACGTCGAGAGCGCGGACGGGCTCGCGGAGGGCGTGCTCACGGGTGCCCTGGCCGTCGAGGACGAGGAGAGCATCCTGTCCGAGTGCGTGCAGGCACGCGTGCCGCGGCGGTGGCTGTCGTGGCACTACCGCAGCCAGGACGAGTCGCTCATCGCGTTCAGCAACCACCAGTACTACGAGGACCGGCTCAGCTCGTTCCCCGCACCGACGTCCGGCGCCGCGGACCCCGGGCCCGGCGGCTACGGCGTGAGCCTCGTGCGGGTCGACGGGACGTTCCACCGCTCGGTGCGCCGGGGCGGCCCGGGGGAGTCCACGGCTGGGCTCCTCCGCACGAACCCGGTCGAGGCCCAGGCGGTGGTCGAGGAGATCCGCCGCCGCTTCGACGCCTCGCCGGACGGCCTGCCGTCGATCGGGGTCGTCACGTTCAACGCCCCGCAGCGCGCGCTCATCGAGGCGCTGCTCCGGGACTCGGGCGACGAGCGGCTCGCCGACGCGCTCGAGCGCAGCGGCTCCGCGGGCGGCTCCGACGAGGGCCTGTTCGTCAAGAACCTCGAGAACGTCCAGGGCGACGAGCGCGACACGATCCTGTTCTCGACGGCGTTCTCGGTGAACGAGCGCGGGTACCTCCCGCTGAACTTCGGGCCGCTCAACCGCGACGGCGGCGAGCGCCGGCTCAACGTCGCGGTCACCCGGGCGCGGCGCCAGGTCGTGGTGTTCTCCTCGTTCGACCCGGAGCAGCTGCGCGCCGAGGAGACCCAGAGCGTCGGCATCAAGCACCTGCGCGCGTACCTCGACCTCGCGGCGAGCCGGTCGCGCGCGACGACGGTCCCTGCGCGGCGCTCGTCCGCTGTGGACCGGCACCGCGAGCAGGTCGCGGAGGCGCTGCGCGAGCGGGGGGTCGCGGTCCGCACCGACGTCGGGCTCTCCGACTTCCGGGTCGACCTCGCGCTGGCCGACGCCGCGGCGCCGGAGCGTCCGCTCGTCGCGGTCCTCCTCGACGGGCCGGGCTGGGCCGCGCGCCGCACGGTCGGCGACCGCGACGGGCTGCCCACCGAGGTGCTGTCGCGGATGCTGCGCTGGCCGGCGGTCGAGCGCGTGTGGCTGCCCGCGTGGCTCGCGACGCCGGGGGACGTGCTGGACCACCTCGTGGGGGCGGTGGAGCGGGCGGCCCGGGTCGATGGCGGAACGGCCGCCGCACCGGGGCCGGCCAGGTTCCGCTGACGGCTGTAGCCGGCCGACTGCTCGAGGGCCGTCGTTCGGGCGCCCGGCGAGCCGGGTGCTCGCCGACCCGGTGCTCGGCGTGCTGGACCGCGTGCTCAGCGGTCGCGTGCGAGCGCGTCCGTCAGCCGCGCGACCCCGTACTCGTAGGCGTCGTCCAGGTCGCCGCCGAGCCGGAACGCGCCCGCGAGCTCCATGCTGAGGAAGCCCGTCGCCCAGGCGGTGACCAGCCGGGCGGCCTCCAGCGCGTCGGCCTCGCCCACGAGCTCGGCGGCGATCCGCAGCACCGGTTCGCTCGCGCGCCGGAGCGCCTCGGGGTCGCCGCGGTCGGAGAGCACGAGGCGGAAGCCCTCGGGTCGCTCGTGGGCGAAGGACCGGAAGGCGCGCGCCGCGCCGGCGACGGTCGCGTCGGCTGCGGCGAGCCGTTCGCCGAGCTCCTCGACGGTGGCGGCGGCGACGAGGCCGAGCAGCGCGTCGCGGTCTCGCACGCGCTTGTAGAGGGACGGTGCGCGGACCCCGACGCGCGTCGCGACGGCCTGCATGGTGAGGCGCGACGGCCCGCCGGACTCGAGGAGGTCGCGCCCGGCGGCGACGATCTCGGCGAGCGTGGTGCGTTCCGGGGTCGGAGACATGCGCGCCTCTCATGGCTATTGACGTTAGCCATGATGGCTAAGTACCGTAGCCATTACATCACGCGACGATCCCGGAGGGGCATCCCATGAAGCTCGCGCCGCACCTGCACCGCATCGGCAACGACGTCGTCGCCGCGTACCTGGTCGACACCGACGAGGGCGTCACCGTCGTCGATGCCGGCCTCGCCGGGCACTGGTCCGAGCTGCTGGCCGAGCTCGAGGCCATGGGCCGCACGCCCGCGGACGTGCGCGGGCTCGTGCTCACCCACGGCGACACGGACCACATCGGCTTCGCCGAACGGCTCCGACGCGAGCACGGCGTGCCCGTCTACGTGCATGCCGCCGACGCCGAGCGCGCTCGCGGTGGTGACAAGCCCACAGCGTCCTTCGGCCCCACCCGGGTCAGGGCGCTCGTCGGCTTCTTCGCCTACGCGCTGCGCAAGGGCGGGCTGCGCACGACCTACCTCACCGAGGTGGTCGAGGTGCAGGACGGCGACGTGCTGCCGCTGCCCGGGTCACCGCGCGTCGTCGGGATGCCGGGCCACTCGCCCGGGAGCATCGCGGTGCACGTCCCGGTCGCCGACGCCGTCTTCGTGGGCGACGCGCTCACGACGCGGCACGTGCTGACCGGCCGCACCGGACTGCAGCCGGCCCCTTTCACCGACCGACCCGACCAGGCCCTCGACTCGCTGTCGCGACTCGCCGGCCTGGCCGCGACGTGGGTCCTGCCCGGTCACGGCACCCCGTGGCGCGGGGACCTGGCGGCCGTGCAGGAGGAGGTCCGGCAGGCAGCCGCTGCCGCGCGGGGCTGACGGGCGCCGCGCCGTCGCGGCTACAGCGGGCGCCGCGCCACGAACGTGACGTGCGTGTCCGGCCACTCGACGGGCCCGCCCGTCGCGGCGTCGCGCAGCTCGGCCCCGACCGAGAGCCGGTTCTCGACGAGCCACTCGTTGCGCCACGGCCCGCTCGCGGGGTCGACCACGAACCCGACGCCCTCGAGCAGCTCGACCCAGTCGGGCCACGTCATGTCGCAGAACCGCTCGTGGCACTCGGACAGCCAGGAGTCGACGTAGTCGCGCGTGTACAGGTACTCCGCGGCGGCCCGCAGCGTGAGCTCCGCGACGGAGTCGTCGACCCACCGCACGTCGCACTCGCCGCCGGACAGCGCCGGGAAGTCCTGGGCGAACTGCGCGAGCCGCTCCGCGGGGGACAGTGCGGCGACGTGCGCGGCGACGTCCTCCCGCGGCCGCTCGCCCAGGTCGGCGGGCCGGACCCCGGCGCCGCTGCCGTCGAGCGCGAGGTGCACGGTCCGGTCCCCGCCCTGCGGGCCCAGCACGTCGGAGCAGACCCACACCCCGCCGGGCGCGGTGTGCTCGTAGATCCGCTTCGCGAGCAGCTCGAGGTCGCTGCGCCCGGCGCCGTAGCTCGAGATCTCGTGGGTCAGCGCCACGGTGAGGGTCGTGCTGACCGTGGCCGCCGGGAAGACGGGGGAGCGCAGCAGGTTCCGCTGCGCGAAGAACACGTTCGGGTTCGCGAAGACGCCCTGCGCGCGCCGGTGCTCGGCCTCGGCGACGAGGTGACGGGAGATGTCGACCCCGTACAGGTCCGACTCGGCGAGCCGCGGGTCGCGGGCGGCACGCTCGAGCAGCCCGCCCGCCGCGCACCCGAGGTCGACGACGCGGCCTGGCACGACGAACGGTGCGACGAGGTCCCACTTGCGGTCGGACGCGTCGTCGAACGCCGCGGTGTACGTGCGGTAGTCGCGCGTCGTCGTGAGGTCACCCTCGGTCGAGACGGTCGGGTCCTCGTGGATGAGCGTGATCGCGTCGCCGAGCCGGTACCGGTCGTAGAAGTGCACGACCTCGGGGTGCGCGAGGTCCCGCCAGCGCTCGTCGCCCGTGGCGAGCAGCTCGAGGACGTCCCAGGGCCGGTCGGGCGCGTCGTCGCACGCGTCCTCGACGGGGACGACGCGGAAGCCCAGGTCGGCGTACATCGCGGCGACCTCGGGGGTCGAGCACGCGACGACCGTGTCGACCGGGGTGGCCGTCACGCCCGTCGTCAGCTCGACGCTCGCGAGGACGGTGCGCGCGAACCGCGGGCTCGGCGGGACGTCGGCCACGGGTGCGACGACCGAGGGCAGCCCCTCGACGGCCGTGACCCGCTCGATCATCGCCTCACGCCGGTGCGCCGGGAGGGGGTTGCGCCGCGTGCCGCTGTGGGTGGCCGAGGTGACGGCCCAGACGACGTTCGCGTCGAGGTCGCACACGACGCGCTCTCCCGCCGAGTCGGCGAGCTCCCCACCGAGCAGCGCGTGCAGGTACGCCGTCTGGAACCGGGTCACCAGGTGGTGCCGGCCGGGGAGCAGGACGTGACGCACGCGCGCGGACATGCCGAGCAGGATGCCACTCCTGGACACCCGTCCGGGCGGGCGTCGCCCGGACGGCGGAGCAGCGGCCCCCTCTCAGTGCGGCGGTCGGAGGTCGTCCGGCAGCGCGGTGCACGCCGTGCCGCCGAGCTCGCCGGGCTGGAGGGACACGCTCGGCGCGTCGACGTCGACGACCCTGCCGTCGATGCGCGCGACGAGGACGCAGTCGTCTCCCCACCCGGCTGAGCGAGCCCGAGCGAGCCCTGCGGCCCGCCGCGGTGCGTCTCACCCGTTCGGGTGCCAACGAACCGAGGTGTGTGACTCGGTTCCGGGCAACATCCGCGCATTTCACAGGGTGTTCACAGGCGGCTCCAAACTGGCCTCTCAAACCCGCCCGCGTGACTGCCGTCAGTCGCTACCTTGACCTCACTTCGGGCGCCGTGCCCGGGAGGATCCGGGGGGCGACGGTGCAGGTGGGCTGGTCGACGCGCGCGTTCACCGGGGTCCGTGGCGCCCTCGTCCTCGTCCTGGGGACTGCTCTCGCGGTCGGCACCGTGGTGCCCGGCGCCGCGGCGCCCCGCACGCTGGGCGACCCACCCGTGGCGAGCGCGGACGACGGCTGCGACGCGGTCGCCGAGACCGCCGACGCGTCCGTCGCGGCGGCCCTCGCGACGCGGTGCGACACCGACGTCGAGGTCCTCTCCGAGCGCACCGAGTGGAGCACCACCTACGCGCAGCCCGACGGGACGACGCGCCTCGACCTGTCGGCTGCCGCGGTCCGCACCCAGCAGGACGGCGCGTGGGTCGACGTCGACAGCTCGGTCGTCCCGGGCGTCGACGGGTTGCGCGTCGCGGCCCCGGTCACCGCCATGACGTTCAGCGACGGGACGGACGGGCAGCCGCTCGTGCGCATGGAGCGCGACGGCCACGAGCTCACCTTCGACGTGCCGTTCGCCCTGCCCGAGCCGGCGGTCGACGGGTCGCAGCTCACGTACGACGAGGTCCTCCCGGGCGTCGACCTCGTGGTCACCGTGAACCCGGACGCCACGGGCTTCTCCGAGGTGCTGCGCGTCGAGTCGCCCGAGGCCGCCGCAGACCCGCGGCTCCAGGAGATCGCCTTCCCCGTGGTCGTGTCCGACGGGCTCGACGTCGTCGAGGACGACGGTGGTTTCGCGGCGCGCGACGCGGGCGGCGAGGAGGTCTTCACGAGCCCCACGCCGGCGATGTGGGACTCCGCGGACGCGCCGGTGGTCACCCTCCCCGCGTTCGCGCTGCCCGGCGGACGCCGCCCGGCTCCGGCCCGCACGGTCGGGGTGCAGCGCGCGCCCGACACCGACGGCGGCGACCGTGCGGTCGCGCCGCTCGGCGGCGAGTCGGTCGCGTGGATGCCCGCGGAGGTCACGGGCGACGAGGTCGTCGTCGTCCCGGACGCCGAGATGCTCACGAGCCCCGACACCGTCTGGCCGGTGCACATCGACCCGTCGGTCAGCGGGTCGCTCAACTCGTGGACCGCGGTGCGGTCCGCCTACGGGCCCGACTTCGGGTTCAACCCCGACCAGGGCGTCGGCCTGTGCAACCGCGCGACCTCGACGACGTGCCCGACGACGTTCGCGAGCCGCGTGCTCTGGCGCTTCGCCGGCCTCGAGGCCATCGGTGCGATCGACCCGTCCGAGGTCGTGTCCGCGACGTTCTCCGCGGTCGGCACGCACTCCTACAGCTGCACCCCCCAGCCGGTGACCCTCTACTGGACCGCCGACTTCACGTCGACGACGCCGTGGCCGGGCGGCGGGCTGTGGAACCCGCAGAGCACACAGGTCGTCGCCCACAAGGCCGCCTGCGCCGACTCGCCGGTGCGCTGGATCGAGTTCGGTGCGACGGGCGCGGCGCAGGCCGTCGCGCAGTACGACGCGTCCGTGCTCGCGGTGGGGCTGGCAGCCGACGAGTCGACCATGGCGGCCTGGAAGCGGTACCGCTACGACGCCAGGCTCTCGATCGAGCTCAACCGCACCCCGACGCCGCCGACGCGCGTGCGGACCACCGAGCCGGACTCCGGCTGCGCGATCGGCGCGGCGCGCCCGTCGATCCGCAGCGCGACGCCCGTGCTGCGTGCGACGCTCGCCGACCCCGACGGCGAGAACCTGCGCTCGGTCTTCGAGATGCACGTGACCTCACCGCTCGCGGAGCTCTGGAGCTCCGGCTGGAGCGCGCCGCAGGTCTCGGGGGCGGACCAGGCGGTGCGTGTGCCCGCCGGGCTGCTCAAGGACGGGCAGACGTACTCGTGGCGCGTCCGCAGCCAGGACACCAGCGGCCGGCTCAGCGCGTACGGGTTCTGCGAGTTCACCGTGGACGTGACCCGTCCCGCCGTGCCCGGCGTCGCCGCCGTGGCGCCCGCCCCGGCCGGACGCGCCGCGTACGTCGAGGACGGTGCGGCCGGTGGCATCGGCGTCCCGGGGAGCTTCACGCTCAGCAGCGCCGGCTCGGGTGACGTCGTGGGCTATCGGTACGCGTTCGGCAGCTCGGGCATGGGCCCGGTCGTCCCCGGCGCGAGCATCGTCGTCCCGTTCATGCCCGACACGGCCGGCCCGCACACGCTGCGTGTCACCTCCGTCGACGCCGCGGGGAACGTGAGCGACGAGCGGCTGTACCGGTTCACCGTCGACTTCGCGGCGGACGGCGCGCGGTGGATGCTCGACGAGCCGGACGGGACGACGACGGCCGCGGCGAACGTCGCGGGTGCGGCGCTGACCGTCACGGCGTCGACCGGTCGTGGGCCGGGGGTGCGGGCCGAGGTCGGTGGGAGGGCGACGGACCGCGCGCTGGTCTTCGACTCGGTGCAGGACGTGGCGACGAGCTCGGGACCGATGATCTCGGCGACGGGGTCGTTCTCCGTGATGGCGTTCGTGCGGCTCGACCCGGGCGCCACGTCGGGCTCGGCCACGGCCGTGAGCCAGGACGGGACCGCGACCAGTGGTTTCGAGCTGGGGGTGCGCGAGGACACCGCCTGCCCGGCCGGGACGGCCCGCTGCTTCGCGTTCTGGCGCCAGGCGACCGACTCCGGCACGGCTGCGGCGGTCGTCGCGCGCTCGTCGGTCCCGGTCGAGCCCGGTGCCTGGTACCAGCTGACCGGCACGCAGTCCGCGGGTGACCGCACCCTGCAGGTCTCGGTCTGCAAGCTCGGCACTGCGGACGCACCGGTCGAGGAGCCCGACCCCGTGCCCGGTACAGCGGCCGCGTTCACGACGACCTGGAGCGCCGACGGCCCGCTCCGCCTCGGTCAGGCCCGCTCCGGTTCGACGCCCGTGCGCGCGTGGCCCGGCTCCGTGAGCGACGTGCGGCTGTCCTACGGCGTGCTCGACACGCGCACGATCTTCAACGCCTGCCTTGCCGGCTGACCCGACGACGTACGACCGACGAGAGAGACGACTCACGATGAGGACGAGCCGGATGGCTGCAGGCAGCGGGATGCGACGGACGATCGTCGGCGTGGTGACGGCGGCGCTGCTCGCGACGCTCGGGGCGACGGTGCCGGCGGCGGCGAACGCCGACGAGGAGCGCGCGAGCTGGGAGCTCGACGAGCTGTTCGCGCACGCCGAGGACATCGCGCCCGAGCGCAAGGACGTCACCAAGCCGATTCCGGCGAAGAACGTCCCGGCGGCGGCGAAGCTCCCGCGCAAGCCGATGCCGATCGCTCTGCCTGCCCCGCCGCGGTTCCCGAAGGCGTGGAAGGGCACCGAGTCCGTCGCCAGCGAGGGCGCGGACGCTGCCGCCGAGTCCGGTGACGGCGCCGGTGCGGAGTTCGTGCGGGTCGGCCGGGCGCCCGAGGCGGCTGCGCCGGCGGACGCCGCCGCGCGCGCCGGTGCTGCGGCGCAGGCCCCTGCGCCCACCGAGGTCCCGGTCGAGGTGCTCGACCAGGACGCCGCCGCGAGGGCCGGCGTCGAGGGCGTGCTGATCCGCCTCGGCGACCCGGTCGCGGCGGCTCCCGCGGAGCCGGCCCCCGCAGCGACCCCGACGGCGACGCCCACGGCGACCCCGACGAAGCCGGGAGCGGTCGTCCGCCCGACGACGTCCCCGCGCGGCGGCGCGGTCATCGCGCAGACCTCCGCCCGGCGCTCCACCGCCGGGGCCGGCGACGAGGCGAAGCGCGCGACGGTCGAGACCCCCGCGTCCACGCCGTCGGCGAGCCCGAGCGCCGCAGCCGGGACCGCGACGCCGTCGGCTCCCGCGACCCCGCAGCCCGGCGCGCCGGCGGCCCCCGCCGCGCCGGAGACGTCCGAGCCGGAGAAGGCGGCCCCGGACGCAGCCGAGCCCGACGCGACGCAGCCCGACGCCACCGAGCCCGAGCCGGCCCCCGCCGTCGACGTCCCGCTCGAGGTGGCCGTCGACTACTCCTCGTTCGCCGAGGCCTACGGCGGCGGCTGGTCCGCACGGCTCCGCCTGGTCAGCCTGCCCGACTGCGCGCTGACCACCCCGAACCGCGCCGAGTGCCGCGTCCAGACGCCGCTCGAGTCCACGAACGACACGACGTCCTCCACGGTCACCGCGAAGGTCTCGGCCGCGTCGGTCGGCGTCATGGCGGTCGCCGCCGGCGGGTCCGGGTCGTCGGGCAACTTCGGTGCGACGTCGCTGTCGCCGTCGTCGTCCTGGCAGGTCGCCGGGCAGACCGGCACGTTCAGCTGGTCGTACCCGATGCGCGTCCCGCCGAGCGTCGGCGGCCCCGAGCCGGACCTGGCGCTGTCCTACTCGTCGGGCGCGGTCGACGGCAAGGTCGCCTCGACCAACAACCAGTCCTCGTGGATCGGTGACGGCTGGGACCTGCAGACCGGCTTCCTCGAGCGCAAGTACGTCTCGTGCGGGCAGGACGCCACGGGCAGCGCGAACAACGTCTCGCGGATCACCGGGGACCTGTGCTGGTCGTCGGACAACGCGACGCTCGCGCTCGCGGGTCACTCGAGCGAGCTCGTCAAGGACGCCGCGACCGGTGCGTGGCGGCTCAAGGAGGACGACGGCACGCGCGTCGAGCGCCTGACCGGCGGCTTCAACGACGACAACGACGGCGAGTACTGGAAGGTCACGACGACCGACGGCACCCAGTACTTCTTCGGGCGCGGCCAGCGGTCCGCGACGGACACGACCAAGACGAACTCGGCGTGGTCCGTTCCCGTCTTCGGCAACCACCCCGGTGAGCCCTGCTACAACGCGGCGTTCGCGTCCTCGTCCTGCATGCAGACGTGGCGCTGGAACCTCGAGTACATCGTCGACACGTCGGGCAACACGCTGACGACGACGTACGCGAAGGAGACCAACACCTACGGGCGGAACCTGAACACCGCCGTCTCGTCCTACGTGCGCGGCGGCTACCCGACGTCGATCGAGTACGGCCAGCGCGCCGGCACCGAGTCGTCCGCCCCGGCGCCGATGCGCGTCGAGTTCGCCGTCGCCGAGCGCTGCCTCCCGACCTCCGGCGTGACGTGCGACCCGGCGCAGCTCAACGCGTCGACGGCCGGGTCGTGGCCCGACGTCCCCGCGGACCTCATCTGCACGTCGACGACGTCGTGCCCGTGGGTCACGTCGCCGGCGTTCTTCACGAACAAGCGCCTCACCGGCGTGACGACGCAGGTCCGCTCGGGCTCGGCGTACCAGTCGGTCGACGCGTGGACGCTCACGCACACGTTCCCCGACCCGGGCGACTCGACCAGCAAGGCGCTGTGGCTCGACCGCATCGGGCACAAGGGCATGGTCGGCACCGCGATCCAGCTGCCGGACATCCGCTTCTACGGCGTCCAGATGGCCAACCGTGTCGACAAGCTCGGTGACCTCGGCCCGCCGATGAACCGCTTCCGCCTCAACGCGCTCGACACCGAGACCGGCGCGCGCGTCTCGGTCAACTACACGCCGCAGGACTGCACCTCGGCGAACCTGCCCGCGTCCCCGGAGTCCAACACGCGCCGCTGCTTCCCGGTGCGGTGGCAGCCCGAGGGCACGGGCCCGCAGATCAGCGAGTACTTCCACAAGTACCTCGTGACGTCGGTCGTGGAGAACCCGAACGACGACGGGTCGCTGTCGGTGCAGACGGCGTACACGTACCACGGCGACGCCGCCTGGCACTTCGACGACAACCCGCTCGTCCCGGTCGCGGAGCGCACGTGGAACGAGTTCCGCGGCTACGCGACGGTCGACGTCGTTACCGGCGCCCCGACGGCGCCGCAGCGCTCGCTGAGCCGCACCCGGTACTTCCGCGGCATGCACGGCGACCGGCTCCCGAACGGCGGGACGCGGTCGGTGCTCATCGACGGCATCCCGGACGAGGACCGGCTCAACGGCTTCGTGCGCGAGGAGGTCGCGTACGACGGCGTCGGCGGCGCGGAGATCTCCGGCACCGTGAACACCCCGTGGGTCTCGGCGCCGACGGCGACGGGTGCGGACGGGTCGAAGGCGACGCTCGTCGGGATCGGTGCGGTCGAGGAGCGCACCGCCGCCCCGGCCCTGCCGGGCGGGAAGCGGACGACGCGGATCACCACGACGTACGACTCCACGTACGGACTGACGACGCAGGTCGACGACCAGGGAGACGTGACGACCGCCGCGGACGACCGCTGCACCCGCGTCGAGTACGCGCGCAGCACCGCGGCGCACATCGTCGCGACGTCCTCGCGCACGGAGGTCGTCGGGGTCGGCTGCGGTGTCGCCCCGTCGCGTCCCACGGACGTCATCAGCGACTCCCGCGTCGGCTACGACAGTCTCGCCGTCGGCGCAGCACCGACCCGCGGCCTCGTCACGACCACCCAGAGCCTCGGCAGCTACTCGGGCGCGACGCCGGTCTACGTCACGGACGGCACCACGACGTACGACGCGCACGGCCGCCCGACCAGCACGACCGACGTGCTCGGCCGGAAGTCGACCACGAGCTACACGCCCGCCACAGGCGGCCCGCTCACGGCGACGTCCCAGACGAGCCCCGACCCCGACGGCTCGGGCCCGCTCACGGCGCAGACGTCGACGACCGAGGTCAACCCCGCGTGGGGCGCGCCCGTCCGGTCGATCGACCCGAACGGCAAGGTGACGTCGGCGACGTCCGACGCGCTCGGCCGCACCACCGCGGTCTGGCTCCCGGGCCGCCCGCAGGCGACGGCGACGCCGAACATGAAGTTCACGTACACGGTCTCCACCACCGGGCCGAACACGGTCACGACCCAGGCACTGACCGCGAACGAGACGTACCAGTCGACCGTCGCGCTCTACGACGGCATGCTCCGGCCGCGCCAGACGCAGTCGGTGTCCGCGGCCCGCGGCACCCCGGGACGCATCGTCACGGACACCAAGTACGACAGCCGCGGTCTCGTCGACCACGAGAACGGCTCGTGGTTCACCACGGGCGAGCCCAGCTCGACGCTCGTCCGGGCGACCGTCGCGGTCCCGTCGCGCACGCGCTACGTCTACGACGGAGCCGGGCGCCCGACGGCGGAGATCTTCGACGTCAGCGAGCAGGAGCGGTGGCGCACGAGCACCACCTACGGCGGCGACCGCGTGAGCGTCGACCCGCCCGACGGCACCGTCCCCGAGACGTCGATCACCGACGCCCGCGGGCAGATGGTCGAGCTGCGCCAGTACACGGGCACGCAGCCCGCGGGCGACTTCGTCGCGACGTCGTACACCTACGACCGTGCAGGCCGTCAGACAGCCGTCACCGACGCTGCGGGCAACCGCTGGACGTACACGTACGACCTGCGCGGCCGCCAGATCGCGACGACCGACCCCGACAAGGGCGCGTCGTCGACCACCTACGACGACGCGGGCCAGGTCGTCTCGACCACTGACGCGCGCTCGCGCACCTCGGTCGTGGTGCGTGACGGGCTCGGCCGTCCGGTCGAGCAGCGCGACGGCTCGGCGACCGGGGCGCTCCAGGCGTCGTGGACGTACGACACGCTCGCCAAGGGCCAGCTCACGTCCTCGACCCGCCACGTCGCGGGCGCCGCGTACACGACCGCGGTGACCGCGTACGACGACGGGTACCGCCCGCTCGGCCAGTCGGTCAGCATCCCGGCCGCCGAGGGTGCCGTCGCCGGCACCTACACGACCAAGTACACCTACACGCCCGACGGCCAGCAGAAGCGCGTCGTGCTCCCGGCCGCCGGTGGGCTCGGCGAGGAGACCGTCTCGACGTACTACGACGCACTCTCCGTCCCGGAGAAGCTCGCCGCCAACGGGTTCGGTGCGTACGTCTCGAGCTCGCTCTACGACGTGTACGGCGAGCTGCTGCAGTACAGCGTCGGCAACGCGTACGTCGACTTCGTCAACTACAGCTACGAGACCGGCACGCGCCGGCTCAGCAAGACGTGGACGCAGCGCGAGAAGGTCTCGGGCTACGACTCGGACACGACGTACACGTACGACGCTGCGGGCAACCCGACGTCGATCGTCGACCGCCCGACCGGCAAGCCCGTCGACGCGCAGTGCTTCACGTTCGACGGGCTCCAGCGCCTGAGCCGGGCGTGGACGCCGGCGAACGCCAGCTGCGCCACGGCCCCGAGCGTCGCCGGACTCGGTGGCCCCGCGCCGTACTGGACCGACTACACGTTCGACGTGGTCGGCAACCGCACGAGCGAGGTCCAGCACACCGCCGCGGGCGACACGACGCGGGCGTACACCTACCCGGCCCCGGGTCAGGCGCGGCCGCACGGCGTGACCAAGGTGACGACCACGGCGCCCACGGGCGTCACGACGGACACCTACGGCTACGACGCGTCGGGCAACACCACGACGCGCAATCGCGCGGGCAAGCCGGCCCAGACCCTCACGTGGGACGCGGACGGCCGACTCTCGACGGTCACCGAGTCGGGGACCACCACGGCCGGCTCGTACGTCTACACGCCCGAGGGTGACCGGCTCGTCCGGCGCCAGGGAGGCGTGACGACCGTCTACCTGCCCGGCGGCCAGGAGCTCAACCTCACGGTGAGCACCGGCGCAGTCAAGGCGACCCGGTACTACGGGTTCGGCGGCAACACCGTCGCCGTCCGCACCGGCCCGGACATGGCGGACGTCACGAGCCTCGTGAACGACCCGCACGCCACCGCGAGCCTGTCGATCGACAACGCCACGCACGCGGTCACGAACCGCCGCATGGACCCGTTCGGCAACGCCCGCGGCGGCACCCCGGCGTGGCCCGGCGACCACGGCTTCCTCAACAAGCCGGTCGACGCCACCGGCCTGACGCAGATGGGGGCGCGGTACTACGACGCGACCCTCGGCAGGTTCATCTCCGTCGACCCGGTCATGGACCTCGGCAAGCCGCAGCAGTGGGCCGCGTACACGTACGCGGACAACAACCCGATGACGTACTGGGACCCCACCGGGATGCTCTCGTGGGGCAGCGTCTGGAACTCCGTCAAGAAGGGCGCCAAGTCGGCGGCGAGCGGGGCTGCCGGGTTCGTCAAGAAGTACCAGGCGGACATCGTCGGGTTCGTCGCCGGCGGGCTCGTCACGGCTGGGTGCCTCGCGGCGACCGGCGGCGTCGGCAGCGTCGGGTGCCTCGCGCTCGGTGGTGCCGCTGGGGCCGCGGCGACGAACCTGTGGAAGACGAAGGTCCAGAAGACGCAGAAGTTCTCGTGGGGCAGCCTCGCCCGTGACACGGCGATCGGCGGGATCCTCGGGGCGGTCGGCGGCAGTGCGGGAAAGCTGGCGACGAAGATCCCAGGTGCCATCCGGGCCGCGACCTCCTCGAGCAAGGCGGCGACGGCTACGTCGAGCCGTGCGTCGACGGCGGTGAGCGCGCGCGCGAGTACGGCCTCTCGTGGAACGCCCGCTTCGGCGAAGCCCCCGGCCGCGTCGAGCTCGCCGCCCGCTGCGAAGCCAAACGCGAACGCAGGCCCGGACAAGCCGTCGGCGCCGAGTGGAAAGACCGAGGCGTCGTCGTGCAGCGTCAACAGCTTCACGGCAGGCACGCCGGTGCTGATGGCGAACGGCTCGCAGAAGCCGATCGAGGACGTGAAGGTCGGCGACACGATCATCGCGACTGACCCAGAGGCTGGTATCACCGTCGCTCGTCCGGTCAAGACTGCTATCCGGCACTCCGGCCTACACGTCATGGTCAAGCTGACACTGTCCGACGGGACGAAAATCGACGCCACCGCGGGGCACCCCGTCTGGACGACTGGCAACAGGACGTTCATCAAGGCGATCGACGTCTCCGTGGGTGACGAGGTCCTGACCAACGATGGACCCAGGACCGTCGCAGCCAGCACGATGGATCACCGTTTCCTCACCGCGTACAACCTCGAGATCATCGATGTGCACACGTACTACGCGGGTCAAACACCGATTCTTGTGCACAATGCATGCGAGGAAGCCGCCGAGGGAATCGCCCACGCCACTAGCCGGCACACGCCGGGAGGCGCAGAGGTAGACGATACCTCGAGCCTCTTCGGCCCAGACGTCGACCTGGAGGCGCTCGCGACCTCAACCGTCGGGCAGATTGGGCGCCGGAGCCCGAAAAGCGGAAACATCGTCTACACCCTTGAGAGCCCTCGACCTGTTGGGGTCACGAATCGGTCGCTTTCAAACCCCTTGGGTGAATCGACGCACGTTTACACCGTCATTCGCGACCAGTACGACGGGTATCTGTTGACATTGTTTCCTGGGCGTTAGTGGAGGAATGTGATGCCTGTCGCTTTGATCCTTCGCGGAGAGAACCGCGATCTGAAAGCTCGCGCGCCTATGGCGTATGACCCGCCAATCGCGAGCTTCGACATAGACCGGTTCCCGTTGCTCTCGGGTATCAACTTGTATGGCGACACTGTTTTTAACCATATCCAGATGAAGCGAGTTGTCGAGGAAGTGGACGCACTCCTGACCGACGAGCTCCGCTCTAGCGAGCGCGAGTCCTTGATCGCGCTGAGGGAATTATGTCAGCTTGCGGGTAGATTCGACTATCTTTGGGTCGTCGGGGACTGATACACCTGGCTCTTCGTCGTCGCTATGCACGGGTCAATCTCCGACGTTCTCAAAATCTCGTATGTTGTTCCTAACCCTCAGGGGGCTAACGTGCACTTCCGGTTCATGGCTGCGCGGCGCCAACGCGGTAGGAACGCGCCGCCGGCGCTGCTAGCTTTTGGCATAATGATTGCAGGGACCACGACGGCGATCCCTGCGTCCGGGGCGGGGCTCGTGCCGCTCGACAACGCTGTCAGTGCGCCGTGCGTCAGCGAATCGAGCGAGAGACTCGCGGCCGTGGCGCTCGCGCAGCGGTGCGGCGCCGAAGTCGAGGTGCTCTCCGCGCGTACGGAGTGGAACACCACTGTCGCCCTGCCGGACGGGTCGATGCGCCTCGAGGTGTCCACCGGCGCCGTCCGCACGAAGGCGTCGGGCGAGTGGGCCGACGTCGACCCCACGCTGGTGCCCGCCGAGGATGGCGGCTTCACCGTCGCGTCGGCCGTCGCGCCGATGTCGTTCAGCGCAGGCGGCGACGGTGAGGAGTTCGCGGCCATCGAGCGCGATGGTCACGAGCTCGCGTTCGGGATGCCGTTCGATCTGCCGGAGCCCACGGTCGACGGCTCGCAGCTCACGTACGACGAGGTGCTGCCGGGTGTCGACCTGGTCGTCACGGTCAACGAGGACGCGACCGGGTTCTCCGAGGTCCTCCGGGTCGAGTCCCCGGAGGCCGCGGCGCACCCCGACCTGGCCGACCTGACGTTCCCCGTCGTCTCGTCGGACGGCATCGAGGTCGAGGCCCAGGACGGCGGGTTCGTCGCCACGGACGGGGCGGGCGCCACGGTGTTCGCGAGCCCGACCCCGGCCATGTGGGACTCGTCGGCCGCCGAGCCGGCGGCCTCGGGTGCTCCCGACGCCGCGGTCGGTGCGGAGCTCGCCGAGGGAGACCCGACCGTCGAGCCGGTGGGCGGCGAGGACGTCGCGGTCCTGCCCGCCGAGGTGACGGCCGACGAGGTCACGATCACGCCGGACGCCGACATGCTGGCCGACCCGCAGACGGTGTGGCCGGTGTACATCGACCCCGGCGTCAGCGGCGCGCTCAACCGCCGCTCCGCGGTCAGGACCGCCGTCGGCACCAGGTACGACTTCACCGGTGACGAGGGCGTCGGCCTGTGCTCGCGGGCGACGTCGACGACCTGCTCGACGACGTTCCAGTCCCGCCTGCTCTGGCAGTTCGCGGGCCTCCAGGACATCGGCAACGTCGCGTCGTCGGACATCACGGGCGCCACGTTCGCGGTCACCGGCACGCACTCCTACAGCTGCACCCCGCAGCCCGTGACGCTCTACGCGGTCGCCGACTTCGACCAGGGCACCGCCTACCCGGGCGGCGGCTACTGGAACCCGCTGCAGACGCACGTGATCGCCCACCGCGCCGGCTGCGGCGGCGGCTCCGAGCCGCGTCGCATCGAGTTCGACGCGTCGGCGCAGGCCCGCGCGGTCGCGGACGCGAACACCGCGCAGGCGTCGTTCGGCATCGCCGTCGACGAGTCGTCCATGGCGTACTGGAAGCGGTACGGCTGGGACGCGAGCTTCTCGGTGACCTACAACCGGGCGCCGAACGCGCCCGCTGCGGTGCGGATCACCGACCCCGGCGCGGCGTGCGTCAACGGAGCGGGCCGCCCGTACATCCGCACCTCGACGCCGACGTTCGCCGCACAGCTCAGCGACCCCGAGGGTGACGCCGTGCACGCGGCGTTCGACGTGTTCAGCGCCGTCAACACGGCGCACCACGTGTGGGACGGCGGACTCACGCCCGCGCAGGGTTCGGGGGCCGAGCACGCGGTCCGGTTCCCCGGGCCGCTCAACGACGGCGGGCTGTACCAGTGGCGCGTCGCGGGCGTCGACACGGCCGGTCTGACGGGGCCGACGACGGTCTGCGAGTTCGCGGTCGACCTGACGGCTCCGGCGCAGCCGACCGTCCAGTCGAGCCCAGGTCAGCCGGCGCAGTACAAGGAGGACACGCTCGCGGGCGGCTCCGGCATCCCCGGCCTGCTCACGTTCGGCAACGGCGGCTCGGCCGACGTCGTCCGCTACGAGTACTCGTTCGACTCGGAGGCGTTCGACCTCTCGACCCCGGCGAGCTCGACGACCATCTCGTACGCGCCGCCCACCGGCGGGCCGCACCGGCTGTTCGTGCGGTCGGTCGACGCGGCCGGCTGGGCGAGCCCCAAGCGTGAGTACCGCATCGTCGTCGACACCGCGGCCCTCAGCGAGGCGTGGAAGCTCGACGACGCCGACGGGACGGTCGCGGTGAGCATGAGCGGCACCGCGCCGCTCACGGTCTCGGGCGGCGTGACCCGCACGCCCGGCCTCGGCTGGTTCACGAACAGGGCCGACCAGGCACTGGCCTTCGACGCCGCCGGGGAGGTCGCGAGCTCCTCCCGGCCGGTGGTCCGCACGGCCGGGTCGTCGTACTCCGTCATGGCGTTCGCCCGGCTCGACGACACCAACGGCACCTACGCCGCGGTCAGCCAGGACGGGCAGCGGGTCAGCGGGTTCACGCTCGGCCACCGCAAGGACCCGAGCTGCCCGACGGGCACCGGGAGCTGCTGGGCGTTCTGGGTCCCGTCGAGCGACGCCGGCGGTGCCCCGGAGGTCGCGGTCATGTCCCAGGAGCCCGTGACGCCGGGCTCGTGGGTCCAGCTCGCGGGCAGCCGCACGGCCGCCGGGGACCTCCAGCTCTCGGTGTGCCGGATCGGCTCGGCCGAGAACCCCGTCGAGGAGCCGGACGCGATCGGCGCGACACCGGTCCGGGCCCCCGCGCCCTGGCAGGCGGCCGGGGCGTTCCGCGTCGGCCAGGCCAAGGTCGCCGGTGCCCCCGCGCGCGGCTGGCGCGGTGCCGTCTCGGAGGTGCGTACGTACACCTCGGAGCTGATCGCCGGGAAGCTGTTCACCTCGTGCACGAACCCGTCGACGATCGCGCCGGGGCTCGACACGACGACACCCACCGTCCCCAAGCGGAACACGGACGGCACGGACTTCGACGGCGACGGCACCGCGGACGTCTTCTGGTCCGACCCGGCCGACGGGCGGTGGCGCATCTCGTGGGGCGGTGTCTCGCCGTACGTCGGCGTCAACAGTGCGCGCGAGGCCCCCGGCGACGCGCTGCGTTTCGGTGACTTCGACGGCGACGGCAAGGACGACGTGTTCTTCGCCGACCCGGCCGAGCGCCGCTGGAAGGTCTCCTACGGCGCGACCCAGCCGTGGCAGCCGCTCGCGTACGCCGAGGCCGCGACGGGCGACCTGGTGATCGCCGACATGGACGGCGACAAGAAGGACGACGTCTTCTGGGTGAACCCCGCGGACAGCACGTGGTACTTCTCGAGCGGAGGCACGGCGTCCTGGGTCCGCCTGAACTCGGCGGCCGGAGTCCGGGCGACCGACCTGCGGCTCGGCGACCTCGACGGGGACCGCAAGGACGACGTGTTCTACGCACACCCGGACGGGCGGTGGCTCGTCTCCTGGGCGGGCACCTCCGCGTGGGCGCAGATCGGGGCCGGCCGCGTCCCGAACGAGCAGCTCGCGCTCGGCGACCTGACCGGTGACGGCAAGGCCGACGTCTTCTGGTCGAACCCGGCGGACGGCCGGTGGTACGTCTCGCACGGCGGCGTCACGGGCTGGAACCCGCTGATCTCCGAGCCGGGCGTCCGGACGGACCAGCTCCAGCTCGCCGACGTCGACGGCGACGAGAAGACCGACGTCTTCTTCGCCGACGCGAGCGGCCGGTGGCGGTTCTCGTCGGGCGGGACGAAGGCGTGGGCCCAGCTCAACAGCGCCTCGACACCCGCGGACCAGCTCCGGGTCCAGGACCGGGTCAGCGCGCTCGCGGCCCAGAACGCGGCGAACGCGAGCCGGGTGCTCGACTTCGGGCTCACGACGGACGTGCGCTTCTCCGGGGACTGGAACGGCGACGGGATCGACACGGTCGGGGTGTTCCGCGACGGGAAGTTCTGGCTCAACGACCAGAACGACGACTCGCCCGTCGAGTACGCCTTCCTGTTCGGCAACCACGACGACGTCCCGGTCGTCGGCGACTGGAACGGCGACGGCATCGACACCGTCGGCGTGTTCCGCGGCGGCTACTGGTATCTCAACGACCAGAACGACGCATCGGCCTCCGAGCACGTCTTCCAGTACGGCAACGGGACGGACCGCCCGCTCGTCGGCGACTGGAACGCCGACGGGTTCGACACCGCCGGGGTGTGGCGGGCGGGCGAGTGGTACCTCAACGACCAGCACGACGGCTCGGCCCCGGACCACGCGTTCCTCTACGGGACCGCGACCGACGTCCCGGTGGTCGGTGACTGGAACGGCGACCGGCGGGACACCGTGGGCGTCTGGCGTGCGGGGACGTGGCACCTGAACGACCAGTTCGACGGGTACGCCGAGAACGTCTTCACGTTCGGCCGCTCGACCCACGTCCCGGTCACGGGCAACTGGGACGGCTCCGGTGGCACCTCGGCCGGCTCGGTCGACGGACGCCGCTGGTACCTGAACGACCACAACTGGCCCGGCTGACCCGGACGCGGGGGGGGGGGCCCCCCGAGGGGCCGGCCGCCCCCCCCCCCCCCCCGCCACCCCCCCCCCCA